>NZ_VRUU01000009.1 GCF_008039875.1 Methylobacterium sp. WL119 | reverse complement strand
CTTGAGCCTCATGGTCGGCGATAAACGATGAAGGGGCCCGATCGGGCCCCTTCATCGTTCAAGCTGCGGCCGCCATTGGCCTGGTTTTACTCCGCCACAGCGGCCTGGAATTGGTCCGCCCTTTACACCCGCCAGCGCATCGAGAAAACTCGGCCGTTGCAGCCGATGATCTCAGCTTCCCACCACCCCTCGTCGGGCCCCTCCTAGGCGAGGACGATGCTGCCGAGCCCGATCTGGTTGCGCTCGGTCGGCTTTACCTCGCCGACGAAAAGGCCGTCCCCGGGGCGAGGTTTCGGGGGCGTATCGGCTTCCGCCGTGACCGCCGGAAGCACGCTCGCTGCTTCAGGAGCGAGCGTCCTCTCTACGGTAAAAGCAGCGGACGGTTTAATTTCACGATCCTTGGCTGTCGCAAGTCCCTCGCAGGAAGAGGCATCCGGCTCACCGACCGATTCACACCTCTCTTCGGGACGCTCGGTGATGCTGAGGCCAGCCTGGTCGCCAGCCATCGCCACGAGCCGACCGTAGAGATCGCGGCGAGCGCCGGGCACATGCGCCTTGCCGCTCGGCAGGATGCGGCCGTGGGCAAGTTGCAGCGCAAGCGCCCGCTGATCGTCGTCGGTGACCGGCAACACGCGCAGCTTCATCGTGACCGCCACGGCGGTAGCCGCCTCGGCCTGATTGCCCTCGAACCAGGCGGCGCAGGGTTTACCGCTGCGATTGCGCCCAAACAGCACCAGGGCCGGTGGCTGGGGGGTAAGCGGCGCTTCACTGATGAGGGCGGGCAGGTTGGTGCCGAGGGAGGGTTTGGCGGTCATTGAATGCCCCTAAAACGACAAAGGCCCCGTGATGGGGCCTTTTGCGGAGGTGCTAGGGAGGGGCGGGCGCCGACTGACGCACGATGGCGGTCGGGGCCGTGGTGCTCGTGATCGCCGGTGCATGACACGCCTCTCCATCACACGTTGGTCGCCACCGGTGCGGCGCACCGGTTCGTCGACCGACGCTGTCAATATGACACAAGCGGTTGAAGATGTAAAGAATAAAATCCTATGAAGGGCGTAGAACTACGCGGCCCGCCGACGGGCGACGCGGACGGCCGCGCCACTGACATTCAGGCGCATCCGGACCACCTGCGTGCTAGCAGCATAGTGGTTCGATGCGTCGAGCACCGACATCCCCTCTTCGACGATCCACACGGCAGCCTCGTCCGAGATCAGGAGCGCCGGACCGAGCCAGTTCGCTTCCTCTTCCTTCACAGCGTCGTAGTGTCGGGAGCCTTGGGCGTCGAAAGGCGGCTTGGGGGGATGCATTAGGAGACCGTGTGCCAGTTCGTGCGCAATGTCGGCGGCCTGCCGCTTACGGGCGTGGCCATCGTTGTAGATGATCCAGCGCACCGATCCGTAGAAGAGGGTGATGGCCGAGAAGTCGGTCTGGCCGGGCGCAGACCGCAGGTAAGCGATCTCCTCTGGAACCAGCGCCTCGAACGCGCGAAGCGATGACAGTCTGAAATCGAGGTGTTCCGCGAGCTTCCAGGGGCAGAGGGGGCATTGGGGCGTGAGACTGAGTTCGCGCCGCATCTCGCGGGCGTACCAATTCGCTTCTTTTTTAAACCCCCGCCGCAGACCCATTCCGACGCGTTCTCACTTGATTCGAAGCTGCTGGTAGGCCGTCTTGATCAACACTTCGAGTGCCTTTGCGCCCTCGGACGATAGCTTAGGATCTGCTCGCAAATGAACCGTAATCTGAGCAAGTGGTTCTAAGCTTGGCCTTTCGCCACCCTCGATCCGAAAGAAATCATCAGCCCTAAGACCGGACCAGCCGCAGAGCGCAGATAGCGTATCTACATCCGGCCGTCGGCCCTGGGACATCCTTGTGAGGGAGGAAGCCGGTACGCCCGATTGTTCTGCAACCTTCTTCCAGGTAGCCCGCCGCCCCGCGCGCTCGGCATCCAGAGCAGCGAAGAACCCCGCCCCATCAAATTTTCCGGTGGCCATCAGAAATTGCTCTCTTGCAATCCAAAGGCTTTATCGCAATGTGTGCACATGGTTGCGAGATAGCAATCTGACAGTCCGAGAGCAACTGGGCGGCACAAGGAGCAGAGTGATGGCAAAGGGTTCTGGCGGTGGGTACCGCAGCACGATCAGCGGCCGATACGTGACGACGGGGCACGGGCAGCGCAGCCCTCACACGACGGTGCACGAGGCGTCCGGTCCGAAGGGATCAAGCGGCGATCACTACCGGAGCGCGATCAGTGGCCGGTACGTGACCACCGCACACGGGCAGCGCAGCCCCCATACGACCGAGAAGAACAAGTAGGAGGAGCGCATGAACTTCCTACACAAAGATCTTGGACTCCTAGATGGCGGGGTAGTCATCGAGGTCACTCTTGACTCGGCTGCCAACGTCAGTTTGTTGGATAGCGGCAACTTCAGCAGCTATCGTGACGGACGTCAGCACCGATCCTACGGTGGTCATGTCACTCGTTCGCCTTTCAGGATCGCAGTTCCACGGTCTGGACATTGGCATGTCGCTGTCGATCTCGGCGGGTATTCTGGTTCAGTTCGAGCAGGCATCCGTGTTCTTGGCTGATAAGGAGGGGGCTTCTAACGCCCCCTCCCAATGCCTTTTGGATTTCGATACGCTACGCCTGCGTTGAAAGCGCAGGCGGGGTTTGCGTTTGATTGGAAGCGAAGAAGGCCGCATCTCCGAACCGAAGGATCATGCGGGCTACGTCGGGTCCGATAAGAAGCTCGACACGCTTCCCAGTCTCGCGTCGAAGCTTTTGGATCTCCGCATCAAAGGCCTCGGTTGCTGAGTCGGCAGTCGAAATAATGAGTCCCATATCGGCAATGGGGTAATGGATGAAGGCGCGCTCGATATCTTTGACCGCCTGCAAATCCCAGTGCGTTCCGGTGTACGACTTTACTTGCACAACACAGGTATGCTGGCTCTGAAGTGAGGGGATCGGTAGCCCGCTTTCGTACTCTACGATCAGATCGGCACCGTGGTCGCCGGCGCCCCCCTGGCGCGTCACGCGCCGGACCCCTGGCATTAGCTTGAACACCTGCTCAAGCAGCACTTCCAGGTCGTAGTTCGGATGCGTGTGTTGGATCCGACGCGTGATGTCGATTAGCAACGGTTCGATTTGTCGCCCGAGCAAAGCCGCGCTTGTTGCCTGGCTACGAGGTTGGGGCGCTAGACCTGATACCAACGCAGCACGGAGGAATTCAAACTCCTCCTGCATGTAGATACGCCACCAACGTCCTTGAAGGACGAGACGTGCTTTCAAAGCGGGCTGCACACTCGCGTCGTTGCGGTCGAATTCCCTGACCGTCGTGGGATCTACCCCAAAGCGGTGATTAAAATCGGGGGCTGTGTGTTTCCAATAATAAGCTTTGTTCACCTGCGCCATCGTGCAGCGACCGTAGCTCGGTACGTTAATGTAGATGACCCAATCGCCGGGCTCAAGACCTAGAAGAAAGGCCTGATTACATTCAATCTCTAAAGGCGTAAGACTTTCACGTCCAAATTCCTTGATCTTTGTCGCGATACGCTTGAGATCGACGTCGTCGTGCCCCTCCTCCAGATAGCTCCAGCCAAATCGGCCTTCGCCATCATTTAGAGATTGGCGGATTTCGGTGACAAGGTTTGCTTTCTCGGAAGGCCCCTTTAGCGCATAGATGGTCGGCATAAGTGTATCCTATCGATGGTTTGTTGGATCAGGCTAGGACTAGTCGACTGCCCATCCCGCGTCGATAAGAGCCTCGACGTCTGGGAAGTCGAAAAATGTTTTGGATTTTGCATCAACGACACGGAGGACGCCGCGTTCGAGTTCGTAGCTCTCGACCGTAGCAAAGCGGCCATCGCGGTGCTTCAGGCGAAGCTTGCCCCACATCTCGATTTGAGGCCAGAAGTCGACCACAGCTTCCCGGGTTAGGTCCTTAAGATTGTCGGACCAACTTGCGATCAGATCCACACCCTTTGGATCTGGCGTTGCAAATAGGGGTATCGACTCGCCTTCACTGTACCCGTCAGCGCCCGAACAGATTGCTTGGATGGCCAGGTCGAACAGACAGCTTGGTGCCGTCCATCCGCTACCAGAATGCGAGAAGATGCCCCGCACCAAATACGCCGTATAGGGCCCCGCTGGATCAGGCTCTTCCCCTGCTCGCGGGGCATTGCATAATAAACTCCAATATGCTGTGAGCTCACGTTGTTCGAGAAACTTAAACACCGCGTCTATAGATGCTGTGAAGTCGAGATCGACCGTCTTCACTGAGGTACTAACGTCGTCGCCTCGCAGGAGCTCGCTTGCCTTTTGCGCTTCCTGGGTTCCGGGCAGGAGCGCCACGATGATTTCGTAGCCGAGCCTCCGATCTGGGCCCCGGGCGTGATTCAGGCGGGTTCGGAGGACTGCGATCCGGTCGTAATCGGGGCCGTTCATAGGACGCTCCTTGGTTTTTGCGCCTTTGAACCCCAGAAGGATGGTTAGTTCAGACCGTGGTGAGCAATTTTTTTGTCCGATGTGGACTGTGGACTAGGGTGTGGTTTCGCGCGCTAAACGTCGATCCTCGGAAGGCGCAGGATGGCATCCGCCCGCGCCTTGAGGGACACGCTACCGTACCGCTCGCCCACGCTCTTTGCCGACCAGCCGCAGATCGCGTCGATAACGTTGCCGGACACGCCAGCTTCAGTCGCGACCGTGCGGAAACGATGCCGCCAGCTGTGATTCGGGCTGACCCCTGGGTCGTCGACATAGGCGCGCGCGAACTCACCAAGGCGGTTTTTCACCCCCTGCAGCGGTCCAGCGATCTTGCTACTTGCGTCCGGTACAAGGAACAGCCGTTCCTCCTTTATGCTCTCGACGAACGCCGGAAAGCCGAGTTCGACGATCTGCGGATGCAGCGGCACCTCGCGCGCTTGCTTCGTCTTCACCGTACCGGCTTCCGGCGTGATCCTGAGCACCCATACCCCGCCGGGGAGCCCCTCGATTTCGACTTTTCGAAGATCCTGACGGCGCATCTGCGCGATCTCTCCGACGCGCGCTCCGGTGAAGGCAAGCACCCACGGGATCCAGCGTTTGGCAGCGTAGGTCTGACGCAACTCGCGCCCCGGCTTCAGATGCGACGCAGCCCGCAGAAGTATGCGCGCCTCCGCAACGGTGAACTCTCGCTCACGAAGCTTGACCTTCGTCACCTTGGCGACCGTCACGCCCAAGGCCGGGTTTTCGGCGAGGCGCCCGTTGGCGACGGCCCAGCCGAACACCGAAGTCAGCGCGGCTAAATCGCTGTTCTTAACCGTCGTTGGCGAGCGCAACTGACCGTTGCGCTTCCTGCTAGCAAGGCGGTGATCCTTGAATCGACGGACATCGTCGACTGTGACGCGATGCGCCTCGTCATGGCGCAGGAAGGCGGCGAGCTGCTTGATCGTGTTGGTATAGGACTCCCGCGTCGAGTCGGACTTGCCCGTGCGCTCGGCCTCCCGCCACCAGGCCTCGACGAGCTCCATCAACCCGACGGCCTTCACTGGCGGCTTGGCGGCTGGCGTCGCCTCACGGGCGGTTGCCAGACCAGCTTCGGGCTCGCCGCGGGCTAGAGCCGCGAGCGTGAGGCTGGCGCGCTGGACCTGGGCGGCGATAGCCTTGGCCACGCGCCGGGCGCTCGCCTCGTCCACCTCGATGTCATGCAGGGCTAGCACCGTCTCGGCCTGGTCCAGGCACCATGCCTCCAACTCGCTGACCTTCTCGGCCTGTGCGAAGTCGAGTGTTGCGTGCACGGCGACACGTCCGTCCTCGCGGGTCTCGGTGCGACTCACTCTCGGATGCCACAGCTGTCGATAAAGGTCGGTCGGCCAGAAGCGTTGCCGGCTGGGGTTTTCCCGATGCAGGCCAAGCCAGTGGGCGTACATCCACTGCGCGCGCTCGCCCGACTCGCGCTCGCTCAGGGTACGGGAGGCCGTGCCCGCTTCAGCGGCAACGCTCGGGGCGTCCGCAAATGCGCTGCGCCGTAGCTCTGCCCATCGCGCTTCCAGTCGGGCGATGGCCTCGGCATGGCGCTGCTTGGCCTCGATGGGCTCACGGGTTTGAAGGCTAAAGTATTCGATGGCGCGGCCGACGCGGACGACGAGGTCGCTCGGCACGCGCTTGCGCAACCAAAATATGCCGGTCTTCGGGTGGCGGGATGGACGGGACATCGCAAGGACCATGTGCATCACCCGTGTGCATCACTCGGGCGGCCCTAACCACATGATCTGAATGAACTTGCCGGAAAATCAACCGCTTAGCGATTGATTGGTGCCCAGGAAAGGACTCGAACCTTCACCTCTTGCAAGACTGGTACCTGAAACCAGCGCGTCTACCAATTCCGCCACCTGGGCTCGCCGGGCGCTCGGCGCCGACGAAGGCTCGTTTAGGGGGTGGCATCGGTGGCGTCAATCGGGATTCCGCATGTGCGGGCGTTCGACCGCCCGGTGTGATCGTGGCGCTCGCCTCGGCGCGGATGGCCGGCCCGATGGCGGGCGCCAGCGCGTCAGAGGCTCGGCGCCGGCTCGCCGTCCTCCACGTCCGGCGTGCGCGACCGGGACCGGCGATCGAGCAGCGACCGTCCGAGGGCGCGGAACGGCGCGACGAGCCGGCGGGCGTCCTCGGCGCGTTCCATGAAGCGCTCGCCGCTGCGGATCTCCTTGTCGAGGCGGGCCATAGTCCGGGCGAGCGACGGATCGTCGTCCTGCAGCCAAGTCTCGACCACGCGGGCGAAGGCGATGACGACGCCCTGGAGCTTGAGCCGGCCGAGCGGGCCCTCGGTATCGATCCCGGCAGCGGCCAGCATGTACCGGTGGGAGTTCAGGGCTACGCCGTTCAGGGCCAGCATCGACAGCACGTCGCCGCGCAGCGCGAACGAGATGCGCCGCAAGGCCGGCTTGTACGGCGTCATCGCGTCGAGCCGGCGCATCAGCACGTCGAACAGCCGCTCGCGGGTCGGCTCCTCGGCGAGGTCGGCACCGTCCTGCTCGAGCACCTTGCGGTCGATGATCCGGGCGAGGCCGGCGAGAATCGCGCCCTTCGACGGGAACAGGTCGCGCAGCTCCGCCAGGCTCAGACCCGCCTCGCGGGCGATGTCGCCGACCTCGATGTCGTTCCAGGGCTGCTCGGCCGCCAGCCGCATCAGCGCCTCCACCGCCGCCTCGCGCGGGGGCTGCGTCGGCGCCTCGTGATGGGCGCCGGGATCCGCCGGCTTGCGGCCCTTCTTCGGCGAGCCTGCTGTCTCGGTCATGCGGCCTGCTCCTGGCTGATCTCGCGCACGCTCCGAAGGGGCGACGCGCCTCGTGACGATCGACGCGCGAAACGGCCGATCCTGTCTCGCTCCCTATGTAGGGACGCGGGCGGACGAGGGCAGTGCCTTTGTGCGCGCTTGCCGCACGAGGGCGATGGCACGTCATGCCCATAGGGCGCACGCGAGGCGCGGTGTTCGACGATGGCGGCACGATCGCGCGCCGGCCTTGCCCGCCCTGCTCTCCATCGCGGCCGTGGTCGGCAACGCGGTCGTGGATCATGGGCCGAAGGCGCTTGCGGCGCCGGCGCGGTGAGCGACAGGCCTCTCATCGCGGGATGACGGGACCGCGAAGCGCTCGGATCGACCGCCCGAACGCGATGTCCGCGCCCCGATCGAAGATGCGCGTGCGCCGAAGCGTCCCCTACTCCGCGGCAACCCGAGGCGGCGCCGGGTAGCCCCGCCCATCGTTGGCGGGATGGCCGGAAGGCGCGCGCCCCGCCTCCTCCGGGTCGTCGCGCGCGCCGACGAAGCGGGAGAACAGGCGGACGATCAGGCGGGAGAGGTCGTCCATCAGCACGAAGATCGCCGGCACGAAGACCAGCGACAGGCCGGTGGAGACGATGAGGCCGCCGATCACCGCGATCGCCATCGGGGCCCGGAACTCGCCGCCGATGCCGAGCGCCATCGCGGAGGGCACCATGCCGGCGGCCATGGCGATCGTGGTCATCACGATCGGCCGCGCGCGCTTGCGGCCGGCATCGATGATCGCGGTGGCGCGGTCGACGCCGCGACCCATCTCCTCGACGGCGAAATCGACGAGCATGATCGCGTTCTTCGTGACCACGCCCATCAGCATGAGGATGCCGATGACGACGGGCATCGAGATCGGCTTGTGGAACACCAGCAACCCGAGGATCGCGCCGCCGATCGACAGCGGCAGCGAGAACAGGATCGTCATCGGCTGCAGGAACGAGCCGAACAGCAGGATCAGCACGCCGAACACCATCATCAGCCCCGCGCCCATGGCGAGGGCGAAGCCGGAGAACACCTCGCCCATCACCTCGGCGTCCCCGGTCTGGCTGATGGTCACGCCCGGCGGCAGGGCCTGGGCGGTCGGCAGGTGCATGACCTGGTCGATCAGCGAGCCGAGGGCGTCCGAGCCCTGCATGTCGCCTTCCAGCGCCACGCGGATCGCCCGGTCGTAGCGGTCGATCGCGGTCGGGCCCTGCCCGAGAGACAGGTCGGCCACCGTCGAGAGCGGCACCGCGGCGCCGCCCTTGACCGGGACCTTGAGGGTCTCGAGCTGGGCGAGGTCGCCGCGCAGGGTCTCGGGCAGCTGCACCCGGATCGGCACCTGACGGTCGCGCGCGTTGAACTTGGCGAGGTTGGCGCCGATGTCGCCGATGGTCCCGACGCGCACCGTCTCGGCGATCAGGTCGGTGGAGACGCCGAGATCGGCCGCGACCCCGGCCTTGGGGCGGATGCGGATCTCGGTGCGGTCGAGCGGCGCGGTCGAGATCACGTTGACGAGGTGGGGCACCTGAGCCGCCTCGCGCTGGAGGCGCTGCGACACGTCGGCGACCACCGCCTTGTCGGGGCCGGCGATGATGAGCGCGAGATCGCGCTGGCCGCCCTCGCGCAAAGCCCAGAACCGGATGTCGGGCTGCTGCCGCAGGATCGCGCCGACGGCGACGTCGACCTCCTTCTGCGTGCGGTGTCGCGTGTTCTTCGGCGTCAGGTTGATGGTCAGCGAGGCGAGCCGCACCTCCTTCTTCCCCGGCAATTGCCGGCCGCCGTCGACGAACACGCTGCGGACCTCGGGCAGCGTCCGGATCTTGTCCACCAGCGCGTCGGTGACGCGCGTGGTCTCGGCGAGCTTGGCGCCGGGCGGCAGCTCGACCACGAACAGCGTGCGGGCCGCGTCCTCGGCCGGCAGGAAGCCGGACGGCAGCAGGCCGGTGGACAGGATGGAGGCGGCAAAGCAGGCCAGCCCCGCCACCAGCGTCACGAACTTGTGCCGCACCGACCACGCCACGAGGCGGGTGTAGCCGCGCATCACGACGCCTTCGCGCGTGTCCTCCGGCCCGTGGTCGCGCAGGAAGTAGGCGGCGAGCAGCGGCGTGATCAGGCGCGCGACCAGCAGCGACATGAACACGGCGGCCGCGATCGTCAGTCCGAACTGCTTGAAGTACTGCCCGGCGATGCCGCCCATGAACGAGACGGGGGCGAAGATCGCGATGATCGTCGCGGTGATGGCGATGACCGCGAGGCCGATCTCGTCGGCCGCCTCGAGGGCCGCGCGATAGGGCGTCTTCCCCATCCGCATGTGACGGACGATGTTCTCGATCTCGACGATGGCGTCGTCGACCAGGATGCCGGTCACCAGCGTGATCGCGAGCAGGCTGACGGCGTTCAGCGAGAAGCCGAGCGCGTCCATCACCCAGAAGGTCGGCAGCACCGAAAGCGGCAGCGCCACCGCCGCGATCAGCGTCGCGCGCCAGTCCTTCAGGAACAGCAGCACGACGATCACCGCCAGCGCCGAGCCCTCCAGCAGCCCGAGCATCGCGGAATGGTAGTTGCCGACCGTGTTGGTGACGGAGGTGTCGATCAGGTCGAAGCGCACGCCCGGGTTGGCGGCGTGCAGCGACGCGATCCGGTCGGCCACGCCGACCGAGACCTCGGCGTCGCTGGCGCCGGCCGAGCGCGAGATCGCGAAGGCGACCACCGGCTCGCCGTTGAAGCGGGCGAAGGTGCGCGGCTCCTCGGCGGTGTCGGTGAGCGTGGCGAGCTCGTCGAGCAGCACCTTGCGGTTGCCGGAGACGACGATCGATGTGGCGCCGAGCGTGTCGAGGGTCGCCGAGGCCGCGAGCGTGCGGATCGACTGCTCCTGGCCGCCGACCTCGCCGCGTCCGCCGGCCATGTCGGCCGAGGTCAGGCGCAGCTGCCGGTTGACGTCGGCCGCGGTGATGCCGAGCGCGAGCAGCCGGTCGGGCTTCAAGGTGACGCGGACCTCGCGGGCGACGCCGCCGAGGCGCTCGACGCCGCCGACGCCCCGCACGCCCTGGATCGACCGGGCGACCACGTCGTCGACGAACCACGACAGGTCCTCCGGCGTCATCGCGGGCGCGGACGCGCCGTAGACCATGATCGGCAGGCCGGCGATCTCGACGCGGTTGATGATCGGCTCGTCGATGGTCCGCGGCAGGTTCAGGCGGATCTTCGAGACCGCATCCTTCACGTCGTTGACGGCCCGATCGGTGTTCACCTCGAGCCGGAACTCGATGGTGGTGACCGACGAGCCCTCGGTGATGGTCGAGAGGATGTGCTTGACGCCCTTCACGCCCGCCACCGAATCCTCGACCCACTTCGTGACCTGGGTCTGAAGCTCGGAGGGCGCCGCGCCCGACTGGGTGATCGTCACCGAGACGATCGGGATGTCGATGTTGGGAAAGCGCGTGATCGGCAGGGAGCGGAAGCTGACGAAGCCCAGCAGCATCAGGACGAGGAACAGGACGATCGACGGCAGCGGCTGGCGGATCGACCAGGCGGAGATGTTGAGGCGCATGACGTCGCCCCTAGCGCGCGGTCGCGTCGGCGAGCGGCGTCAGGGTCTCGGGCGGCACGGGCCGCACCCGGTCGCCGTCGCGCAGGAAGCTTCCGGCGCGCGCGACGACGGTTTCGCCGGCGGCAAGCCCGCTGCGAACCTCGGAGAACCCCGCGGCGGAGAGGCCGGGCACGACCTTGCGCGCCTCGACCCGCTCGTCCCTCACCACGAGGACCCCGGCGTTGCCGTCGGCCGCGAACAGGAGGCTAGAGACCGGGACCGCGACGCCGGTTCGCCGCGCCACCTCGACGGTGCCGCGGCCGAAGGCGCCGATGCGGAGCGCGGGATCGTCGCCGAGCGCGATGCGGACCTTGCCCAGCCGCGTGGTGCGGTCGACCTCCGGGTAGACCCGGCGGACCTTGCCGACGATCTTGCGCCCGTCCTCCAGGTCGAGCTGGGCCGGATCGCCGATCTTGATCCGCGGCAGCCAGGTCTCCGGCACCTCGCCTTCCAGCTCGATCTCGCCGCGCGCGATCAGGCGGAACAGCGGCTCGCCGGCCGCGGTCGCGGTTCCGCCGACGCGGGCGGTGCGGCGATTGACGATCCCGGCTTCCGGCGCGCGGATCGCGGCGCGGGCGCGCTTGAGCGCGATCTCGGCACCCGAGGCCTTGGCGGTGGCGAGATCGGCCTCTGAGGCCTGCAGGCCGCCGCGGGCCGAGGCGAGCCTGCCGTCCGCGCCCTGTGCCGCGGAGACGCGCTGCTCGAGGATCGCGGCGGTGGCGTTCCCGGTCTTGATCAGGGCCTGGGCGCGCTCCAACGACAGCCGCGCCTCGGTCTGGGCCGCCTCCGACTGCACGATCTGGCTCTTGGCCTGAACGATCGCGGCTTCGGCCCGGGCGACCGCCGCCGCGTTCGCGGCTTCCTGGGTCGCGATCATCTCGGTGGAGAGTTTCGCGAGCACCTGGCCGGCGGCGACCCGGTCGCCCTCCTCCGCCAGCAGCTCGATGATGCGGAAGCCCTCGATCTCCGGCGACACCAGGATCTCGTCGCGCGGCACCAGCGTGCCGGTGATGACCGCCCGCTCGACGATCTCCCGCGTCTGGGCCGGCACGACGCTGATCGCCGGCGCGATGGATTGCGGCTCGGGCACCGCCGCCGTCTCGACCGCGCCGGCGGTCGATGCGCCCGCGCAGAAGGCCGCCGCGAGGCCGGCGACACGCAGGGCGGCAACGAAGGATCGCATCACAGCAGTGGTCTCGCTGGCGGCCGCGGGCTCGCCTGAGCCTGCCCTGTCGCACCGCAGCCCGGCGTTTTGAAGGCACGCGCCGACGCCCCGGGGAGCGTAGACGACGGCATGGAAATAGGCGGCCGAATATCTGCAACCGCGCCGCATTGAGGACGTTAAGCTTTCAACATCCCATGCGACGGGGCTCCCATGAGCATCTTCCAGATTCGTCAGACCAAGAACGGCATCGTCCTGTGGACCGGCTCGGCCGGCGACGAGGCGACCGCCCTCGACGCGATGGCGCGCGAGGCCGGCTACCGCGACTTCCTCGCGCTGCCGGAATCGGTCCGCAGCAACGGCCTCGAAGCCGCGAAGCTCGACCTGATCTCCTGAGGGCGATCGCCCGGCCCGGGCGGGTCGGGCCTCACCCCATCCGACGACCATCGACCCCGTTCGGCCCCGGCCGTGCGGGGTCGATGCGTTTCACGGCACCGCGAACGCCTTGAGGTCGAAGGCGGGGTCGGCGGCCTGCACCGGCGTCGGCGTCCGTCCGGCGCCGAGGATGCGACGGGCCATCATGTGGTCGCCCGCGCGGTTGATCGACTCGACCGCGACCAAGCGCGCGCCGCGGTAGCGGAACACCGAGAACGCCTCGCCGGCACCCCGCCGGACCGACAGGTCCGACGGCCCCGAGAGGCCGGCGATCTGCAGCTTGTAGCGACCCTGGTCGCTCCAGAACCAGGGCAGCGCCGCGTAGGCTGCCGGCCGGCCGGCGAGGCGGGCCGCGAGGCACCGCCCCTGGTCGATCGCGTTCTGCACCGATTCGATCCGCACGGTGCCGTCCGCGGACAATCCCGTCGCGAAGGCGCTGGGATGGCGCGTACAGTCGCCGATCGCCGAGATCGCCGGGTCGTCCGTGGCGAGAAACGCGTCGACCCGGATGCCGTCCGCGACGGACAGGCCGGCCTCGGCCGCGAGCTCCTGGTTCGGCAGCACGCCGATCCCGACCACGACGAGGTCGGCCGGCAGCTCGCGATCGTCCGACAGGCGGACGGCGCCGGCGCGGCCGCCCTCCCCCGCGATCGATGCGACGCCGGCACCGAAGGCGAAGCGGACGCCGAGCCCCTCATGCGCGCCGCGGAAGAAAGCGCCGGTCTCGGTCGAGACCGCCCGCGCCATCGGGCGGTCAGCGGCCTCGATCACCGTCACGTCGAGGCCGCGCGCGGCGGCGACGGCCGCGAACTCAAGGCCGATGAAGCCGGCGCCGACCACGACGATCCGCCGCGCGATCTCCAAGGCCGCGCGCAGGGCGTCCGCGTCGGCGAGGTCGCGCAGCTGGCGCACGCCGGCAAGGTCGGCGCCGGGCACCGGCAGCGGGCGGTTGCGCGCGCCGGTGGCGAGAACGAGGTGATCGTACGGGAGGACGGTCCCGTCGCCGAGCCGCAGCGTCCTGGCCGCCCGGTCGATCGCGACGGCCCGGGTCTGCGAACGGACCGCGATGCGGTGCTCGGCGTAGAAGGCGTCGGGGCGAAGGTGCAGCCCCGCGGCGTCGGTCTTGCCGGCGAGATAGGCCTTCGACAACGGGGGCCGCTGATACGGGAGGCCCGGCTCGTCGCCAACGATGGTGACGGGATCGGCGAACCCGGCCTCGCGCAGCGACGCGGCGACCTGGAACCCCGCCTGCCCGCCCCCGACGACGACGAGGCCGGCGCTCACGCCCTGCCCCCGGCGGCGATCGCGGCGACCGTCTCCTGGCCGAGCACCTCGACCCCCGGCAACCAGCGGGCGCCGTCCTGCATCAGGTACTCCCAGAACGCGGCGGCCGCCGGACCCAGGACCTTGTCGGCCCGGCGGACCGCGTACCAGTCGCGCCGGATCGGCAGGCCCTGGACGTCGAGCAGAACCAGACGGCCGGCCTCGACCTCGGCGGAGACCGTGTGCGCGGAGAGCAGCGCGATCCCGAGCCCGGCCATCACCGCCTGCTTGATCGTCTCGTTCGAGCCGGAATCGATCCCGAGCTTCGCCCGCTTGATGATGATCCCGTTCATGAATTCCTCGAACACCGTGCGGGTGCCCGATCCGTCCTCGCGCACGAGGTAGGCTTCCTCGGCGATGTCGGCCTTGGTCAGCCCGCGGCGGCCCGCCAGGGGGTGGTTGGGATCGGCGATCAGCACCAGGGGGTGCGGCCCGAAGATCTCGGCCTCGATCGCGAAGTCGCGCGGCGGCCGCCCCATGATCGCGAAGTCGATCTCGTAGTTGCGCAGCGCCTCGACCGTGTTGCCGCGGTTGCGCACCGACAAGTTGATCTCGACGCCGGCATGCGCCTTCACGAAGCCGGCGATCACCTGCGGCGCGAAGTACTTCGCGGTCGAGACCACGCCGAGCGTCACCCGGCCGCCGGCGCCGCCCTTGAGAATGCGGAGCTTGTCGGCGCAGGTCTCCAGCACGGTGTTGATGCTGTCGATCGCCCACAGCATCTCGCGGCCGGCATCGGTCGGCTTCAACCCGGTCGGCGTCCGGTCGAACAGCAGCAGGCCCGCCTCCTCCTCCAGCTGGCGGATGCGGGCATAGAGGGCGGCCGAGGTGACGTTGAGCTCCTGGGCGGCCCGCGTCATGGTGCCGAGACGTGCCACCGCCGCGACGGCCTGAAGTTGCTTGAGGGACAGGTTGCGCATGCGCTGTTTTTAGTTTTTTTGTAATCGGCCGCAAGAAGTTTTAGATTTCTTGCCCACAGGCGGCGTCGGTCCCTGGTGAAGGGCGACCCGCGTGCGGTATCCTGCCGGCATTCGGGCAGGTAAGGCCTGCGGCAGGCGCCGTCGCACGCATGACGGCGCGGCAGGATCTCGGGCGGAAAGGCAAGCGGATGTCGACAGGTTCACCGGCACTCGGATCGCGGCTCGATGCATGCCTCGCCGAGGCTGTCGCGGCGGAGCCGCACTTGGCCGACACCGCCGCCGTGATCGCCGCGATCGCGGCGGCCTCCATCGACATCAGCGAGGTCATCGGGCGCGGAGCGCTCGGGGGCGACCTCGCGGCGGCCGGCCAGCACAACAGCGACGGCGACGTGCAGAAGGCGCTCGACGTGATCGCTCACCAGCGCGTCACGGAAGCCCTCCAGGGCGCGCCCGTCGCCGAGGTCGCCTCCGAGGAGGCCGAGGGCGTGATGCACCTCAACGCCGGGGCGCCGCTCGCGGTCGCGATCGACCCGCTCGACGGCTCGTCGAACATCGGCGTGAACATGGCGGTGGGCACCATCTTCGGCATCCGCCCGGCCGTGACCGCCGAGGGCGACCCGATCGCCTCCTTCACCACGCCCGGCACGGCGCAGACGGCGGCCGGCTTCGTCACCTACGGGCCGGCCACGGTGCTGATCCTGACGCTGGGCCACGGCACCCAGGTCTACGTGCTCGACCGTGCCGAGCGCGCCTTCCGCCTGACCCATGCCGCGCTCGAGGTGCCGGCGGCCGCCAAGGAATACGCGATCAACGCCTCGAACGCCCGGCATTGGGACGGCCCAATCAAGGCCTACATCGAGGATTGCCTGCGCGGCGCCGAGGGCCCGCACGACAAGGACTACAACATGCGCTGGCTCGGCTCGCTGGTGGCCGACGCGCAGCGCGTGCTGATGCGCGGCGGCGTGTTCCTGTACCCCGGCGACGGGCGCAAGGGCTACGCGCAAGGACGCCTGCGCCTGCTCTACGAGGCCGCCCCGATCGCCATGCTGATGGAGCAGGCCGGCGCCGGCGCCACCGACGGCGAGCGCCGCATCCTCGACATCGCCGCCGCCGGCATCCACGAGCGCGTGCCGCTGGTCTTCGGCTCGGTCGAGGAGGTCGCCAGCGTCGCCAAGTACTACGACGGGCGCAACCACGCCGCCGGGCGCTCCCCCCTGTTCGGGCAGCGCGGGCTGATGCGCTCGTGACCTCGGGACACGCCCGGTAGCAGCATGTCGGCGCGGCATCCGATCATCTCGGTCACCGGTTCCTCGGGGGCCGGCACGACCTCGGTGCGCAACACCTTCGAGCAGATCTTCCGGCGCGAGGACGTGTCGGCGGTCTACATCGAGGGCGACGGCTTCCATGCCTTCGACCGCGAGACGATGCACGCGATGATGGCGGCGGAGCCGACGCTCTCGCACTTCGCGCCGCGCGCCAACCTCCTGCCGGAGCTCGAGGAGGTGTTCCGCACCTACGGCGAGTCCGGGCGGGGCCGGACCCGGCACTACGTCCACGACGTCGAGGACGCCGCGCGCTACGGGCGGCCGCAGGGCAGCTTCACCGAGTGGGAGGATTTCGCGCCCGGCTCCGACCTGCTGTTCTACGAGGGCCTGCACGGCTGCGTCGTCGACCAGACCCTGGACCTCGCGCGCTACCCCGACCTGAAGATCGGCGTCGTGCCGGTGATCAACCTCGAATGGATCCAGAAGCTGCACCGGGACCGGTCGTTCCGGGGCTATTCGACCGATGCGGTCACCGACGTGATCCTGCGGCGGATGCCGGATTACGTGCAGACCATCTGCCCGCAATTCTCCTGGACCGACATCAACTTCCAGCGGGTGCCCACGGTCGACACCTCGAACCCGTTCATCGCCCGCTGGATCCCGACGGCCGACGAATCGATGGTGGTGATCCGCTTCAAGGACCCCAAGGGCATCGACTTCTCGTACCTGCGCTCGATGCTCGAGGGCAGCTTCATGAGCCGGGCCAACTCGATCGTCATCCCCGGCGGCAAGCTCGACCTCGCGATGCAGCTCATCCTCACGCCGATCATCATGCAACTCGTCGAGCGCAAGCGCCGGCTCGCCTGACCGCACGGGTCGTCGCGGGCAATAAGTCCGGCTGTTTTGGCCGGGCTTCCCCACCCCTCATCAGCCCGCGCGAGGGCGTGTCGGCCCCGCGCGTCTCGGAACCTGCCGCATGCCAAAGGCCATCATCGCCCCCTCGATCCTGTCGGCCGACTTCGCACGGCTGGCGGAGGAGACCCGCGCCGTGGACGCGGCCGGCGCCGACTGGATCCATCTCGACGTGATGGACGGGCATTTTGTGCCCAACATAACCTTCGGGCCGCCGGTGGTGAAGGCCTTGCGCCCGCACACGAAGAAGTTCTTCGACGTGCACCTGATGATCGCGCCGGCCGACCCCTACCTCGCGGCCTTCGCGGACGCCGGCGCCGACGGCATCACCGTCCACGTCGAGGCCGGGCCGCACAGCCATCGCTCGCTCCAGACCATCCGAAGCTTGGGCAAGCGCACCGGCATCGCGCTCAACCCGGGAACGCCCGCCGCGATGGTCGAGCCGCTGCTCGACCTCGCCGACATGGTGCTGGTGATGACGGTGAACCCGGGCTTCGGCGGCCAGAGCTTCCTCGGCAGCGCCCTGGAGACGGTGGCGCGGGTGAAGGCGATGATCGCGGGCCGCGCCATCGACATCCAGGTCGACGGCGGCGTCGACGCCGAGACGGTCGGCCGTGCGACCGCCGCCGGCGCCAACGTGTTCGTCGCCGGCAACGCGGTGTTCAAGGACGGCCCCGACCGCTACGCCGAGCGGATCGCCGCGATCCGCGCCGGCGCCGAGGCGGCGCGCGGCCGGGCGATCCGATGCTGATGGCGACCTCATGCTGAAGGCGCTGATCTTCGACGTCGACGGGACGCTGGCCGAGACCGAGGACCTGCATCGCCAGGCCTTCAATCACGCCTTCTCCGAGCTCGGCCTGCCCTGGCACTGGGACCCGGCGTGCTACGCCGACCTGCTGACGGTGATGGGCGGGAAGGAGCGGCTCGCCCACTACGTCGCGACCCGCCACGGCGATGCCGCGGGCCTGCGAGCGCGCATGCCGGAGATCCACACCCGCAAGACCGCGATCTACGGCGGCCTCGTCGCGGAGGGCGCGCTCGCGCTCCGCCCAGGCGTCGCGAGGCTGATCGCCGAGGCGCGGGCGGGCGACGTCCGGCTCGCGATCGCGACGACCACCACCCGCGCCAACGTCGACACGCTCCTCGCCGTCAACTTTCCGGCCGGCGACCGCCCCTTCGACGTGATCGCCTCGGGCGACGAGGCCGCCCGCAAGAAGCCGGCCTCCGACATCTTCGATCTCGCGGTGCAACGCCTCGGCATCGCGCCGTCGGAGGCCATCGCGTTCGAGGATTCCGCCGCCGGCATCCGCTCGGCGCTCGATGCCGGCCTGCCGGTGCTGGCGACCCGCAGCCGCTACACCGAGAGCCACCGCCTCGACGGTGCGTTCTCGGCGGTGTCGGATCTCGGCGAGCCGGGGCATCCGCACCGGCACGTCTTCGGGTTCGCGTGGGCGGACGGGGTGGTGACGCTCGCGGGCCTGAGGGAGTGGCACGCGAGCGCCTGACCCATCAGTCGCGACGGGCGAGCCGGCGACCGGCCGACTGCCGGCGCGCATCGTGCCGCCCCTGCGCTTCCGTCGCGAACAGCATCGTCCCCGCGACGAGGCCCAGTGCCGCGGCAAGCCCGAGCTTCAGCCATTTCGGGTCGGCGGCGGCGACGTGGCCGACGGAGCGGTCGTCGAAACGGCCATGGGCGCCGGGATCGGTGTCCACCGGCTCGTAGAGGTTGTCGGCTCGGTGCTTGTTGGCGCGCACGCTGGTCATCTCCCCGCGATATCCGTGACGGGCGAGATACCCGTCGATCCAGCCCGGGATCACCATGTTGCCGACGATCGCCTTCCAGGCCGACGTCCCGATCCAAAGCTCGCGCGGCGCCGCCTGCGCGGCCGCGTAGACGTGGCGGGCGATCGCCTCGGGCTGGTAGATCGGCGGCACCGGCTCGAGCTTGCGCGGCAGCACCGAGCGGGCCCAATCGAATTGCGGCGTGTTCACCGCAGGCAGCTGCACCATCGTCAGCCGCACCTTGCTGCCGTCGTGCAGCAATTCGCTGCGCAGCGAGTCGACGAAACCGCGCACCGCCGCCTTGGCCGCGCAATAGGTCGCCTGCAGGGGGATCGAGCGGTAGGCCAGGGCCGAGCCGATATGGACGATGGTGCCGGAATCCTTGGGCACCATGTGCTCGAGCGCGGCGAGCGTGCCGTGGACCTGGCCGAGATAGGTCACCTCGGTGACGCGACGGAACTCCTCGGCGGAGGTCTGCTGGACGGGCGCGTAGACCGTCACCATCGCGTTGTTGACCCAGACGTCGATGCCGCCGAACGCCGCGACGACCTCGGCGGCCGCCTGGCACACCGCGTCCGCGTCGGCGACGTCGGCCGCGAACGCCATCGGGCGTCCGCCGGCCCGCACCACGTCCTCGATCGTCCCGTGGAGGCCGGCCTCGCCTCGGGCGATCAGGCCGACGTTCCATCCATGCCGGGCGAACTCGCAGGCGACCGCCCGGCCGACGCCGGCGCTGGCGCCCGTGACCACGACCGTCCGTTTCCGCTCAACCTGTTTTCGCATTCTGTCCTCGTCGGCGCGCCGGTCGGCCACGGTTCGGGAACGCCCGTCGCCGCTGATCTTTCCGTCGTCGGCCGATCGCGTTCGCGTGTGCCGCCCGCGTTGCCTCCCCGCGCCGCACGCGCGTATAAACCGCGGCATCCCCGCCCGGCGGCGTCGAGGGCGCGAGCCCTCCGCCGCCAAGACCCAAAGAACGCGCGACGCCATGGCCGGCCATTCCCAGTTCAAGAACATCATGCACCGCAAAGGCCGGGTGGACGCCGTCCGCTCGAAGCTCTTCGGGAAGCTCGCCCGCGAGATCACGGTGGCGGCCAAGCTCGGCCTGCCCGATCCGGCGATGAACGCACGCCTGCGCGCGGCGATCATCGCGGCCCGCGCCGAGAACGTGCCCAAGGACAACATCGAGCGGGCGATCAAGAAGGCGGCCGGTGCCGACGGGGAGACCTACGAGGAGATCCGCTACGAGGGCTACGGCCCAGGCGGTGCCGCGCTGATCGTCGAGGCGCAGACCGACAACCGCAACCGCACGGCCTCCGACGTGCGCTCGGCCTTCACCAAGTCCGGCGGGAGCCTCGCCGAGACCGGCGCCGTCGCGTTCATGTTCGACCGTGTCGGGGTGGTCGGCTTCGCGGCCTCGGTCGCCGACGCCGACACGATGCTGGAGGCGGCGATCGAGGCCGGCGCCGACGACGTGCGCTCCGACGAATCCGGCCACGAGATCACCTGCGCGCAGGACTCCTTCGGCGAGGTCACCAAGGCCCTGGAGGCGCGCTTCGGCGAGCCGACCCGCACCGGCCTCGTCTGGAAGGCGCAGAACACGATCGACGTCGACGACGAGACCGGCGAGAAGCTGATCCGCCTCGTCGAGGTGATCGAGGACCAGGACGACGTGCAGAACGTCTACGTCAACTTCGCCCTGTCCGACGCGCTGGTGGCCAAGCTCGAGGCCTGAGGCGCGAGACGCGGGGCGCGGGCGTCAGCGGGGCGAGGCCGCCCCGCTGCGGTCGCAGCGGTAGGGCGCGACCCCGATCGCCGGGTCCTGCAGCACGCGGCCGCCCGAGGCCTCGCAGCGGACCTGGAAGGAATCGTGCGGCCCCCAGAAGCTCCAGATCGTGAACATCGGCAGCACCATCATCAGGCAGACGCTGCCGATGACCATGCCCGCCGCCCAGGCGTTGCCGCGCAGCGGTTTCGGCGGCTCCGGCCGCATCGGCGGCAGCGGCGCGAGGAAGGCCAGGGTCGGCACCAGCCAATCGAGGGTGTTCATCCGCCAGCCCGCCCGCAGTTTCGGCCCGCATCGTGGCGCGCCGCGAAGCCGACGGTAGTTCGATCGCCTCAGTTTCGAAAGTCGGTCAGCCGCGACCGTTTGGCGAAACCCTTCGTTCACGCTATGTGCTCAGACAGAGCCGGTACGGCGTTCCGGCCGTGCGGCCAAGGTCCGGTTCATGACGCCCATCCGCATCCTCGGCATCGATCCGGGCCTGCGCCGCACCGGCTGGGGCGTCGTGACGGTGACGGGGGCGAAGCTCGCCTACGTCGATTGTGGCGTCGTCACCTCGGACGGCGACCTGCCGCTGGCGCTGCGCCTGCGCGAATTGCACGAGGGCATCACCCGGGTCGTGCGGGACTTCTCGCCCGACGAGGTTTCGGTCGAGGAGACCTTCGTCAACAAGGACGCGCAGGCGACGCTCAAGCTCGGGCACGCCCGCGCCATCGCCCTGCTGGTGCCGGCGCTCGCTGGCGTGCCGGTGTTCGAGTACGCGGCGAACCTGATCAAGAAGTCGGTCTGCGGCTCGGGGCATGCCGAGAAGGCGCAGATCCAGGCGATGGTGCGCTTCCTGTTGCCGAAGGCCGAGTTCAAGCTGGCGGATGCGGCCGATGCGCTCGCCATCGCCATCACCCACGTCAACCATCGCGGCGCCCATGCGCTCAAGCGCGCCAACCCGCCGCCCGGCGCGGCCGGGCCGGGCGCCGCGCGGATCGCGGCGGCGTTGGCCAAGCTCGGCTGAGGCCGATCAGTTCACCGCCTTGAACTCGCCTTCGAGGCGCAGGACGACCTCGTCGCCGAGCATCGGCAGGTAGGCGTCGATGCCGAAGTCCGACCGCTTCAGCACGGCGCGGCCGTCGAAGCCGACGGTGTAGGCCTTGTCGACGGGATGGATGCCGGCCTGGTTGAAGGTCGCGTCGAAGGCGACCGGCTTGGTGACGCCGCGCAGCGTCAGGTCGCCGGTGACGCGCGCCGTGGTCGGGCTCGTCGCCTCGACCGCGGTGGCGGCGAAGGTCGCGCTCGGGAACTTCGCGGTGTCGAAGAAGTCGGGCGCCTTGAGATGCGCGTCGAGCTTCGGGTTCACGCCGGTGATGCTGTCGGTGCCGATCGTGACCTTGAGCCGGATCTTGGTCGCGTCCTTGGGGTCGAGGGTCGCGTCGCCGGTGACGTCGGTGATCTGCCCGTAATAGGTCGAGAAGCCGAGATGGCTCAGCGACCAGGTGATCTTGGCGTGGTCGGGATCGAGGCGGTAGGTGCCCGGCCGGACCTGCGTCGGGTCGGCGCTGGGGGCAGTCGCGGTGTCGGCGGCCCGCGCCGGCGAGAGGGCGAGCGTCTGGGCGAGTGCCAGGGCGAGGAGAAGCAAGGGTCCGCGCATCGGGATCGCCTGGGTTGTAACCGACCGTTTCCCTGCCCTGATCCCACGAAGCTCGGCCGCTCTCAAGACTGGCCTGCAGAAAGACTCGCCACGCTTCGCCGGATGGCGGCGATGCGCGGCATTCTGTAGGCAGCGGACGGCACGCTGGACGCGGCAGCGCGAATGATCGGGATTTCATGATCGGGAAGCTCAAGGGCGTGGTCGATTCCTACGGCGGGGATTTCGTCCTGCTCGACGTCCAGGGAGTCGGGTACGAGGTGCATTGCTCGGCGCGCACGCTTCAGCGCCTGCCGAAGCCCGGCGAGCCGGCCGTCCTTTCGATCGAGACGCATGTCCGCGAGGACATGATCCGCCTCTACGGCTTCCGCTCGGATGCCGAGCGCGAGTGGTTCCGCCTGCTCCAGACCGTGCAGGGCGTCGGCTCCAAGGTCGCCCTCGGGCTGCTCTCGGTGCTGGAGCCGCCTCAGCTCGCCTCGGCGATCGCCATGGGCGACAAGACCGCCGTCGCGCGTGCGCCCGGCGTCGGCCCGCGGCTGGCCGCCCGGCTGGTGGCCGAACTCAAGGACAAGGCGCCGGCCTTCGCGCCGATCGATCCGGCGCTCATCGCCTTGTCGGGCGCGGTCGAGAACCGCTCCGCGCCCCAGCCCGTCGCCGACGCGATCTCGGCGCTGGTCAACCTCGGCTACGCCCAGCTCCAGGCCTCGGCCGCGGTCGCCGCTGCCTTGAAGGCTGGCGGCGAGGACGCCGAGGCGAAGGTTCTCATCCGGCTCGCGCTGAAGGAGCTGGCGCAATAGGGAGCCGCGAAACGCGACGACGCGATCCAATCGTGCGCTCGTGATCGCCGGAGCCTTGACCCATACGGTGCCGGATGGCATGTGGCGTTCGCTAACACGTTGAAAACGCTTAGTTTTCAAGAGTTCTAAACTGGCGACGGTCGAGGACCGGGACGACGCACGGCGAGCGCTCTCGAACGATTCGAGGGCGTCGAAGGAAACGAGCCTCCAGCCATCGGGTTTTGGATCGTATGATCGTCTGTTCCTGCAACGTCCTCTCGGATGGCGCCGTGCGCGGGTGTCTCGGCCCGGGTCCTGGCTGCCCACGCACGCCGGCCCAGGTCTACGCCTGCCTCGGCTGCAGCCCGAAATGCGGGCGTTGCGCCCGCACGATCCGCTCGATCATGCAGAACGCCCTCGCCGCCGCGGCGCTCGAGGCGGGACAGGACGCCCATGCCTGCGCGACGGGTTGCGCAACCGGCTGCAGTTTGGGAAAGGTCCAGCCTGCAGAGGAGGGGATCGCCGCCTGAGGCGTAGCCCGGCTTTTCCCTCGCACGGCCAAGGGGAGAACGGGTTTCATGAAGGGCGACATCAAAGTCATCGAGTATCTCAACCGCGGCTTGCGCAGCGAGCTGACCGCTGTGAGCCAGTACTGGCTCCACTTCCGGATGCTCAACGACTGGGGCTACATCGACCTCGCCAAGTTCTGGCGCAAGGAATCGATCGAGGAGATGAACCACGCAGACCGGTTCGTCGACCGGATCCTGTTCCTCGACGGCTTCCCCAACCTCCAGGAGCTCGATCCCCTGCGGATCGGCCAGAACGTCGAGGAGATCATCGCCTGCGATCTCGCCGCCGAGTGCGAGGCCCGCGCGCTCTACCTCGAAGCCGCCAAGTACTGCGATTCGATCAACGACCGGGTGTCGAAGCGCCTATTCGAGGATCTGGCCGAGGACGAGGAAGGCCACATCGACTTCCTCGAGACCCAGCAGGAACTGATCCGCCAGATCGGCCTGCCGCTTTACGCCCAGCGCCACGTCGGCGGCCTGGAGCCGATCGCCCCCGAAGCCGAATGAACGGGATGCGGGATCGCCGGGGACCTCCGGCGATCCCGCGCGATGCTCAGTAGAGCCGGGTGCGGTAGGCCTCCTCGGTCGAGCGCTCGGCATCGGCGACGCTCACGGTGCCGGTCTGCTCGGCGAGGATGCGCCCGAGGCTCGGGAAGCTCTTGCGCTCGACCTGCGCCTCCGGCGACCACAGCTTGGCCCGCATCAGCGCCTTGGCGCAGTGGAAGAACACCTCCTCCACCGCGACGCGCAGACCCGTCACCGGGACCTTGCCCTGGGCGACCAGGGGCGCGAGCATCTCGGCCGACGTGACCAGCGCCGCGCGCCCGTTCACCCGCAGCGTCTCGTCGATGCCCGGCACGAAGAAGATCAGCCCGACCCCGGGATTGCCGAGCACGTTGCCGAAGCTGTCGACGCGGTTGTTGCCGCGGCGGTCCGGGATCAGCAACGTCGCGTCGTCGAGGATCCGGACGAAGCCGGGAGCGTCGCCGCGCGGGCTCGCGTCGGCCCGGCCTTCCGCGTCCATCGAGGCGAGCACCAGGAAGGGCGAGAGCACGATGAAATCGCGCGCGAAGTGATCGAGCCGCGGGAGCACCTTGTGCTCGGCCATCGGCCTGATCGCGCCGACATGCGTGCGCAACGCCTCGGGAACGCCGAGAATCGTGTCGTCGATCGTCCCGCTCAAGCGGCATCCTCCGGGTTCGGGCCGTCGCGGCCCTCTGACATGGCCTCGAGCCGGCCGGCACGCGCGATCGCCGCGCGAGACCGGACCGGCTCCGACCGAGCCTGCACCTCGGCCCCGGGCTGCACAACCCGCGCCACGGCCTGGCGACGGCCGACGCCGGTGTCCGTCGATGTCGTCGGCAAACCTGCATCGGAGCCTTGACGGCGCGACCGCCCGGCCCTTGATCCTCGCCGCGACGATCGAGAGGCAGGGCGCATGATCGAATCCGCATCGAACGAACGGCTGCCCCCGGCGCTGCGCGGCACGCTGGCCCTGCCGGTGATCGCCGCGCCGCTGTCCATCGTGTCGGAGCCCGACCTCGTAATCGCCCAGTGCCTGTCGGGCATCGTCGGGTCGTTTCCAGCGCTGAATGCCCGGCCGGCCGAACGCCTCGACACCTGGCTGTCGCTCATCACCGGCACGCTCGCCGCGGCGCGGGCGGCCGAGCCGACGCGGCGGATCGCGCCGTTCGCGGTCAACCAGATCGTCCACGCCTCGAACGACCGGCTGGCCCGGGACGTCGCCGCCTGCGTCGCCCACGCGGTCCCGATCGTCATCACCTCGCTCAGGGCGCCCGACGCCGTGGTGCGGCCGATCCACGGTTACGGCGGCGTGGTGTTCCACGACGTCACCACCGTCCGGCACGCGGAGAAGGCGCTGGAGGCCGGCGTCGACGGGCTGATCCTGGTCTGCGCCGGCGCGGGCGGGCATGCCGGCACGCTGAGCCCGTTCGCCCTGCTCGGCGAGGTGCGGCGCTTCTACGACGGGCCGATCATCCTGTCGGGGGCGATCACCACCGGCAGCGCGATCCTCGCCGCACAGGCGATGGGCGCCGACCTCGCCTACATGGGCACGCGCTTCATCGCGACGGCGGAGGCCAACGCCGCCGACGGCTACAAGGCGATGATCGCGGAAAGCGCGGCCGCCGACATCCTCTACACCCCGTTCTTCACCGGCGTGCCCGGAAACTACCTGAGCCCCAGCATCCGCGCCGCCGGGCTCGATCCCGAGAGCCTGCCGGATGTCGACAAGAGCGCGATGAACTTCGGCAGCAGCCGGGCGAAGCCGTGGCGCGACGTGTGGGGTGCCGGCCAGGGCGTCGGGACGATCGCGGACGCGCCGCCCGTGGCGGACGTGGTCGCACGGCTCGCGCGCGAATACGCGGCTGCCCGCGCACGCCTGGGGGCCGCAGCCTACTCGGCTGCCTGAGGCCAAGGCAGTCGCCGATTTCGGGCGGCCTGCACATCCGGACCGTCCGCCTCGGCCAGTTCCGTCCGGCTGCGGCCGTTGCGCTTGGCGCGGTAGAGCGCGAGGTCGGCCCGGCGCATCAGGTCGTCGAAACGCTCATGTCCCGGCGTGCTCACCGCCACGCCGATGCTGCAGCTGACCTCGAGGTGCGGCAGCGTCGGCAGGCGCAGGGCGGCGAAGGCGCGGCCGAAGCGGACCGCCTCGCGCCGGGCGGCCTCCGGGGTCTGGACCGGGATCAGGCACGCGAACTCCTCGCCACCGAGCCGGCCGAACGCGCGATCGCCCGGCAGCAAGGCCCGCCCCAGGGCGCAGAAACCGACCAGCACCCCGTCGCCGACCGCGTGGCCGTAGGTGTCGTTCACACGCTTGAAGTGATCGAGGTCGAACAGCAGCAGCGCGCTCGGCAAGGGCCGCGCCAGCATCGCCTCGGCCTCCAGCACGAAGGCGCGGCGGTTGGCGATGCCGGTCAGCGGATCGACCGATGCGGCGAGCCGCTGTGCCCGCTCGGCCCGCTCCTTGGTCAGCGCCATGAAGGTGAAGGCGATGGCGATCGTGAACAGCATCGCGGCAAAGCACAGGATCGCGACCCAGCGCGATTGCAGGGCGTCTGGGCTGGTCGGCAGGGGGGCGAGGAAGGCTGCGGGGATCCGAACCGCGTAGCAGAGCCCGTAGATGCACAGCAGGATCATCGCGGGGTAGCGCGAGACCAGCCGTTCCGCCCGGCCGCGCCAGATCTCGTAGGCGCTCGCCGCGCAGAAGAGGGTTGCGATCGACGAGGCAAGGACGACCCGCGCCGCGATCGAGCCGTAGAACGCCGGGACGAGGCAGGCCGCCGCGAAGGCGCCGCCGCTCAGGATCGCGATCGACAGGCGCAGGCTCCGCCCCTCGAAAGCCCGCACGCCGCTCCAGATCAGACCGTAGGCGGCGATCATCATCGCGTTGGCGACGCCGATGGAGAGCCAGTCGGGGATCGTGCCGCGCAGGGCCAGCCCGCCGGAGGCGATCGCGCCGACGAGGTGCGCGACGCCCCAGATCGCGAGGGCGTGCGTCCGACGTGCCTGGACCCACGACAGCACGAAGAGCACGCCCACGAGGAACGTGAGGACGAAGGTCACCAGTAGAAGGGTCGCGATGTCGAGACGCATGGTCCGCTTGACGTCTCCCGACGATCACTCCGATGGCCGAGACCACACATGTGATACGGCACCCGAAACTGAGCACAACATCAAACTAGAGCATAAACAACATCTAAACGCCCGTATCAGACCTGACTGATATCAAAACTCCATAACATAGGTTATCGGGATGACGGGCCAAATCCTTCATCCGTCGCCACGCTTGCTCCCCGTCGGCTCCAGCGGCGTGATCCGCAGGGTCGTGATGCGATTCTTCGCCTTGCGCAGGACCTGGAAGCGGAAGCCGTGGAAGTTGAAGGCGGTTCCCTGGTCGGGGATGGCGCGCGCCTCGTGGATGACGAGCCCGGCGATGGTGGTCGCCTCCTCGTCCGGCAGGTTCCAGTCCATCGCCCGGTTGAGGTCGCGGATCGGCACGCCGCCGTCGACGTTGACCGAGCCGTCGCCCTGCGGCCGCACGCCCGAGACGGTGACGTCGTGCTCGTCGGCGATGTCGCCGACGATCTCCTCCAGGATGTCCTCCAGGGTGATGAGGCCCATCACCTCGCCGTACTCGTCGACGACGAGGGCGAAGTGGGTCTTCTTCGAGAGGAAGGCCTTGAGCTGGTCGCGCAGGCTGGTGGTGTCCGGCACGAACCAGGTCTCGAGCGCCAGCGCCTCGACCTTGAGGCCGGACGCGTCGCCGCCGGCCGCGTCGAGGGCCCGGAGCAGGTCCTTGGCATGCAGCACGCCGACGACGTTCTCCGTGGTGCCGCGCCACAGCGGCATCCGTGTGTAGGGCGAGGCCAGCACCTCGCGCACGATCTCCTCGGAGGGCAGGTCGGCGTTGATGATCCGCATCTTGGTGCGGTGGACCATCACCTCCGAGACCGAGAGGTCGTTGAGGTCGAGCAGGCCGCCGAGCATGTCGCGCTCGGCCTTGGCCACCCCGCCCTCGCGGTGCAGCAGCGCGACCTGCCCGCGGATCTCCTCGGTCGGTGACAGGATCGACTGGTGGTCGCCGATCGTGACGCCAAACGGGCGCAGCATCAGCCGCACCAGGCTCTCGATCGCGAGCGCCGCCGGGCCCATCACCGTGACCGCGAAGGCGACGGGGCGGGCCATCATCAGGGCCGCCTTGTCGGGCTTCGAGATGGCGAGCGTCTTCGGCAGCACCTCGGCGAAGACGATCACCAGCACCGACATGCCGACGGTGGCGTAGATGACGCCGCTCTTGCCGAAGACCGCGGTCAGCACGCTCGTCATGAAGGCGGAGGCGCCGATCGCGACGATGTTGTAGCCGATCAGCATCGCGCCGATGAAGCGCTCGCGGATCGCCAGGATGCGGTTGACGATGCCCGCCCGCGCATCCCCCGCCTCCTCCAGGGAATGCATCCGCGCGCGGGACGCGGCGGTGAAGGCGGTCTCCGCGCCCGCGAAAAAGGCCGAGAGCAGCAGCGAGATCACGACGATGCTCGCGGCCAGCCAGAGGTCGGTGTAGGTTTCCATCGCGCCGGGTTTTCGAGCTCATGCCGTCGCGGCAGGCTCGGGATCGAGGCGCGACGGCGACATCCCTCATAGGGGATTCGGCGCCGGATTGCCCTATCGCCGGGCGCGTAGGGTCAGGATTTGGCCGGCACCGCCGGTCCCAGGCGCGGCACGGGGCGCTGCAGCGCCCGCGCGGCGATGCAGGCGAGCGTCGCGAGGCCGAGGAGGAAGCCGAAGGGGAGGCTCGTCGCCGCCATCGCCGGGCGCAGCAGCGCGACGAAGGGGGCGGCGAGCATCAAGGCCCGCTCGCGGTCGTGCAGGCCGCCGGCGCGGTGGGCGGCGATCGCGAGGAGGATCGTCGCTGGAACCAGAGGGACGAGGTCGTAGACCGGCACGTAGGGCGAGACCATCGGAGCCGCGGCGAGCAACGTCGCGGCGCGCAGGCCGAGGTCGCCGTTGCCGGCCCAGACCCGCCAGGCGACCGCGAGCGCCGCGAGGCTCGCGCCGATCTGCAGCGTCCAGGCCGCTGCGAACGAGCCGCCGGCCAGCCGGACCGCGCCGAAGGCGCTGGCGTTGAGATCGAGGCCGGCGCCGGCCTCCTGCAGGATGATCCGGTTGGTCTCCGACAGGCTCGCGACGAAGGCCTGCCAGGGCGCGAGCCCGAACAGGACGACCGAGGCGAGGCACAGGGCCAGCGCCGTGGCGAGGCAGGCGGCGAGCGCCTGTCGGCGGCCCGTCATGAGCAGCAGGAACGGCGCCAGCGCTGCGAGTTGCGGCTTGTAGGCGACGAGCCCGAAGCAGAGACCGGCGAGCCAGGGCCGCCGGTCGACCAGCATCGCTCCGAGCGTCAGCAATCCAGCGGTGACGAGGCCGTTCTGGCCGTACGCGAGATTGCAGAGCACCAGCGGGTGCGCGAGCCCGATCAGCACCGCGTCGCGCCGCCCGGTCGCACGGTGGAGCGCAGCGGCGAAGATCGCGAGCGAGAGGGTGATCCAGACGAGGAAGGCCCCTTGCGGGCTCAGCAACGCAAGGGGGGACGCCGCCAGAAGGAACACCGGCGGGTAATGCCACGCGAACCGGCATTCCGGCCCGAAGGCCGCAGCGAGGTTCTGAAGGTGCACCGGCAGGTCGTAGGCCTCCGTCGCGCGTCCGCCCAGCGCCGTCCGGCCGACCACCCAGACCTGGGCAAGATCGCTGCCCATCACGTCGCCGAGCCAGTTGTGGCGCGGATCGGGTCCGGTGCCGAAGGCGAGGTAGGCCAGCGCTAGGATCGTCGGAACCAGGAATGCGGCGGCCAGGCGCGCGAAGCGGAGCAGGCCGGCATCGTCGGCGAGACGTTCCCGCAGGCTGGCCGCGAAGCGCTCCGACGCGCTGACACCCTGCGACGCGCCCATGGTCCGACCCGAATCCTGGCCGAGCGCCAGCGCGGCGACGATAGGGCCGCGAGGTTCCGCCGCGGTTAATGCGGATCGGGCTCAGCCGGCCCGCAGCTCGTCCTGCAGGAAGGCGCGCACCGCGTCCCGCTCGATTCCCGGCGCGATGAAGCTCCGGCCGATGCCGCGGGCGAGGATGAAGGTCAGCGCGCCATCCTTCACCTTCTTGTCCTGCGCCATCGCGTCGAGCAGCGCGTTGGCGTCGCCGCAGCCGCCGGGCACGGCCTGGAGGGTGGTCGGCAGGCCGGCGAGCGCGAGGTGGTTGGCGACGCGGCCCGCATCCTGGCCCGCGCACAGGCCGAGACGGGCCGAGAAGCGGAACGCCAGCGCCAGCCCGATCGCGACGCCCTCGCCGTGGACGAGGCGGGCCGACTCGTAGCCGGTGAGGCGTTCCAGCGCGTGGCCGAAGGTGTGGCCGAGATTCAAGAGGGCGCGCTCGCCGTCCTCGCGCTCGTCGCGGACGACGACGCCGGCCTTGGCGCAGCAGCAGATCGCCACCGCCTCGTCGCGCTCCGGCCCGCCGGAGAAGATCCCGCGCCAATGGGCCTCGCACCAGTCGAAGAAGCCGGCATCGCCGATCAGCCCGTACTTGGCGACCTCGGCGTAGCCCGCCCGCATCTCGCGCTCCGAGAGTGTGTCGAGGGTCGCGGTGTCGGCGAGCACGAGGCGGGGCTGGTGGAAGGCGCCGATCAGGTTCTTGCCGAGCGGCGAATTGATCCCGGTCTTGCCGCCGACCGAGGAATCGACCTGGGCGAGCAGGCTCGTCGGCACCTGCACGAAGCGCACGCCGCGCCGCAGGGTCGCCGCGGCGAAGCCCGCGAGATCGCCGACGACGCCGCCGCCGAGGGCGACCACGAGGTCGCCGCGCTCGACCTTGTGGGCGAGCAGGCCGTCGCAGACCGACGCGTAGGTCGCGTAGGATTTCGAGGCCTCGCCCGGCGCCACCGCGACGAGTGCGGAGCGCAGGCCCGCTTCCTCCAGGCTCCTCCGCAGGGCGTCGCCGTAAAGCGAAGCCACGGTCTCGTCGCTGACGATCACCGCCGCCTTGCCGCCCAGCGCCGCCACGCGCGCGCCGGCGCCGGCGATGAGGCCGCGCCCGATCAGGATGTCGTAGTCGCGGCCCCGGTCGAGGGGGACGTGGACGGCGAGGGGCTCGGTCATGACAGCTTCACTGCGCGGCGACCGCGCGGCTCTCGTCCGGCGGGTTGAGGTAGGCGTCGAGGGCTTCGAGCACGTCCTGCACGACGCGGTCGTGGGCGACGTCGCGGGACAGCGCGGTCACGTCGGAGGCGGCATAGACCGGATGGCGCAGGTCCATCAGGTCGCGCATGGTCCGCTCGGGATCCTCGGTCTGGAGCAGCGGGCGGTTGCCGCGCTTGCGCACCCGCCGCATCAGCACGTCGAGCTCGGCCTTGAGCCAGACCGACACGCCCGATTCCGCGATCCGCGCGCGGGTCGACTCGCGCATGAACGCGCCGCCGCCGGTGGCCAGGACCAGAGGCCCCGCCCGCAGCAGGCGCGAGATCACGCGCTCCTCGCCGTCGCGAAAGCTCGGCTCGCCGTAGATCGCGAAGATGTCGGGGATGGTCAGGCCGGCGGCCGCCTCGATCTCGATGTCGGCGTCCTTGAAAATCAGGCCGAGCCGGCTCGCGAGGCGGCGGCCGACGGTGCTCTTGCCCGCTCCCATCAGGCCCACGAGCACGATCGAGCGCGAGCCGAGGGCCCGGCGCAGGCGCGCTTCGATCGGATCGCCCATCGGCTCGGGCGTGGTCATCGGGCGGGGCTCGGCATGGACGGCAAAGGGCGGGTCGGCGACGGGGCTGGGAGCGGGTGCGGCGGTGTCCCGGGTCTTATACCAAGTCTGCGGGGTTATCACCCATGCGGTCGGGCCCGCGGCCGCCGCCCCCTGAAATCTCGGAAAGGGCCCGGAGACGGCGTGGAGCCGGCCCGATGCGCCGGCCCATCGTCGCGGCGAGACGGGCGCAGGATGTGGCCTTCCGGGCCTTGCCAGCGCGGCGGCGGCATGGTGCAACCCGGGTCGCCGCGGCGCAAAACTTAAGTCCCCGCTGCGCCCTGCTCCATCGCGTCCGCGTGCCCCGAGGTTCGACCGCTGTGCCGACCCTATTCCGTTTCTTCGCCACCCTCGCGATCCTGGCCGGCCTCGTCTTCGCCGGCATGTTCGCGCTCGCGACCTTCGTGACGCCGACGCCGCGGGAAATGAGCGTGACCATCCCCGCCTCGAAGCTCCAGCCGGGCGGCCGGTGAGGGAGGAGCGTCCGCCCGAGGCCGAGCGGCGGACGCCGCCCGAGATCGCGGCCTACCTCGACATGCTGGCCGCCGAGCGCGGAGCGGCGAAGAACACACTCGAAGCCTACCGGCGCGATCTCGACGACTACTTCGGTCACCTCGCCGACGAGGGCCTCGACCTCGCCGAGATCGAGGCGGCGGACCTCCGCGCCTACGTCGCCTCCCTCGAGCCGCGTGGCCTGAAGCCGGCCTCCGCCGCCCGGCGGCTCTCCTGCATCCGCGGCTTCCACAAGTTCCTCTACGCAGAAGGGCTGGCCGAATCCAATCCGAGCGCGCCGCTCACCGGCCCGCGCCGCGGCCGCGCGCTGCCGAAGGTGCTGTCGGTCGCCGAAGTCGACCGGCTGCTCGCGACGGCGCGCGCACAGATCGATGCGGCGGTCGAGGCCGAGGCGCCGGGCCAGGCGCGGCGGGCGCAGCGGATGCTGTGCCTGCTCGAGCTGCTCTACGCCACGGGCCTGCGCGTCTCCGAGCTGATCGCGCTTCCGCGCTCGGCCGCCTCGACCCGCGAGCGCTACCTCGTGGTGCGGGGAAAGGGTGGGCGCGAACGGCTCGTGCCGCTCACCGAGCTGGCGCGCGACGCGATGCGCCGGCACCTCGCCGCCTCGCCGAGCGATGCGCCGTGGCTGTTTCCCGCCGACAGCGAGAGCGGCCATCTCACCCGGCAGGCCTTCGCCCGCGACCTAAAGGCGGCGGCGGAGGCCGCGGGCCTGCGCGCCGACAAGGTCAGCCCGCACGTGCTGCGCCACGCCTTCGCCAGTCACCTGCTGCACAACGGCGCCGACCTGCGGATCGTGCAGGAGCTGCTCGGCCACGCCGACATCTCGACGACGCAGATCTACACGCACGTCCTCGACGACCGCCTGAAGAGCATGGTCCGCGACCTGCATCCGCTGATGGACGAGCCCTCCGGCCCCGACGGCGCACCGGAGGTGCAGCCGTGAGGGCTCCGATCCGCCGCTTGCGGCGTTGACCGGCTCAGGCGACGGAAGCGGGCGATCGGCGATGGGAGTGCGTTTGCGGCGTTGGAGGAAGGGCGCGGTCCGGGCGCTGAAGCTCGTCGCCCGCCCGGTCCGCCGGGCGCAGGGGCGCGGCGGCATCGTCATCGAGCCCTATCGCGGCTACGGCTCCGCCGACGAGATCTTCCTGATCGGCCGCATCTTCCGCCAATCCCACCCCGATACGGCACCGGGCGACGAGAGCCTGCGCGCGCAGCTGCGGGACATCGCCCGGCGGATCGCGCGGCGGGCGCTGAAGGACGCCGCCGTCACCGCCCGCTTCGGCGGCGCGCAGGCGCGGGTTGAGACCGACCGCGACGGCTACTTCCGCGTCCATCTCAGCCCGGAGGCGTTGCCCGCGGGCGACCATGGCTGGCACGACGTCGACCTCACGCTCGAGGCGGAGCCGCCGGTGCGGGCGCGGGGGCAGGTGTTCGTGCCGCCGGGCGCCACCGGCTGCGTCGTGGTCAGCGATATTGACGACACGGTGATGCGCACGGGCGTCGCCAACAAGGCCAAGATGCTGTGGCGGCTGTTCGTGGAGGATGCCGAGAACCGCGTCGCCTTCCCCGGCGTCGCCGCGCTCTACCGGGCCCTCTACGTCGGCCCGGACGGCATCGAGGCCAATCCGATGCTCTACGTCTCGCGCGCGCCGTGGGGCCTGTACGAGATGCTGTCGGAGTTCTTCACGATCCACGGCATCCCGGTGGGCCCGATCCTGTTCCTGCGCGAATGGGGCCTGTCGTGGAAACACCCCCTCCCCCGCCGGGCGGAGGATCACAAGCGCGCCCTGATCGTCCACATGCTGTCGCTGTATCGCGACCTGCCCTTCGTGCTGATCGGCGACAGCGGGCAGCACGATCCGGAGGTCTACGGCCGGATCGTCGCCGACCATCCGGGCCGGGTGAAGGCGGTCTACATCCGCAACGTGTCGCGGGACGCCGACCGCATCCGCGAGATCGAGGCGCTGGCGCAGGTCGTCGCGGCCGCCGGGAGCCACCTCGTCATCGCCGCCGACAGCACCGCCATCGCCCGGCACGCGGCGAGCCTCGGCCTGATCGCACCGGGCGCGGTCGCCCTGGTGGCGGACGAGCACGCGGCCGGCGGCGAGCCGGCTGAGCTGACCGCGGAGACCGCCCTGCCGGGCGACCTCGGCTCCGTCCTCGGCGGCGCCGGAGGAACCTTGCCGCCGAGCGTCGTCGTCGAGGCGTCGGCGCAGGACGGATCGCATGTCTCGACCTAACGCCACCGTGCGCGCCGTCGCTGTCGCCGCCGGGTCACACTTCACAGGAGCGTGATTCCGGCCGTTGACTCTTCGGGACCGCGGAAGCCACTTGGCGAGGACGGTTCCCCTCGGGGATCAAAAGGGAACGCGGTGAGGACGAGGCTCCGAGGAGCCTTTCCGATGCCGCGGCTGCCCCCGCAACTGTAAGCGGCGAGCCTCCATCAACACGTCACTGGGTCACGGCGCCTGGGAAGACGATGAGGGGCAGCGACCCGCGAGCCAGGAGACCTGCCGTCAGTCGTGGTCACACGCGAAACGCGTCGGGCGGGGTGCCTCGACGGGTGTCGAGACGCATGGGCCCGCGCGGCGCATGCGGGGCGGCCTCGTTCGCGGTGACGTGCCACCACACGCGTCCGCAGGTCCCTTCCATGCCCTTGCCCACCGCGAGACCCGCGCCGAACGACGCACAGGAAGCCGCCCGGCATCCGTGCGCCGGCGGCCGAGCCGCGTTCGGCCGATCGCCTAATTGTAACATTGTTACATTCGATGTAGATCGAGGGTCGGGCAGGCCGTCGCGTCGCGCCGATAGAGCCGAATCCGATCCATGCTCGTTCTTCTGCAAACCGCTCGTTCCCTCGGGCGCGCGATGCGCTGCCCGCTCCTCGCCGGCACGGCGCTCGTCATCCTCGCTCCGCCGCGAGATGCCGGCGCCCAGCCGGTCGCCGGCGAATCGGCGAGCGTCGTGCTCGACACCCTCACGGTCGCGGGCGACGGCGTCGGCTTGAGCCGCGCCGCGCCGGTCGGCCTCAACCTGCGCACGCCCGACCGCGGCGCGAGCCGCCTCGGCCTCACGCCGCTGGAGACCCCCGGCAGCGTCGACGTCATCTCCGGCGAGACCGCGCGGCTGCGCGGCCAGGACACGATCGCGGACGCCGTAACGCAGAACGCCACCGGCATCACCACCATCGCCTCGCCGGGCAACGGCAACGGCGCCTTCACCAGCCGCGGGTTCTCGGGGCCGAACTCGATCCAGCAGCTCTACGACGGCACGCGGCTGTTCGTCGGCGCCAACACGGTGACCTTCCCGTTCGACACCTGGAACGTCGAGCGCATCGAGGTGCTGCGCGGGCCGGCCTCCGTGCTCTACGGCGACGGGGCGATCGGCGGCGTCATCAACGTGGTGACGAAGAAGCCGACCTTCACGTCCATCAACCTGGTGCGGGCCGGCTTCGGATCGGACGGGATCGCGCGGCTCGCCCTCGATTCCGGCGGCCCGATCGGCGACGCGGTGGCCTATCGCCTCAACGTCAGCGGCAACCGCGCCGGCGGCTGGATCAGCCCGGACGGCGACTTCCGCAACCTCGCGGTCTCGGGCGCGATCCTGCTCCAGGCCACGCCAGACCTCGCCTTCACCCTGAGCCACGACCTCGGCTATCAGGAGCCGGCGCGCTACTGGGGCACGCCGCTGGTCGACGGGCGCATCCCGGATTTCATCCGGTTCAAGAACTACAACGTCCGCGACGCCAAGATCACCTGGGCGGACAACTGGACCCAGCTCAAGACGGAGTGGACGCCCACCGCCGACATCACGGTGCGCAACACCGCCTACCGGCTGCAGAGCAGGCGCCACTGGCTCGACGTCGAGACCTACCGCTTCAACCGATCGACGCGATTGGTCGACCGGAGCGACTACACCGAAATCTACCACCAGCAGGAACAGCTCGGGAACCGGTTCGACGCCGCGTTCAAGGGCACGCTGTTCGGCTTCCGCAACGAGTTCCTGGCCGGCTTCGACGTGAACCACATCGACTTTCGGCACACCAACAACTTCTCGACCGTCGGATCGGGCCTCGTCACCAGCGTCCCGCTGACGGATTACGACCCGGGCTCGTTCCCGCTGAACGGCCGCGCCAGCCCGGCCTACGCGACGAGCACCGACCAGGCCTCAGTCTTCGCCGAGGATCGGCTGATCCTCACCGACCAGCTCTCGTTCCTGTCCGGCGTCCGGTTCGATGCCTCGACCCTGCAGCGCGAGAACCTGATGAGCAACGGGCAGTTCGAGAAGTCCTTCCAGGGCCTCGGCTACCGCTTCGGGCTGGTGTTCAACCCGACGCCGGACACCGCGCTCTATGCGCAGGTTGCCACCGCCACGGACCCGGTGAACAGCCTGATCACGCTGTCGCAATCGCTGGCCGGCTTCAAGCTCTCCACCGGCGAGCAGGTCGAGCTCGGCGCAAAGGGCGTGTTCTGGGACGGCCGAGGCGAGTGGACGCTCGCCGGCTACCGCATCGTCAAGGACAACCTGATCTCGGCGGTGCCGGGCCAGCCGAACGTCTCGACGCAGGTCGGCCGGCAATCCTCCTACGGGGTCGAGGCGGCGCTCTCGCTGCAGGTCACGCCGCTCTGGCGGGTCGACGCGAACCTCGCCCTGCTGCACGCGCAGTACGATTCCTTCGACCAGGCCGTGAACGGCGCGACGATTTCGTACGCCGGCAACCGGCCGATCGACGTGCCCGAGCGGGTCGCCAACCTCTGGCTCAATTACGCCTTCGCGCCGACCTGGGAAGCACGGGTCGGGTTCCAGTACGTCGGCGAGGTGTTCAGCGATTTCGGCAACACCGCGCGACGCCCGGCCTACGGGCTGGTCAACCTCGGCCTCGACCATCAGGTCACGCCGGCCTCGCGCCTGTCCTTCCGCGTCTTCAACCTGTTCGACAAGGTCTACGCGATCAGCGGAAACGCGGTGGACGGGGTCGGCACAAACTGGCTCCTCGGGCGACCGCGCTCGTTCGAGGTCGCCTTCACGACGGCGTTCTGAGATGGCCTCCACGGCGCGCATGCTCGCCAAGCTCGCTAAGCTTGGCAAGACGGGGAAGCGGTGGCTGCATCTCGGCCATCGCTGGCTCGGCATCGTCACGGGGCTGTTCTTCACGACGTGGTTCGTGAGCGGCGTGGTGATGATGTACGTCGCCTACCCGTCGCTGACCGAGCCCGAGCGCCGGGCCGGGCTGCCCGCGATCGCCTGGGACGCGGTGCGGGTCTCGCCGGACGCGGCATTGGCCGACGAGCCCGGCTTTCCCCGGGCGCTGAGCCTGTCGATGCGGGGGGCCGAGCCGGTCTACCGGGTCGCGCGTTGGGACGGGTCCCGCCGCGCCGTCTCCGCGGTCGACGGCCGGGCGATCGGCCCCGCGTCACCGGACGAGGCCCTCGCCATCGCCGGCCACGATCCGCGCAGCCTGCGCCCGGCCTACCGCGACACGCTCGCCTACGACCTGTGGACGGTGCACCAGCGCTACGATGCGGTGCGCCCGCTCCACCGCATCGCGCTCGGCGATGCGGACGGCACCGAGCTCTACGTCTCGCAGCCGACCGGTGCCGTGGTGCTCGACACCACGGCGCACGAGCGGTTCTGGAACTGGTTCGGCGCCGTCCCGCACTGGCTCTACGTCACGCCGCTGCGGGCGCAGGCCGCGCTGTGGCGCACGGTGATCGTGTGGGTCTCGGGGATCGCGATGGTCGGGGCCGTCACCGGGTTCGTGCTCGGACTCCTGCGGATCCGGATCGCCCGACGCTATCGCTCCGGCGCGGTGACGCCCTATCGCGGCCTCGCGCGCTGGCATCATCTCGGCGGCCTGATCGGCGGGCTCGCGCTGTTGAGCTTCATCGTCAGCGGCTGGCTCTCGATGAACCCGAACCGCTGGTTCTCCTCCTTCAGCCCGTCGCAGGCGATTCTCGAACGCTACGCCGACGCACCCGGCGCCCGCACCGGGCTCGACCGCGCCGCGATCCGCCAGCGCGCCTGCACGGATGCGGCGGAGGTGCGGTTCACCTGGCTCGGCGGTGCGCCGCTCGCGGTGATCGCCTGCCGCGACGGACGGGAGATCGCCTGCTGCGGAACGGCGCCGGTCGCGCCCGACCGGCTGGACGCCGCCGCGCGCCGCCTGGTCCCGGAGGCTCGATCGATGACGACCTCTCGGCTCGAGCACGAGGACTTCTACTGGACGTCGCACCACCGCGCCCGGCGCCTGCCGGTGCTCCGGGTGGTGTTCGACGACCCGGCGGCGACGTGGTTCCACATCGATCTCGAGACCGGCGAGATCCTGAACCGGCTCGACCGGTCGGGCCGCGTCGAGCGCTGGGGCTTCGACCTGCTGCACACCCTCGATCTCGGCATCCTCCTGCGCCACCGGCCCGCCTGGGACGGGGTCATGCTGCTGCTGCTCGCGGCCGGATCGGTGATCGCGGGCTCGGGCGTGGCGATGGGCTGGCGCCGGCTGAGACGGCCGGCGGCCGGATCGCGCCCGGCTTGAGTGCGGGCCGATCCCCTCGCTCGGCTCGGCGAGGCTTGCTCAGCGAGGCTTGCTCAGCGAGGCTTGGCCCGCACGGGGCGGCAGCGCTACCATCGCAGCGAAGGGCCCGGAGCGGTTCGCGAACAGACAGGGACGGACGCTGCCATGGCGCGCGCGCGAAAAGTCATCATCACCTGCGCCGTCACCGGCGCGATCCATACGCCGAGCATGTCGCCCTACCTGCCGGTGACGCCGGAGGAGATCGCCGACGCCGCAATCGGCGCGGCGGAGGCAGGCGCGGCCATCGTCCACCTGCACGCCCGCAACCCGCAAACCGGCGAGCCCGACCAGACGCCGGAGGCCTTCGCCAAGTTCCTGCCCGTCATCAAGCAGCGCTCGAGCTGCGTGGTGAACATCACCACCGGCGGCGCGCCGACGATGACCATCGAGGAGCGCGTGCGCCCGGCCGCGACCTTCAAGCCGGAGGTCGCCTCGCTCAACCTCGGCTCGATGAACTTCGGCCTGTTCGGGATGCTCGACCGCTTCAAGGATCTCCAGCACGAATGGGAGCGAACGTATCTGGCCAACAAGGACATCATCTTCCGCAACTCGTTCGGGCAGATCGAGCACATCCTCACCACCTGCGCCGGCAACGACACACGATTCGAGTTCGAGTGCTACGACACCGCCCACCTCTACAATCTCAAATACTTCTTCGACCGCGGCCTGGTGAAGGCGCCGCTGTTCATCCAGACCGTGTTCGGGTTGCAGGGCGGCATCGGCTCGCACCCGGACGACGTGATGCACATGAAGCGTACCGCCGATCGGCTGTTCGGTGACCAGTACCACTGGTCGGTGCTGGGCGCCGGGCGCAATCAGATGAACATCGCGGCGATGGCGGCGGCGATGGGCGGCAACGTCCGCGTCGGGCTCGAGGACAGCCTCTGGGCAGGACCGGGCCGGCTCGCGCAGTCGAACGCCGAGCAGGTCGCCCAGGTCCGCCGGATCATCGAAGGGCTGGGGCTCGAGGTTGCGACGCCGGACGATGCCCGCGAGATGCTGTCGCTGAAGGGCGGCGACCGCGTCGGGTTCTGAGGCCCGTCACCCGGCGGGGTTCGCGAGAATCTTGCCGGGATTGAGGATGTTCCTCGGGTCGAGCGCGCGCTTGACCGCCCGCATCGTCGCGATCTCGGCGGTCGAGCGCGAGAGCCCGAGCTTGCCGCGCTTCTCCAGCCCGATGCCGTGCTCGGCCGAGACCGAGCCTTGAAGCGCGGCGAGCGGCTCGTAGATCGCCGCCTCGACCTCTGCTTCGAGGGCGGGGTCCGGCAGGCGCGCGGTGTTCCAGTGGATGTTGTTGTCGCCGACATGCCCGTAGGCGACGCTGGCCGCGTCCGGGTGGATCGCGGCGATCCGCGCGCGCGCCTCGGCGACGTAGCCGGCCATGGCCGAGAGCGGCACGCTGACGTCGAACGGGCGGCCGAGCCCGGCCTCGACCAGGATCTCGACGCGGTCGCGGATGCGCCACAGCGCGCGGCGCTGCTCCTCGGACGCCGAGACCACGGCATCGTGCACGACCGCCTCGGTCATCAGGGTCTCGAGCAGGCTCAAGAAGCGCGGTTCCTCCTCGGGCACGCACTCGACCTCGATCAGCGCGTAGTACGGGTGCTCCCGGGGGAGCGGCGGGGTGAAGCGGCCGGGCGCGGTCATCGTCCGGTAGAAGTCGGGCCACATGCCCTCGAAGGACGACACCCGGCCCTGGAACGCCCGCTGCGCGCGGGCGAGGATGGCGGCGGCGGCGTTCACGTCGGCGCAGGCGACGAGCGCGGTGGCGTAGCCGGCCGGCGCCGGACGCAGGCGCAGCACCGCGCGGGTGACGACGCCGAGCGTCCCCTCCGTGCCGACGAAGAGCTGCTTCAAGTCGAGCCCGGTGTTGTTCTTGATCAGCGGCCGCATCGACGAGACGATCGTGCCGTCGGCGAGCACCGCTTCGAGGCCGAGCACCATCTCGCGCATCATCCCGTAGCGCAGCACCCGCAGGCCGCCGGCATTGGTGCTGATCGTGCCGCCGATCGTCGCCGAGCCGCGGGCTCCGAGATCGAGGGGGAAGAACAGGTCCGCGGCTTCCGCCGCCGCCTGCACCGCCTCGAGCGTGGTGCCGGTGCGGACCACCATCGTCATCGCCAAGGGATCGAGCGCCTCGATCCCGGTCATGCGCTCGAACGACAGGGCGATGTCGCCGGGCGCGCAGAGGATGCCGTCGACGAGGCCGGTGGCGCCGCCGCGCGGGACGACGGCGCGCCCCGCCGCGTGGCAGGCGGCGAGCACCGCCGAAACGTGCTCGGTGCTGCGGGGGCGGACGAGCGCGGCCGCGGCGCAAGGCTCGTCGGCACGGGTCCAGCTCGCGGGTCGGCTCTCGAGCTCGTCGCCGACGACGAGGCCGTCGGGTCCGAGGATGTCGGTGAGCCGGTCGAGAAGCGGGTCCGTCATGGGCGTGCGCGGCGTTCGGCGATCATGGGGTCGGGCGACGACGGTCTACACGATCGCGTGCGCGGCCCAAGCCGGCGGCGTGACATTCCGCACCTGCGTTCGGGGGATCGATGCGGCTCCCGCGGGCAACCGCCGCCCGCCGCATTGCAGCATCCCACCCCTCGCCCTTCCACGGCCGGAAACAGCTCATACGGTCCGGCGCTTCGAAAACCGCGGAGCGCGCCATGGGAACCTACACGCTCGCCATCGCCGACGGCGTCCTGTTCGCCTGCCTGCCGGACGAGGCCGACATCGGCTCGGCCATCACCGAGGCGACGGCGACCAATTACGGTTTCGGCATCGCGCTCAGCATCGTGCGCGGCACCGAGCTGACCGATGCGGCGCGGCCCGAGGACGACGTGGTCTGGCGCGAGACCTCCGACAGCGAGCTGCTCGACGCAGAGGGGCGCCGCTATCGCTACGCCGTGCGCCGGGCGGCCTGACGCCCCGCGCCTGGCCGCGCCCAGGATCCCCGGATCACAGGACGTTCGTGCGACGGGTGCCGTCGCAGGGAGCGAGCCGGCGCCGGGCTCGCACAAACGTCGGCTAGCGGCAGGAGCGCGGCAGGCGCCGCTTCCAGCGCTGGCCCGGCGCGAGGGCGGGTTCGGTCGATCGCGACTTCGTCGGCCTGCGCATCACGGCAGGCGCTGCGGCGACCGGAGCGACGGCGGTCACCGGCGGAGCCGGGATCGCCGGGGCAGCGACAGCGGGCTCCGAGGACGCGTCCGCGATGTCGGCGAACGACCAGATCGCATCGGGGCGCACCATTTCGGATCGTGCCTGATCCGAACGGCCGGCTTCGGCGCGCGGGCTTTCGGACCGCATCTGCGGAGGCTTCACCCGCTTCACGCGCGGAAGCCGAAGCTCGCGCTCGATCACGGGTTCGGCCACCTCGGGCTCGGGCTCCGCCAGGATCAGGCTCTGCAGGATTCGCCGAGGCTTCTCCGCCGGCACCGGCGGCGCGGGGGCGGCGGCCTGGTCGGGCCAGACCGTATCGAACGGCGACGGCGTCTCGGGCGCCGGATCGAGCGCGGCCCAGTTCAGGGGCGCCGGGGTAGGATCATCCGGCCAGGACAGAGAGTGGCGGTTCTTCGACTTGACCTCGACGGTAAAGGACCGTCGCACACGGCTGCGCAACATGCGGCGTATGATTCTCTTGGATTTGGACAGGAACGCGCGGACGCGTACCATATTCCATGACGCTTCTTCGGCATTTTGTCGAGACGACAGTGCAGAATCGGTTTCCAACACGGAAATTCCAGGCAGAAAGCCGGCGTTTCACGCGCCGCCTCAGGCCGAACGCGCGGTCGGCACCGAGACCTCCGGCTCCGGCGCGGTCTCGACGCGGACCGAACCGGTCGTGTCGAAGCGCAGACGAACCGGGAACGGCGCCGCCTCGGCTTCCGTCGCCGCGACCGCGACGAGGCTGATCTGCGGCCCGCCGCTGGTGACGGCCGCGATCAGGGCCGATGCGCCGCCGTCGAGATGCGGGATCGTTCCGTCGACCACCAGGATCTCCGGCCGCCGCAGGATCGCGCGGGCGAGGTCGACGAGCGCCTGCTGGCGCGGGGTGAGCAGGCGGCCGCGGTTGCCGACGGGGAAATCCAGCCCGCGCAGGCGGATGCGGCGTTCCAGGTCGAACTCCTGCACGACGAGGCGGACCTGGCGTTGGATCTCGGCTTCGCCGTGCATCCGCGCGGTGTTGATCCGGCCGAAGAGCAGCGCATCGAGGATCGAGCTGTGCCGGTTGATCCGCTCGGGATCGTAGGGCTCGACGTCCTCGGTGCCGTCCTCCCGTCGAAGCGCCTCGCGGACCGTGTAGCGCGCCGCCACCAGCCGCGCCCGATAAGGCGCATCGAGGAGGCCGAGCCGTTGGCGCGGCTCGACGTAGGCCAGGGCGAGGGCGAGGAACGCCTCGTTGTCGGCCGCCGGCGGCGCCTCGTCGGCACCGAGGGCCGAGAGCCGCTGCTCGAAGACCGGCAGCTCGTCCGGCGCGATCAGCGAAAACCTGCGGAACAGCGGATGGCCCGGTGGCACGTCGCGGAAGATGTCGACCAGGTTCCGGGCGATCGCCACGCCCATCCGGGCGAGGTCGTCGAGCAGGAACAGCTTGTCGAGGGCAGCGCGGAAGCGCGGTTCGGACGCGAGGTTGCGCCCGGTCAGTTCCGGAACGGTCGGCACGCCGAACAGGAGGTTCTCCGCGATCGTCGCCTGCTCGTTGTAGCGGCGCGGATCGAACGGGATCACGAGGTCGGCCATGCCCGCGGCCGCGAAGTGCTGCTGCAGGTGCCGGCGCGCGGCGACGACCCGACGCCCGGGCTCGGACTCGTGGTGCACCAAGCTGTAGGCGCTGAGGCCGAAGCGGTAGAGGTCGTCGCCCATCCCGAGGCGCTGCAGCAGGTCGAGCATCCGCGCGTCGAGGGCGGCGGCGTCCGCCAGGCCCAGGGCGGCGTAGTCGATCCAGGGATCGCTCGCATCCTCGATCGGGTTTCCGGTCCGCCGCGCCTCCGCGCGCCGGCGCCGCGCACGCTCCGGGCTGCCGGCGTCGTCGCGGATCACCGGGCGCCGGCGCAGGCCGTAGGCGAGATTGTCGCGGATCGTGCCGGGAAACAGAACCGGCTCCGGCCCGGCATAGGCGAGCGCGCGGGCCCGGCGGGCCTGCGGCAGCGTGGCGACGTCCGCGCCGCCGATCCGCACCGTTCCGCCCTGCGGCGCCTGCAGCCCGGCGACGAGCCGCGCGACCACGTGGCCGAGGCCGCCCGCGGGGGCGAGGATCGCGGCCTGCACCGGCATCGGCAGGCTGACGGCCCCGAGCTCGAGCGCCGGGCCGCCGAGGGGATCCTTGAGGCTGACGCCGTCCAGCTCGAGCGGGCCGCCGAGGGGCCGTACCAGGCCCTGGCCCTCCGGCTCGGACGGCCGCAGCCGGTGCGGCGCGAAGTGGGCGGCGACGGTCTCGTACTTCACCTCGACGTCGAGGCGCTGCTGGTCCCAGTCGATCAGCTCCTTGAGCGGCGGCGGCAGATCGCGATAGGCGGCCAGCACGGCCACGAGCTGGCCGATGTCGAGCTCTCCGCGCAGCGCGAACAGGCCGCCGATCGCGTAGAAGAGGAAGGGCGTCACCTGCGCGAGCAGGTTGTTCAGGTACTTCACCAGGAACTTGCGCCGGTAGATCCGCAGGCGCAGGTCGTAGAGGCTGAACAGCCGGCCGCCGATCTCGGCACGCTCCCAACGCCCGGTGTCGTTGACGGTGACCGCCTCGAGCCCGTCCAGCACCTCGCCAACCCGGCCGGCGAAGCTCCGCGACGCGATCTGGCGCTTCCGGCTCAAGCGGATGATCTCGCGGCGCAGGCGCGGGATCACAACGATCTGCACGAGGACGATCGAGCCGGCGACGAGCCCGAGCCACAGGTTCTGCATCAGGATGAAGATCAGCGCGGTCGCCGCCTGCGTGCCGAGGAAGCACGGCACCACGATCGCGTCGCCGATGAAGGCGCCGATCGGCTCGACCTCGTCGCGGATGATGGTCGCCGTCTCCGACGACTTCACCTCGCGCGTCGTGTCCGGGGTAAAGCGGAGCATCAGCGAGAACAGCTCGAAGCGCAGGCGCCGCAGCATGCGCTCGCCGAGCACGCCCTTGCTGAGGTTGATCCAGAACTTGAACGCGCCGTTGATCAGCACGAGGGTCAGGAACAGCCCGGAGAGCCCGAACAGCAGCCCGGTGCGGTCGACCTCGAAGCCCGAGAACAGCACCTCCTGCTCGCCGCCGAGCCAGCCGGGCCAGTGGATGATGAGATCGAGGAAGTCGACGGTCTCGCGCCCGCCCTTGAACGCCTTGCCGGAGATGGCGTCGTTGACGATGCGCTTGGGCAGGTCGAGCGAGGCGAAGTAGAACGGCAGCGATGCGAGCACGACGGCGCAGATCGCGAACTGGTCGCGCTTCGAATGTCGCCAGATATAGCCGAACAGCGTCGGCTCCAGATCCCGCATCGCCCGTCCCCGGCCCCCGTTCCGGCTCCCATACCCTCTCGCGAGCCCGCGCGTCACACGCATGTCATCGTGCAACGAAAAGGCGAAGCCCGAGCGTGCGCGGACTCACAGCCCCGGGCCTCCGTCACTCCGGAATGCGGTGTCGTCCCACGCGAGGCATTGTCACGGCGGCCCGGCTTGTGCGACCGCAGACCGGCTGCGACGCTGCGCCTGCACGCGCTGCGCGTGCCGGGGCGCGGATGGCGGCGGCGCGAGGGGGCGTTCGAGGATGAGACCGTGATGCGCCCGAGCCGCGTCCTGATCTACAGCCACGACACGTTCGGGCTCGGGCACCTGCGCCGCTCGCGCACCATCGCGAACGCGCTGGCCGGCACCGGCGAGGTCGAGGCGATGATCGTCTCCGGCTCGACGGTGGTCGCCCGCTTCGCCTTCGCCCGCGGCGTCTCCTCCGTGCGCGTGCCCGGCGTGACCAAGCGCGCCGACGGCAGCTATGCCGGGCTCGACCCGCAGGCGTCGCTGCAGGAGACGGTCGCCCGGCGCGCCGACATCGTCCTGCGCACCGCCCGCGACTTTCGGCCGAACCTCGTGATCGTCGATAAGGAGCCGACGGGCTTCCACGGCGAGATGCTGCCGACGCTGGAGCACCTGCGCGCCCGCGGCTGCCGCGTGGTGCTGGGCCTGCGCGACGTCCTCGACGACCCCGACCGCCTCGTGCCGGAATGGGAGCGCAAGGGCGCTTCGGAGGCGGTCCGCCGGTTCTACGACGAGATCTGGATCTACGGCCTCGCGCGCATCCACCGGCCGCTGGCCGCGCTTCCCGTGGGTGCGGAATTCTCGGACCGGACGACCTATACCGGCTATCTCCACCGCGCCGCGCCGCGCGCCCGACCGGACCGGGCCGAGCCCGGCGTCGCGGCCGAGCCGTTCATCCTGGTCACCCCCGGCGGCGGCGGCGACGGCGACGGGCTGATCGACTGGGTGATCTCGGCCTACGAGGCCGATCCCGCGATCCCGCTTCCCGCGCTGATCGCCTTCGGACCCTTCCTCGCCTCGAAGAGCCGGGCGGCATTTCTGGGCCGGATCGCGCGGCTGCCGGGCCGGCTCTCCGCGATCACCTTCGACAGCGAGATCGAGCTGCTGATGGAGAAGGCGTCAGGCGTCGTGGCGATGGGCGGCTACAACACGTTCTGCGAGATCCTGTCCTTCGACAAGCGGGCGGTGCTGGTGCCGCGCACCACGCCGCGGCGCGAGCAGGAGATCCGCGCGGTGGCCGCCGAAGGCCTCGGCCTCGCCCGCACCGTGCTGGAGGCGGACGGGCGCGACCCCATGCGCATGGCGGCGGCGCTCCGGGCCCTGCCGGACCAGGCGCCTCCGTCGCGCGCGCGGATCCCCGACCTGCTCGGCGGCCTCGACCGGATCGCCGAGCGCGTCCGCGTGCTGAACGCTGGCGCACCCGTCCTCGCCCTCGGTGACAGGCCGTGAGCGAGGCGCGCATCGCGATCGTGCTGAAGGGCTATCCGCGGTTGTCGGAGACCTTCATCGCGCAGGAGATCCTGGCGCTCGAGGGCCGCGGCCTCGCACTGGCGATCTGGTCGCTGCGCCGCCCGACCGACGCGAGCCGCCATCCGATGCACGACGCGATCGCGGCGCCGGTGGCCTACCTCCCCGAATACCTGCACGAGGCGCCCCTGCGGGTGCTGCGCGGGCTGGCCTGGGGCCTCCGCCGCCGGCGCTTCGTCGCGCTGGCGCTCCAATTCGCCACGGATTTCCTGCACGACCCGACCACCTCGCGCATCCGCCGCCTCGGGCAGGCTCTAGTGCTGGCGCGAGAGCTGCCCGAGGCGGTCCGGCACCTGCACGCGCATTTCCTCCACACGCCGGCCAGCGTCGCGCGGTACGCCGCGCTCCTAACGGAGCGAAGCTGGAGCTTTTCCGCGCACGCCAAGGACATCTGGACGACGCCGGACCGCGAGCTGTCCGACAAGCTCTCCGACGCGGCCTGGGGGGTGACCTGCACCCGCGACGGCCTCGGCCGCCTGCGGGCGGTGTCGGCGGGTCGGGCGGCAGCGGAAGCCGGCTCCGTCGCGCTGGCCTATCACGGCCTCGATCTCGCCCGCTTTCCGGCGCCGCCCCTCCGGCCGCCGCGCGACGGCACGGATGCGCAGGATCCGATTCGGATCCTCAGCGTCGGCCGGCTCGTCGCCAAGAAGGGGCACGACGACCTGATCGACGCGCTCGCGGCCCTTCCGCCGGACCTGCATTGGCGCCTCGACCTGATCGGCGGCGGCGAGCTTCGGGAGGACCTGAAAGCCCGCGTCGCGGAGCGCGGGCTCGGCGGCCGCGTCGCCTTCCGGGGCGCCCTGGCCCAACCGGCGGTGATCGCGGCGATGCGGGCGGCCGACCTTTTCGTGCTGCCGACCAAGCCTGCGCCGTCCGGCGACCGCGACGGCCTGCCCAACGTGCTGATGGAGGCCGCCTCGCAGGGGCTGCCGATCCTCGCGACCGCCTTCGCGGGCACGCCGGAATTCGTCACCGACGGCGTCGAGGGATGCCTGGTCGCGCAGAGCGATCCCGCGGCGTTGTCCGCGGCGATCCTGCGGCTCGCCGGCGATCCGGTGCGGCGCCGGAGCTTCGCGGACGCCGCCCGCGCGCGCCTGATGCGGGATTTCTCGCTCGATGCCGGCATCGACCTGATCGGCGGGCGGCTCGCCGCCTCGGCGGGAATCGCGCCGCCGCGTCCCGCATCGGTGCCCGAGCGAGCGGAGGCCTGCGCATGCGGGCGCTGATCGCCGTCACGCATCTCCTCGGCGCCGGTCACTTGACCCGCGCCGCCGCGATCGGCCGCGCCTTCGCCGCCTCGGGCCATGCGGTGACCCTGGTCTCGGGCGGCGGCCCTGCGCCGATGGTGCGGCTCGACGGCCTGCGCCTCGTGCAACTGCCGCCGCTGCACATCGTCGGCACCGCCTTCGCGCGGCTTCTTGGCGTGGACGGGCACGCGGCCGGCGCCGACCTGCTCGCGGCACGCCGGGCGCTGCTTCGGCAGGCGCTGGCCGAGACGGCTCCGGACGTGGTGATCACCGAGCTGTTCCCGTTCGGCCGCCGAGCGCTCGAAGCCGAATTCCTCGACCTCGTCGAGGCGGCATCCGAGCGGCGCCCGCGACCGCTGATCCTCGCCTCGATCCGCGACGTGCTCGTCGAGCCGGAGAAGCCGCGGAAGATCCGCATCGCGCATGCGCGCGTGGCCGGGATCTACGACGCGGTGCTGGTGCACGGCGACCCCGATCTCGTCGCCCTCGACGCCTCCTGGCCGGTGGACGAGGATTTGCGCGCCAAGCTGCGATACACCGGCTACGTCGACGAGGACGCGGCGCCGATCGAGGATGCGGATGCCCGCGCGAGCGTCCTGGTCTCGGCCGGGTCGAGCGCGGCCGGGCTCGGCCTCTGCCGCGCCGCCGCGGACGCGGCACGGCGGAGGCCGGACCTCGGCTGGCGCATCCTTGCCGGCCACGGCATCGCGCAGGCCGAGATCGATGCCATGCGCGCGAGGCTGGCCGACGGCGTCCTGACGCGGGCGCAGCCGAATTATCGCGCGCTTCTGGCGCGGGCTGCGGTGTCGGTGAGCGCCTGCGGCTACAACACCGCGGTGGATCTCCTCGCCACCCGGACGCCCGCCGTGCTGGTGCCGTTCGCGGCAGGCGCCGAGACCGAGCAGAGCCTGCGTGCCCAGCACCTCGCCGCCCGCGGCTTGGCCCGGATCGTGCCCGAGGACGCACTTTCCGCGGCGACGCTGCTCGACGCCATCGCGTCTGCAGCCGGAGCGCCGATCCCGGCAGATCACGGCATCGCGCTCGACGGCGCACGGCGCACGGTCGCCATCGTCGAAACGCTCCTCGCCGCGAAGAAACGGAGCGCCCGTGCGGAGAAGACCCCGCTCGACCGCCTGCGCGCCGTCCTCGACGAGTCCGGCGCGCGCGGCCGCCGCGTGCCGATCTGGTGGCGGGACGACGATGCCGTCGCCGCGACGCCCGCCCTGGACCGCCTGCTCGACCTCTCGGACACCTTCGCGTCCCCGCTGCTCGTCGCGGCGATCCCGGCAGGCATCGAGATGTCCCTCAGCGAGCGTCTCGCCGACGCGCCACGCGTCAGCCTCGCCGTGCACGGACTGGCCCACACCGATCACGCCGCACCCGGCAGCAAACCATCGGAGTTCGGCGCCGACCGTCCCCTGCCGCTCGCGATCGCGGACGCCGCGGAAGGCCTGCGCCTCGCCCGCGCGCGGCTTCCGGCGGACCGGCTCCTGCCGGTGTTCGTGCCGCCGTGGAACCGCCTCGCCCCCGAAATCGCCGCCGCCCTTCCGGCGCTGGGCTATCGCGGGCTGTCGTCGGTGCCCGGAGCGGCGGTGCCCGGCCTGATGTGGGCCGACGTCGCGATCGACCCGATCGACTGGCGCGGCACGCGCTCGCTCGTCGATCCCGCACGGCTGATCGACACCTTGTGCCGGACCATCGCGGAGGGAAACGATCGGCCGGTCGGGCTGCTCACCCACCACCTCGCCCACGACGAAGCGATCTGGGACTTCCTCGGCGCCCTGTTCGCGATCCTGTTCCGGCATCCGGCGGTAACGCTCTGCGACCCGCGGCATCTGTTCCGGCCGCCGGCGGTGGACGGGGCGGTGCCGGCGTGGTGGACTTGCCCGGCCGACGCGCCTGCGAGGATCGCTTGAGCCCGCTCCTGTCCATCCAGAACCTGCAGGTCGATTTTGGCGGACACGGTGCGCCGTTCCGCGCCCTGCACGGCCTGTCGCTCGACGTGATGCGCGGGCGGACCCTGGCGCTCGTCGGCGAATCCGGCTCGGGCAAGTCGGTGACCGCGCAGGCGATCCTGCGCATCCTGCCCCGGGTGGCCACGATCAGCGCCGGCCGCATCCTGTTCGACACCGGCCGCGGGGCAACCGACATCGCCGCGCTGCCCCCCGACGGCCCGGCGATGCGCGCGATCCGCGGCGCCGGCATCGCGATGATCTTCCAGGAGCCGATGACCTGCCTGTCGCCGCTCCACACCATCGGCGACCAGGTCGGCGAGGCGCTGCGCATCCACGGCAACGCCACCCGGGCCGAGGCCGACGTGCAGGCCAGGGACGCCTTCGCCCGCGTCGGCTTCCCCGATCCGGCGCGGGCGCTGCACACCTATCCGTTCGAGCTCTCCGGTGGCCTGCGCCAGCGGGCGATGATCGCGATGGCGCTGATCCTCAAGCCCGCCCTGCTCGTCGCCGACGAGCCGACGACGGCCCTCGACGTGACGACCCAAGCCCAGATCCTCGCGCTGCTGACCCGGCTGCAGGACGAGACCGGCATGGCGATCCTGCTGATCACCCACGACCTCGGCGTCGTCGCCAACGTCGCCCACGACGTGGCGGTGCTCTATCGCGGCCGCCTCGTCGAGTCCGGCCCGCGCGGCGCGGTCATGCGCGACCCCGGCCACCCCTACCTCAAGGCGCTGCTCCACGCTGTGCCGCGCTTCGACATGGCGCCGGGCGAGCGCTTGACGCCGATCCGCCCGGCCAGGGCGGTGATCCCGCCGGCACGCAGGCCGGCGGCGATCGACGGGCCGATCCTGCGCATCGAAGGGGTCTCGAAGATCTTCACCCTGCGCTCGGGGCGGTTCGGCGGGCCGCCGCGGGTCGTGCGGGCGGTCTCCGACGTGTCGCTCGACCTCGTGCCCGGCAGGACGCTCGGGCTCGTCGGCGAATCCGGATCGGGCAAGACCACCGTTTCGAAGATGGTGATGCGCGCGCTCGCCCCCGACGCCGGCCGCGTGCTGTTCGACGACGGCACCGGCCCGCGCGACGTCCACGCCCTCGCCGGCGCCGACCTGTTCGCCTACCGCCGCGCCGTGCAGTTCGTGTTCCAGGACCCCTACGCCTCGCTCGATCCGCGGATGACCGTGCGCCAGATCCTCACCGAGCCGATGGAGATCCACGGGATCGGCGGGCGCGAGCGCCGGGCTCGGGCCGAGGCGCTGATGGCGATGGTCGGCCTCGAAGCCGGCGCGCTCGGGCGCTATCCGCACGCCTTCTCCGGCGGCCAGCGCCAGCGCATCGGCATCGCCCGGGCGCTCGCCCTCGATCCGAAGGTGCTGGTGCTCGACGAGCCCGTCTCGGCGCTCGACGTCTCGGTGCAGGCCCAGATCCTGAACCTGCTGAAGGACTTGCAGGCCGCGCTCGGCCTGACCTACCTCATCGTCTCTCACAACCTCGCGGTGATCGACTACATGGCGGATACCATCGCGGTGATGTGCCGGGGGCGAATCGTGGGGCAGGCCCCGAAGGCCGCCCTGTTCCGCAACCCGGTCCATCCCTATACCCGCGCGCTGCTCGCCGCGGTGCCCGACCCGAGCCTCGACCACCCGCTCGATTTCTCGGCGGTCACCGGCGACCATTCCGACCCGGGCCGCTGGCCGGAGCCCTACCGGCTGGCGCCCGACGAGGCCGGCCATATGGTCGAGATCGAGCCGGGCTACCACGTCCGCCACGGCGCGGCCGATGCGCGGCGGGCCGCATGAGCACGCCCCGCCCCTCCCGCACGCTGGAACGGCTCCGCCGCCGCGTGCTCGCGCCGTTCTTCGACAGGCTCGGCTACGACCTCGTGCCCGCCGCCCCCGACTGGTCGCACCGCCCGACCTCGCCGCGCGAGGTCGACCAGTTGCTCGGCTCAGCGGCCGACAGCCTGCAGCGCGACCTCGCCGCGTCGGGCATCGCGACCAGCCTCGACGTGCCCGCGGCGGTGCGGCGGTTCTGGACGCTGATCCCGACGGCGCCGGTGCGCCAGCGCCGCGGCGGCAGCGGATTCAACGGCGCGCTCCAGCTCTACGTGGCGATGCGCGCGCTGGCGCCGGCCACGGTCATCGAGTCCGGGGTCTTCCGCGGGCTCACCACCTGGGTGATCCGGCAGGCTTGCCCGGACGCGACGATCCATTGCCACGATCCGGACCTGTCGAACCTGCATTATCGCGACCCGAGAGCGCATTACAGCACCGCCGACTGGTCGACGGCCGACTGGTCGCAGCTCGATGCGGCGACGACGGTCGCGTTCTTCGACGACCACGTCTCGCAGGGGCGGCGGGTGATCGAGGCGAGGCGCCTGGGCCTCACCCGCCTTCTGTTCGACGACGACGCCGCCGGCCATCGCATCCATGCCCATGGCGGCCCGGCGCATCCCACCATCGCGATGATCGAGACCTTGCGTGACGAGGCTGGGCGCAACGAGGCTCGGCGCGTCAGGGCCGAGCCGATCCGCTGGCAGCGCAACGGCCGCAGCTTCGAGCAGCCGGCCAACGACCCGCTCGCCCGCGAGGCCGCAGCCGGCATCGCCCGCGCGCACGCCTTCGACGACCTGCACCGCGCCACCGGCTACTCGCCGGCCCGGCTGACCTACGTGGCGCTGCATCCGCCGAAGCGAGGAATAGCCGCTTGATCGGGCTTCGGAACGACGAAAGCGCGGGCTCCCCCTCCCCCCCTGCTGCGCAAGGTACCCTTTCCCGCAAGGGGGGGAGGGAGACGCGCGCCGAGGCGGCGCGCACATCGGATGCCGGGATTTCGCGCCGTGCATTGTTGATCGGCGTCGCGACTGCCTCGACGGTTTTCGCCGCTCCTCGTTTCGCCCGCGCGGATACCCCTCGGACAGGGCCGCCCGAAACCCCGCTCGTCGTCGATCCCGCCGCCGCCGCGCGCAAGCTCGGCACCAGCGGCGGGACGATCCGCACCCTGATCGCCAAGGCGCGGGACGTGCGCTACCTCTCGGTCTACGGATACACCCGCCTCGTCGGCTACGATGCGGACCTCGTGTTGAAGCCCGACGTGCTGGCTGCTGTCGCGGTCGAGGGCGGGCGCTTCACCTTCACCCTGCGCAAGGGCCATCGCTGGTCCGACGGCGAGCCCTTCACCACGGAGGATTTCCGCTACTACTGGGAAGACGTCGCCAACGACAGGGATCTGAGCCCCGGCGGCCCGCCCGATTTCCTGCTGGTCGACGGCAAGCCGCCGACCGTCGAGATCGTCGATCCGGTCACCGTGCGCTTCACTTGGGATCGGCCGAACCCGCGCTTCCTGCCGGCCCTCGCCGCGCCGCGCGACCCGCTGATCTACCGCCCGGCGCATTACCTGAAGCCGGTCCATCCGCGATACGTCGGGCGCGAGAAGGCCGAGGCCGCGGCCAAGGCGCAGAAGCTCCGCGGCTGGGCGGCGCTGCACAACCGGATGGACGACAACTACGAGCTGAACAATCCCGACGCCCCGACCCTGCAGGGGTGGCGGCCCCGCACCCGCGCGCCGGCGACGCGCTTCGTGTTCGAGCGCAACCCCTACTACCACCGCATCGACACGGCCGGCACGCAGCTCCCCTATCTCGACCGCATCGTCATGGACGTCGCCTCGAGCGGGCTGCTCGTCGCCAAGACCAATGCCGGCGAGGCCGACTTGATGTTCCGCGGCCTGACGATGGCCGACATCCCGAGCCTCAAGGAGGGCGAGCGCGCGCACGGCTACCGCACCAACCTGTGGCCGCTCGCGCGCGGCTCTGAGATCGCGCTCTACCCGAACCTGACGACCCTCGATCCCGGCTGGCGCGCCCTCAACCGCGACGTGCGCTGGCGCCACGCGCTGTCGCTCGCCATCGATCGCCGCACCCTCAACAACACCCTGCTGTTCGGCCTCGGCACCGAGGGCAACGACACGCTGATCCCCGAGAGCCCGCTCTACGCGCCCGAGATGCGCACGCTGCATGCGGGCTACGAACCGGCGGCGGCCGAAAGACTGCTCGACGCCGCCGGCCTCGACAGGCGCGACCCCTCCGGCATCCGCCTGATGCCGGACGGCCGGCTGCTCGAGCTCGTCGTCGAAAGCGACGGCGAGGTCTCCATGGTGCTCGACGGGCTGCTGCTGATCAGCGAGTTCTGGCGCGAGGTCGGGATCAAGCTCGTGGTCAAGCCGCAGGAACGCACGAACCTGCGCCGTCGCTCGGTGGCCGGGATGACGGTGATGGTGGCGGCGCAGGGGCTCGACCTCGCGGTGCCGACGGCGATCATGCCGCCGACCGAGCTGAGCCCGGCGCAGAGCGACCATTATTCCTGGCCGCGCTGGAGCCTCCACGTCGAGACGCACGGGGCGAGCGGCGAGGCGTGCGACGTCGAGGCCGTCCGCCGCCTGATCGACCTCGACCGCCAGTGGCGCGACACCGACGACGCGGGCAGGCAGGCGGCGATCTGGCGCGAGATGCTAATGAACCACGCCGAGAACACCTGGGTCATCGGCACGGTCGGGGGCGCGCTGCAGCCGGTGGTCGCGGCAAGCCATCTCGCCAACCTGCCGGCCAAGGCGCTGTACGCCTTCGAGCCGACGGCGATGATCGGCGTCCAGCGCCTCGACGAGATGTTCTGGGACCGCCCGGCCGAACGCCAGGCCCAGCTATGACGATCGCCGTGCTGCGCCGCGTCCTCACCATGGCGGTGACGCTGCTGGTGATCTCCGCCCTCGTCTTCGCAATCATCAAGCTGCCGCCGGGCGACTTCCTGACGAACCGGATCATGGAGCTGCGCTCCATGGGCGAGGCGGCGTCCGTCGCCAAGGCCGAGCTGCTGATCCGGCAATACGGCCTCGACCGGCCGGTCTACGAGCAGTACCTGATCTGGATCGGGCTGATGCCCGGCCCGGCGGGCTTCTCCGGGCTGCTGCAGGGCGATTGGGGCTGGTCGTTCGAGTACGATCGCCCCGTTTCCGAGGTGGTGGGCGATGCGCTCTGGCTGACGCTGGTGGTCAACCTCGCGGCCCTGGTCTTCGTCCATCTCGTCGCGATCCCGATCGCGATCTACTCGGCGACGCATCGCCATACCGCGGGCGACGCGGTCGTCACCGTGCTCGGCTATGTCGGCCTCGCCGTGCCCGGGTTCCTGCTGGCGCTGATCCTGCTGTTCTACGCCAACATCTGGTTCGGCCTGTCGATCGGCGGCCTCTACGACGCATCCTTCACCGGCAAGCCCTGGGACTGGCCGAAGGTCCAGTCGCTGCTGGCCCACCTCGCGGTGCCGACGCTCGTGATCGGGCTCGGCGGCACGGCGGCGATGATCCGGCGGATGCGGGCGAACCTGCTCGACGAGCTCGCGAAGCCCTACACCGTGACCGCGCGGGCCAAGGGCCTGCCGCCGCTGCGGGCGCTGCTCAAGTATCCGTTCCGGATGTCGCTGAACCCGTTCGTCGCCGACATCGGCAACCTGCTGCCGCACCTCGTCTCCGGATCGGTGCTCGTCTCCCTGGTGCTGAGCCTGCCGACCGTCGGCCCGCTGCTGCTCGACGCGCTAAAGAGCCAGGACCAGTTCATGGCCGGCTTCATCCTGATGTTCGTCGCGCTGCTGACGCTCGTCGGCATGCTGATCTCGGACCTCGTCCTGGTCTGGCTCGATCCGCGCATCCGCATGGGGGCACGCTGATGGTGCCCGAGACGGCACCCGTGGCACCTCACTTCGTCGACCCGGCGCCGTTCGATCCGGAGGCCGGCGGCGGACGTGATTCCGGCACGGCCTACGCCTCGGCTTGGCGGCTGATCTTCCGGAAGTTCCTCGGCCACCGCATCGCCGTCGCCTCGGCGCTCGTGCTCCTGGCACTCTACGCCGCCGTGCCCTTCGTCGAGTTCCTGGCCCCCTACGAGCAGGCGAGGCGCAACGGCGACTACCTGTTCGCGCCGCCGCAAGCGGTGCACCTGTTCCACAAGGAGCGGTTCGTCGGGCCGTTCGTCTATCCGTACCGGGCCGAGCTCGACATGGAGACCTTCCGCCGCGGCTACGTCACCGACACCGCCACGCCGCAGCCGCTGCGCTTCTTCTGCCGCGGCGACGCCTACACCCATCTCGGGCTCGGCCGGGGCGACCGGCACCTCGTCTGCCCGTCCGAGGGCGGGACGCTCTATCTGCTGGGCACCGACCGGCTCGGCCGCGACCTGCTCTCGCGCATGATCTACGGCGCGCGGGTCTCGCTGGTGATCGGCCTCGTCGGCGTCGCGATCTCGTTCGCGCTCGGGCTCCTGCTCGGCGGCATCGCCGGCTACTTCGGCGGCTTCGTCGACGCGGCGGTGCAGCGGCTGATCGAGGTGGTGCGCTCGCTGCCCGAGCTCCCGCTCTGGCTCGCCCTGTCGGCGGCGCTGCCGCCGAGCTGGAGCCCGCTCTGGGTGTTCTTCGGCATCACCATCATCCTCGGGCTGCTCGATTGGCCGGGCCTCGCGCGCGCCGTGCGCGGCAAGCTGCTGGCGCTGCGCGAGGAGGATTTCGTGCAGGCGGCGGAGCTGATGGGCGCCTCGCCCGCCCGCGTCATCGGCCGGCACCTGATCCCGAACTTCATGAGCCACTTGATCGCCTCGGCGACGCTCTCGATCCCGACGATGATCCTGGGCGAGACCGCCTTGTCGTTCCTCGGCCTCGGCCTTCGGCCGCCGGTGACGAGCTGGGGCGTGCTGCTCAACGACGCCCAGAACCTCTCGGCGGTGCAGCTCTACCCCTGGCTGCTGCTGCCGGTGGTGCCCGTGCTGGTGACGGTGCTGGCGTTCAACTTCCTGGGCGACGGGCTTCGGGACGCCGCCGACCCGTATCATTGAGGCACGCCTCGGCAGGGCTCGCCCCGGGCCGCGCCGTGCCGCATAAGGCGGCGAGATCGCTCCCGAGGACCGCCCCGTGACCGTCACCCAGATCACCCATCACGACCTCGACGGCTACGGCGCCGTGGCGATCGTCGGCAACCACGTCGACGTCGCGCGGATCGTTCACGTGCCCCGCTACTCCGATGTCGGCCCGGTGGTCGAGGAGGAGCTGAAGCGCCTGTCGAAGGCGGAAGCCTCCGAGACGCTGATCATGACCGATCTCGGGCTCGAGCCGGTGGCGGTGAAGTTCCTCAAGAGCTTCGTCGCGATGAACCGCAAGCGGGGCGAGGATGCCCGCCACCGCCTGATCGTCCTCGACCATCACGCCTCGTCGATCGACCAGCTGCGCCAGCACGGGGTCGAGCCGGTGGACGAGGCGGCCTCGCCGAAGCGCTTCGAGCTGGACGACCCGGACGTCGTCGTCCTGATCGACGAGACCTGCTGCGCCACGCGGATGGCGCACGCCAACCGCAGCCTCTACGCGACGCGCGACGGCGAGGATCTCACCGCCCTGGTCGAGGCCGTGGACGCCCTCGACCTGTGGAAGAAGGAGCGCCCGACCTTCGCCAGCGGGCTGATGCTCGACGAGGTGTTCTGGGACAACGTCGGCAACCTCGTGCCGGTCGGCCACCCCTGGCACGACCGCTTCGTCGTGGCGCTGCTCCGCGCGGTCTCGGGGCTGATCGACGAAGGCCTGGCGCCCGCCGAGATCGAGATCCGGGTCGCCGCGCTGCGCCGGCAGGTCCTCGATCGGCTCCTCGATGGGGAGGCCGACGACGACCGCAACCTGACCACGCGGATGCGGATCGCCCGCGTGCTCGCGCGCTCGGACGTGCTGTTCCGCCCCCTCTCGGACGGGACCCTGCTCTCGTTCGGCCTCGATTCGGGCACCTTCCAGCGCGTCTCGGACCTGATCATGGATCGCGGCGGCGCCAAGCGGGTGTGCAACGTCCAGCGCACGGGCTCCCTGTCGTTCCGCTCGAACGACGAGACCGCCCTGGATGCCGCGCGCAAGTTCCGCGGCGGCGGCCACAAGGACGCCGCCGGCGGCAAGCTGCCCGCCGGCTCGGCCTTCTCGCTCGCCGACGCGATCGCCCAGGTCGAGCCGATTCTCAATCCGCCGCCGCCGGATCGCTCGGGCAGCCCCTTCGCCGCGCTTAAGGATTGGAAAGGGTAGTCCGTCTCGAAAAGCCGCAGGATGATCGCATAGATTGTGCAATCGCTCCGTGCTGGCTAAGATATTGCCCGACCGAGATACTGCGTCAGATCTGTGCCTACGCCTGACCGAATTCGTGCTGGGATTTGACCAGCGTCGTCAACCGGAGTCGAAAAGCCCATGTCCGTTCGGCAAGGCTCGCAGCGGCGAGCGCCGAGGAAGCCCGCAATCGTCTCGGAGGCGTCCGCGGACTCGCAGCGCCTCGACAACCAGCTTTGCTTCGCCGTCTACGCCGCGGCGCATGCCTTCGGCCGCGCCTATCGCACGCTGCTGGGCCAGCACGACCTCACCTACCCGCAATACCTCGTGCTTCTCGTCCTGTGGGAGGAGGAAGGGTTGTCGGTGAAGGAGATCGGGACGCGGCTGTTCCTCGATTCCGGGACGCTCACGCCGTTGCTGAAGCGGCTCGAGGCGTCGGGCCGGGTCCGGCGCGCCCGCGATCGTGCGGACGAGCGCCAGGTCAGCATCTTCCTGACCGATTCCGGCCGGGCCCTGCGCAAGCCGCTGGCCTGCATTCCCGATCAGGCCGGCGGCATGACCGGCCTCGACGTCGAGGGGCGCCGCGCCCTGCTCGACCATCTCGTCACCCTCCGCACCGGCCTGCACGACGGCACCGACGCCTGATCGGGCCAGCAATGTCGACTCCTGCGAAACTCGGCGACCGCAAAGAAAAAAAGCCGTCCCCGCGTGAGCGGGAACGGCCCTCGGCCTGACCTGAATGGCCGGGTCGTCGATCGCTCAGGTCTTGGACTTGAGGTAGGCGATGATGTCCTCGACCTTCTTCTCGTCCTTGATGCCCGGGAAGACCATCTTGGTGCCGGGGACCTTCTTCTTCGGGTCGACCAGCCACTCCTTGAGATTCGCCTCGTCCCAGGTGATGCCCGAGTTCTTCAGCGCCGCGGAGAAGGCGTAGCCGTCGCGGCCCTCGCCGGCCTTCTCGCCGACGATGCCCTTGAGGTTCGGGCCGACGCCGTTCTTCTCGAAGTTGTGGCAGGACTTGCAGGGTGCGAACGCCTTCTCGCCGGCGGCCGCATCGCCTTCCGCCTGAGCGGCGATCGGCAAGAGCAGGGCAAGGGCGGCGCCGAGGATGACATGACGCATCGGGATTTCCTCCATTATGACGGCTATGGCCGTCAGGCTTATGGCAGAGCTTGGTCGATTGGAACAGGTCGAAGGTGCAAACGCCGTTCACGCCGATGTGCCGGTGCGACCAAACGTTGCAGTAGCCTCTCAGTCGCCTTCGAGTCGCCCCTTCGCCCGACGGTGCGGACCCGCCGGGAGTGCGATAGACTGATCTCCAAACGGTCCCCGCACCGCCGCGGAACCCGTCTAGGCCCACGCTCCTGAGCGGCGGCTGAAGGGCCTGACGCGGTGACGATCGGATCGACGAATTCCGGAGGTTTCGCCATGTCCATCCGCTTCCCCGAGCCCGATGTCGGCGTCGTCGCCCGCCGCGACGCAATCGTCGCCGGCCTGCGGCCGCTGGTCGGCCCCGAGGCCCTGGTGACCACGGAGGACGAGCGCCGCGCCTTCGAGACCGACGGGCTCACCGCCTACCGCAAGATGCCGCTGGCGGTGGTCCTGCCCTCTACCACCGCCGAGGTCTCCGCGGTGATGGCCTATTGCCACGCCCACGGCGTCCGCGTGGTGCCGCGCGGCGCCGGCACGTCGCTGGCCGGCGGCGCCATCGCGCAGGAGGATGCGATCATCCTCGGCGTGGGGAAGATGACCCAGGTGCTCGCCCTCGATTTCGAGAACCGCATCGCCCGCGTCCAGAGCGGGATCACCAACCTGGCGATCTCGGGCGCGGTCGGCCACGAGGGCTTCTTCTACGCACCCGACCCGTCGAGCCAGCTTGCCTGCACCATCGCCGGCAACATCGCGATGAATTCCGGCGGGGCGCACTGCCTTAAGTACGGCGTCACCACCAACAACTTGATGGGCGTGACGCTGGTGATGAACGACGGCACCGTGGTCGAGATCGGCGGCGACCATCTCGATGCCGGCGGCTACGACCTGCTCGGGCTGATCTGCGGCTCGGAGGGGCAGCTCGGCATCGTCACCGAGGCGACCGTCCGGATCCTGCGCGCCGCCGAGGGCGCGCGCCCGGCGCTCGTCGGCTTCTCGTCGGTCGAGGATGCCGGCGCCTGCACCGCGGCGATCATCGCCGCCGGCATCATCCCGGTTGCGATCGAGTACATGGACCGCGAGGCGATCCTGATCACCGAGGATTTCGCGCAGGCCGGCTACCCGCGCGACGCCGAGGCGATGCTGATCATCGAGGTCGAGGGCTCGGACACCGAGTGCGAGGCGATGCTCGCCCGCATCGCGGCGATCGCGCAGGATTTCCGCCCGACGAGCATCCGGGTCTCGAAGTCGGAGGCCGAATCCGCCGCGATCTGGAAGGGCCGCAAGTCGGCCTTCGGCGCCACGGGGCGCATCTCCGACTACATCTGCATGGACGGCACGATCCCGACCGGGCAGCTCTCCGTGGTGCTGGAGCGCATCGGCGCGATCTGCAAGGCGCAGGGGCTTCGCGTCGCCAACGTGTTCCATGCCGGCGACGGCAACCTGCACCCGCTGATCCTGTTCGACATCAACAAGCCCGGCGAGCTGCAGAAGGCCGAGACCGCGGGCGACGAGATCCTCAAGCTCTGCGTCGAGGTCGGCGGATGCCTGACCGGCGAGCACGGCGTCGGCATCGAGAAGCGCGAGCTGATGCGCTTTCAGTACACGCAGGCCGACCTGGAGCAGCAGATGCGAGTGCGCAACGTCTTCGACCCGCACTGGCTGATGAACCCGGCGAAGGTTTTCCCGCTCGAAGGGCGGGTCGCCGCCTGAGAGCAGGACCCGCCGGACCCGCGTTGACACCCATCGGACTTGCCGACATCCCTCCTGCGATGTTCCGGACCGACGTTTCGACAGCCACCGCCCGCCAGGAACGCCGCCTCGGCCGACGTCCGGATCGCGACCGGACCGTGCCGAGACCGACCCGGTGACGATTGGCATCGAGGACCCGAAGTTCCGCTTCCTCGCCGAGGGCGGCGAGACCGGCCGCGAGATCCTGATGAAGGATTGGTCCGGCTCGGTGCTCGGCCCGCTGGCGGAATGGCCGGTGGGGCTCCGCACCACGCTCGCGACGATGCTCGCCTGCCCGGTGCCGATGTTCCTGGCCTGGGGGCCGGACCTCGTCAGCTTCTTCAACGACGCCTATCGCGAGGTGCTGGGCGATCGCGTCTCCCGTGCGCTCGGCGTGCGGTTTCCGGAGCTGTGGGCGGACCTGTGGCCGGAGATCGGGCCGCTCTGCGCCCGGGCGCTCGCGGGCGAAGGCGTGTCGGTGCGCGACCTGCCGCTGACGATGCACCGTCGCGGGCAGCCCGAGCGGACCTGGTGGACCTTCTCGTACTCGCCGGTCCACGACGACGACGGCGCGGTCGCAGGCATGATCTGCATCACGCGGGAGACCACTGCGCAGATCCTGGCGGAAAAGGACCGCGAGGACAGCCGCAGCCGGCTCGACCTCGCGCTCTCGGCCGGCGACGGCATCGGCACCTGGGACTGGGACGTCGCGGCCGACCGCGTCACCGCGGATGCCCGCTTCGCCCGCCTCTACGGCGTCGATCCCGACCGGGCCGTTGCCGGCGCGCCGATCGCCGAGTTCTTCGGCGGCATCCATCCCGACGACCTGCCCGCCGTGCAGGAGCGGATCGCGGCGGCGATGCGGACGGGCGGCGACTTCGCGGCCGAGTACCGGCTCGTCCAGCCGGACGGCGTGCGCTGGGTCGCGGCGCAAGGGCAGTGCGTGCTCGATGCGGACGGCCGCCCCGTTCAGTTCCCGGGCGTGACCTTCGACATCACCGAGCGTCGCGACGCCGAGGACGCGGTCCGCGCGGCTGCGCGCGAGCTTCGCCTGGTGGCCGACGCGCTCCCGAGCCTGATCGCCTTCATCGATCCGACGCTGACCTACCGCTTCGCGAACGCCGCCTACGAGACGTGGTTCTCGCGCCCGCTTTCCGAAGTGATCGGCCGTACCGTCCGCGACCTCGTGGACGAGGACGGATTCGCGCGGCGTGAGCCGGCCTTCGCCGCGGCGCTCGGCGGGGAGGATGTCCGCTTCGAGATGGAGTGGCCGCATCCCGACGGGCGCGAGCGCGTCGCGGACATCCGCTACATCCCGCGGCGGGATGGCGACGGCGCCGTCGACGGCTTCTACGCCTTCGTGCAGGACATCACCGACCGGACGCGGATCGAGGCCGCGCTGACGCGGGAGGTCGAATCGCGCACCCGCGAGCGCAACCGGCTCTGGGAGACCACGACCGACCTGATGGGCACGGCCGGGCTCGACGGCTACCTCAAGGCGGTCAACCCGGCCTGGACGCGGGTGCTCGGCTGGAGCCGCGAGGAACTCCTCGGCGAGCCGTTCGCGACGATCATCGACACCGCCGACCATGCCGAGACCGCCGAGGTCGTCGCGCAGCTCGCCCGCGGCGAGACCGTCGACGGCTTCGTCGACCACGTCATCCGGAAGGACGGCGAACGCCTCACCATCTCCTGGAACGCGGTGCCGGAAGGCGACCTGTTCTACATCGTCGGCCGCGACATCACCGAGCAGCGTGCGGTCGAGGAGCTGCTGCGCCAGGCGCAGAAGATGGAGGCGGTCGGACAGCTCACCGGCGGCATCGCCCACGACTTCAACAACCTGCTCACCGGCATCGTCGGCTCGCTCGACCTGATGCAGACCCGGATCAAGCAGGGCCGGACCGAGCAGATCGAGAAGTACGCCACCGCGGCTTTGTCCTCGGCCAACCGCGCCGCCGCGTTGACCCATCGCCTGCTGGCCTTCGCCCGCCGCCAGCCGCTGGAGCCGAAGCCCACCGACGCCAACGGCCTGATCGCCGGCATGGAGGACATGCTGCGCCGGACGCTGACGGAGCAGGTCAACCTGGAGATCGTCACCGCCGGCGGCCTGTGGCTCACGCTCTGCGACCCGCACCAGCTCGAGAACGCGCTGCTCAACCTCGCGATCAACGCCCGCGACGCGATGCCGGACGGCGGCCGCCTCGTGATCGAGACCTGCAACACCCACCTCGATCGGGCCTACGCGCGGCTGCATCCGGAGGTGGAACCGGGCCAGTACATCTGCGTCTGCGTGACCGACACCGGCACCGGCATGAGCGCGGACGTGGCCGCCAAGGCCTTCGACCCGTTCTTCACCACGAAGCCGCTGGGCCAGGGCACCGGCCTCGGCCTGTCGATGATTTACGGCTTCGCCAAGCAGTCGGAGGGGCACGCCAAGATCTACTCCGAGCTGGGATCGGGCACGACGATCAAGATCTACCTGCCGCGCTACCGCGGCGAGGCGGCGGCCGAGGGCACCGGTCCCGGGATCGCCACGGCCCTGCGCGCCGAGCGCGGCGAGACGGTGCTCGTCGTCGAGGACGACCCGGTGGTGCGCGACCTCATCGTCGAGGTGCTGGGCGAGCTCGGCTACCACGCCCTCGAGGCCGCCGACGGGCCGGCCGGCCTGCGCATCGCGGAATCGCGCGCGCGGATCGACCTGATGGTCAGCGACGTCGGCCTGCCCGGCCTCAACGGGCGCCAGCTCGCCGACCGCGCCCGGCTGGTGCGGCCCGGGCTGAAGATCCTCTTCATCACCGGCTATGCCGAGAACGCGATCTTCGGCAACGGCGGCCTCGACCCGGGCATGCAGATGATCACCAAGCCGTTCCCGGTCGAGGTGCTGGCCAGCCGCATCCGCGAGATCATCGAGGGATAGGGCGACGCCGCGTCCCGGGCTCGCCTATTCGGCGGCCGAGAGGTTGAGGGCGAGCGACCGGGCGGCCCGCGTGCGGCCGCCGGGGCGATGCTCGGCCCCGGCGGAAAGCCCACGTCGGCCGTCGTTGATCGCCGCGTGGACCCCGTCCACCGCCAGGATCAGGGCGCTGACCGTGCGCGCGTCGATCGAGCGCTCGCGGGCGTAGCGCACCACGTCGGCGACGAGATCGTCCACCTCGATCGCCAGGGCGTCGAGCTCGGCCATCGTCGGCGCGGCGCGGACCTCGCGCATCACGTCGAGCAGGCGGTCGAGCACGATGTCGACCCGCTCGCGCCGCTTGCGGGCGAGGCGCTGGCCGAGCCAGGCGACGGCGGAGCCGATCGTTCCGCCGAAGAAGGCGAGCAGGTAGATGTAGTCCTCGTAGCGGTCGAGGAACGTCTGCTGCTCGCGCTCGAAGTAGTCCACCGCGCCGGGGTGGTTGGGCAGGCGCGCCGAGGTGGCGGCGACCGTGGTGTCGAAGTCGGGCGCCTTCATCAGCCTGACGATCGGCGCGGCCGCCGCGAGGCGCGAGCGCCACTCGAACAGGTGCTGCGTCGCGGAGGCGACGGCGACCCGGCTCACGGTGCCCCGCGCCATCAGGCGATACGAGGCGCCGACGGTCTTGACCTCCTCGGCCGGACGCTTCGGGCGCCCGCCGAAGGTTCCGGCCGGGATCGTGACGGATTGCAGCTCGGGATAGCGCTGCAGGATCGCGTCGCCGTCCGGCACCGAGACGAGGCCGACCTTCTTGTCGGGAAGGCCGATCTCGACGGCGTGGACCATGGCGCCCGCGGCCTTCGAGGTCGGGCTGGCGATGATCGCCACCGCGTCGACCCGCTTCTCGGCGATCGCGGCGGTGACTTCGGACGGCTTCAGCGGAACCAGCACGACCTGCCCCGGCGGGGCTTCCTCGCCGTCCGGGATGTCGGCGGCGGCGGGGACGAAGTCGTAGAAGGTCAGCAGGTTGGTGATGAACGGGATGTCGGCGCTGTGGCGCACGACGATGCCGAGGCGCCGGCGTGCAAGGTCGGGAAAATCATCGATCTCGCCGGCCTCCGAGGCGGCGACGATCAGGGCCTCGTCGTGCAGGATGGCGAGCGTCAGGCCGTTCTCGGGCAGCAGCACGTCCGGCCGCACCACCGCGAGGTCGGCCTTGTTGGCCTGGAGCGCGGCCGCGCTGTCGCGCACGTCGGCGTAGCGCACCACCTTCAGGCGTACATCCTCGCGGGCGCGGGACAGGGCGTTGGCGTAGGCCTCCATCAGCGCGGCCTCGGGGCCGTCCTGCGGCCCGACCGCTACGGTCAGCGTGGTCGGACGGGACAGGTAGACCACCGCCGCCGCGGTGGCGGCGAGCCCGAGAGCGAGCAGCACGAGGAGCCACTCGCGTCTCAACAGGATGGCCGATGCTGCGGGGAGGAGACCATGACCGATCCTGCCGCGTTGCCTGGGTTCCATGGCTGATCCATGAAACCGAAACCTGTCCGGATCGTGAAGAACCCGTGAAACGCGCAACCGTTGCAGACTCCGGTGCGGCCCGCGCTGCAAGGCCCGCGCCGCCCGTCACGGCCGCCTATCTCGAGCGGGCGGCGTTGCACTACCTCGAGCGCTACAGCGCCTCGGTGGAGATGCTGCGCCGGACGCTGCGGCGGCGGGTCGAGAAGCGCGCCCGGGCCCGCGGCGAAGAGGCGAGCGCCTTCTTCGAGATGATCGAGGCGACGGTGGCGCGGGCGGTCTCCGCCGGGCTGGTCGACGACGCGCGCTTCGCGACTGCGCGGCTCGCGACGTTGCGCCGGCGCGGCACCTCTTCCCGCGGCGCTTCGGCCAAGCTGTCGGCCAAGGGCCTGTCGCGCGATGCGGTCGAGACCGCGATGGAGGCCGAGCGCGAGGCCGTGCCCGAGGCGGATTCGGCGGCGATCGAGGAGAAGGCCGCCTTCGCCTACGCCAAGCGGCGGCGGCTCGGGCCGTTCCGCCGCCCGGACATCCGCGCTCTCCACCGCGACCGGGATCTGGCGGCGCTGGCGCGGGCCGGCTTCGGCTACGATCTCGCGCGCCGCACCGTCGACGCCGAGGAGGTGCCCGACGGGGCCTGAGCCTGGAACTCGCCGGAGCCTGCGCCACTTGGCCGGTCATCGACGGTGACGTCGCGCACGGTCGTGCGCGCCACCGCGAACCCTGGAGAGCTTCGATGATCAACCGCAAGGCGCACGCTGTCTGGCAGGGCAATGGCAAGGATGGCAAGGGCACGATCACGACTCAGTCCGGCGTGCTCTCGCAGCAGCCCTACGGCTTCAACACGCGCTTCGAGGACAAGCCCGGGACCAATCCGGAGGAGCTGATCGCGGCGGCGCATTCCGGCTGCTTCACCATGGCGCTGGCGTTCCAGCTGCAGGAAGCCGGGCTGGCCGCGACCGAGATGACCACCGAGGCGGTCGTGACGCTCGAGAAGGACGGTGCCGGCTTCAAGGTGACGAAGTCCGCGCTGACGTTGACCGCGGCGATCCCGGGCATCGACCAGGCCAAGTTCGACGCGCTGGCGCATGCCGCCGAGATCGGCTGCCCGATCTCGAAGGTTCTGGACTGCGAGATCACCCTGAAGGCCACCCTCAAGCAGGGCTGATCGGTCTTCAGAGCCGCGCCCCGCGAAAGGCAGGCGGGGTGCGGCATCGCCGCCCGGGGGCAACGCCGGCCGACGCCTTGTATTCACGCTCCCCGGGTTCATTGTTTGTTCGATGGATGAAACGCTCGCCAAGAAACTGCGCATCCTCGCCGATGCCGCCAAGTACGACGCCTCGTGCTCGTCGTCCGGCGCGCCGAAGCGCAAGGCCGGCAAGGACGAGCTCGGCTCGACTACCGGATCGGGGATCTGCCACGCCTACACTCCGGACGGCCGCTGCATCTCGCTGCTGAAGATTCTGCTGACGAACTACTGCCTGTTCGATTGCGCCTACTGCATCAATCGCCGCTCCTCGAACGTCGAGCGGGCGCGCTTCTCGGTGCAAGATGTCGTGACGCTGACGGTGGAGTTCTACAAGCGCAACTACATCGAAGGGTTGTTCCTCTCCTCCGGCATCATCAAGTCGCCCGACTACACGATGGAGCTGCTGACGCGGGTGGCGAAGTCGCTGCGGCGCGACCACGGGTTCCGCGGCTACATCCACCTCAAGTCGATTCCCGAGGCGAGCCCGTGGCTGATCGAGGAAGCCGGCCTCTACGCCGACCGCCTCTCGATCAACGTCGAGCTGCCGACCGAGGCGAGCCTGCAGAAGCTGGCCCCCGAGAAGGACGGCGCGACGATTCTCGGGGCGATGGCGCAGGTGGCCGAGCGCATCGTCGAGGCCAAGGCCGAGCGCCGGCGCTTCTCGCCGGCCGGGCAGTCGACGCAGGTGATCGTCGGGGCCGACGCGACCACCGACGAGGCGCTGATCCGCAAGAGCGCGCATCTCTACGGCAGCGTCGGGCTCAAGCGGGTGTACTACTCGGCCTTCAGCCCGATCCCGGAAGGCTCCGGCATCCTTCCGCTGAAGGCGCCGCCGCTCCAGCGCGAGCATCGGCTGTACCAGGCCGACTGGCTGATCCGGTACTACGACTTCTCCGCCGACGACGTCGCCGATGCGGCGGACGACGGGATGTTCTCCCTCGACATCGACCCGAAGCTCGCCTGGGCACTGAAGAACCGGCATCGTTTCCCCGTGGACGTGAACACCGGGGACCGCGAGATGCTGCTGCGCGTCCCCGGCCTCGGGGCGCGGGCGGTCGACAAGATCATCCGCGCGCGCCGCCACACGCGCCTGCGGCTCGACGACGTGGCGCGGCTGTCCTCGGCGCTGAAGCGCGCCCGCCCGTTCCTGATCGCGGCCGACTACACGCCGGGCGGGCTCACCGATCGGCTCGATCTGCGCAGCCGTCTGGTGGAGCCGGCGCAGCAGCTGAGCCTGTTCTGATGGATGCGCGCGACCTCGTCCCTCTCCCCTGTGCGGGGGAGGGTAGGCCTCGCGTCAACGAGGGTCGGGAGAGGGGAGCGACCTCTCCGGATAGCGCGCTCCCCTCTCCCGACCCGCTTCGCGGGCCACCCTCCCCCGCAGAGGGGGGAGGGACAGACAGCGCGCATCGCACGATCCACCTGCGCCCCGGTGCCGATCTCGATGGCTTCCGCGCCACCCTGCGCCGGCTGGTCGCCGACGGGGTTCCGCCCGATCGCGTCACGTGGTCGGCGGGCGATGCGCCCGGCTTGTTCGGCACGTCCGCCAGCGACGAGCCCGACGCGCCGCCGGTCGCGCTGCCGAAGCCCGTGGCCGGGCTGATCCCGATGGTGGTGCCCCACCGCGATCCCGAGCGCTACGCGCTGCTCCACACCCTGGTCTGGCGCGTGCTTCGCGGCGAGCGCCACCTGCCGGAGGTGGCGAGCGACCCGCTGGTCCACCGCCTCAACGGGATGCGCAAGGCGATCGGCCGCGACCTGCACAAGATGCACGCGTTCCTGCGCTTTCGCCGTATCGAAACCGATACGGGCGAACGCTTCGTGGCGTGGTTCGAGCCGGACAACCACATCCTTGAGGCCGCGGCTCCGTTCTTCGTCGACCGGTTCCGCGCCATGGACTGGACGATCCTGACGCCGGACGGCTCGGCGCATTGGGACCGCACGGCGCTGACCTTCGGACCGCCGGGCGACAAGGCGCAGCTGCCGGAGGGCGATGGCTTCGAGGCCGGCTGGCGGGACTATTACGAGAGCACGTTCAACCCGGCCCGCACCAACCTCAAGGCGATGCGGGCGGAGATGCCGAAGAAGTACTGGCACAACATGCCGGAGACCGCCGCCATCCCCGGCCTCGTCCGCGCGGCCGCGACCCGAACCACGCAGATGATCGAAAGGGCCCCCCAGATGACGATCAAGCGCGATCCGGCCAAGGCGGTGGCGGCGATGTCCGACCAGGCGCCGAAGACCCTCGAGGCGCTGAACGCGATCATCAAGCGTTCCGAGCCGCTGGTGCCGGGCGCGACGCAGGCCGTGCTCGGCGAGGGCCGCATCGGCTCGACCATCGCCTTCGTCGGCGAGCAGCCGGGCGACCAGGAGGACCGGCAGGGCCGCCCCTTCGTCGGGCCCGCCGGCCAGCTGCTGTCGCGGGCGATGGCGGAAGCGGGTCTCGACCGCGCGGCGAGCTACCTCACGAACGCCGTCAAACACTTCAAGTTCGAGGAGCGGGGCAAGCGCCGCATCCACCAGAAGCCGACCGCGGGCGAGGTCAGCCACTACCGCTGGTGGCTCGATCGCGAGCTGGACTTCGTCGCCCCGAAGCTCGTCGTCGCGCTCGGCGCGACCGCCGTGCTGGCGCTGACGGGCAAGCAGATCCCGATCACCCGCGCCCGCGGCCCGTTCCGGTTCGAGCGCCTCGACGACCGCTTCCAGGGCTTCATCACCGTCCACCCCTCCTACCTGCTGCGCCTGCCGGACGAGGCGAAGGAGGAGGCCTACGCCACCTTCGTCGACGACCTGCGTCGGGTCGCGGAATTGGGGCGCGCGCTGGCGGCCTAGGACGACGCGGCCGGCGCTCACCCCGCCGCCGGCTCCTCCTTGTGCGGCCGGAGTTCCGGCGATGGGTCGATCTCGGCCTCCGTCGGCGCCTCGGCGCGGCTGTCGGCGCGGCTCGCATCGACGAAGAGGCGGGCCTCGCCCTCGGTCAGGCCGAGGCTGCGCAGGGCATAGAAGGTCATGCCGAAGGCGAGTTCGCGCTCGGCCATCAGCACCAGCCCGACCTTCTCCTCCTCCATCCGGCGGCGCTCGGCGTCGCTGTGAGTGCGGATCAGGGTGTCGATCCGCGGGTTCGCCTCCCGGGCGATCTCGACCAGCCGGCGCGCATGGTGCGAATCCGGCGTCGCGATCACCAGGAGGCGGGCCTGCGCGATGTCGGCGGCGGCGAGGATGCCCGGCGCCAGCGCATCGCCGAACACCACCTCCAGGCCCGAGGCGCGCAGGTCGAGCACCCGCCGGCGGTCGCGATCGACCACGACGAAGGGCAGGTCCCAGGCGTCGAGCGCCTTGCCGATCCCGCTGCCGACCCGGCCGTAGCCGACGATGATCGCGTGGCCGCGATGGGGCTTGGCGGGCTCGGCGACGGCGATCGCATCGGCGCCGTGGCGCTCGAATCGGCGCGCGAGGTCGGGCCTGTCGGCGAGGTAGCGCTCCACCCGCGCGGCGAGCACGAAGAACAACGGGTTCAGCGTGATCGACAGCAGCGCCCCGCCGAGGATGAGGTCGCGCCCCTCCTCCGGCAGCAGCTTCAGCGACAGGCCGAGCCCGACGAGGATGAAGGAGAACTCGCCGATCTGCGCCAGGCTCGCGGCGATGGTGAGCGCGGTGCCGACCGGATGCTTGAACGCCAGCACGATCGCCACCGCGGCGATCGACTTGCCGAGCAGGATCACGCCGAGCACCGCCAGCACCGAGAGCGGCTCGCGCACGAGGATGCCGGGGTCGAACAGCATGCCGACCGAGACGAAGAACAGCACCGCGAACGCGTCCTGCAGCGGCAGGGAATCGGCCGCGGCCTGATGGCTCAGGTCGGACTCGGCGAGCACCATGCCGGCGAAGAAGGCGCCGAGGGCGAAGGACACGCCGAACAGCTCCGCCGAGCCGAAGGCGATGCCGAGCGCGAGCGCGAGCACGGCGAGGGTGAACAGCTCGCGCGATCCCGTGCGGGCCGCCTGGTCGAGCAGCCACGGCACCATGCGGCGGCCTGCGACCAGCATCAGGGTGGTGAAGACGCCGACCTTGGCGAGCGTCAGCCCGAGGGTGAGCCAGATGCTGTCGCCGAGATAGCCGGAGAGCGCCTGCGCGAGGGTGTTGCCCGTGGCATGGTCGCCGGTACCGGCGCTCCCGCCGAGCGAGGGCGCCAGCGCCGGCAGCAGCACCAAGGCGAGGACCATCGCGAGATCCTCGACGATGAGCCAGCCGACCGCGATACGGCCCTTGTCGCTGTCGAGCAGGTTGCGCTCCTCCAGCGCCCGCAGCAGCACCACCGTGCTCGCCACCGACAGGGCGAGGCCGAACACCAAGCCGGCGCCGAGGCCCCACCCCCAGGCGAGCGCCAGGCCGCCGCCCATCGCGGTCGCCACCGCGATCTGCACCACGGCGCCGGGCAGCGCGATCGTGCGCACCGCCATGAGGTCCTTGATCGAGAAGTGCAGGCCGACGCCGAACATCAGCAGGATTACGCCGATCTCGGCGAGCTGGCCGGCGAGCTTCTGGTCGCCGACGAAGCCCGGCGTGAACGGCCCGATGGCGATGCCGGCTACGAGGTAGCCGACCAGCGGCGGCAGCCGCAGGCGTTGCGCCAGCATGCCGAACACGAAGGCGATCACGAGGCCCAGGGCGATGATGGCGATCAGCTCGGTCGCATGCGGCACGGGGCGATGGTCTCCTGGCGTCGGCGTCGGGATGGGCGTTCCTGAACGCCGTAGCGGAATCGCGCATCGAATTCCGTACGCGATGGCACCCGGGGGTGTTCCGGCGCACAGGCACGTTCGGGTCGGCAGGATCGGGTTGGCAGGCCGGCACCGAGCCTATACCCGTGATCCTCGGATCGAAGGACGGCGAAGACGATGCGGCTGGTGGTGGTGGGCGCCGACGGGCGCATGGGGCGGATGCTGATCCGCGCGGTGGCGGAAGCCGAGGGCTGCACGCTCTCGGCCGCGATCGAGCGCGAAGGCTCGGACGCGATCGGCCACGATGCCGGGACGCTCGCCGGCCTCCACCCGCTCGGCGTGCCCGTCACCGACGACCCGCTGACGGCGTTCGCGGCCTGCGACGGCGTGCTCGATTTCACCGTCCCGGCGGCGACGGTGCAGTTCGCCGAGCTCGCGGCGCAGGCCCGCATCGTCCACGTGGTCGGCACCACCGGCCTGTCGGAGGACGACCTCGCCAAGCTCCGGGCCGCCGCCTACCACGCCCGCATCGTGCGCTCCGGCAACATGTCGCTCGGGGTCAACCTGCTCGCCGCCCTGGTGCAGCGGGTCGCCGCCGCCCTGGGGCCGGAATTCGACATCGAGATCGCCGAGATGCACCACCGCATGAAGGTGGACGCGCCCTCCGGCACCGCCCTGCTGCTCGGGGAGGCCGCCGCGGCAGGCCGCGGCGTCGACCTCGCCGACGTCCGCGTCTCGACCCGGGACGGCCATACCGGCGCGCGCCGGGCCGGCGACATTGGCTTCGCGACGCTGCGCGGCGGCAGCGTCGTCGGCGATCATTCGGTGATGTTCGCCGGCGCCGGCGAGCGCATCACCCTCTCGCACCACGCCGAAGATCGCAGCCTGTTCGCGGCCGGAGCGGTGAAGGCGGCGCTCTGGGCGCATCCGAAGCCGCCGGGCCTCTACAGCATGACAGACGTGCTCGGCCTGTAAGGCTACGCTCGACCACGGACGGGCGCGGGTGGTCGGCCCGCGCTTGGGGCCTCGGCCCGGCTCTGGTAGGAGCCGCAGCGACCTGCCCGATCGGGCGCCTCCCCAGAAAGACCGGACCCCGATGGACCGCTTGCTCGTCCTCGCTCGCCACGGCCAGAGCGAGTGGAACCTCAAGAACCTCTTCACCGGCTGGCGCAACCCGGACCTCACCGAGCGCGGCGTCGACGAGGCGCACAAGGCCGGGCGCTGGCTGAAGAGCGAGGGCTACGGCTTCGACGTGGCGTTCACCTCGAACCTCGGGCGGGCGCAGCGGACCTGCAAGCTGATGCTCGGCGAGATGGGCCTGTCCGAGATCGAGACGATCCGCTCGGAGGCGTTGAACGAGCGCGATTACGGCGACCTGTCCGGCCTCAACAAGGAAGACGCCAAGGCGCGCTGGGGGGCCGAGCAGGTGCACCAGTGGCGCCGCTCCTACGATATCCCGCCGCCCGGCGGCGAGAGCCTGAAGGACACCGCGGCCCGGGTGCTGCCCTACTATATCGAGACGATCCTGCCCCGCGTGATGGCCGGCGATCGGGTGCTGGTGGCCGCCCACGGCAACTCGCTCCGCGCCCTGGTGATGGTGCTCGACCGGCTCAACACCACGACCATCGCCGGCCTGGAGATCGCCACCGGCGTGCCGCTCGTCTACCGCCTCAAGGCCGACACCACCGTCGCCTCGAAGACGGTGCTGGAACGCGACATCGACGACGCGTGACGCGCAGCGCGTGGCGGTCGAACTCGCGCCGGGCCTGATCCACCATCCCGGCTGGCTCGATGCGGCCGCCCGGCGGCGCCTCTCCGACGAGATCGCGACCGTGCTGGCGGCCGCGCCGCCGTTCACGCCGCGGATGCCGCGCACGGGAAAACCGTTCTCGGTGCGGATGTCGAATGCCGGCCCGCTCGGCTGGGTCTCGGACGTCGCCGGATACCGCTACCAGCCGGATCATCCCGAGACCGGCGACCCCTGGCCGGCGATGCCCGCGACCGCACGCGCCGCCTGGGACGCGCTCGCCGATCATCCCCGCCCGCCCGAGGCCTGCCTGATCAACCTCTACGCGACGGGCGCCCGCATGGGCCTGCACCAGGACCGCGACGAGGACGACCTGACGGCCCCGGTCGTGTCCCTGTCGCTGGGCGCGGCGGCGGTGTTCCGCTACGGCGGCCCGAAGCGCTCCGACCCGACCCGCTCGATCCGCCTGACAGCCGGCGACGCCCTGGTGATCGGCGGCCCCTCCCGCCTCATCCACCACGGCGTCGACCGCATCGTCGCGGGCGGCGACCTGCTGTCGGTGGCGGAAGACCCGGACCCGCCCTTCCTGCCCCCGGGCGGCCGCTGCAACCTGACCCTGCGGCGGGTGACGAGGGCGCCTTGAACGCGAAGGGCCCGGGTTGATGCGCACTCATGGAGACAGGCGCCTGGTTCGAAGTTCGCTCCAAGGCCCGCAGGTCCGGCATCCGGGTAGACGCGTGAACGCGTCCGCTTGACAGGACCCGGCCGCGGGCCGACGCATCGCATCCGGTCCGGCGCCATTCCGGATTGTGGAGATCCTGGTTCGATGCGCCTGCGCCCCCGTCTGTCCGCCCTCGCGCTGCTTGCCCTGGTGCTCGGCTTCGATGCGGGGCCGGCGTCGGCCGCCGAGCCGATCTATCCCGCGGGCTCGCGCTTCGGGTTCGAGCCGCCCTCCGACATGTCGCCCTCGCGCCGCTTCTCCGGCTTCGAGCGCAAGGAGGGCGGGGCGACGCTCTCGGTGGTCGAGCTGCCGGCGACCGCCTTCGCCGACCTCGTGCAGACCTTCACCGACGCCAACCTGAAGAACCAGGGCTTCGCCGTCGAGGCCCGCGAGCCGGTGAAGATCGGCGAGGCCGACGGCATGCTGTTCACCGGCTCGCAGCCGGGCGAACCGGGCAGCGCCACGCCGACGGTCCGCAAGTGGCTGCTGCTCGTCGGCGATCCGACCGTCACCGGCCTGATCATCGGGCAGGCGCTGCCCGATGCCGAGACCGAGAAGACCATGCGCAGCCTCGTCACCGGCGTGACAATCCGGCCGGCGCTGACGCTGGCGCAGCAGGTCGACGCGCTGCCCTTCCGCATCGCCGATCCGGCGGGGTTCCGCCCGCTGCGCGTGCTCGCCGGCAACTCGGTTCTGCTGACGCAGGGGCCGAAGGACCAGATGAGCAACCTCGAGCAGCCGATCCTGGTTCTGGCTCAGGCGGTGCAGCAGCCGCCGACGGCCGAGCAGCGCGACGGCTTCGCCAAGGCCGCGCTGTACTCCAACCAGACCATGAAGGATTTCGTGATCGAGCGCTCGCAGAGCTACCGCTCGAACGGAACCGATTGGCACGAGATCGTGGCGCGCGCCACCGACATGCCGACGAACACGCCGGTCGTCGTCTCCCAGACGATCCGCTTCGCGCCGGACGGCTATCTCCGCGCCCTCGGGGTGGTGCGCGAGGACCAGCGCGAAGGCACGCTCGCCAAATTTCGCGAGGTCGTGGACAGTGTTCAGGTGAAATAGCACGGGGCAGCCTGAGAATTCGCCCGTCGTCCGAGGAAACCACTCCTTGCGACCACCGGTTGTCGTCGCGACGCGCCGTCTCGTAGACGGCCATCGCGACGGGACCATTGATGACCGAACGAAACCATAGCGCAGACGGACTGGACGAACGCCATTCCGCCGTGTGGACGCTGGCGCTCGCCGCCACCCTCGTCGGCATCGCCGCGCTGCCGTATCGGCGCGGCGGAGACCGGCCCGCGCCGGTCCCGGACGGTCCCCGTGCGCCCTCGCCCTCGCATTCCGGCGGCGACGCCCGGGCGGTGGCGCAAACCGAGTCGGACCGCGGCCGGCAGGCGAGCACCCCCTCCGAGATACCCAAAAGCGGCTGGAAGGATGTCGGGCTGCGCGTGTTCCGCGACCTGAAGGAGAATCGCCTGGTCTCGGTCGCGGCCGGCGTCACCTTCTACGTTCTGCTCGCGATCTTCCCGGCCGTGGCGGCGCTGGTGTCCTGCTACGGCCTCTTCGCCGACGTCGCCACGATCAACGACCACCTCGCCAGTCTCCAGGGGGTGATGCCCTCCGGCGCGATCGACATCGTCGGCGAGCAGGTCAAGCGCATCGCGGCCAAGGGCGACACGACCCTCGGCGTCACGTTCTTCACCGGCATCCTGCTCTCGGTCTGGAGCGCCAACGGCGGCATGAAGGCGGTCTTCGACGCGCTCAACATCGTCTACGAGGAGCGCGAGACGCGAAACTTCGTCTGGCTGAACCTGCGGTCCCTCGCCTTCACCGCGGGCGCGCTGCTGTTCATCATCCTGGCGCTCGGGGCGATCGTGGTGTTGCCGGTGGTGTTCAACACGGTCGGCCTGTCGGCGGACGCGTGGTACCTGGCGCTGCTGCGCTGGCCCGCCCTGTTCGTCGCCGTCCTCGGCGGCCTCGCCCTGCTCTACCGCTACGGCCCCTGCCGCGACGCGCCGCGCTGGCGCTGGGTGACGTGGGGCAGCGCGATCGCCGCCTTCGCTTGGCTCGCCGGCTCCCTCGGCTTCTCGTGGTACGTGGCGAACTTCGGCAAGTACAACGACACCTACGGCTCGCTCGGCGCCGTGATCGGGTTCATGACCTGGATCTGGATCTCGACGGTGATCGTGCTGCTCGGCGCGGAGGTGAATGCCGAGATGGAGCACCAGACCGTCCACGACACCACTGTCGGGGCGCCGCAGCCGCTCGGCACGCGGCGGGCGAAGATGGCGGATACGGTGGGGGCTGCGACCTGAGGCGCGTTCCGCGAAGGTCGGATCCGTGGTAGGGTCGGTCCATGGATCGCGACGCCGCCATCGACATCCTGCGTGCACATGAGCCGGAGCTGCAACGCCTCGGCGTGCGGCATGCCGCGGTGTTCGGCTCGGTCGCGCGGGGCGAGAACCATGCAGGCAGCGACCTCGACGTGATGATCGAGATCGACGAGGCCGCCGTGCGCGATGTCTTCGATTATGTCGGGGTGATTCACTTCATCGGCGACCTGTTTCCGATATCCGTGGATGTGTCCAATCGCAAAATGCTCAAGGCGCATGTCAAGCCTGAAGCAGAACGAGAGGCCGTCCATGCTTTCTAGGCGTGGCCGCGAGGCATGCCTCGGCATTTGTGAGAACGTCGAGACCGCCTTCGACTTCATCGGTGGAATGGCCGCTGTGAAATTCGAGCAGGATCGACGGACCATCTATGCCGTGACCCGCTGTCTCGAGATTATTTCGGAAGCCACTCGACGCTTCGATACAGCGATGAAAGACCGGCATCCGCATATCCCCTCGCAGCAAGTTTCAAGCGCCGGGAATATCTACCGGCACGAATATGCGAACGTGTCGCCGCTCCAGATCTGGCGGACCGTACAGGAGCGTCTGCGCGAACTGCTGGCCATGTGCGTGGCGGAGCTTCAGCGTGCCGACGCACCAGGCACGTCCGGATGACGCGCCGCTTCGTTCCAGCTACGAGCGGCCGATGAGCGCTGAAAACGAAACCGCCTCCCCCGTCGGCCCCGGCGATCAGGTGATCCTGGTGGACGGCTCGTCGTTCATCTTCCGGGCCTACTTCCAGGCGATAAACCAGCCGGAAAAATTCAACTTTCGGCCCTCAGACGGGCTGCCGACCGGTGCGGTGCGGCTGTTCTGCACCAAGATCGCTCAGTTCGTTCAGGAGGGCGCGGCCGGCATCTGCCCGACCCATCTCGGCATCGTCTTCGACAAGTCGGAGGGCTCGTTCCGCAAGGAGCTCTACTCCGACTACAAGGGCCACCGCCCCGACGCGCCGGACGACCTGAAGCGGCAGATGCCGCTGATGCGCGACGCGGTGCGCGCCTTCGGCCTGCATGCGATCGAGATGGAGCGCTACGAGGCCGACGACCTGATCGCCACCTATGCCCGGCAGGCCGAGGCGCGGGGCGCCGGCGTCATCATCGTCTCGTCCGACAAGGACCTGATGCAGCTCGTCGGGCCGCTGGTTCGGTTCTACGATTTCGAATCCGGCTCCAAGGGCAAGCCGGGCCACCGCCCCGAGCGCAACCTCGACGAGGCGGCGATCGTCGCCAAGTGGGAAGGCCTGCAGCCGAACCAAATCGGCGACGCGCTGGCGCTGATCGGCGACACCTCCGACAACGTGCCCGGCGTGCCCGGCATCGGCCTGAAGACCGCGGCGGCCTTGATCAAGGAATACGGCAGCCTCGAGCAGCTCCTGGAGCGGGCGGGCGAGATCAAGCAGCCCAAGCGCCGCGAGATGCTGCTCGCTGGCATCGAGCAGGCGCGGCTCTCGCGCCGGCTCGTGGCCCTGGTCGAGGACGTCGACGTGCCGGTGGCGCTCGACGACCTGCGCCTGCCCAAGCCCGACCCCGAAAAGCTCGTCGGCTTCCTCAAGGCGATGGAGTTCAACACGCTGACCCGGCGCATCGCCGCGATGCTGCATGTCGACCCGGAAGCGGTGAAGCCCGATCCGCGCCTGCTCCCGGGCCATGTCCTTGGCGACGACGCCCCCTTCTCCGACGCCGCAGCCGCGGCCGGGGATGGCGCCGAGATCGACCCCTTCGCCGATCTCGGCCTGCCGGACGCCGCGCCCAAAGCCCGGGGCCCGTCCGATCCGACGCCGTCGAACCTCGTCGCGGCGCGCGCGGCGGAGGCGAGCAAGCCGTTCGACACCAGCGCCTACGAGACGATCCTCTCGCTCGAGCATCTCGATGCCTGGATCGCCGAAGCGCACGAGGTCGGTGTGATCGCAGTCGACACCGAGACCGACTCGCTCGATGCGCACCACGCCAACCTCGTCGGCGTGTCGCTCTGCGTCGCGCCGGGGCGCGCCGCCTACATCCCCCTCGCCCATGTCCGCGCGGTCGAGGCCGCGCCGAACGCCGACGACCTGTTCGGCGGCGGGGCAACGGCGTCCGATCTCGTGGAGCCGCTGCCTTCGCAGATCGACCGCGACGCCGCGCTCAGTCGGCTGAGGCCGCTGCTCGAGAGCCCGAGCGTGCTCAAGGTGGCGCAGAACCTGAAATACGATTGGCTCGTGTTCCAGCGCTACGGCATCACCGTGGCGCCGTGTGACGACACCATGCTGATCTCCTACGTGCTCGATGCCGGCAAGGGCGGGCACGGCATGGACGAACTCGCCAAGCGCCATCTCGGCCACCAGCCGATCACCTTCTCGGACGTGGCCGGCACCGGCAAGGCCAAGGTCACCTTCGACCGGGTGCCGCTCGACCGGGCCACCGCCTACGCGGCCGAGGATGCCGACGTGACGCTGCGGCTGTGGCGGATGATGAAGCCGCGCCTCGTCGCCGAGCGGCGGCTCGCCGTCTACGAGACCCTGGAACGGCCCCTGATCGCGGTGATCGCCCGGATGGAGCAGCACGGCATCCGCGTCGACCGCAACATGCTCTCGCGGCTGTCGGGCGACTTCTCGCAGATCCTGGCGCGTCTCGAGGAGGAGATCCAGGAGGATGCCGGCGAGCGCTTCCAGGTTTCCTCGCCGAAGCAGATCGGCGACATCCTGTTCGGCAAGATGGGCCTGCCCGGCGCCAAGAAGACGCCGTCCGGCCAATGGGCCACCCCTGCGACCCTGCTCGAGGAACTGGCCCAGGCCGGGCACGACCTTCCGAAGAAGATTCTCAACTGGCGCCAGCTCGCCAAGCTGAAGTCGACCTACACCGACTCGCTGCAGGAGCACGCCGACCGCGACACCAACCGGGTCCACACCTCGTTCTCGCTCGCCGCCACCACCACCGGGCGGCTGTCCTCGTCGGACCCGAACCTGCAGAACATCCCGATCCGCACCGAGGAGGGCCGCCGCATCCGCCGCGCCTTCGTCGCCGACCCCGGCAACCGCCTGATCTCGGCCGACTACAGCCAGATCGAGCTGCGCCTGCTCGCCCACATGGCCGACATCCCGCAGCTGCGGCAGGCCTTCGCCGACGGCATCGACATCCATGCAGCGACCGCGAGCGCCATGTTCGGCGTGCCGCTCTCCGAGATGACGCCGGACCTGCGGCGGCGGGCCAAGACCATCAACTTCGGCATCATCTACGGCATCTCGGCCTTCGGGCTCGCCGACCGCCTCGGCATCGGCCGCGAGGAGGCGAGCCTGTTCATCAAGCAGTATTTCGAGCGCTTCCCCGGCATCCGCGACTACATCGACACCACCAAGCGCGCCTGCCGCGACAAGGGCTACGTCACGACCCTGTTCGGCCGCGTCTGCCACTACCCGCAGATCCGCTCCAACAACCCGTCCGAGCGCGCCAGCGTCGAGCGGCAGGCGATCAACGCCCCGATCCAGGGCACCGCCGCCGACATCATCCGCCGGGCGATGACCCGGATGGAGGCGGCGCTCACCGCCGAGCGCCTGAACGTCCGCATGCTGCTGCAGGTGCACGACGAGCTGGTGTTCGAGACGCACGAGGCCGAGGTGGACCGCGCGATCCCGGTGATCAAGCGCATCATGGAAGAGGCCCCGGCTCCGGCGCTCACGCTCCACGTGCCGCTGGTGGTCGAGGCGCGGGCAGCGGAGAACTGGGAGGAGGCGCATTGAGCGGGGGCTCACCCGGTCGTCAAGTGATCGAGCTTCAGACCTCCGTCAAACCACTGCATCCTGAGGCGTCGAAGCCCGGCGGGGGCCTCCAGGTCGCACCGAGGGTTCTGGAGGCCTCCTTCGACGCCCGCTGACGCGGGCACCTTAGGATGAGTCGAGGACGGGAATGGCGGACCGCGTGTGAATTCCCCGAATAGCGAGGCCCTGCTAAACCCGCGCCATGCTCCAAACCGTCGCCACCCTCTACCAGTTCGTCCCCCTCCCCGATGCCGCAACGCTCGCGCCGGTGATCGAGGGCTTGTGCAAAGACCTCGGCCTGACCGGCACGCTCCTGCTGGCGCACGAAGGCATCAACGGCACGGTGGCGGGCTCGGCCGAGGCGATCGCGGCGTTCCTCCCCGCTCTGAACGGGCCCGACCTGTTCGGCGGACGCCTCGATCGGCTCGAATGCAAGCTGTCGACGGCTGAGGTGCCACCGTTCGCGCGGATGAAGGTGAAGCGCAAGCCGGAGATCGTGACCTTCGACGGCGGCGCCACCGACCCGGCCGACGGGGTCGGGACCTACGTCGCGCCCGAGGACTGGAACGCGCTGCTCGACCGGCCGGGGGTGGTGGCGGTCGACACCCGCAACCGGTTCGAGGTGGCGCTCGGCACGTTCGCGGGCGCGGTCGATCCCGGTCTGTCGCGCTTCGGCGAGTTTCGCGCGTTCGCGGAGACGCTCAACCCCTGCACCGAGGTCGCCCTGTTCTGCACCGGCGGCATCCGCTGCGAGAAGGCCGGCGCCTACCTCAAGGCGCGCGGGTTCGCGCACGTCCATCTGCTCCAGGGCGGCATCCTGAAATACCTCGAGACCGTGCCGGAGGCCGAGAGCCGCTGGACCGGCGACTGCTTCGTCTTCGACGGCCGCATCGCGCTGGGGCCGGCGCTGGCCGAGCGGCCCGACCATCCGCCGGAGGCCCTGCGATGAGCGAGTCCGCACGCATCGACCATCTCGAGATGCGCCTCACCGAGCAGGACGCGACCATCGACGACCTTAACCGCACCGTCACCGAGCAGTGGCGGCTGATCGACCGGCTGCGGCGGCAGGTGGAATCGCTGATCGAGCGCGTCGAGGAGGCGGGCGCTCGCACGGCTGCCGGCGGCGCCGAGCCCCCACCGCCGCATTATTGAGGGCATCAGCGCGCCCTTCCCTCCCCCGCAGGGGGGGAGAGAAGACGCGGTGAACCTGCCTTCGAGGCCTAGAAATTCGCCTGCGTGACGAACTTGGTGGCGAGGTAGCCGTCCAGCGCTTCGGAGCCGCCCTCGCTGCCGTAGCCGGATTCCTTCACCCCGCCGAAGGGCGTCTCCGGCAGGGCGATGCCGTGGTGGTTGATCGAGACCATGCCGCTCTCGACCATGCTCGACACCCGCGTCGCCCGCTCCGACGAGCGGGTGTAGGCGTAGGCCGCCAAGCCGTAGGGCAGACGGTTGGCCTCCGCGTAGGCTTCCGCGTCGTCGGAGAAGCGCTGGATCGCCGCGACGGGGCCGAACGGCTCCTCGTTCATGATCCGGGACGTCAGCGGCAGGTCGGTCAGCACCGTCGGCTCGAAGAAGTTGCCGCGGTTGCCGATGCGCTTGCCGCCGGTGCGCAGCGTGGCGCCCTGCGCGTTGGCATCGGCGACCAGCGCTTCCATCGCCTCCAGGCGCCGCCCGTGGATCAGGGGCCCCATCTTCGTCTCGGGATCGAGGCCGTCGCCGACCTTCAGGTTGGAGGCGAGGTCGGTGAAGCCGTCGACGAAGCGGTCGAACACCGTATCGTGGACGAGGAAGCGGGTCGGCGCGACGCAGACCTGGCCGGCGTTGCGGAACTTGTTGGCGCCGAGAACCGCCACCGCCTTCTCGACGTCGGCATCGCCGAAGACGATCGCCGGCGCGTGGCCGCCGAGCTCCATCGTCGCCCGCTTCATGTGCTGGCCGGCCAGGGCCGCGAGCTGCTTGCCGACCACGGTCGAGCCGGTGAACGAGATCTTCCGGATTACCGGATGCGGGATCAGGTACGACGAGATCGTCGCCGGATCGCCGTAGACCAGCGCGAGGCAATCGCCCGGCACGCCGGCATCGAGGTAGGCGCGCACCAGCTCGGCGCAGCTCGCCGGCGTGTCCTCGGGGCCCTTGAGGATCACCGGATTGCCGGTGCAAAGCGCGGCGGCGATCTTGCGGACGGCCTGGTTGATCGGGAAGTTCCACGGGGTGAAGCAGGCCACCGGCCCGACCGGCTCGCGCACCACGAACTGCAGCACCCCGTCGCCGCGGGGCGGGATCACCCGGCCGTAGGCGCGCTTGCCTTCCTCGGCGAACCAGTCGGTGACGTCGGCCGCGGCCATCGTCTCGATGCGCGCCTCGGCGAGGGGCTTGCCCTGCTCCAGCGTCATGATCCGGGCGATGGCGTCGGCGCGCTCCCGCAGCAGGTCGGCGGCCCGGCGCAGTACCTTGCCGCGATCGAAGGCCGAGACCTTGCGCCACTGCGCGAAGCCGCGCGCGGCGGCCTCGAGCGCCCGGTCGAGGTCGTCCCGGGTGGCGACGGCGCATCGCCCGATCGTCTCGCCGGTGGCGGGGTTGAGCACCGGCAGCGTCTCGCCGCCCGAGCCGGCGACCCAGGCGCCGGCGATGTGAAGCGTCACGTCCGGATACATGTCGACTCTGCGATCCCTGCCCGGCCGGCCGCGATGGGCCGGCGACCGAGGCAATGTCGCGCTCGACGCCGCCGGGGGCAAGGCGCCGGCGGGAACGAACCGGCCGGGATGTCCGGCTCAGGCGGCGATGCTGCGCTTGACCGGCTCCGGGCCCTTCACCGTGACGGGGCCGCCGCGGCGCGCGCGCAGCGTGCCGCCCTTCGGCACGACCTGCCAGCCGTCCTTGGCGCCGTCGATCGGCTCGGAGACCACGACCAGGCCGGCCTCGGTCTGGCGATAGTACAGGCTCGGGGGCCGCGCATCGCAGGCCCACCGATAGGCGATGAGCTCGTCGCCGTCGGTCAGCAGCGCGGTGAAGCGCAGCGGCTCGGTGATGCCGGCCGCCTTCATCAAGTCGCGCACGGTGGCCAAGGTCTCGGCCATGGCGCCGATCGGGTCCTCAGCAAGACCGTTGGAGAGGGCGAGCAGGAAAAGGGCCTCGGAGTCGGTGCTGCCGCGACGCCCGTCGTACAGGGCGTCCGGGATCAGCGCCTCGAGGCGTCGCTTGATCCGCAGGTATCCGCCGATCTGACCGTTGTGCATGAACAGGTGCCGGCCGTTCACGAAGGGGTGGCAGTTGGTCCGCGCGGTCGCCGTCCCGGTGGAGGCGCGCACGTGCGCGAAGAAGGTCCGCGCGCGGACCTGCCCGCACAGGTTGACGAGGTTCTCGTCCGACCAGGCGGGCGAGATGTCGCGATAGACGCCCGGCTCCGGTCGTTCGCCGTACCAGCCGAGGCCGAAGCCGTCGCCGTTGGTCTCGGTCTTCCCCTGCTCGGCGTGCAACGATTGATGCACAAGCGAGTGCGTCGGCGCGCAGACGAGGTCCGACAGGAAAACCGGCTCACCACTATAGGCCAGGAAGCGGCACATGGTTGGGGCCAACCTCTTGCTGATCGCGCTGGCGCGAACCTTACCCAGTCTGCCCTCGGGCAAGCCCGGTGCCACGCCGTCGCCGAACCGTAACATTTCGTTGTCGATGATGAACAGTTCGCTAACGCACTGCAGCATGCACGGAGTTTGTGCGCTCCTGAACGGATCCTCGCCAAACCGGTCGCAACGCAGGCATGCGCTTGAGACGAATTCGGACTCTTGTTACCCGGCTTCGGACGGCGCAGCATGGCTCATCCGGGAATCAGCGCCCCACGCATGAGGTCGCGTCGCCGGTCAGGCATCGAACCCGCATCCGCAACATCTCGTGAAGGAGGTCCCATGGACCGCGCCCCCTCCCCTTGTCCGGTCGCCCTCGTCGTCGAGGACGATGCCGCGGTCCGCAACCTCGCCGCCGCCGTGCTCGAGGAGACCGACCTCGGGGTGATCGCCTGCGACAGCGCGGAGGCCGCGATTTCGATCCTGGAGCGCGACGACGTCACCGTCGCGCTGCTCTTCGCCGACATCCGCCTGCCGGGCGCCATGGATGGGCTCGCGCTCGCCCGCACCGTCGAGCGCCGCTGGCCGGACGTGCGGGTGGTGGTGACCTCGGGCTACGATGCCGGCGGCGATGCGAGGATGCCGGCGCAGGCGGTGTTCATGCAGAAGCCGTGGCGCGCCCTCGACGTGCTGGTCCAGGCCGAGCACGCGACGGAAGCCGCCCGCGCCGCCTGAGCGCGTTCCGGTCCGATACGAGGACGGCGCACGCGGCGTCGTCCGAGATCCTTTCACGAACGAAAAAAGCCCGGACCGCAAAGGCGGCCGGGCCTTTTTCGAGGATGGCGATCGACGGGCCTCGCGGCCCGGATCGTCTTACTCGGCGGCGGAAGCCGCCGGAGCGCCGCCGGCCGGAGCGGACGGGGTCATCGACGGGAAGCCGGGACGACGGGGGGCGCCGGCGCCGAAACGGGGCTTCGGCTTCGGAGCAGCGATCAGGCCCTCGCGGATCGCGGTCTTGCGGGCCTGCTTGCGGGCGCGACGGACCGCCTCGGCCTTCTCGCGCGCCTTGCGCACGGACGGCTTCTCGTAGGCCTTGCGCTGCTTCATCTCGCGGAAGATGCCTTCGCGCTGCATCTTCTTCTTGAGGACGCGGAGCGCCTGATCGACGTTGTTATCGCGAACGAGTACCTGCAACGGAGTGGATCCTCTAGAACCGGTTTGAACGTGGCATTCGGTCGGCGCGGTCAGCGTGACGCCCGCGAGCATTGCGGGAAACCGACAGCGCCCCGGACCCGGGGATCGCCCGGGCGGGACGCGGTTCGGACCGTCTCGATTCGGCACCAAATCTGCACCTTGGGCAGGCTCTTACACCAAGCGCCTGCGAGTTCCAACCGGATTGGCGACACGACGTCGATCCGTGTGCGGTGTGACCGCGCGGACGCAGGGCGGAAAGCCGTCGTCCGCCCGCACAGGACATGCCGGGCGCAGCAATCCGGCCCGGCTCCTGCAATGCCGTCCTAAGTCGGGTATGACATCCCAGGCCGGACTCGTCCCGGCAAGGCTGGCGAAGGGACGCTCATGACGGGTGAGAGACAGCGATGACCGACGACGCGCAGCAATTCGCCAGCGACAACTATTCCGGCATCTGCCCGGAAGCCTGGGCGGCGATGGCGGCCGCCAATGCCGGGCATGCGCCGGCCTACGGCGAGGATGCCTGGACGGCACGCGCGGCGGATGCCTTCCGCACCCTGTTCGAGAGCCGCTGCGAGGTGTTCTTCGCCTTCAACGGCACGGCCGCCAACGCGCTGGCGCTGGCCGCGCTCTGCCGCTCCTACCACAGCGTGATCTGTGCCGACGCCGCCCACGTGGAGACCGACGAGTGCGGCGCGCCGGAGTTCTTCTCCAACGGCTCGAAGCTGCTCACGGTCCGCACCGAGAGCGGCAAGCTGACCCCGGACGCGATCCGGGCGCTCGCCACCAACCGCAAGGACATCCACTTCCCGAAGGTCCGCGTGGTGACGGTGACGCAGCCGACCGAGACGGGGCAGGTCTACACCCTTGCCGAGTTGCGGGCGATCTCGGCGACCTGCCGCGACCTCGGCCTGTCGCTGCACATGGACGGGGCCCGCTTCGCCAACGCCTGCGCCCATCTCGGATGCAGCGCGGCGGACATGACGTGGCGGTCGGGCGTCGACGTGCTCTGCTTCGGCGGCACCAAGAACGGCATGCATGCTGGCGAGGCGGTGGTGTTCTTCGACGCCGCACTGGCTGAGGATTTCGGCTATCGCTGCAAGCAGGCGGGGCAGCTCGCCTCGAAGATGCGCTTCCTCTCGGCCCCCTGGGTCGGGATGCTGGAGAGCGGGGCGTGGCTGAGCAACGCCGCGCACGGCAACGCCTGCGCACAGGACTTCGCGGCGGCGGTCGCGGACATGCCCGGCATCGCGCCGATGTTCCCGGTCCAGGCCAACGCCGTGTTCCTGGCGATGCCGGCGGACACGATGGAACGCCTGCGCGGCAGGGGCTGGCGCTTCTACACCTTCATCGGTGGTGGAGCCCGGTTCATGTTCGCCTGGGACGCGAAGCGTGAGCGCGTCGCCGAGCTGGTCGCGGATCTGCGGGCCGTCGCTGCGGCACCGGCATGAGCGGGCGGCGGGTTGCGTGGCCGGGTGCCGCTGTCTAACAGGGTCTCATGGTTCCGGCAGACGTTCGCCCGTCATCGATGACGCCGCCGTAGCGCGCGCGACGCCCTGCGGTCCCCGTTTCCTCGGGGCATCGCGCTTGGGCCGCCGAACCGTCTCCCGTCGAAATCCCGTCTCTCATGAGCCCGCACGCCGCCTTCCGCGGGCGCGGGCCGGATCCTTTGCATGACCTTTCAAACCTTGCGGGCCGAATGGGCCCCGCACGTGCCGCGCGAGCTCCTCGCCGGCACCGTCGTCGCGCTCGCGCTCATTCCGGAGGCGATCGCCTTCTCGCTCATCGCCGGCGTCGATCCGCAGGTCGGGCTCTACGCCTCGTTCTGCATCGCGGTGACCACCGCGATCGTCGGCGGACGGCCGGCGATGATCTCGGCCGCCACCGGCGCCACCGCCCTGGTGATGGCGGGGCTGGTGCGCGAGCACGGCCTGCAATACCTGCTGGCCGCCTCGATCCTCGCCGGCCTGATCCAGATCGGCGCCGGCCTGCTGCGGCTCGGCGACCTGATGCGCTTCGTCTCGCGCTCGGTGATCACCGGCTTCGTCAATGCCCTCGCGATCCTGATCTTCCTCGCGCAGATGCCCGAGCTGATCGGGCGCGGTCCGACCGTCTACGCGATGGTCGCGATCGGGCTGGCGATCGTCTACGGCCTTCCGCGCCTCACCAGGGCGGTGCCCTCACCGCTCGTCTGCATCGTCCTCCTGACGATCGCCGCGATCGCGCTGGCGCTGCCGATCCGCACGGTCGGCGACATGGGCGCGCTGCCGAGCAGCCTGCCCTCGTTCCTGCCGCCGCAGGTCCCGCTGAGCTTCGAGACCTTGCGGATCATCCTGCCCTACGCCGCCACGGTCGCCATGGTCGGCCTGCTCGAATCGCTGATGACGGCGGCGATCGTCGACGAGATGACCGATACCGGCAGCGACAAGAGCCGGGAATGCCTCGGCCAGGGCACCGCCAACATCGTCTCGGGCCTCTTCGGCGGCATGGCCGGCTGCGCCATGATCGGGCAGACGGTGATCAACGTCACCTCCGGCGCCCGCGGTCGCCTGTCGTGCCTGTGGGCGGGCTGCTTCCTGCTGTTCCTGATCGTCGCGCTCGGCGCCTACGTCCGGCAGATCCCGATGGCGGCGCTGGTCGCGGTGATGATCTTCGTCTCGATCCAGACCTTCTCCTGGCGCTCGATCCGCGACCTCGCCCGGCACCCGGGCTCGTCCAGCGTGGTGATGCTCGCCACCGTCGCGGTGGTGGTCGCAACCCACGACCTCGCCCGCGGCGTCCTCGTCGGCGTGCTGCTGTCGGGCGTGTTCTTCGCGGGCAAGGTCGCCCGCGTCTTCCGCGTCGAGAGCCGCCGGGAGGGCGTGGTCCGCACCTACGTCGTCACCGGGCAGCTGTTCTTCGCGACGGCCGAGGCATTCCACGGCGCGTTCGATTTCCGCGACGACGCCGAGCGGATCGTGCTCGACCTTTCGGCGGCGCATTTCTGGGACATCACGGCGATCAATGCCCTCGACCGGGTGGTGCTGAAGTTCCGCCATCACGGCCGGGCGGTCGAGATCGTCGGCCTCAACCGCGCGAGCGCGACCCTGGTCGAACGCCTCGGCACCCACGACAAGCCCGGTGCGATGGCAGCACCGGGACACTGACGCGACGGCCGGCGCTCAGGCGAGCCAGTCGGGCATCCGGTCGAGGCCGATCAACGCGTCGTAGCTCTGGCGCGGGCGCACGATCGCCGCCTGCGAACCGCTGACCAGCACCTCGGGCACGAGGCGGCGGGTGTTGTAGGTGCCGGCCTGGACCGCTCCGTAGGCGCCCGCCGTCATCACCGCGATCAGGTCGCCGGCGACGACCCGCGGCATCTCGCGCTGCAGAGCGAGATAGTCGCCGGTCTCGCAGACCGGTCCGACCACGTCCGCCGTCACGCGCGGCGCGTCGGCGGCCGGAGCCTCCACCGGGCGGAGGGCGTGATAGGCCTCGTAGAGGGTCGGCCGGATCAGGTCGTTCATCGCGGCATCCACGATGACGAAGGTGCGCCCCTCGCTTTCCTTCACGTAGACCACGCGGGTGACCAGGATGCCGGCATTGCCCGCGATCATCCGGCCGATCTCGAAGACCGGCCGCAGGCCGAGCGGGGCGAAATGCGGGCGGATCGTCGCGGCGAGCGCCGCCGGGTCCGGCGGCGCTGCGTTGTCGTCGCGATAGGGGATGCCGAGGCCGCCGCCGAAATCGATGTGGCGGATCGGATGGCCCTCGGCGATCAACCGGCCGGCCAGCCCGGCGAGCAGCCGCGCCGCATTCTCGAACGGCGCGAGATCGGTGATCTGGCTGCCGATATGCATGTCGACGCCGTGGATCGCGAGGCCCGGAAGGGTCGCCGCCAGGCCGTAGACGGCGGGCGCGCGCGTGATCGGGATGCCGAACTTGTTCTCGTACTTGCCCGTCGAGATCTTGGCGTGGCCGCCCGCGTCGATGTCGGGATTGACCCGGATCGAGACCGGCGCCTCCATCCCGAGGCTGGTCGCCACCTCGGAGAGCGCCAGCAGCTCGGGCTCGCTCTCGACGTTGAAGCAGTAGATCCCGGCCTTCAGCGCCGCCGCCATCTCGTCGCGGGTCTTGCCGACGCCGGAGAACACGATCTTCTGCGCGTCGACCCCGGCCCGAAGCGCGCGGAGCAGCTCGCCCTCGGAAACGATGTCCATGCCGGCACCCCGCCGGGCGAGCGTCGCCAGCACGGCCTGGTTGGAATTCGCCTTCATCGCGAAGCAGACCAGCGCGTCGTCGCCCGAGAACGCCTCGACGAAGACGCGGAAGTGCCGCTCCAGGGTGGCGGTGCTGTAGCAGTAGAACGGCGTCCCGACCCGCTCGGCCAGGGCCGTCAGGTCGACGTCCTCGGCGTGCAGGCGTCCATCGCGATACTGGAAATGGTGCATCGTTCGGCCGTGTCCGGGAAGCGTCGAGATCCGCCGTTCGGCTCGAGATCCCGTCCGCGGGGAAGCCTCCCCCGGGGCGGGAGAGCAGGGTGGAAGACGAGGGCGCCGTGCGATCCGGCGCGGGAGCGGCGCGCTACAGCAGCGGATCGAGGATGAAGGGATCCTTCGGGATGCGATAGCCGCGCTTGGCCCCGCGGCCGGTCTCGACCGGCGCCTCCGTGCCGGAGGCCGGGGCGAGCGCGGAGGGCGGCAGCTCGTCGCCGTCGCGGACCGCGGACGGATCGGGCTCCGGCGTGCCGCCGCCGAGGCCGGTGCTCTGCGGAAGGGTCCGGGGTCCGGCCGTCGCCGTGGGGGTGCCTTGGGCCGCACTCCGTTGCGGCGTCGTCGCCGAGGCGCCCGGCGGCTCGAGGGCTCCGCGGCGGCCGCACCCTGCCAGCGCGATCGCGGCGAGGCCTGTGGCGAGGGTCAACGTCAGGACGCGGTTGGGCGGCATCGCGGAGGGTCCGGCGGGCACTTCTGGGGCGGTCCTCCCGAGGGAGGATCGCACCTTAGCCGTTGCCGGAACGCGAGGCGAGCGTTCGCGCGCCACAGCTTCGCGTCGAACCGGCTCGGTCGAGCGGTTCAGCCCTTCTTGTCGCCGTTGGTCGCCTCGTAGGCGTCGATCGCCCGGCGGCAATTCTCGGACAGCGACTTCCAGTTCTTCTCGAAGCAGGCATCGAGCTTCGGGTCCTCGGGGGCGAGGTTGCCGCAATAGTTCAGGTAATCGCCGGTGCAGTACTTCTTCAGGGTCTCGTTGCCGCGCTTGGTCTCGGGCGCCGCCGAGGCCGGCGCGGAGAACGACACGGCCAGGCCGAGCGCGAGGGCGAGGGACATGAGCTTCAAGGCCATGGGGCGTCGTTCCATCTGTCGGATCGAGAGGGGGGATGGCGGTGCGATGATGCCATCGCGTGGTGGAAACAAGGCATCGCGGCGCGGTTTCGCAACCGCAACCCTAGGATTTTGGTGGCTCGACGGCCGATCAGTGCGAGGAGGCACGCATCGCGTAGGCCGCCACCGGCGGAAGGCGCTCGCGCTGCGTCAGGGTGTCGGCCACCTCGGTGATGCGCCGGCGAAGGTCCGCATTCTCGCGCTCGACCGCCTCCCCGCGGTCGGACACGGCCTTGGCGAGCGCCGCCTCGGTGGCCGCGAGCTTTTCGCGCACGCTGCCCTCGCTCTCCGCCGCGCCGGCATCGGATGGGACGTCCTCGACCGTGCCGAGGGCGTTCCGCGCGGCGAGCAGGCTGTCCAGGAGGTCGGCATGCGCCTCTTCCAGGGCGAGCAGGGTCGCGAGGCTCGACGAGCCGTCGGCCTGCGCGGTCGAAAGCTCGTTCTCGAGACGACCGCGAAGCGCCAGCGCCTCGGCGATCTCGGCGTCGCGCGCGGCGACGTCGCGCGCGAGGGCGGCCGCCTCCATGGTGCGGTTGCCGAGGGCCGCCATGTCGGCCTGGCGCTTGCTGCGCGCGTCCTCGACGGCACGCTCCATCCGCCGCTGCCGCACCGCGAACTCGGCGCGCAGAAAGTCCTTCTCGGCGGCGATCTCACCGACGGACAGCGGCAGCTGCGCCTCCGTCCGGCGCCGCGCCAGGCGGGCGGCGCGCGCGTTCACGGCGGGCAGCGCCAGCAGCGCGCACAGGATCGCCACCAGGAAGCCGAGGGCGAAGACCATCACGGTTTCGATCACGCGGGCGAACTCGATCCCTTGAGCGCCGCCGCAAGACCGGACCCTGCCCGCTCGTGCGACGATGCGACCACACGCAGAACGAGCCCGGACACCGGGGCTGAACCCGGATGCCGTGCCCGTGAGCCGAGCATGCCCGGCCGAAGCTGACGCGCAGTCTAACCGGTTTTGCGCGCGGGCGCGAAGTCGAGATTCGGTCGCGTCAGAACGGGTTCCAGGTCGGCGTGCCGGTGAACTTCAGATAGCCGACGTTGATGCCGAGGCGGGCGCCGACGCCGGTCCGGATCGGAACCACGACGATGCCGTCGTTGGTCACCGCCGTCATGCCGAAGCCGCCGACGAAGTAGGCCGAGCCGTCGACCCCGCCGAAGCGGCGGTAGATCCCATTCACCGCCGGCAGGTTGTAGACCAGCATCATGGTGCGGTCGCCGTCGCCGCCGATGTCGAAGCCGAGGGTCGGGCCCTGCCAGTAGATCCGGCGCTGGCCCGCATTGCGGGTGTAGAGCGTGCCCTCGCCGTACCGGACGCCGCCGACGATGGCGCCGGAGGCTTCCTGGCCGAGGATGTAGCCGTTGGGCTCGCCCCAGCGCTTGGTCGCCTCCTGCACCGTGAGCGCCAGCCCGCGCGAGACGCTGCCGAAGAACTTGTGGCCGGAATCGACGATCTCGCGCGGCCGGAAGGTCTCCGGCGCGCCGGGATCCTCGACGCCGCGGGCGGAGGCCGGCACGCTCCGGGAAACGCCGAACGCGGCCGCCGACAAGGCGAGGAGCCCGGCCGAGCTCAGGCCGGCCAGGGCGCGGCGGCGTGTCGACGCGTCCTGCCGCAGGGTGGCCGTGCGGGGGGAATCGGGCATGGTCATGGTTCCTCCTCGATCCGCTGAAGGCGGCGCCGCCATGGGACGCGATCGCGCGCCTGGACTTGGATGCGCACCTGGACGATGGCTTGCGTCCGCCCCCAAGGACATGCGGCAGACCTGCCGCCGGAGCGCACGGCGGTCGATCCGGGCGCGAGCTGAGGGATAGGTGGGCACGATGTGGTTAACGCGGCGTGACTGCGCCATCCTCGTCCTGGCGGGCCTCGCGGAGCCGGCGATCGGACAGACGCCTGTCGCCGGCCCGCTCGCGCTCTCGGGCTTCGACCCGGTGAGCTACTTCCTGCCGAAGGGCCCGCGGGCGGGCTCGTCCGCGTTCGAGGCTTCCGGCGGCGGCAGGACCTGGCGCTTCGCCGGTGCCGCCAACCGCGCCGCCTACCTGCGCGACCCTGCCGTCTACACGCCGCGGCTGGGCGGATACGACGTCGTCGGCATCCTCGATGGACGGCTGGTCGACGCCGATCCGCTGGTCTTCGCGGTGATCGAGGAGCGCCTCTACCTGTTCCGCAACGCCGAGCGACGGGACCGGGTGCTGGCGGACCCCAAGCTGGCGGAGCGGGCGGAGGCGTCCTGGCCGAGCCTGCAGCCGCTCACGGACGGAGGACGGGAGTGAGCCGCGTCACCGCCGCGCCCTCCCGCGGCCGCAGGATCGGCCCGCGATCGGGAAGCGCGACCCGGGCGGCGAGCGCCGGATCGCCCAGCGCCGCGAACGGGCCGTTGCGATAGGCCATCGCGTGCCGGCCGTAGATGATCGGCCGGCCGGTGGGGGTGACGACACGGCCGCCGGCGGCGGTCAGGATGTGGTCGCCGGCCGCGGTGTCCCATTCCATGGTCGGTCCGCAGCGGACGTAAAGGTCGGCCTCGCCCGAGGCGATCAGCGCGAACTTGAGGGCCGAGCCGGCCGCGCGGCGCGATGTCACGCCGAGCGCGTCGAGGCAGGACTCGGTCTCGGAATCGCCGTGGCGCCGGCTGCCGAGCGCGGTCAGCCCGTCCCGCGGCTCGGGCCGGGTTCGGACGGCGCGAGAGGGCCCGGGGCGGCCGGCCTCGATCGGCGCCTCGTGCGCGGCGACACCCGCGTGCCAGACGCGGCCGACGCCCGGCGCGGCCAGCGCCGCGGCGACCGGGCGGTTGCCCTCGATCAGGGCGATGCACACGGCGAATTCCGGGCTGCCGGCGAGGAAGTCGCGGGTGCCGTCCAGGGGGTCGACCAGGAAGAACCGGTCGGCGGGCGGCACGTCGTGGCAGGTCTCCTCGGCCACCACCGGGATCGCCGGGAACCGTTCCAGGAGCTTGGCCAGGATCAGCTGCTCGGCCTCGAGGTCGGCATGGCTCGAGGGCGAGCCGTCCACCTTGAGCACGTGCGGGCAGTCGTTGCCGTGGTGGCCGAGCAGGATCTCGCCGGCGGCGCAGGCGATCTCGGCCAGGTACGCGGCGATGCGCTCGCGTTCCGGCCCGGAGAGGGAGACGATGGATGATGCCGCCATTGCCATGGCACCGTCTTGCTCCACCCACCGATCCTTGTCGATGGCGGAGGCCGAAATCGGGTTTCGGCCCGTCCCGACGCGTCTCAGTAGGTGGCGAACATCCGCGCGATCTCCGCGGGCTCGCGCGTCACCGTCAGGGCGAGCGCGAGCAGGATGCGGGCCTTCTGCGGCGTCAGGTTGTCGGCGCTGAGGATGCCGCGCTCCCTCAGGCGGGTGGTGAGCGGGACGACGCCGCTGCCCGCCCGGGTCGACTGCACCACGACGATCCCGGCGGCGGCCGCCTGCTCGAGGGCGTCGGCTTCGCGCGGCGGCGTCATGCCCGGCGCCAGCCCCGCCGAGACGATGCCCTGCGCTCCGGCCGCGAGGAAGGCCCGCACCGCCGTGCCGTCCGCGTCGGCATAGCCGTAGGACACGTCGACCCGCGGCAGCGCATCGAGCGCGCGGATGTCGAAGGGCGTTCCCGGAGCGTGGCTCCGCTCCGAGCGGCGGTAGTACTGCACCGAGGCGCCGTCGACGTGGCCGAGCACCCCGAAATCCGGCGTCCGGAAGGTCTGAAGCCGGGCGACCGAGGTCTTGGTCACCTCGCGTGCCGCCTGGATCTCGTCGTTGAGGACGACGAGGACGCCGCGCCCGCGGGACTGCGCCGACGCCGCCGTGCGGATCGCCGCGACGAGGTTGAGCCCGGCATCGCTCGACAGGGCGCTCATCGGCCGCTGCGACCCGACGAGCACCACCGGGACGTCGACGGTGAGCGTCAGGCTCAGGGCGTAGGCGGTCTCCTCGAGGGTGGCGGTGCCGTGCCCGATGACGATGCCGGCGAGGTCGCGATGCTCCGCGACGAGGCGTTCGCAGGTCGTCGCCAGGTCGCGCCATTCCGCAAAGCCGATCGCCGGGCTCGGCACGGCGCGGAAGGCGACCGGCACCATCTCGGCGACCGCGCGCACCTCCGGCACGGCATCGAGGATCGCCTGCGCCTCCAGGCGGTTCCCGGTCGCGGTGTAGTCGAGGATGTCGAGGGAATCGCGACCGAGCGACGAGATCGTCCCGCCGGTGCCGATGAACGCGACCTTCGGCCTTGCCGTCATCGAATGTCTCCTGCTCGCTTCGCATCGAGACCGCGTCCTACCTGCTGAGGCCGGCGGTTGTCTCGCGGCATCGCCGGGGACGGACGATGTGCCGGGCGAGGACGCGGTGCCGGCTCGCTCGCCCCGAGGATGGCGACACCGCGCGCGCCGAGGCGGCTCAGCTGCGGAAGTCGAACACGAGGGCCGAGGCGTTGCTGCTCGTGCTGGAAGACCCGCTCGACGCGTAGCCGGTCGCGCTCGCCTGCGTCGATTGGAGTTGCTTGATGAAGCTCGCCAGCAGATCGCTCGTCGACGCGGTGCTGGTGCTGCCCGAGGCCGAGGCGTCGGGATCCGCGCTCGACGCATCGGACAGGTCGTTGCCGTCCGGCGCCGCGCCGAGGGGCGGTCCCGGGGGCGGGCCGCCCGCACCGCCGACCCCGCCATCCTTTGCCTCGCCCTTCGCGCCTCCCTTGGCGAACAGCGACGTCAACGTCGCCGCCTGGTCGCTGGTCAGCGTTCCGTTGGTGACCTGGTCGGCGATCAGGCCGTCGATCCGGCTCTTGATCTGGGACGGGTCGAGCCGCGACGCGGCGGAGGTGCTCGACGATGCCGACGCGGCACCGTTCGCGGTTTCGCCGGACTTGAGGCTGGCGTCGATCGAGTCGAGGGCGCTGGTAAGCGCGGTGGCGTCGGTCGCGGAGATGGTGCCGGCCGAGGCCTCGCTGTCGATCTCGGAGGCGACCCGGTTCTTGTGGGCGTGCGCCGGGCGCTGCGGCGCCTGGATCTGCGAGGCGGTGGTGCTGGAGATCGAACTCATGGGCGGCTTTCCCGTGAAGCTGCCGGAAACGCCCGGCCGCGGGTCCGTGTGCAAAGTGCCCACGCCGCGGTTAAGGATCTGTTCGCCTTAATGTTTCGGTATGTTTCCAGCGGCGCCGAGCGGCCGTTCCCCCCTCTTCCCGCAGCGTAAATCGTACTGTGATGCTCGCCTGAGTCAGCGGGCGGCGACCCGCAATTGCGGGAACGCGGCGGGGAGCGGAGGCACCGCGCGCAGGGCCGGTTGCGCCACGCCGTAGAGGCCGCGATGCTGCGGGTTCGGGCTCAGCCGGTCGGTGAGGCCGATCACCGTCTCGGCCGCGCCGAGAAGAAGCGCGCCTTCCGGTGCAAGCCGTTCGGCGAGCCGCCCGAGGATGTCGGCCTTGGTCGGCGTATCGAAGTAGATCAGCACGTTGCGGCAGTAGATCACGTCGAAGGAGCCGAGCGCCTCGAAGCCGTTGAGCAAATTGAGCGGCCGGTAATCGATCATCGCGCGCAGGGCCGGGGCGATCTGCCACTGCTCGCCGATCTGGGTGAAGTACTTCAGCAGCCACTGCACGGGCAGCCCGCGCTGCACCTCGAAATGGCTGTAGAGCCCGAGCTTGCCCTTCTCGATCACCTCGGTGGACAGGTCCGTCGCGACGATCTCGACCTGCCAGCCGGCAAGCTTGGCGCCAGCTTCCTGCAGCAGGATCGCGAGCGAATACGGCTCCTGGCCGGTCGAGGCCGCCGCGCACCAGATGCGCAGCCGGCGCTGGCCGGCACGGCGCGCCATCGCCTGAGGCAGCAGCACGTCGCGGAACAGATCGAACGGCGTCCGATCGCGGAAGAAGAAGGTCTCGTTGGTGGTCATCGCTTCGACGACCGCCTTCTCGATCGACGAATCGCGCGAGATCTTCAAGGTGCCGACGAGGTCGCGCAGCGTGGCGAGGCCGAAGCGGCGGCAGACGGGGGTGAGCCGGCTCTCGACGAGGTAGCGCTTCTCGGGGGTGAGCGCGAGGCCGGAGCGCTGCTTGAGGTAGGCGCGCAGGAAATCGAATTCGAGCTCGGTCATGCCGCCTGTCCCGTGATCATGGCGCGCAGCGCAGGGCCGATCTCGGGAAGCGGCAGGATGGCCTGGGCCAGCCCCGCCTTGGCGATGCTGCCGGGCATGCCCCAGACGGTGCTCGTCGCCTCGTCCTGTGCGAGCACGGCGCCGCCGGCCTCGCACAGCGCGCGGGCGCCGTGGGTGCCGTCCGAGCCCATGCCGGTGAGCACGACGGAGAGGGTGGCGCCCCCGAACAGGGCGGCGGCGTCCTTGAACAGGACGTCGACGGCCGGCCGGCAGAAGTTCACCGGCGGTCCGTCATCGAGGCGGATCACCGGCTCTCGGCCGGCCCCCCCCGTCAGGCCCATGTGGCGCCCGCCCGGCGCGACGTAGATCCGCCCGGGCTCGAGCCGTTCGTCGGCCTTGCCCTCGGCCGCGACGAGTCCGGTACGGGTGGCGAGGTGCTCGGCGAAGACCGCGGTGAAGATCGGCGGCATGTGCTGGACGATCAGGATCGGCAGCCGGCGCAGCGTCGCCGCGCCGATCTTCTCGAGCATCTCGCCGACCGCCCGCGGGCCGCCGGTCGAGGCGCCGACGAGAAGTACGCGGGGCGCCAGGCCGGTGCGGGCCTTCGGGCGCAGGGTGACCGGGGCGCTCGGGCGCGGCGCTGCCGGGGCCGGCATCGGCGAGGGGG
>NZ_VRUU01000099.1 GCF_008039875.1 Methylobacterium sp. WL119 | reverse complement strand
GGCCGGCGCCGACCCCGCGCGCCTGCGCCTCGTCGGCCGACGGCTGGCGCGGGCCGACGGGGGCGGCGTGGCGCTCGACGAGGCGGTCGCCCGGCTCGACCCCGCCGGGATCGAGACCCTGGCCGAGTTCGTCCCCGAGGGCGGCGGCGCGAAGAGCCTCGACGCGCTGCGGGCCGGCCACATCACCCTCAGCAGCGGCGGCGAGCACCTGTCCTGGGCCTTCGGCGCGCAGTTCGCCGAGGTCCGCGTCCACGCCGAGACCGGGGAGATCCGGGTTTCGCGCCTGCTCGGGGCGTTCGCGGCCGGGCGCATCCTCAACCCGCTGACCGCCCGCAGCCAGCTCGCCGGCGGCATGATCTGGGGCCTCGGCTCGGCCCTGCTGGAGGAGACCGTGCTCGACCGCGGCCACTACCGCAACGCGGATCTCGCCGAATACCTCGTCCCCACCGCGGCCGACACGCCCGAGATCGAGGTCCTGTTCGTCCCCGACGAGGACCGGAAGGTGAACCCGCTCGGCCTGAAAGGCTTGGGCGAGCTCGGCATCATCGGCGTCAACGCGGCGATCGCCAACGCGGTCTACCACGCCACCGGCCAGCGCCACCGCCGCCTGCCGATCCGCGGCGAGACCCTGGCGTGACGGGGCCCTAGCGGCCGCACGCTTGCGTTGCCGGCGGCCGCGACCGTAAGCCTCCGCCGGGCTTCAGCAACGGTGGGCGGCGTGACGGCACTCGCATTCGGGACGAACCGGTGATCCGCGCGATCCTCTCCGTCGGGGGCTGGACGCTGGTGTCGCGGGTCACGGGCTTCGGCCGCGATGTGGTGATGGCGGCGGTGATGGGGGCCGGGCCGATGGCCGACGCCTTCGTCGTCGCCTTCCGCCTGCCGAACCATTTCCGCGCGATCTTCGGCGAGGGCGCGTTCAACACCGCCTTCGTGCCGGCCTATGCCGGGCTGTCGGAGGCCGGCGCGGACGGCGCGGCGCAGCGTTTCGCCGACCGGATCTTCACGCTGATGCTGGCGGTGCAGATCGCGCTGCTGGCGCTCGCGCTGCCGCTGATGCCGTGGGTGGTGCGGGCGCTGGCGCCGGGCTTCTCGCAGGATCCGCAGCGCTTCGACCTCGCGGTGGCGCTCACCCGCATCACCTTCCCCTACCTGCTGTTCATGACGCTGGTGACGCTGCTCTCCGGCGTGCTGAACGCGCAGCGCCGCTTCGCCGTGGCGGCGGGCGCGCCGGTGCTGCTGAACCTCGCGATGCTGGCGGCGTTCGCGCTGGCCTTCCTGTTCCCCGACGCGGCGCACGCCGCCGCCTGGGGCGTCGCGGTCTCGGGCGTGCTCCAGTTCGCGCTGCTGTGGTGGGCCTGCCGGCGGGCCGGCGTCGCGCCGCGGCTCACCGCGCCGGCCGTCCGTGATCCGGCGATGCGCCGGTTCTTCACCGTGCTCGGGCCGGCGGTGATCGGCGCGGCCGGGTTCCAGATCGCGACGTTTGCCGACACCATCATCGCGAGCTGGCTGCCGACCGGCGCGGTCTCGGCCCTGTGGTACGCCGACCGGCTCTACCAGCTGCCCTTCGGCGTCATCGCCATCGCCGCCGGCACGGTGCTGCTGCCGGAGATGAGCCGGCGGATCGCGGCCGGCGACGTCGCCGGGGCGCACGCCGCCCAGAACCGCGCCGCCGGATTCTCGCTCGCGCTCTCGGCCCCGTTCACGGTGGCCTTCCTGACGCTGCCCGGCCTGACCATGGCCGCCCTGTTCCAGCGCGGCGCCTTCTCGGCCGAGGATGCCGCGCGGGCCGCCTCGGTGCTGGCCGCCTACGGGCTGGCGCTGCCTGCGGTGGTGCTGGTGCGCTCGGCGGTGGCGAGCTTCTACAGCCGGCAGGACACGCGGACGCCGCTCTGGGCCTCGCTCACCGCCATCGCCGTCAACGTCGTGCTCAAGCTCTGGCTCACTGGCCCCTACGGCGTCGCCGGGCTCGCGCTCGCCACCGCGATCAGCCAGTGGGTCAATCTCGCGCTGCTCGTCGCCCTCGCCTGGCGCCGCGGCTGGACCGCGCCGGGGCGCACGCTCGGCCTCACGGTGCTCGGCGTCGCGCTCGCCTGCGCCGGCCTGGCGCTGGTGGCGGTCTACGGCCTGCCGCTGGCGGAATCCGTCGTGCCCGCCCTGCCGCGCGGCCGCGAGATCGCGGTGCTGGCGCTCCTCGGGATCGTCGGCGCGGCGATCTACGGCGGCCTGCTCGCGGGCCTGCTCCACCTGTTCGGGCTGCGCCTGCGACGCGCCTGAGATGGGCGGCGGTCGCGATCGCGGCAGTCTTGCAGCCCGGAAGATTGCACACCAGCAGTTGAGCTATCGTCCTCTATTTCACTCCTGGATTTAGATCTTCCAGGAAGCGAGGACAAACACCTGCGCGTGCTCGAATTCAGCGTCATTTAAGTCCTTCGCATTAGGATGACCTGAGTCGCACAATCCGAGGACCGTCCCATCATGCGGTTGACCATCAAGGCCGCGCTGATCGGCGTCATCGGCATCCTCACCGTCAGCATCGCCGGGCAGGGCCTGTTCGCCGCCTCCAAGCTGCGCGCCGTCAACGCCAGCGCGACCGAGATCGCGACGAACTGGCTGCCGAGCGTGCGCTGGATCGGCGAATTGAAATACGCCACCGCCCGCCTCCGCCTCGTCGACGCGCGCTACGTCCTGGCGGCCGAGCCGCCGGCGGAGCTCGACGCGGTCGGCGCCACCCGCCTCGCGGCGATCGCGAAGGCTGTGACGTCCTACGAGCCGCTGATCTCGAGCCCGGAGGAGGCCGCCCTGTGGGACGGCTTCAAGGGGCAGTGGGCCGCCTATCTCGACCTGCGCAGCCAGCTCGTCGCCGCCGCGCGGGACGGCGACAGGGCACGCATGGTCGCCGCCTTCGACCGCTCGCGGATGCCGTTGGACGCGGCCTTGAAGGTGCTCGACGCGGATTCCGCCCTGAACGACCGGGGCGGCGACGCCGCCTCCGCCGACGCCGCCCTCAGCTACGACTCCGCCCTGCGGCTCACGGTGGCGGTCTGCGCCGGCGCCCTGCTCTGCGCGCTCTGCGGCATCGCCTTCGTGATGCGCGGCATCGCCCGGCCGCTCGACCGCATCATCGCCGCGATGGGGCGGATCGCCGGGGGCGACGCCACCGTGGCGGTGCCCGACCGGGGGCGCCGCGACGAGGTCGGCGCGATCGCCGCCGCGATCCAGGTGTTCAAGGACAACCTGATCCACGCCCGCACCCTCGAAGCGGAGAGCGAGGCGGCGCGGGCCGGCGCCGCGGTGCAGCGCGCCGCCGCGATGCGCGCCGTGGCCGACGGCTTCGAGCAAGCGGTCGGCGGGATCGTCGGCACGCTCGCCGCCTCCGCGACCGAGCTGCAGGCCACCGCCCGGACGATGACGGCGACCGCGACGGAGACCGCCGACCGATCCGCCACCGTGGCGGCGGCGGCCGAGGAGGCGGCCTCGAACGTCAACACCGTCGCGGCGGCCGCCGAGGAGCTCGGCGCGTCGGTGGCCGAGATCGGGCGCCAGGTCAGCGGCTCGGCCGACCTCGCCCAGGCCGCCGTGGCGCAGGCGGACGACACCGTCCGGCTCGTCGACGCCCTCAGCCGGGCGGCCGGGCGGATCGGCGACGTCGTCGGCCTGATCGCCGACATCGCCGGCCAGACCAACCTGCTCGCGCTCAACGCCACCATCGAGGCGGCGCGCGCCGGCGAGGCCGGCCGCGGCTTCGCGGTGGTGGCCTCCGAGGTCAAGGCGCTCGCCGCCCAGACCGGCCGGGCGACGGAGGAGATCGCGGGCCAGGTCACGCAGATCCAGGGCGCGACCGGCCAGGCGGTGGAGGCGATCGCCGCGATCACCCGCCGCATCCGCGACATCGACGCGATGGCGACGACGATCGCGGCGGCGGTGGAGGAGCAGGGCGCGGCGACCCGGGAGATCGTGCGCAACGTCGGCCAGGCGGCGACGGGGACCGGCGCGGTGACGAGCACCATCGCCGGCGTGGCGAGCGCGGCCGAGGAGACCGGCGCCGCCGCCGCCCAGGTCCTGACCTCGGCCGGTGCGCTGTCGCGCCAATCCGGGCACCTGGGCGCGGAGGTCGACCGCTTCCTCGCCACGGTGCGCGCCGCCTGACGGCGTCAGGCCTTGCGTGACGGGCCGGCTACTCGTCCGGGTGCACCGCCGGCGACAGGTCGATCGGCAGGCGCGGGCCCTTCAGCTCGGCATCGCTCGGCAGCGCGCGCGCGTCCCAGCCGCCGCCGAGCGCCCGGATCAGGCCGACGGCGGTGGTGAAGCGGGCGAGCCGCACCTGCAGCGCCGCGACCTCGTTGTTGAGCTGCAGCGCCTGGGCGGTGACGACGGTGGTGAAGTTCTGGGTGCCGGCGCGGTACTCGTTCAGGGTGATCTCGACGGCGCGGCGGGCCAGCGTCACGGCCTCGTCCTGCGCCACCTGCTGGCGGGCGAGGATGCGCACGCCGACGAGGCCGTTCTCCACGTCGGCGAAGGCGGCGAGCACGGTCTGGCGGTAGTTCGCCACCGCCGCGTCGTAGGCCGCCCGCGCGGCGGTGATCGCGGCCGAGCGCGCGCCGCCGTCGAACAGCACCTCGCTGCCGGCCGCCGACACCGCCCAGACCTGGTTGGCGGCCGAGAGCAGGCCGTTGCTGGTGAGCCCCGAGATCCCGCCCGAGGCCGAGAGCGTCACGGTCGGATAGAGCGCGGCCACCGCGACGCCGATCTGCTCGCTCTGCGCCTGGACGGTGCGCTCGGCCTGGGCCACGTCCGGGCGGCGCTCGAGCAGGGCGGCGGGGATGCCGACCGGCACCGCGGGCGGCACCAGCGCCAGCGGCGCCACCGGCAGCGACAGCTCCGAGGGCGGGCGGCCGACGAGCGTGGCGATCGCGTTCTCGAACTGGGCGCGGGTGAGGGTCGCGGCGATCGCCGAGGCCTGGGTGGTCTGCACCTGCGTCTGCGCGGTGATCACGTCCGAGCGCGCGGCGACGCCGGCATTGTACTGGTTCTCGGTGATCGCCACCGTGCGCTTGAAGTTCTCGACGTTGGCGTTGAGCACCCGCACCAGCGAATCGGCGTAGCGCAGCGACAGGTAGTTGTTGGCCACCTCGGCCTGGATGGTCAGGCGCGTCAGCGCCAGCGTCGCGGCGTCGGCCTGGGCCAGGGCCGCTTCGGTCTCGATGGTCCGGCGGATGCGGCCGAACAGGTCGAGCTCCCAGCTCGCCTGCCCCTGGATCGACACGGAGGTGCGCTCGGAGCCCAGCGTGCGCGAGCGGGTGATGCTCGGGGCGCCGATGACCGTCGGGTAGAGCGCGGCCTGGGCCGACTCGACGATCGCCCGCGCCTGCCGGTAGTTCGCCACGGATTGGCGCAGGCTCTGGTTGTCGACGTCGACGAGGCGGATCAGCCGGTCGAGCGCCGGGTCCTTGAACACCCGCCACCAGTCGCCGCGCTCGGCCGCGTCGTTGGGGAGGCCGGGGCGCCAGTTCTTCCGCGACGCGACGAAGGCGACCGAATCCTCGCGGGCGCCGCCCTGCTTGAACGCCAGCGGCGTCTCGACGGACGGGCGCGCGTAGTCTGGGCCGACGACGCAGGCCGACAGGGCGGTGGTGAGGGCGACGAGACCGCCCGTCCTCAGGACATGGCGCCAAGCTGGGTGCGCATCCCCTCTCCCCGCACGCGGGGAGAGGGCCGCATGCACCGCGTCGTGCATGCGGCGAGCGGAAGCGAAGGTGAGGGGGCCGGGCAGGACGAGGCGCATCCGGATACGCCCCCTCACCGTCGGCTGCCGCCTCGCCGCGCCGACGACGAGGTCGTCGCGGCCCTCTCCCCGCGCGCGGGGAGAGGGGGGTGCGCCGACCCCGTCCTGCATCGATCGGAACCGCATCATTCCCCCGCCGGCAGGGCCGCCGCGCCGCCGCGGCGGCGGGCGTTCACCCGGTGCCGGAGGCGGTCGAGGCAGAGGTAGACGACGGGGGTGGTGTACAGGGTCAGGATCTGGCTCACGATCAGGCCGCCGGCGATGGCGATGCCGAGCGGGCGGCGGAGCTCGGAGCCCTCGCCGCCGCCGAAGATCAGCGGCGCCGCGCCGAGCAGCGCCGCCAGCGTTGTCATCATGATCGGCCGGAAGCGCAAGAGGCAGGCCTCGAAGATCGCGTCGCGGGGGCTGGCGCCGCGCGTCCGCTCCGCGTCGAGGGCGAAGTCGATCATCATGATGGCGTTCTTCTTGACGATGCCGATCAGCAGGAACACCGCGATCAGCGCGACGATCGTGAACTCGGTGCCGGTCACCAGCAGCGCCAGCAGCGCGCCGATGCCCGCCGACGGCAGCGTCGAGAGGATCGTGACCGGGTGCACGAAGCTCTCGTACAGGATCCCGAGGATGGCGTAGACGGCCAGGATCGCGGCCAGGATCAGCAGCGGCTGGCGCGAGGCCGAGGCGACGTAGTTCTTGGCCGCGCCCGCATACTCGCCGTGGATGGTGGCCGGCAGGCGCAGCTCCGCCATCGCCTTGTCGATCGCGACGGTGGCGTCCGACAGGCTCTTGCCGGGGCTGAGGTTGAACGAGATCGTGGTCGCCACGAACAGGCCCTGGTGGCTCACCTGCACCGGGGCGTTGCCGGTCTCGACCCGGGTGAAGGCCGAGAGCGGCACCATGGTCTCGACCGCGGACGAGACCGGCGCGCTCGAGGAGGCGCTGCCCTTCGAGGCGGCGATGGCGTTGGCGGCCGCGTTCCGGGCCGAATCCGACGCGACCGCGGCGGCGTTGGTGCTGGCGTCGGCCGCGGCGGTGGTCGAGGGGACGGCGCCGGCGGGCGCCGCCGCCACCGTGCCGGCGACCGCGTTGGTGGTGGCCGAGCCGCGCGCCTTGCCGCCGGAGGTCGAGACGTAGAGCTGCTTGAGGGTCTCGGGGTTCTCCAGGTAGCGCGGCGCGATCTCCATCACGACGTGGTACTGGTTGAGCGGGTTGTAGATCGTCGAGACCTGGCGCTGGCCGAAGGCGTCGTAGAGGGTGTTGTCGATCTTGTCGGGCGTGATGCCGTAGCGGAAGGCGGTGGCGCGATCGATCACCAGCCGGCTCTCCAGCCCGCCCTCCTGCTGGTCGGAGGTGACGTCGGCGAAGGTCGGGTCCTTCTGCAGCGCCTGCACCAGCTTCGGCGCCGCCGCGTAGAGCTCGGCCGCGGTGTCGCCCTGCAGGGTGTACTGGTACTGGGCGAAGCTCTGGCGCCCGCCCATCTGCAGGTCCTGGCGCGGGAAGACGTAGAGCCGGGCGCCGGCCACCTGCGAGAGCTTGGGCCGCAGCCGGTTCGACACCTCGCCGATCGAGGCGCGCTCGCCCACCGGCTTGAGCCCGACGAAGACGTTGGCCGAGTTGGTGCCGCGCCCGCCGGTGAAGCCGACGACGCTGTCCACCGCCGGGTCGGCCTGCACGATCGCGGCGGCCTCCTTGAGCTTCTTCTCCATCGACTGGAACGAGATGCGCTGGTCGGCCTGGATGCCGCCCATCATCTGGCCGGTGTCCTGCTCGGGGAAGAAGCCCTTCGGCACGATGACGTAGAGGTAGACGTTGAGCCCGACGGTCGCGGCGAGCACCAGCAGCACGAGGCGCGGGTGCCCGAGCGCGACGCGCAGGGTGCGCTCGTAGGCGTTCAGCGTGCCGGTGAAGGCGCCCTCCAGCCCGCGGATCAGGATGTTGGGGCGCCTGCCCGCGCCGTGCGCCTCGGGGCGCAGGAAGCGCGCGCACATCATCGGCGTGGTGGTGAGCGAGAGCACGAGCGAGATCAGGATCGCCAGCGACAGGGTCACGGCGAATTCCTGGAAGATCCGCCCGATCAGGCCGCCCATCAGCAGGATCGGCAGGAACACCGCGATCAGCGACAGGCTCATCGAGATCACGGTGAAGCCGACCTCGCGGGCGCCGACCAGGGCCGCCTCGATGCGGGACTTGCCCATCTCGATGTGGCGCTGGACGTTCTCGAGCACGACGATGGCGTCGTCCACGACGAAGCCGGTGCCGATGATCAGCGCCATCAGCGACAGGATGTTGAGCGAGTAGCCGAGCAGGTACATCACCGAGAAGGTGCCGACGATCGAGATCGGCACCGCCACCGCCGGGATCAGCGTGGCGCGCCCCGAGCGCAGGAACGCGAACACCACGAGGATGACGAGGCCGACTGCGATCAGCAGCGTCTCCTCGGTGGCGGCCAGCGACGCCCGGATCGTCGCGCTGCGGTCGCCGGTGAGCTTCACGTCGATGCCGCCGGGCAGCGCCGAGACGATCTGCGGCAGCGCCGCCTTCACCCCGTTGATCGTGTCGACGACGTTCGAGCCCGGCTGCTTGTAGACGAACAGCAGCACGCCCTGCTTGCCGTTGACCACGCCGAGGTTGCGCCGGTCCTCGACCGAGTCGATCACCTCGCCGACGTCGGTGAGCTTCACCGCCGCGCCGTTGCGGTAGGCGACGACGAGGTCGCGGTAATCCTCCGCCTTGCGACCCTGGTCGTTGGCGTAGAGCTGGAAGCGCCGGTCGCCCGCCTCGATCGCGCCCTTGGGCGAGTTGGCGTTGGCCGACGCCAGCCCCGCGCGGATGCCCTCCAGGCCGATGCCGTAGTGGAACAGGGCGGTCGGATCGAGCTCGACGCGCACCGCCGGCAGCGACGAGCCGCCGATGTCGACGTTGCCGACGCCGGGCAGCTGCGACAGCTTCTGCTGCACCACCGTGGCGCCGGCATCGTAGAGCTGGCCGGGGGTCAGGGTGTCCGAGGTCATGCCGAGGATCACGATCGGCGAGTCGGCCGGGTTGAACTTGCGGTAGGTCGGGTTCTGGCGCAGCGCGGTGGGCAGGTCGGCCCGCGCGGCGTTGATCGCCGCCTGCACGTCGCGCGCGGCCCCGTCGATGTCGCGGCTAAGGCCGAACAGCAGCACGATCCGCACGGTGCCGGTGGAGCTCGTCGAGGACATCTCGTTGACGTCGGCGATGCTGCCGAGCCGCCGCTCCAGCGGCGCCGCCACCGTCACCGCCATGGTCTCGGGGCTGGCCCCCGGCATCTGCGCCTGGACCAGGATGACCGGAAAATCCACCTGCGGCAGCGGCGCCACCGGCAGCTTCAGGAACGCGAAGAGGCCGGCGAGCAGCACGCCGACGGTCAGCAGCGTCGTCGCCACCGGGCGCCGGATGAAGGGCTCGGAGATGTTCATGGGCGAAAGCCCATAGGCGTCACGGCGCTGTTCCCCTCTCCCCGCACGCGGGGAGAGGCCCGGCTGCACCCCGTCGTGCTGCCGGGAAGCGCAGGCGAAGCCGCAGCGAGGGTGAGGGGGCGCGAACGGCGGAGGCTCCTCCGCCGAAGCCCCCTCACCCTCGGCTGCCGCCTCGCCGCGACGACGACGAGGTCGTCGCGGCCCTCTCCCCGCAGGCGGGGCGAGGGGATGCGAGGCGCGGTCGCGATCTTCCTCACGGCAGCGCCTCGCCTGCCGGGAGGTCCGGCTCGGGTTCGCGGCGGCCGGTGATGCGGCGCTCGAGGCGGTCGAAGAACAGGTAGATCACCGGGGTCGTGAACAGCGTCAGCACCTGGGAGACGATGAGGCCGCCGGCGATGACGATGCCGAGCGGCTGGCGCAGCTCCGAGCCGACGCCGGTGCCGACGATCAGCGGGACCGCGGCGAACAACGCGGCCAGGGTCGTCATCAGGATCGGGCGGAAGCGCAGCAGGCAGGCCTCGTAGATCGCGTCGCGCGGGGACATCCCCTCCTCGCGCTCGGCCTGGAGCGCGAAGTCGATCATCATGATCGCGTTCTTCTTCACGATGCCGATCAGCAGCACGATGCCGATGATCGCGATGATGTCGAGCGAGAGCCCGAACAGCATCAATCCGAGCAGCGCGCCGATTCCCGCGGACGGGAGCGTCGACAGGATGGTGATCGGGTGGATGAAGCTCTCGTAGAGGACGCCCAGCACGATGTAGACGGTGACGATCGCCGCCAGCACCAGGAACAGCTCGTTCGAGAGCGCCGACTGGAAGGCGAAGACCGACCCCTGCGGCACCACGCGGAAGCTCGGCGGCAGGTCGATGCTTTTCCGCGCCTCCTCCACCGCGTCCACCGCCTGGCCGAGCGCGGCGCCCGGCGCGAGGTTGAACGACACGGTGGTGGCCGGGAACTGGCCGAGATGCGAGATCAGCAGCGGCGCCCGGCGCTCGTCGATCCGCGCCACCGCCGAGAGCGGCACCTGCCCGCTCGATGCGGTGGAGGAGGGCAGGTAGATCGCGTCGAGGCTGGCGATGGTCCTGTGCAGGTCGGGGTCGGCCTCGAGGATCACCCGGTACTGGTTCGACTGGGTGAAGATCGTCGAGATGATGCGCTGGCCGAACGCGTCGTAGAGCGCGTTGTCGATCGTCGCCGGCGTGATGCCGTAGCGCCCGGCCGTCGGCCGGTCGATCGTGACGTAGGCGGCCAGGCCCTGGCCCTGGTGGTCGCTGGCGACGTCGGCCACCACCGGCGACCGCGACAGCGCGTCGGTGAAGCGCGGCACCCAGGTCTCGAAATCCTCGAGGTTCGGCGTCTCCAGGATCACCTGGTACTGCGTCGCCGACACCGCGGTGTCGATCGTCAGGTCCTGCACCGGCTGCATGTAGAGGCGCAGGCCCGCGACGTCGGCGGTGGCCGCCTGGATGCGGCGGATGATGGCGCCGGCCCGCTCGGCCCGCTCGGCCTGGGGCTTCAGGTTGATCAGGAACCTCCCTGAGTTCAGCGTCACGTTTTGGCCGTCGACGCCGATGAACGAGGACAGGTTGGCGACGTCCGGGTCCTTGAGGATGATCGCGGCGATGCGCTGCTGGCGCTCGGCCATCGCGGCGTAGGACAGGGTCTGGTCGCCCTGCGTGATCCCCTGGATCACGCCGGTGTCCTGCACCGGGAAGAACCCCTTCGGGATCGTCACGAACAGGGTCGCGGTGAGCGCGATGGTGGCGAGCGTGACCAGCAGCGTCAGGCCCTGGTGGTCGAGCACCACCCGCAGCGCCCGGCCGTAGGCCGCGATGGTGCCCTCGGTGGCGCGCCGGCCCATCCGCCCGAGCACGCCCTCGCGGCGGCGGGTCTCGGCAAGGGACGCGGGAGATTGGGGCACGTGCTTGAGCAGGCGCGCGCACAGCATCGGCACCAGCGTCAGCGAGACCACCGCCGAGATGATGATCGTGGCCGCCAGCGTGATCGCGAACTCGTGGAACAGGCGCCCGACCACGTCGCCCATGAACAGCAGCGGGATCAGCACCGCGATCAGCGAGACGGTGAGCGAGATGATGGTGAAGCCGATCTCGCGGCTGCCCTTGAGCGCAGCCTCGAGCGGGGAATCGCCGTCCTCGACGTGGCGGGCGATGTTCTCGATCACCACGATCGCGTCGTCGACGACGAAGCCGGTGGCGATGGTCAGCGCCATCAGCGACAGGTTGTCGAGGGAGAAGCCGTAGAGGTCCATCACCGAGAGCGCGCCGATCAGCGAGAGCGGCACCGACAGGCTCGGGATCAGCGTGGCGGAGACGCTGCGCAGGAACAGGAAGATCACCAGCACGACGAGCGCGATGGCGAGCCCGAGCTCGAACTGCACGTCCTCGACCGAGGCGCGGATCGTCACCGTGCGGTCGGTGAGCAGGCTCACCTGGATCGCGCCCGGCAGCGTGCCCTGGAGCTGCGGCAGCAGCGCCTTGATCTTGTCGACGGTGGCGATGACGTTGGCGCCGGGCTGGCGCTGGATGTTGAGGATGATCGCCGGCGTCTCGTCGGCCCAGGCGCCGAGCTTGGTGTTCTCCGGCCCCTGCACCACGTCGGCCACGTCCGACATCTTCACCGGGGCGCCGTTCTTGTAGGCGATGATCGCGTCGTCGTAGGCCTTCGGGTCCTGGATCTGGTCGTTGGCGTTGATCGCGTAGCTCTGCTTCGGGCCGTCGATGGTGCCCTTCGGCGTGTTGACGTTGAGGTTGGTGATCGTGGTGCGCAGGTCGTCGATGTTCAGCCCGTAGGCGGCGAGCGCCCGGGCGTTGAACCGCACCCGCACCGCCGGCCGCTGGCCGCCGGAGATGCTGACGAGGCCGACGCCGGCCACCTGGGAGATCTTCTGGGCGAGCCGCGTCTCGGCGAGATCCCGCACCTGCGTCAGCGGCAGGGTCTTGGAGGTGAGCGCGAGCGTGATCACGGGCGCGTCGGCCGGGTTGACCTTGGCGTAGATCGGCGGCGCCGGCAGGTCGGACGGCAGCAGGTTGCCGGCGGCGTTGATCGCCGCCTGGACCTGCTGCTCGGCGATGTCGAGCGGCAGGTCGAGGTTGAACTGCAAGGTCACGACCGAGGCGCCGGCCGAGGATTGCGAGGTCATCTGGTTGAGGTTGGCGAGCTGCCCGAACTGCCGCTCCAGCGGCGCGGTCACGGCCGAGGTCATCACCTCCGGGCTGGCGCCGGGATAGAACGTCTGCACCTGGATCGTCGGGTAGTCGACCGAGGGCAGCGCCGAGACCGGCAGGTTCAGGTACGACACCCCGCCGACGATCAGGATCGCCAGCATCAGGAGCGTGGTCGCGACCGGGCGCAGGATGAAGAGGCGGGACGGGTTCATGCCGGGGGCCCGCTCGCGGACAGGCGGAGGCGATCACCGCGGCGATCCGTGCGCATCCCCTCGCCCCGCACGCGGGGAGAGGGCTGCGACGACCTCGTCGTCGTCGCAGCGAGGCGGCAGCCGACGGTGAGGGGGCTTCGCCGGAAGAGGCTCGTCCGGATCCGCCCCCTCACCGCCGCTTCGGCTGCGCCTTCGCGTCCCGCACGGACGACGAGGTCCGTGCGGGCCTCTCCCCGCGTGCGGGGAGAGGGGAAGGGCGCCGTCTGGATCGCGTCGCTCACGGCTGCTGCCGCCGGCGGCCGCGCTTCTGTCCAGCCTCTTGGGCGCCGCCGGCGTCGGCGGCGGGGGTGACCTTCTGGCCGTCGACGCCCTCCGTGATCCGCACCGGGGCGCCGTCGCGCAGGCGGTCGGTGCCGTCGGTGACGACGCGGTCGCCGGCCTGGAGGCCGGAGAGCACCACCGTCCGCGTGCCGTCGGTCTCGCCGGTCTTGATCGGGCGGACCGAGACCTTCGCGTCGCCGTCCATCAGGTAGACGTAGGTGCCGGGCGTGCCCTGCAGGATCGCGCCGTTGGGAACCAGCGCCGCGTTCGCCACCGTATCGACGGTGAGCTTGGCGTTGACGAACTGGTTCGGGAACAGCTCCTCGTCCTTGTTGTCGAACAGGGCGCGCAGCTTCACCGTGCCGGTGGTGACGTCGATCTGGTTGTCGACCGTGTCGAGGGTGCCAGTGGCGATCTCGTGGGCGTCGCCCCGGTCGTAGGCGCGGACCGCGAGCTTGGCGCCGGCGCGCACCCGGCGCATCACCCGGGAGACGTCGTCCTCGGGCAGGGTGAACACCACCGAGATCGGATGGAGCTGGGTGACGACGACGATGTTGGTCGAGGCCGCGGTGATGTAGTTGCCCTGGTCGACCTGGCGCAGGCCGACCCGGCCCTCCACCGGCGAGATGATGCGCGCGTAGGCGATGTTCAGCCGCTGCTGGTCGACGAGGGCCTGGTCGGAGGCGACCGTGCCCTCGTTCTGCTTCACCAGCGCGCCCTGGGTGTCGACGTTCTGCTTCGAGATCGAATCCTGCTGGGCGAGGCGCTGGAAGCGGGCCAGGTCCAGCTTCGAGTTCTGCAGCAGCGCCTGGTCGCGGGCGAGCTGGCCCTGGTACTGGGCGAGCAGCGCCTCGTAGGGCCGCGCGTCGATCTGGGCGAGGTAGTCGCCCTTCTTCACGGTCTGGCCCTCGCGGAACCCGATGTCGGTGAGGTAGCCGCTGATCTGCGATTTCACGGTGACGGTGGCCAGCGGCGTGACGGTGCCGAGCCCCTGGAGCACCACCGGGATGTCGCCGGTGACGATCTGCGCGATGCCGACCGCCTGGGGCACGTCCATGCCGCCGCGCTTGCCGCCGCCGCGGCCGCCCTTGCCCTGGGTCTCACCGGGGCCGCCCGCGACCTGCGTGCGCCCGTCGTACCAGCGGTGGGCCACCGCGCTGGCCGCCAGCAGCGCCAGGAGCAGCAGCATCCAGCGGAAGGGGCGGAACCGGCGCGTCTTGCCGGGCGACGCGACCGGGTCCGGCTGGAACGCGCGCGCCGTGTCCGTGCGGATGGGTGAGCTCTCGTTCATGACTGATTAGACCACGTTCCGGACGCCGCCGCGCCCGTGTCGCGCCCTATCCTCTCGCTGTTTTCGTCCGCGGGCCGACCGTTCGTCGGCCCGGGGAGCGAATCCGACACCCTGGTCCCGGCCGCCTGTACGGCATCCGAACGGACCGTGCCCTGCGGCACCCGCGCCGGGCGCGGCTCGGGTCCGGGTGCGCCCACTCGGCATCCCTGCGCCGCAGCCATCGCCCGTCAATGCGTCGTCAGTACGGCACCGATGTTTCGGTGCTGTTGCTGGCCCGTCAGGGCCGCTCCAGCGCGCGGTAGTACCGCACCACGTCGCGGTAGGATTCGTCGACCGGCACCACCGGGACCGCGCGCCGCAGGCCGAGGCCGAGGGCGCCGACGGCGAAGGCGAGCGCGAGGGCGCGGCGGGGGGACATGGCGGGCTCCGGCGATCCGTGACGGCAGGCGGACGAGGCCATAACGCGAAAAGGCCCGCCAACGAATTGGCGGGCCTCGCGACGACCGGTCCGGCGCCAAGTCAGGAACGGAACGAGGGGGCGGAGTTCCGCGCCCACCGGCGCCGCACCGGCCGTGTTCCCGAAAGCTATCTCACGGCTGATGAATGTCAACATTCGTCAGCCGTGAGGCCTGCCAGCAATCGCCGGTGGCGTGCGCTCCCGCACGTTTCGCGCGGGATCGGCGCCATGGTATCACCCCGCCGATGTCCGCCCCCCGCTTCGCATGAACCCGGTCCTCTCCGGCCTCCCGACCACGGTGTTCGAGACGATGTCGCGGCTCGCCCGCGAGCACGGCGCGATCAATCTCGGGCAGGGGTTCCCCGACGACCCGGGCCCCGCCGACATGCGCGCCCATGGCGCGCGGGCGCTCGTCGAGGGCTCGAACCAGTACCCGCCGATGATGGGGCTGCCGTCCCTGCGCGCGGCGGTGGCGGCGCATTACGCCCGGCACCAGGGGCTCGCCCTCGATCCCGAGACCGAGGTGATGGTGACCTCGGGCGCGACGGAGGCGCTCGCCGGCGCGCTGCTGGCGCTGATCGAGCCGGGCGACGAGGTCGTGCTGTTCGCGCCGATGTACGACGCCTACCTGCCGCTGGTGCTGCGCGCCGGCGGCGTGCCGCGGATCGTGACCCTGACGCCGCCCGCCTTCGGCCTCGACGAGGCCGCGCTCGCCGCCGCCTTCTCGCCGCGCACCAAGGTGGTGCTGCTGAACGACCCGCTGAACCCGAGCGCGACCCGGCTCGGCGCCGACGACCTCGCGCGGCTGGCCGCGTTCTGCCGCCGCCACGACGCGATCGCGCTGTGCGACGAGGTCTGGGAGCACGTGGTGTTCGACGGCGCCCGCCACGTCCCGCTGATGAGCCTGCCCGGCATGCGGGCGCGCACGGTGAAGATCGGCTCGGCCGGCAAGATCTTCTCGCTCACCGGCTGGAAGGTCGGGTTCGTGATGGCCGACGCGGCGCTGATGCGGACGCTCGCCAAGGCGCACCAGTTCCTCACCTTCACCACGCCGCCGAACCTGCAGGAGGCGGTGGCCTACGGGCTGGCGAAGGACGATGCCTACTTCACCGGGATGCGCGCCGGCTACGCCCGCTCGCGCGACCGGCTCGCCGGCGGCCTCGCCGATCTCGGCTTCACGGTGCTGCCGGCGCAGGCGACGTGGTTCCTCAACCTCGACATCGCCGATCTCGGCCACGCCGACGACGTCGCCTTCTGCGAGGCGCTGGTGCGCGAGCATCGCGTCGCGGCGATTCCCGTGAGCGCGTTCTACCCGGACCGGGCCGTGCGCACGCTCGTGCGGCTCTGCTTCGCCAAGGCCGACGCGACGCTGGATGCGGCGCTGGACCGGCTCTCGGGCGTGCGGCGGGCGGCATCGTGAGCGGGTTTCGGCTTTGGGATGAAACGCCCATCCCCTCTCCCCGCACGCGGGGAGAGGCCCGGTCGCACCCCGTCGTGCGGCCGGGAAGCGCAGGCGAAGCGGCGGTGAGGGGGCGGTGCCGTGGGAGGCTCGCCGGTCGAAGCCCCCTCACCGTCGGCTGCCGCCTCGCCGCGACGACGACGGGGTCGTCGCGGCCCTCTCCCCGCAGGCGGGGCGAGGAGATGCGCGGGGACCGGGCGCGCGTTCCGATGCGGCGGGAGCTCCTGTGGCCGGGGGCCTTGCTCCAGGGGCCATCACTCCAGGGGCCATCACTCCAGGGGCCATGCGTCCGTCCGCCGAGCGCCGACGACGCCCCCTGCCTTGCCGGGGCAGCCCCGCGGCGCCACATCCCAGGCCATGGCCACCCTCGCTCACCGGTTTCCGCCGATGGATCCCTCGCAGACCTTCTCCCAAAGCTGGCGCGCGGGCACGACGCTGCGCATCGGCGACCAGAGCCGCGAGGCGACGCTCGCCCGGCTCGAGGCGCTGGCGCACCTGCTCGATTCCGCCTTCCTGATCCCCGGCCTCAACCGGCGGGTCGGGCTCGAGGCGGTGATCGGCCTCGTGCCGATCGTCGGCGACATCGCCGGCATGGTGATCTCGTCCTACATCGTCGCGGAGGCGCGCCGCCTCGGGGCGCCGCGCTGGCTGATCGCGCGGATGGCCTTGAACGTCGCCTTCGACGGCGCGATCGGCATCGTGCCCCTGGCCGGCGACCTGTTCGATGCCGCCTTCAAGGCCAACCGCCGCAACGTCCGCCTGCTGCGCCGCTGGATGGAACGCAGCGGCGGGCTGCGCCCCAACGAGATCGACGGCACCGCCGTGCGGATCGACGGCTGAGGGTTCCCAGGGCACGCGGTTCCCGTCCCCTCCCCCCTCTGCGGGGGAGGGCGGGCCTCGCGTCAGCGCGGGTCGGGAGAGGGGAGCGACCTCTCCGGATGCGGCGCTCCCCTCTCCCCCCCTGCTGCGCAGGGTCCCCTGC
>NZ_VRUU01000098.1 GCF_008039875.1 Methylobacterium sp. WL119 | reverse complement strand
GGGCTACGCCGAGGCGGCCCCGCGCGTCGCGCCGCGCCGCCTCGCGCATCGCCCCCTCCCCCCGGCCGGCCTCGACCGCCGGTACGGCGCCTATGCCGGGCCGCGCGTCTACGGCCCGGTCGTGCGCGCCTACCTGCCGCGCAACGACAACGTTCCGATGTACAACGAGCCGCCGCCGCGCTGAGGCGGCTTTCGAAGCGCGCCCGACCCGAACGGGGACCTGCCGCCCTTCCCCCCTCTGCGGGGGAGGGAAAAGCATGTTGCGCCGGCCTCTTCCGCCCGCCGCTCGATCCGCTAGACATCGAGCTCCGCGCCGCGCGCGCGGGGCTTGGCGGGAGCGGGCGATGCGGATCCAGGGTCTCTCGGCGATCGTGACGGGCGGGGCCTCCGGGCTCGGGGCGGCGACGGCGCAGGCGCTGGCCGAGGCCGGCGCGCGGGTGGCGCTGCTCGACCTCGACGGGGCGGCGGCGCAAGCCCGGGCCGCCGTGCTCGGCGGGATCGGCATCGCCTGCGACGTGGCGGACGCGGCGAGCGCCGAGGCCGCCGTGGCGCGGGCGGCCGAGGCGCACGGTCCCGCCCGCATCCTCGTCAACTGCGCCGGCATCGCGCCGGCCGCCCGCATCGTCGGGCGCGACGGCCCGGCCTCGCTCGACGGCTTCGTCCGGGTGATCCAGGTCAACCTCGTCGGCTCGTTCAACCTGATGCGGCTGGTGGCGGCGGGCGCCGCCGGGCTCGATCCCCTCGACGGGGGCGAGCGTGGGGTGATCGTCTCCACCGCCTCGATCGCCGCCTACGAGGGACAGGTCGGCCAGGCCGCCTACGCCGCCTCGAAGGCCGGCATCGTCGGGCTGACGCTGCCGGCGGCCCGCGAGCTCGCGCCGCTCGGCATCCGCGTCTGCGCGATCGCGCCCGGCATCTTCGGCACGCCGATGCTGCTCGGCCTGCCTCAGGACGTCCAGGACAGCTTGGGGGCCGCGGTGCCCTTCCCCGCCCGCCTCGGCCGGCCGGAGGAATACGCCGACCTCGTGCTGGCGATCGTCCGCAACCCGATGCTCAACGGCGAGACCATCCGCCTCGACGGCGCGTTGCGCATGCAGGCGCGCTGATCCGCGCACGAATCCTGCGTCGCAACGAAGGGAAGTCCGATGGGATCGTCCCTTCGGCGGGGGTCGGGCGGAGCCCGACGAACCGACCGGGCTTCGCCCTCGGCCCCGGACAAGGGATCACCCCTTATCGAAACCCGGACGTCACGCGCCGACCCTCAGTGAGCTGACCCGACATGTCGCAAACCTTCGACTGGACCTCCGCCTATCCCTCGATCCGCATGCCGATGTTCGGCCGCAACGTGGTCGCGACCTCGCACGCGCTGGCGGCGCAGGCCGGGATGCGGATGCTGTGGAAGGGCGGCAACGCGGTCGACGCGGCGATCGCCACCGCCGCGGCGAAGACGCTGACCGAGCCGTGCAGCAACGGGCTCGGCTCGGACGCCTTTTGCATCCTCTGGGACGGCCAGGAACTGCACGGCCTGAACGCCTCGGGCGGGGCGCCGGCCGCCTGGACGCCGGACTACTTCGCCCGGAAATACGGCCCGGCCACGCGGCCGCCGATGCGCGGCTGGGATTCGGTGACGGTGCCGGGCGCCGTCGGCGCCTGGGTCGCCCTGTCCGAGCGCTTCGGCAAGCTGCCCTTCGCCGACCTGCTGGAGCCGGCCATCGAGATCGCCGAGCGCGGCTACCTCGCGCCGATCGTGGTGCAGCAGAAATGGGCCGCCGCGGCAGCGGTCCCCGACCTCGTGTGCCAGCCGGGCTTTTCGGAGTTCTTCCTGCCCCGCGGCCGCGCGCCGGATGTCGGCGAGCTGGTCACGCTCAAGGCCGCCGCGCGGACGCTGCGCGCCATCGCCGAGACGAAGGGCAAAGCCTTCTACGAGGGCGAGATCGCCGAGGCCATGGCGCGGCACGCGGGCGCGAACGGCGGCGCGATGACGGTGGCGGACCTGTCCGCCTACCGCCCGGAATGGGTGACGCCGACGCGCAAGGACTACCGCGGCTACACGCTGCACGAGATCCCGCCGAACGGGCAGGGCATCGCCGCGCAGATCGCGCTGGGCATCCTCGAGAGCTTCGACCTCGACGGGATGGCGGTGGACGGGGCGGAGGCGCAGCACCTGCAGATCGAGGCGATGAAGCTCGCCTTCGCCGACACCTACGCCCACGTCGCCGACGGGCCCGCGATGCGGGTGAGCCCCGAGGCGATGCTCGACGACGCCTACCTCGCGTCCCGCGCCAAGCTGATCGACCCGCGCCGCGCGCAGGATTTCGGCGCCGGCAACCCGGTGCGCGGCGGCACGATCTACCTCACCGCCGCCGACGAATCCGGGATGATGGTGAGCTTCATCCAGTCGAACTTCATGGGCTTCGGCTCCGGCGTGGTGGTGCCGGAGTGGGGCCTGTCGCTGCAGAACCGCGGCTACGGCTTCGTCCTCGACGAAGCGAGCCCGAATTGCGTGGCGCCGGGCAAGCGCCCGTTCCACACCATCATCCCCGGCTTCCTCACGCAGGGCGGCGCCCCGGTGATGAGTTTCGGCGTAATGGGCGGCAACATGCAGCCGCAGGGCCACGTGCAGACGCTGGTGCGGATGATCGACCACGCCCAGAACCCGCAAGCCGCCTGCGACGCCCCGCGCTGGCGCTTCAACCAGGGCCTCGAGATCAACGCCGAATCCGCGATGCCGGCGGACACGCTCGACGGCCTCGTCGCCCGCGGCCACCGGGTCGCGGTGATCCGGGACAGCTACCAGGATTTCGGCGCCGGCCAGTTCATCTGGCGGATGGGCGACCCCGGCGTCGAAGGCTACGCCGCCGCCAGCGACCCGCGCCGCGACGGGCAGGCGGTGGTCTGGTGAGGCCGAAGCGCCCCGACGCGGCATCCCGGGTCGCCGCTGGCGATCGCGCGCCGAGCGGTTAGGCTGGCGCGGCGAAACATCCGTCCGCCGAGGCTCCCGGCCATGAACCCGTTCCTGTTCCAGACCACGCCGAACCTGCTGTTCGAGGCCGGGGCGGCGGGCAAGATCCCCGAGCTGGTCGCCAAGTTCGGCGCGCGAACCATCCTGCTGGTGACCGACCGGGGCGTGCGCGCCGCCGGGCTGACGCGGGCGGCCGAGGCGGCGCTGGCGCAGGCCGGCTGCCGCATCGACGTGTTCGCGGACGTGGTCGCGGACCCGCCGAGCCACGTGGTCGAGACCGCCGCGGCCTTCGCGCGGGCGTCGGGCGCGGAGCTGGTGCTCGCGATCGGCGGCGGCTCGGCGCTCGATACCGCCAAGCTCGTGGCCTACCTCGCCCGCTCGGACGACGCCCTGGACGCGATCTACGGCGTCGGCCTCGCCACGGGCGAGCGCCTGCCGCTGATCCTGGTGCCGACCACCGCCGGCACCGGATCGGAGGTGACGCCGATCGCCATCGTCACCACGCCCACGCAAGAGAAGAAAGGCGTCGTCGCCCCGCGCCTGCTGCCCGACTGGGCGGTGCTCGACCCGGAGCTGACGCGGGGCCTGCCCGCCGCCGTCACCGCGGCCACCGGCATCGACGCGATGGTGCACGCGATCGAGGCCTATACCAGCCGCCACCGCAAGAACCCGATCTCCGACGGCCTCGCCCGGCAGGCCCTGGGGCTGCTCGCCTGCCATATCCGGATCGCCTGCACCGACGGCGGCGATGTCGAGGCGCGCTCCGGGATGCTGCTCGGGTCGATGCTCGCCGGCATGGCCTTCGCCAACGCGCCGGTGGCGGCGGTGCACGCGCTCGCCTACCCGATCGGCGCGCTGTTCCACGTGCCGCACGGGCTCTCGAACGCGCTGGTGCTGATGGGCGTGCTGCGCTTCAACCTGCCGGAGGCGCGGGCGCTCTACGCCGAGCTCGCGCCGATCCTCGACCCGGACGCCCGCGACCGGCCGGCGGCGGAGGCGGCCGACCGCTTCGTCGCGGCGCTCGCCGCGATCTGCCGCGATTGCGGCGTCCCGGCCTCGCTCGCGGCGGTCGGCATCGCGGAGACGGACCTCGACCGCCTCGCCGACGACGCGATGAAGCAGACGCGGCTCCTGGTGAACAACCCGCGGACGGTGACCCGCGCCGACGCGCGCGCGATCTACGCCGCGGCGCTGGCGGGCACCGCCTGAGGGCGCCTTCGAGGAGGCGATCTTGGCCGCGATCCAGCCACCGCCCTCATCCTGAGGCGCGGCCGCTTCCGTCGCTCTGGCGCTTCGGCCGGTCCTTTTCGGGTCGATGTCCGTATAGGGGGGGCACACAGGAGCAACGCCACCCACCATGCCAGCCATCGAGACGGTCCCGAACCGCGTCGTCGCCGCCGTCCGGCGGTCCTTCCGGCAGTTCCTGGCACTGCCGCTCGCGACGATCGTCGGCTTCGTCGGGCTCAATGCGCTGGTCTACCTCGCCGACCGCTCGTGGTCCGGGGGCGCGGCGCCCACGGGCTTCCGCTGGCTCGGCGCGCTGCTCGGGGACCGCGCCGCGCTCGGCGGCCTGCTCACCACCGTGGCGTCGAGCATCATCACCGTGACGTCGATCACCTTCTCGCTGCTGCTCATCGCCGTGCAGCAGGGCGCGGCCTCGCTCACCGCGCAGGTCACCGACCAGTTCATGGCCCGGCGCACCAACCAGTTCTACTTCGGCTACTTCGTCGGCCTGTCGGTCTTCGTGCTGATGACCCTGGTGACCAACACCGAGTTCCACCGGCCGGTCTTCGGCACGAGCCTGGCGCTGGTGATGACGACCTTCGCCCTCTGCCTCGTCATCGTGATGCTCTACAACACCATCGATCAGATGCGGCCCGAGCGCATCGTCCAGTTCATCCACGCGCAGATCCTCGAGGCCCGCGCCGACGACGAGCGCCTGCTCGCGCGCACCCGCCGGACGCCCCGGCCGGGCTGGGACGTCCGCGCGGTGGTGCGCGCGACCGAGCGCGGCTACGTCGTCGGTCTCGACGCCGACCGGATCCAGGCGGCGATCGCGCGCGCCGCGCCGGACGCCGTCGAGGTTCGGATGCGGGTTCCGGTCGGCACCTTCCGGGCGCTCGGCGACCCGCTCTTCGACATCCGGGCCCGGCCGGGCTTCGTGCTGGAAGCGGAAGCGCGGGAGGCGGTCGAGGCCGCGTGCGGGCGGGCGCTCACCTTCGACGACGGGCGCGACCTCGGGCACGATGCCGGCTACGGCCTGCACCAGCTCGCGACCATCGCCTGGACCTCGGTCTCGACCGCGAAGTCGAACCCCAGCCCCGGCCGCGTCGTGCTCCTGGCTTTGCGCGACATCGTCGCCCGCTGGAGCCCCGGCGAGGTCGACCCGCCGGAGGCATTGGGCGCGCACGTGATCCTGGCCGACCACGCCCCGACCGCGGCCACCGATGCGCTGGAGGCGGTGATCGTCGTCGCCTCGGAATCGATCCAGTGCCAGACCCTCGCCGAGGCGATGGACAGCCTGGCGATCCTGCTCGGCCACGTCGCCGCGCCGACGGCCGACCGCCTCGCCGGCATCGCCCAGCGCTCGCTCTCCGCCCTCGGCGAGCACGTGCTGACCCGCGAGCTCGAAGCCGCCCTCGACGGCCTCGCCGCGGCGTTGGCCACGCGCGGCTTCGACGACGGCGCGGCGGCGGTCGCGGCGGCGACGCGGGCGCTGGCCGAAAGCCACGGCACGCTCAACTCGCGATCGACCCGCGTGCCGGGAACCACCGGCTGACCCGCCGCGGACAGCGGCCCCGTTCTCGGGAACTTCCGGCCACTCGTCCCGCCCGCGCCCTCATCCTGAGGTGCTTGCGCGAAGCGGACGCCTGGAAGGAGGCTCCCGGGGATCGCGCGACCACTGGAAGGCTCCTTCGCGGCGGCCGCCGCGCGGCCGCACCTCAGGACGAGGGGGTGGTTTGGGGCGAGGCGCGTTCGCCAGAACGCCGCGCCGCTACTTCGGCGTTGGCGCACCCGCCGGCTTGGCGGCCGCGGGCTTCGGCGCGGCTCCGGGCTTCCCCGCCCATTCCGGGTCCGAGCGCGGGCCGCCGGGGGTGTCGGTCGCGGCGGTGAGCTGGCCGGGCACCACGTCGCCCACCCGCGTCCAGGTCTGGGTCTGGCACAGCACGGAGATCAGGCAGCCCTTCACCGACAGCTCGGCGGGGGTCTCGCTCCAGATCGTCACGTCGTAGGACTTGCCGTTGTCGCCGTTGTAGATCTTGCCGACGAACCGGCCCTCCTCGTTGCGCTTCAGGCCGAGGATCATCTGGTGGCCGAGGAGCGGCCGGGCCTGCCGCTTCGGGTCGGGGTTGTAGCGGTCGATCTTCGGCTTGCCGTCCTCGCCCAGCGGCTTCGAGCCCCAGACGACGTAGCCGCACAGGTTCGCGCCGCCCGGCCCGCAATGCTCGGTCCGCACCCGGGCGCGCCCGTCCTCGGTGAACCAGGTGCCCGTGGGGTCGGCCGCGGCCGCCGGGCTGGCCCCGAGGGCGGAGGCGGCGGCGAGGCCGAGGAGGGCGAAGGTCGAGACGCGGGCGGACATGACGGTCATTCGGTTTCCTCAGGGGGAAGGGGAGGGATGGGCCGCGGGCGCGGTGCCGGCCTCGTCGCGGGCGCCGACGAAGCGGCCGAGCACCCGTCCGAGGACGCGGCTCAAGCCCTCCATCAGCAGGAACACCGCCGGCACGAAGACCAGCGAGAGCAGGGTCGAGACGATCAGCCCGGCGATCACCGCGACCGCCATCGGCGCGCGGAACTCGCCGCCGACGCCGAGCGCCATCGCGGAGGGCACCATGCCGGCGGCCATGGCGATCGTCGTCATCACGATCGGGCGGGCACGCTTGCGGCCGGCCTCGACGATCGCGGTGACGGGATCGACGCCGCGTCCCATCTCCTCGACGGCGAAATCCACCAGCATGATCGCGTTCTTGGTCACCAGCCCCATCAGCATCAGGATGCCGATCACCACCGGCATCGAGATCGGCATGCTCATCACGAGCAGGCCGAGGATCGCGCCGCCGATCGAGAGCGGCAGCGAGAACAGGATCGTCAGCGGCTGCAGGAACGAGCCGAACAGCAGCACGAGCACGGCGTACACCATCATGATCCCGGCGCCCATCGCCAGAAGGAAGCCGGAGAAGACCTCGCCCATGATCTCGGCGTCGCCGGTCTGTCGGATGGTGACGCCCGGCGGCAGGCTCTTGGCGGTCGGCGTCTCCAGCGCCTGGGCGATCAGCGAGCCCAGCGCGTCCGAGCCCTCCATGTTGGCCTCCACGGCCACGCGCACGACGCGGTCGTAGCGGTCGATCGCGCCCGGGCCCTGGTCGAGCTCGATGTCGGCCACCGCCGCCAGCGGCACCGCGGTGCCGTTGTTGGCCGGCACCTTCAGGTTCTCCAGCCGCGAGACCGTGCCGCGGGCGCTGTCGGGCAGCTGCACCCGGATCGGGATCTGGCGGTCGGCGGCGTTGAATTTGGCGAGGTTCAGGCCGATGTCGCCGATCGTTCCGACCCGCACCGTCTCGGCGATGGCGTCGGTCGAGACGCCGAGATCGGCCGCGACGCCGGGCTTCGGGCGGATGCGGACCTCGGTGCGGTTCAGGGGCGCCGTCGACATCACCGCGACGAGATGGGGGATCGCGGCCATGTCGCGCTGGAGCCTGGCGGCGACCTCGGCCACCACGCCGGCATCGGGGCCGCCGACCACGAGGGCGAGGTCGCGCTGGCCCGAGTCGCGCAGGGACCACGAGCGGATGTCGGGCTCCTGCGCGATCAGCCCGGCGATCTCGGTCTCGACGGCGGCCTGCGACTGGGCGCGGGCGTTCTTCGGCGTCAGGTTGACGGTGAGCGTGGCCAGCCGCGTCTCCCGCTTGCCGCCGACCTGCCGGCCGCCGTCGACGAAGACCGAGACCACCTCGGGCAGGGCGCGGATGCGCGCGACCACCCGGTCGGACACGGCGATGGTGTCGGCGAGCCGCGCGCCCGGCGCCAGCTCGAGCATGAACAGGGTGCGGGCGTTGTCCTGCTTCGGCACGAAGCCGGAGGGCAGCAGGCCGGTGGAGGCGAGCGAGCCGGCAAACAGGGCCAGCCCGACGAGGAGGGTGACCACCCGGTGGCGCACCGACCAGCCGACGAGGCGGCCGTAGGCGCGCATCACCGGCCCCTCGCGCTCCGCGTGGTGGGCGTGGTCGCGCAGAAAGTAGGCCGCGAGCATCGGCGTGATCAGCCGCGCGACCAGCAGCGACATGAACACCGAGACCGCGATAGTGAGCCCGAACTGGATGAAGTAGCGCCCGGCGATCCCCGGCATGAACGACACCGGCGCGAACACCGCGATCAGGGTCGCGGTGATGGCGATGACGGCGAGCCCGATCTCGTCGGCGCCCTCGATCGCCGCCCGGTAGGCGGACTTGCCCATCCGCATGTGGCGGACGATGTTCTCGATCTCGACGATGGCGTCGTCGACCAGGATGCCGGTCACCAGGGTGATCGCCAGCAGGCTGATGCCGTTCAAGGTGAAGCCGAGCGCGTCCATCGCCCAGAAGGTCGGGAACACGGAGAGCGGCAGGGCCAAGGCCGCGATCAGCGTCGCGCGCCAGTCGCGCAGGAACAGGAACACCACCAGCACGGCGAGCGCCGCGCCCTCGATCAGGGTGTGCATCGCAGAATCGTAGGAGCCGATCGTGGCCGAGACCGAGGAGTCGATCCTTTCGAATTTGACGTCGGGGTAGCTGGTCGCGAACTCCGAGATCTTCCTTTCGACGCCGGCGGCGACCTCGGCGTCGCTCGCGCCCGAGCCGCGCGAGACCGCGAAGGCGACCACCGGCCGGCCGTCGAAGCGGGCGAAGGTGCGTGGCTCCTCGATCGCGTCCCACACGGTGGCCAGATCCGCGAGGCGCACCTTGCGGCCGCCGGGCAGGACGATGGAGGTGGCCTTGAGGTCGGCGAGCGTCCGCGAGGCGGCCAGCGTCCGGATCGACTGCTCGCGCCCGCCGACCTCGCCGCGTCCGCCGGCCATGTCGGCCGAGGTCAGGCGCACCTGCCGGTTGACGTCGGCCGCGGTGATGCCGAGCGCCAGCAGCCGGTCGGGCTGCAGCTCGATGCGCATCTCGCGCGCCACGCCCCCGACCCGCTCGACGCCGCCGACGCCCTTCACCCCCTGGAGGATGCGCGCGAACCTGTCCTCGACGAGCCAGGACAGGTCGGCGGGCGTCATCGCCGGCGCGGTGACGCCGTAGATCAGGATCGGCAGGCCGGCGATCTCGACCCGGCTGATCACCGGCTCGTCGATGGTGCGCGGCAGGTTGATGCGGATCTTCGAGACCGCGTCCTTGACGTCGTTGACGGCCCGGTCGGTGTTCACCTCGAGCCGGAACTCGACGGTGGTGACGGACGAGCCCTCGGTGATCGCCGAGGTGATGTGCTTGACCCCGCGCACGCCGGCGATCGAGTCCTCGACCCATTTCGTGACCTGGGTCTGGAGCTCGGAGGGCGCCGCGCCCGACTGCGTGATCGCCACCGAGACGATCGGCACGTCGACGTTCGGCATCCGCGTCACCGCGAGCCCGCGGAAGCTGACGAGGCCGAGCACGATCAGCACGAGGAACAGGACCAGCGGCCCGATCGGGTTGCGGATCGCGTAGGCCGAGACGTTCAGGCGCATCGGGCGGCCCGTTCCTTCTGCATCACTTGGCGGGGCGGCGTCGGCTCAGGGGACGCCGGCGTCGGCGCTCGCCTCGGGCGACGGCGCCTCGGCCACGGCCGGGGCGACGGCCGCCAGCGGAACGGGGCGGACCTTGTCGCCGTCCCGCAGGAAGCTGCCGGCGCGGGCGACGACGCGCTCGCCCTCGGAGAGCCCGCTGCGGATCTCGATGTCGTCGTCGTCGGACAGGCCGGTGCGGACCTGGCGGGCCTCGACCGTGTCGCCGGCGACCACGAGGACGCTGCTGCGCGCCGGGCCGCCGTAGAGCACCGCGGCCTGGGGAACGGCGACGCCGCGGGTGCGGGCGATCTCGACCGCGCCGCGTGCGAAGGTGCCGATGCGCAGCCGCGGGTCGGCCTCGAGCCGGACGCGGACCTTGCCGAGCCGGCTCGCCCGGTCGACCTCCGGGTAGACCGCGCGGACGCTGCCCTGGACGCGTGCGCCCGCGCCGATCTCGATCCAGGCCGGGCGGCCCTCCCGCAGCAGCGGTAGCTTGGTCTCGACGACCTCGCCTTCGAGCTCGATCTCGCCCCGGGCGATCAGGCGGAACAGCGGCTCGGCCGCGGACGAGGCGGTGATGCCGACGCGCGCGGTGCGGCGGTTGACGATGCCGGCTTCCGGCGCGCGGATCTCGGTGCGGGCGAGCCGCAGCTCCAGCTCGTCGCGCACCGCCTTCGCCTGGGCCAGCTCGGCCTTCGCGATGACCAGGCCGTTGCGGGCGAAGGCGAGCTTGCCCTCGGCCTGGCGCAGGGTGGAGGTGCGCCCTTCCAGGATCGCCGCCGTGCCGTTCCCGGTCTGCATCAGCTGCTTGGCGCGGTCGAACGCGAGGCGCGCCTCGACGGCGGCGGCTTCCGCCTGCTCGATGGTGCTCTCGGCCTGCGGGACGGCGGCGGTGGCCTTGTCCACCAGGGCGGATTGCTGAGCGAGCTGGCGGTCGATCAAGTCGTGCGACAGGCGGGCGAGCACCTGGCCGCGGGCGACGCGCGCGCCCTCCTCGACCAGGACCTCGGTGACGCGGTAGCCGTCGATCTCGGGCGTCACCAGGATCTCGTCGCGCGGCACCAGCGTGCCGGTGACGACCACGCTCTCGACGATCTCGCGGCGCGCCGCCTCGACCACGCTGACCGCGGGCGCGGGGCTCGCCGCGGCGGGCGCCGGGGCGGTCTCGGCCCGTGCCGGCAGGGACAGGGGGAGCGCGAGGGCCAGGGCGGCGAGGCCGAGGCGATGGGCGCGAACGGTCATCGGCCGGTCTCCGCGGGCGTCGAGGCGAGGGGAAGGCGCCCGTCGAGGCCCGCATCGAGCAGGGCGAGGAGCTGGGCGACGGCGGCGGCCGGGTCGTAGCCGGGCAGCAGCGCCCGGTCGACGATGATCCCCTTCATCAGGGGGCCGAGCAGGGCGTAGAGCGCGGCCGGGTCGCAGGCGGGGGACCGCGCCAGGGCGGCGAAGGTCTCGACGAACCAGCCCCGCGCCTCGGCCTCGGCCCGCGCGGTCATCGCGGCGATCGCCGGGTTGCGCGTCGCCTCCGACCAGATGTCGACCCGCAGGATCGCGGTCTCACGGGTGATCGAGACGAAGTAGCGGGTGATGATGCCGAGCAGCGCCGCGCGGCGGTCGCCGTCGCGCTCCAGCTCGGCCACGAGCAGGGCGCCGCGGGCGCGCTCGCACTCGGCGAGCCCGAGGACGAGGTCCTCCTTCGAGGCGAAGTAGCGGTAGACGTTGCCGGCGCTCATCGCCGCCTCGCGGGCGAGGTCCTGCATCGTGGTGCGGTGGAAGCCGTTGCGCACGAAGCAGGCCTCGGCCGCCGCCAGGATGTGCTCGCGCCGGGCCGACGGCTCGATCCGCGCCGAGACGGCGCTGCCGGCGCTCATCGCGCGAGGCTCGCCGCCAAGACGTGGGGCACGATGCGGCTCGCGTCCTTCGCGGGCGGGACGCCCTGGCAGGCGGCGGGACGAACCGCGAGCCCGGCACAGGACCGCACCTGCCATCCGTCGGGACCGGCCCCGGTCCAGCCGATCAGCGCGACCCAGGCGAGCCCGAGGATCCCGACGAGCGCGAGGTTCGCCGGCGTGGCCACGGCGCGAAGCTCCGCGAGGCGGAGGGCGGTGCCGGGATCGGAAACGGAAACGGAAAGGCCCATGGCGGATTCCTGCGTGCCGCCCCCGTGTAATGAACGTTCATTCTCATGTCAATGAACGTTCATTCTCAGATCGGCTCAGGAAGCGCGTCGTCGCCACAGCCCGTCCCCCCCACGGGGGAGGGAAGACGGGATCGCTCAGGCCGAAACGCTCACGCCGCGGCGCGGGTCACCGCGTCGACGACCGCGTCGACGACGTCGTTGACGAGGCCGCGGTCGTCGCCCTCGGCCATGACGCGGATGACCGGCTCGGTGCCGGACGGGCGGATGACGAGGCGGCCGGCGTTGCCGAGGCGCTCGCGGGCGTGCTCGATCGCGGTGACGACGCTGTCGGCGCGCAGCGGCTCGCCGGAGCGATAGCGCACGTTCTTCAGGATCTGCGGCAGCGGGTCGAAGCAGTGGCAGACCTCGCTCACCGGCCGCGCGCTGCGCTGGACCACGCTCAGCACCTGCAGCGCGGCCACCAGCCCGTCGCCGGTGGTGGCGTAGTCCGACATGATGATGTGGCCGGACTGCTCGCCGCCGAGGTTGTAGCCGTGCTCGCGCATGTGCTCGAGCACGTAGCGGTCGCCCACCGCGGTGCGGGCGAGCGAGAGGCCGATCCCGCCGAGGTAGCGCTCCAGCCCGAGGTTGGACATGATCGTGGCCACGATCCCCGGCTGGGTCAGGAGGTCGTCCTCCTTCCACGAGCGGGCGACGACGGCCATGAGCTGGTCGCCGTCGACGACCTGCCCCTTCTCGTCGACGATCAGCACCCGGTCGGCGTCGCCGTCGAGCGCGATGCCGATGTCGGCGCGCAGCTCGCGGACCTTGCCGACCAGGGCGGCGGGCGCGGTCGAGCCGACGTCGCGGTTGATGTTGAAGCCGTCCGGCTCGACGCCGATGGCGATGACCTCGGCGCCGAGCTCCCACAGGGTCTCGGGGGCGACGCGGTAGGCGGCGCCGTTGGCGCAGTCGACCACGATGCGCAGGCCGTCCAGCGTCACGTTGCGCGGCAGCGAGCGCTTGGCGAACTCGATGTAGCGGGCATGCACGCTCTCGATGCGCTTGGCCCGGCCGAGCGACATGGAGCCGGCGAGCCGGGTGTGCAGCTCGCCGTCGATCAGCGCCTCGATCTCGCGCTCGATCGCGTCGTTGAGCTTGAACCCGTCCGGCCCGAACAGCTTGATGCCGTTGTCCTCGAACGGGTTGTGCGAGGCGGAGATCATCACGCCGATGTCGGCGCGCATCGAGCGGGTGAGCATCGCCACCGCCGGCGTCGGCATCGGCCCGAGCTGCAGCACGTCCATGCCGACCGAGGTGAAGCCGGCGATGAGCGCGGTCTCGATCATGTAGCCCGACAGGCGGGTGTCCTTGCCGATGACGACGCGGTGGCGATGGTCGCCGCGCTGGAACACCAGGCCCGCCGCCTGGCCGACCTTCAGCGCCAGCTCCGGCGTGATCACCCCGTTGGCCCGGCCGCGAATGCCGTCGGTGCCGAAATACTTTCTCACGAAACTCTCCGTCCCATCGGGCACGCGACGTTGCGGGCAACCTATCATCGATCGCACGGCACGCACGGATCGCGTCCCGTTACGGTGAATCGACGCCGCCTCTTCCCTCCCCCGCAGAGGGGTGAGGGAAAACCCGCGCTGCGTCTCCCATGCCTGTCCGTCTCGGATGCTGGACATACGAAAAAGGGCGCCGTCGTGGCGCCCTTCCCGTTCGTCGGTGGTGAGGCTCTCAGCCCTGCGGCTGCGGCTCGAGGCCGCCGTCGCTCTCCTTCGGGCGGCCGCGGCCGGCCGACGGGACCGAGGAACCGCGGGCCGGCGTCGGGGGCACGTCGCCACCGTCGCGGACCGGGGGACGGCCCTTGAGCAGGTTCTTGATCTCGTCGCCGGACAGCGTCTCGTACTCGAGCAGCCCCTGCGCGAGCGCCTCGAGGTCGTCCTTCCTGTCGGCGAGGATGCGGCGGGCCTCCTCAAGGCCGGTCTCGACCAGGCGGCGGACCTCCGCGTCGATCTTCTGGGCGGTCGACTCGGACACCGTCTGCTGGCGGCCCATCGACATGCCGAGGAAGACCTCGTCGTTGTTGTCGCCGTAGGCGACGGTGCCGAGCTCAGGCGAGAAGCCCCAGCGCGTGACCATCATCTTGGCGAGCCGCGTCGCCTGCTCGATGTCGGACTGGGCGCCCGACGTCACCTTGTCCGGGCCGAAGGTCATCTCCTCGGCGATGCGGCCGCCCATCATGATCGCCAGCCGCGAGGTCATCTGCTCGAACGACATCGACAGCTTGTCGCGCTCGGGCAGCTGCATGACCATGCCCAAAGCCCGGCCGCGCGGGATGATCGTCGCCTTGTGGACGGGATCGGTGGCCGGCACGTTGAAGGCGACGATGGCGTGGCCGCCCTCGTGGTAGGCGGTGAGCCGCTTCTCGTCCTCGGTCATGACGAGGGTCCGACGCTCGGCGCCCATCATCACCTTGTCCTTGGCGTCCTCGAACTCGTGCATCGTGACGATGCGCTTGCCGCGGCGCGCGGCCAGCAGCGCCGACTCGTTGACGAGGTTCATCAGGTCGGCGCCCGAGAAGCCGGGGGTGCCGCGGGCGATGACCTTGAGGTCGACGTCCGGCGCCAGCGGCACCTTGCGGACGTGGACGCGCAGGATGCGCTCGCGGCCGGTCACGTCCGGGTTCGGCACCATGATCTGGCGGTCGAACCGGCCGGGACGCAGCAGCGCGGGGTCGAGCACGTCGGGGCGGTTGGTCGCCGCGATGATGATCACGCCCTCGTTGGCCTCGAAGCCGTCCATCTCGACGAGCAGCTGGTTGAGGGTCTGCTCGCGCTCGTCGTTGCCGCCGCCGAGGCCGGCGCCGCGATGGCGGCCGACCGCGTCGATCTCGTCGATGAAGATGATGCAGGGGGCGTTCTTCTTGGCCTGCTCGAACATGTCGCGCACGCGGCTGGCGCCGACGCCGACGAACATCTCGACGAAGTCCGAGCCGGAGATGGTGAAGAACGGCACGTTGGCCTCGCCCGCCACCGCGCGGGCGATCAGGGTCTTGCCGGTGCCGGGGGGGCCGACCAGGAGCACGCCGCGCGGGATGCGCCCGCCGAGCCGCTGGAACTTCTGGGGGTCGCGCAGGAACTCGACGATCTCCTGCAGATCCTCCTTCGCCTCTTCCACGCCGGCGACGTCATCGAAGCTGACGCGCCCGTGCGCTTCATTGAGGAGCTTGGCCTTCGACTTCCCAAAACCCATGGCGCGGCCGGCACCCGACTGCATCTGCCGGGACAGGAACACCCAGGCGCCGATGAAGACGAGGATCGGCAGCCAGCTCACCAGCAGCTGGATGAACCACGGCGTGTTGTCCGACGGCGGGCGCGCGGTGATCTGCACGCCCTTGCCCGAAAGCTTCGAGACGAGGCCCGGATCGTTCGGCGCGTAGGAGGTGAAGCTGCCGCCGCCGACGTAGGAACCGGACACGTCCTGGCCCGAGATCACGACGGACTGGATCTTGCCGGCATCGGCGTCGTTGAGAAGCTGGCTGTAGGCGATCTCGCTCCCGCCGCCGCGGTGACCCGGATTCTGGAACAGGGTCACCAGGGCCAGGACGAGGAGGAAGATGACGACCCACAGAGCAAAATTGCGAAAATTCGGGTTCATCGATCAATCCCTGGGGCGTGTGGGCCGGCTGCCCGCCGCTGCGGGTTCGTCCGCGCACGCCAAGCCAATGTAGGCAGAGCCCTCCCCCTTGCCAAGTAAGTCGGGCGCCCCTGCGGCAAGGCCGTCCCCTCGCCTGGGCGGAGCGGGCCGGATCGTCACGCGGCGGGCCGGGTCGGCGGCGATGGCGAGCCCGCGCAGGGTGCGCCGCACCGCGCGCCCCGATCTCAGCGCCGGCAGCAGGTCGACGAGGACCAGCCGCTCCAGCCGCTCCAGCCGCCGCGGCAGCGTGCCGCCGGCCCGGTCGAGGGCGAGGTCGAGGACGCGCAGCGCGACCGCGTCGGGGAGCGCGGCGAGGATTTGGCCGTCGAGACGGAGCGGGACGATCGCCGCAGCACCCCCTCCCCCCACTGCGGGGGGAGGGAGAGGCGCGGCTCCCTCCCCCCCTGGGAGAGGGGGCCCGTGCGCGTTCGTTGACACGAGATCTGAATGCACGCTCGCGAAGGCCGCCGCCGCCGCCTCTCCCAAGGCCGCCTCGTCGCGGGCCGCGCGCTCGGCCAGGCGGACGAGGCGATCGACGCTGAGGCCTTCGCGTTCCAGCAATCGGCGCAGGCGCACCCGGCCGTAGCGCTCGTCGGCGTTCGAGGGGTCGCGCGCGAAGCCGACGCCCTGCGCCTCGCACCAGGCCACGAGGTCAACCTTGGCGATGTCGAGGAAGGGCCGCGCCAGCGCCAGCCCGGGCTCGAGCGGGCGCTCCCGCCGCATGCCGGCGAGGCCCGCCGGGCCGCTGCCGGCGATCAGGCGCATCAGCACCGTTTCGGCCTGGTCGTCGCGGGTGTGGCCGGTGAGCACGAGGCGTGCGCCGACCGTGCGCGCATGCGCGGCGAGCAGGCGGTAGCGGGCGGCCCGCGCCTCCGCCTGGATCGCGGCTCTGGGACGGACGCCCTCCCAGGGCAGGGTCGCGTGGGGCAGGCCGAGCGTCGCGGCGGCGCGGGCGACGGCGCGGGCCTCGTCAGCGGATTCGGGGCGCAGGCCGTGGTCCACCGTCGCGACGAAGAGCGCGCCGGCCCGGCACGCGGCGGCGGCGTGCATCAGGGCGGTGGAATCGGGGCCCCCGGAGACGGCGAGCACCACGGGCGCGTCCCCGGCGAGCCAAGGTGCGAGGGCGTTGGCGAGGGCGCGACGGATCCGGTCACCGGGATCGTCGCGCGGGTCGCTCACGCGGTGCAGCGCGCGCGCTTCTGCTCGCGCGCCACGCTCTGGCGCACGTTCGAGCCGGCGGCGGGGAACTTGCGGTCGAGCTCGGCCAGGGTCGCGCAGGCCTGCTCGCGCGCGCCCAGCGCGTTGAGCGACACGCCGAGCTTCAGCATCGCCTCCGGCGCCTGGGGCGAGCGGGCGTAGTCGGTCGAGACCTTCAGGAACTGCTCGGCCGCCTCGCGGTTGCGGTTGCGCTGCAGGTAGCTCTCGCCGAGCCAGTAGGTCGCGGCCGGGACGTGGCCGTCGCGCGGGTGCGACTGGATGAACTGGCGGAAGGCCATCTCGGCCTGCTCGTAGCGCTTCTCGCGGATGTGGCCGACGGCGGCCTCGTAGTCGCTCGTCGCGTCCCCGCTGCCGGTGGCGGCGACGCTGGCCGGGGCGCGGGCCGGGCTCGGGAGCGCGC
>NZ_VRUU01000097.1 GCF_008039875.1 Methylobacterium sp. WL119 | reverse complement strand
CCCCTTGTCCGAGACAACACGGAAACGGCCCCCTCCCATGCGCGACGACGCCACCGGACGCACCTTCACCGCCCACGAATCGCGCGAGACGCCCTGGCTCAGCGTGGTGCTGGGCTACGGGCCGATGCTGCCGCTGGCGGCCGGCGCCGCCGCCGCCTGGTGGATGCGCGGCCAGCCGCTCGACTACCTCGTCGCCCTGATGACGATCCTCTACGGCGCCGCGATCCTGCTGTTCCTGGCGGGCGTCCGCCGCGGCGTCAGCTTCCGCACCGAGGGCGGCCCGACGGTGATGCAGATCGCGACGATGCTCGGGCTGTTCGTGCTCGGGCTCTCCGCCCTCGTCACCGTGGTGATGGGCAAGGCGATCCCGGCGCTCGGCCTCCTGATCGTCGGCTACGCCGCCATCGCCGTGCTCGACCCGATCGCCGCGCGCGCCGGCGAGGCGCCGCTGTTCTTCGCCCGCCTGCGCCCGCTGCAGATGCCGATCGCGGTGATCAGCCTCGCGGCCCTGCTCTGGCTGAAGTGGATCTCGCCGTACTAGGTCGCCGCGTCGACCCACCGGGCGCGTCGCCAACCGTGCATCCCCTCGCCCCGCACGCGGGGAGAGGGCCGTGTCTCCCCCTTGTCGGGGAGCACGGCGAGGCGGCAGCCGACGGTGAGGGGGCTTCGACCGAGGAGCCTCCTCCGATCGCACCCCCTCACCCTCGCTTCGGCTTCGCCGCCGCTGCTCAGCGGCACGACGAGGTGCCGCTGAGCCTCTCCCCGCGTGCGGGGAGAGGGGCTCCCCGCGATCCATCTGCGGGCGTCGTGCCATGCCGTCGGGATCCGGTCGCGCGACGCCGTCGCCAAGCCGCCGGCTTGCCGCTGCCCCCGCCGCCGCGATACAGCCCAGCGACCCCCGAAGCGCGCGATCGAAACGAACCGTCATGTCCAAGGCCGATTCCAACACCGGCGAGAAGCCCGGCCTGAAGGCCCGCCTGCCGCGCGGCTTCGTCGATCGCCGCGCCGCCGAGATCGCGGCGCAGGGGCGAATGCTGGAGACGATCCGGGCGACGTTCGAGCTCTACGGCTTCGAGGCGCTGGAGACCCCGTTCGTCGAGTACACCGAGGCGCTGGGCAAGTTCCTGCCCGACCTCGACCGCCCGAACGAGGGCGTGTTCTCATTCCAGGACGACGACGAGGCCTGGCTCTCGCTCCGCTACGACCTGACCGCGCCGCTCGCCCGCCACGTGGCCGAGAACTTCGACGCGATCCCCAAGCCCTATCGCAGCTTCCGCAACGGGTTCGTCTTCCGCAACGAGAAGCCGGGGCCGGGCCGCTTCCGCCAGTTCATGCAGTTCGACGCCGACATCGTCGGCGCGCCGTCGGTCGCCGCCGATGCCGAGGCCTGCATGCTGATGGCCGACACGCTGGACCGGCTCGGGCTCGCCGGCCGGTACGTGATCAAGGTCAACAACCGGAAGGTGCTGGACGGCGTGCTCGCGACGATCGGGCTCGCCGGCGACGCCCAGGCCGGGCAGCGCCTGACCGTGCTGCGCGCGATGGACAAGTTCGACAAGTTCGGCACCGAGGGCGTGCGCCTGCTGCTCGGCCCCGGCCGCAAGGACGAATCGGGCGACTTCACCAAGGGCGCCGGGCTCGATTCCGGCCAGGCCGACAAGGTGATCGCGCTGCTGCTCGGCGGCGGCTCGGACACGGCGCCCGAGCGCTTCGCCTTCGTCGACGCGCTGCTCTCGGCCTTCGGCGAGAACGAGACCGCGCGGGCCGGCATCGAGGAGCTTCGGACGATCGCCACGCTGGTCGACGCGGCCGGCTACGGCGTCGACCGCATCCGCGTCGACCCCTCCGTGGTGCGCGGGCTCGAATACTACACCGGCCCGGTCTACGAGGCCGAGCTGACCTTCCCCGTCGTCAACGAGGACGGGCAGACCGTGCGCTTCGGCTCGGTCGCCGGCGGCGGGCGCTACGACGGGCTCGTCGGGCGGTTCCGCAGCGAGCCGGTGCCGGCCACCGGCTTCTCCATTGGCGTGTCGCGGCTGTTCTCGGCGCTGCAGCTCACCGGCAGCCCGCTCGTCGAGGCGGCGGCGAAGCCCGGCCCGGTGGTGGTGCTGGTGCTCGACCGCGACGAGATCGCCGCCTACCAGCGGCTCGTCGCCACCCTGCGGCAGGCCGGCATCCGGGCCGAGCTCTACCTCGGCGGGGCCGGGATGAAGGCGCAGATGAAGTATGCCGACCGCCGCGGCAGCCCGGTGGCGATCATCCAGGGCTCGAACGAGCGCGCGGCCGGCGAGGTCCAGGTCAAGGACCTCATCGCCGGCGCCGAGGCCGCCCGCAACATCGCCAGCAACGCCGAGTGGAAGGCCGCCCGGCCGGCGCAGTTCTCCTGCCCGGAGGCCGAGATGGTCGCCCGCGTGCGCGAGGTGCTGGCCCAGCACTTTTCGGACGAGGCCTGAAGGCAAGCGCCAACGGTCAGACTCTCCCTCCCCCCACTGCGGGGAGGGGGGGCCTCGGCTCACGCGAGGGTCGGGAGAGGGGAGCGACCTCTCCGGATACGGCGCTCCCTCTCCCGACCCGCTTCGCGGGCCACCCTGTCCCGCACCCCAGTCGGGCCTGCCCGACTGGGGCACACGGGGTGCGGATCTCGGGCGAGCCCGAGATCCGTCGGGGGAGGGAAGAGCGGCGGCCCCCTCAGCGCGGGCAGCCGGCGGCGCGCTCCCGGCGCTGGATCTCGGCGACCTTGGCGCGGTTTCGCGCCGGGAGCGGCACGTCGGCGATGTCGCCGTAGCGGCAGCCGGCCTTGCCGAAGGCGCGGAGCCCGCGCGGCGTGCGGCAAGCAGCAGCCGGCCTCGGCGTAGACCGCGTTGCGCTCGCCCCGGAGCGCGTCGCGAGGGACTTCCGCCCGCGCCGGCGCGGCGAGGAGCGGCCAAGTCTTCAGGGCCAACGTCGCCAGGGCCAAGGTCGCCAGGGCCCAGATCGCCAGGGCCAAGGTCGCCGGGAGGAAGGCGAGGGGGGCGCGCATCGGAGCCGGTTCCCATCGGGTTGGGGACCCATCAGAGCCGGTGCGCCGGGCGCCGCACGGCCGCCGCGTCCCACAGGTTCGCCCCTGCGTGTTCATTCGCGCCCGTGCGCGGCGGCGGGGCGGTCGCCAAGCCCGGTTCCGGTTGCTACAGAACCGCTCGACGACGACGGGCAGGATCATGACGCGACCGCAGGCAGGAGAGATGGGGGCGGACGGGCTCGCGCAGGCGCGGCTCTCGGCGCATCTCGCGCAGGGCGGCTACCGCTTCGTGACGCCGCCGGTGCTGCAGCCGGTGGAGCCGTTCCTGGAACTGTCCGGCGAGGACATCCGCCGGCGCATCTTCGTGACGCAGGGCTCGGACGGGGCCGAGCTGTGCCTGCGGCCGGAGCTGACGATCCCCGTCTGCCGCCTGCATCGCGCGCAGGCCGAGGGGCAGGCGGCCGATTACAGCTATTGCGGCCCGGTCTTCCGGCTGGCGGCCGATGAGCCCGACGAGTTCCTGCAGGCCGGCATCGAATCGATCGGCCGCACCGACACGCCGGCCGCCGATGCCGAGGTGCTCGGCATCGCGCTGGAAGGCCTCGCCCTGTTCGGGCACGCGGCGCCGGGCGTGCGCCTCGGCGACATGGGGCTCACGGTGGCGCTGCTGGAGGCCCTGAGCGTGCCGCCGGCCGCCAAGCGCCGGACGCTGCGGGCGCTCGCGGCCGGGCGCTCGCTCGACGCGGTCACCAACGCCGCCCAGCCCGAGGACCCGCATGCGGGCTTGCTCGCCGCGATCCAGGGCCAGGACCCGCGCGGCGTCCGCGCCTTCGTCGAGGACGTGCTGGCGATCGCCGGGATCTCGGCGGTGGGCGGGCGCAGCGCCGGCGAGATCGCCGAGCGGTTCCTGGCCAAGGCCGCGGCCCAGGCCAACGGCGGCGCCGGCCTGAACGCCGAGAACCGTGCGCTCGTCGACCGCTACCGCGCGATCGGGGGCGACCCGGACGCCGCCGCCCGCGACCTGCGGGGCCTCGTCCGCGACGCGGGCCTGCGCCACGACGCGCTCGAGGCGGCGCTCGACCTGTTCGAGGAGCGCAACGGCTTCATCGCCGCCCGCGGCCTGGCGCTCGAGGGTTTTCGCTTCTCCGGCGCCTTCGCGCGCAACCTCGACTACTATACCGGCTTCATCTTCGAGGTGACGGCGACGACGGACCGCGCCGGCCCGGTGCTGGTCGGCGGCGGCCGCTACGACGGGCTCCTGACCCATCTCGGCAGCGCGACCGCGCAGCCGGCGGTCGGCTGCACCTTCTGGGTCGACCGCGTCGCGCGCTGGGTCGACCCCGCGGCGGGAGCCGGCCGACCCGTGGCGGGAGCCGCCCGATGAGCGAGACCATGGACATCCCGGACGCCCCCCTGGTGCTGGCCGTGCCCTCCAAGGGCCGGCTGCAGGAGAACGCCGCCGCCTTCTTCGGCCGCGCCGGCCTGCGCCTGGCGCAGGGGGCGGGCGCGCGCGACTACCGCGGCAAGCTCGTGGGCGTGGCCGGCGTCGAGGTGCGCTACCTCTCCGCCTCCGAGATCGCGAGCCAGCTCGCCTCGGGCGCGGCCCATCTCGGCATCACCGGCGAGGACCTGATCCGCGAGACGCTGCCCGACGTGCACGGCCAGGTCGAGCTCCTGACGCCGCTCGGCTTCGGCAACGCCACCGTGGTGGTGGCCGTGCCCCAGGCCTGGATCGACGTGCGCGCCATGGCCGACCTCGACGAGGTCGCCGCCGAGATGCGCGCCCGCCACGGACGGCGCCTGCGCATCGCCACGAAGTACGTCAACCTCACCCGCCGCTTCTTCGCGGAGAAGGGGGTGGCCGACTACCGGATCGTGGAGAGCCTGGGCGCCACCGAGGGCGCGCCGGCCGCGGGCTCGGCCGAGATCGTGGTCGACATCACCACCACCGGCGCGACGCTGGCCGCCAACGCCCTGAAGATCCTCGACGATGGGGTGATCCTGCGCTCGGAGGCCAACCTCGTCGCCTCGCTCAACGCGCCCTGGGGCGCCCACCAGCGCGACGCGCTGCGCGCCGTGCTCGGCCGGATCGCCGCCGAGGAGCGGGCGCGGACCACCCGCGAGGTCCGCGCCGCGATGCCGGATTCCGGCGCGATCGACCTCGCCAGCATCAGCGGCCTGCACGAGGCCGAGCTGCCCTACGGCGCCCCGCGCGGGGCCGACGGCGAGATCGTGATGCGCTGTCCCGCGGACGCGGTGTTCGACCTCGCCGACGCCCTGGTCCGGGCCGGCGCCAGGGCCGTCACCGTCCGCCGGATCGACTACGCCTTCGCCGCCGAGAACCCGCTGGCGGAGCGGCTCCTGGCGCGGCTGTAGCGGCTGCAATCTGGCAAGACGCCCCGTGCCGTGCTCGATGTCTTCTCGTGGGCGACACGGTGACAATCTGCCTGCCGTAGCACTGCCGTCCCCCATCGATGGCAGGAGCGCATTGCGGGGTTCCGGCAGGCCCCGCCCCACGGCGTGAGGAGGCTTCGGCCTCCTTTCGCATGTCAGAGGGCGGCCCGGATGAGCGGGTACGGCTTGCGCAACTCCCGTCTCATGTCCCGGTCCCGCATCGTTGGGAACACCAACCGGTCGCCTATTGCGGCCCCTGCTTGGCGAATTCCGACTGCACCGCGCGCAGCACCGTCAGGCGCGCGTCGTAGATCGCCTTGAGGCAGGCGGTGTCGGCGGCGCAGGCGCGGCGCTCGGCGAGCCAGGTCTCCTGGTCGTCGCGCAGCTTGGCGCGGCCGCCCATCGGCAGCACGTCCTTCAGGATCTCGAAGCGGGTCGCCATCTCGACGTCGCGGTCGTTCAGGGCGAGCGTGGTGCAGACCGCCCGCTCGTCGGCGGCCTTCGCCGCCTCGCAGTCGAAGCTCGCGGCCCGGGCCGGCCCGGCGGCCAGCAGGAGGGCGAGGACGGGCAGGACAGGCAGGACAGGCAGGACGAGGCTCGGCTTGATGGCGAAGGTCATGGCGGTCCAACGGGGTGCGGCGGCGATGCGTTCGCCATCGCATGCCGGCCGGGCTAACCGAACGGAAAAATCGCTTCTTTCGGCGCCGCCGACAGAACGGCCCCCTGCGGTCGCAGCCGCGTCGGGCGGGGGATGGCTCGACCTCCGCCGACGATCTCCGGACCGCGATCGCCCCGCTCTCGCCGGCATCCCGTTCGGGCGGCGCTCGGGCCTGCCCTGCACGCTGAGACCGGATTCGGAATCGGCCAGATCATCCCCCCGCCCGGACAGCTTCCAACCAGCGGTAGTTCATGCCGGATTAACACGCTGCGAGGTGTGATCGCGGTGCGACGTGCGGAACAAGCGTCGCTCCTTGAGGTGTTCCCATGAAGATCAAGAGCAAGACTTCCACCATCAAGTCGGTATCTGTCGCGCTCGGCGCGCTCGTCCTCGTGAATACGGGCGCTTGCGCTCAGTACGCGTCGGATCAGGCCGCGCACGCCGCCGACGTCCGCGCCATCCAGGCCCGACGCGATCAGCATGCCGCCAACGTCGCGGCGCTGTACGGGGATTACGCGGCGGCCGATGCCTACGCGCACGCCGCCCATGTTCGACGCGTTCAGTCCTACCGGGACGCCGGGTACGCGCAGCGGCTCCGGTACTGGGGCTACTGAGGTCCGGATCGATCCTCTGCCGCCGGCCGATCGATGTGCGCGCCGAGCCGGGACGACGGATCGTCCCGACCCGGCGCGCGGACGCGGCCGCACGGCGATCGAAGGTGTCTTTCCATCCGGCATCCATCGCACTCGAACATGCCCTAGAGGCCGGGCTTCACGATCACCAGCACGACGATGACGATCATCAGCAGCGTCGGCACCTCGTTGAGCACCCGGTAGAACTTATGGCCGCGGGTATTCCGGTCGGCGGCGAAGTCCTTGACCATCCGGGCGAGCCAGCCGTGGATGCCGCTCATCGCCAGCACCAGCAGGAACTTCGCCTGGAGCCACCCGGTGACGTAGGCGCCGCTGGTCCAGGCCAGCGTCAGCCCGAGCACCCAGGTGACGATCATCGCCGGGTTCATGATCGCCTTGAGCAGGCGCCGCTCCATCACCTTGAACGTCGCCGACTGCGCCGCCGCGCCCGGCCCGGGGGGGAGGGCGGCGTGATAGACGAACAGCCGCGGCAGGTAGAGCATCCCGGCCATCCACGCGATCACCGCGACGACGTGGAACGCCTTGATCCAGGGATAGAGGGTGTCGAGCACGGGCGAGGGTTCCGGATGGGATGGTCGGACAGGGCGCACGTCTCCGACATCGCACGGATAGGGCGCGTTTCCCCTCTCCCCGCGTGCGGGGAGAGGCCCACAGGCACCTCTTCGTGCCTGTGGGAAGCGGCGGCGAAGCCGAAGCGGCGGTGAGGGGGCGCGGACGAACGAGGCTCCGCCGTCGAAGCCCCCTCACCGTCGGCTGCCGCCTCGCCGCGACGACGACGAGGTCGTCGCGGCCCTCTCCCCGCAGGCGGGGCGAGGGGATGCGCGGCCTCTCGGACGCTTTTCAGGAGGACGGCGAGCCGCCCCTCAACCGCGCCAGCATCTGCTCCACGTGGGCCACCGGCGTCTGCGGGGTGATGCCGTGGCCGAGGTTGAAGATGTGCGGCAGGCCGCGGGTGGCCTCGAGCACCGCGTCGACGGCCGCGTCGAGGGCCGCGCCGCCTTCGATGAGCGTGTCGGGGTGGACGTTGCCCTGGGTCACCGTCGTCGCCGGCACCCGGTCGCGCAGGGCCTTGAGGTCGATCGACCAGTCGACGCCGACCGCGTCGGCGCCGGTCTCGGGCACCACCCGGGCATGGCCCTCGAGCCCGGCGCCGCGGCAGAACACGATGATCTTCGCATCCGGCACCTCGGCGCGGATGCCGGCGACCATCCGGGCGATCGGCCCGAACGACCAGCGGCTCAGCGCGTCGCGCTCGGTCTCCTCGGGGAGCGCGCTGTCGGAGACGTCGCCCACCGGCTCGACCAGCGCCGTGCCCGGCGGCAGCGCCGGCGGCAGCGTGCCGGCATGCGACTCGAAGATCTGCACCGCGTCGGCGCCGGCCCGGAGCTGGCGCACGAGGTAGGCCGTCTGCACCGTGACCAGGCGGTCGATCAGCGCGTCGACCAGGCCCGTGTCGGCCTCGGCCAGCGCACGGGCGGGCGCGAGGTCCGGCGTGCCCCGTCCCCCGATCATGTAGCTCGCCACCGTCCAGGGGCCCCCGCAGAAGCCCAGGAGCGTGGTCTCGGGCGGCAGCTCCGCCCGCAGGCGCCGCACCGTCTCGAAGACCGGCGCGAGATGGGCGAAGATCGCCGGGTCGTCGGCCTGGCGCAGGCGCTCGAACGCGGCCCGGCCTTCGAGCGGATCGAGGCGCGGCCCCTCGCCCTCGACGAAGCGGACGTCCTGCCCGAGGGCGTGCGGGATCACGAGGATGTCCGAGAACAGGATCGAGGCCTCGAAGCCGAAGCGCCGGATCGGCTGCAGCGTGACCTCGACGGCGAAGTCCGGGCTGTAGCAGAGGTCCAGGAACGAGCCGGCCTCCGCCCGCGTCGCCCGGTACTCCGGCAGGTAGCGCCCGGCCTGGCGCATCATCCAGGCGGGGGGCGGCGAGACCGCCTCGCCGGCGAGCACCCTGAGGACCTTGCGGTCGGGACCACCCTGCACCGTGCCCTGCGTGGCCATCCTGTCCCCCAATGCCGCCTCCCGTTCCGCCCTGCCGGGCTCAGGTCTCGTTCTCGAAAGGCCCGTTCGTCCGGTCCCCGTCGCGGCGCGACGAGGCCGTCCCCAGGCCGGCTCTATCTTAGAGAAGAGAGATTCTAGGACTCTGTTTTTTCTCTTGGAGGCTGAGTCACGGGATCGCAACCGTGTCCACAGGCTCTCCCGGCCGCAACGCCGTTAAGCAGGCTTTAACGGATTGCCGCTAATGTCTGCGATAGGCCAGTCCCGCCAGCGCCTTGCGCGGTGCGACGGAGCCGTGCGCGTGCCTGCGTCCCGGATTCTCCCAGGCGCACGGATTCCGCCATGCCGATGATGACGGCCTGTTGACGCCGGAGTCGATGGATTTCGCGGTCTCCGGCTGGACCGGGCCGGCGGGCCATCCTATCCACACTCATCGACTCCCCTGACGGCCGGCGGTGGATAAGGGCGTTTCGTCCCTTTTTCCCGATTCCGAGGAGACCGGATGCTTCGAGCGGCCGCGCGTTCCGACATCGTCTCCTCCGGCCGCCGGATGCGGTCGGCGCCCTGCGGGGACGCGTGCGGGCGGCGAGGGGCACGGATATGAGCCGCAGCTACTTCCACCTCCACCTCGTCTCGGATTCCACCGGCGAGACCCTGATCAACGTCGGCCGCGCGGCCGCCGCGCAGTACGAGGGCGTCTCGGCGATCGAGCACGTCTACCCGCTGGTGCGCTCCGGGCCGCAGCTCGAGCGGGTGATCTCGGAGATCCAGGCGGCGCCGGGCCTCGTGCTCTACACCCTCGTCGGCGGCGATCTCGGCGAGCGGCTGGAGAGCGCGTGCCGGGAATCGAGCTCGCCCTGCCTCTCGGTGCTGCAGCCGGTGCACAACCTGCTGCAATCCTACCTCGGCACCCAGAAGGCGGCGCGGCCGGGGGCGCAGCACACGCTCAACGCGGAGTACTTCAAGCGCATCGACGCGATGAACTTCACCCTGGCCCACGACGACGGCAACCTGCCCGACGACCTCGAGGAGGCCGACGTGATCCTGATCGGGGTCAGCCGCACCTCGAAGACGCCGACGGGGATCTACCTCGCCAACCGCGGGCTCAAGACCACCAACCTGCCGCTCGTGCCCGGCATGCCGCTGCCGCCGGCGCTGGAGCGGGTGCGCAAGGCCCTCGTCGTCGGGCTGATCGCGTCGCCCGAGCGCATCGTCCAGATCCGCCAGAACCGGCTGCTCAGCCTCAAGGCCGACGATTCCTCGATGTACGTCGACAAGGACGCGGTCGCCGACGAGATCACCGCCTCGCGCCGCCTGTTCAGCAAGAACCGCTGGCCGACCATCGACGTCACCCGCCGCTCGATCGAGGAGACCGCCGCCGCGATCCTCGACCTCTACCGCGACCACCGGCTGAAGTTCATCGCGGCGTGAGGCCGGCCCTCACGCCCGCCCTGCTGCCGGCCGGGCGGATGCTGGGCTCCAGGCCCGAGGCCCGGAGCACGCCCATGAAGGTCGCGAGCTGCGGATTCCCGCGGTTCGACAGGGCGCGATAGAGGCTTTCCCGCGATCGGCCGGTCGCCTAGGCGATCCGGGCCATTCCGTGGGCGCGCGCCGCCTTCCGGCAAGGACGCGCGGGCGGCGTATCGCCGGCGTGAGCAGCGATGCAGCTTCGAAGCGACACTTCGTCGGCCCGATGCTGGGCCCACGGCCCGTCCCGCAACGCACACCCGCCCGCACCCACGCCGTTGACCACCCGCTAACCCGGGTCGCGGTAGACTCGTCTCGGGGCCAGCGTCGCGTATCGGTCCCGCCGGCCTCGTCGCCCGGTTCATCCCGGACGGCGGGGCTTTGCGCGTCGCGCCCGGCGACGATCGGCTTGCGGGCGCGCGCCGATCCGTGACACTCCGGCGGGATGCAGCCTTCCTCCCCCTGGCTCGGGTCCGCGCCGCTCCTCCTCGCCTCGACCAGCCCGACGCGGCGGATGCTGCTGGAGAGCGCCGGCCTAGCCGTCGAGACGACGGCGCCGGGCGTCGACGAGCGCGCGGTCGAGGCGGCCTGCGCCGGCCCGGATCCCGGGACTTCGTCCGGGACCCTTTCGCCCGAGGCCTTGGCGCTGCGGCTCGCCGAGGCCAAGGCGGTGGCGGTCGCCGGGCGGCATCCCGGCCGCGTCGTCGTCGGGGCCGACCAGGTGCTCGCCTGCGACGGCGCGGTGTTCCACAAGCCCGCGGGCCTGGACGCGGCGCGCGCGCAGCTGGCGCGCCTGGCCGGGCGCACCCACCTCCTGCACGCGGCGGTCGCCCTGGCGCAGGACGGCGCGGTCGAGAGCTTCGTCGAGACCGCGCGCCTGACCCTGCGCCCGCTCGATCCCCAGGCGATCGCGACTTACGTGGCGCTGGCGGGCGCGGAGCGCGTGCGGGCGAGCGTCGGCGGCTACCAGCTCGAAGGGCTCGGCATCCATCTGTTCGAGCGGGTCGAGGGCGACCACAGCACCATCCTGGGCCTGCCGCTGCTGCCGCTGCTCGCGCGGCTGCGGGCCAAGGGCCTCCTGGCATTCTAGGGACGCGACATGGCGGGACACGATCACCACGACCCTGCCGGGCACCGGCATCCCGATGCGGGGCACGACCGGGGCCACGACCATGCCGGCCATGATCACGGTGCGCATGACCACGCGGGTCACGACCATGCCGGGCACAGCCATGCCGGGCACAGCCATGCCGGACATGGTCATGGCGGCCACGGCCACGTCCACGCGCCGGCGAGCTTCGGACGTGCCTTCGCCATCGGCATCGGGCTCAACGCCGCCTTCGTGGTGATCGAAGCCGGCTATGGATGGGCCGCCAACTCGATGTCGCTGGTGGCCGATGCCGGCCACAACCTTTCCGACGTGCTCGGGCTGGTGGCCGCCTGGGTCGCCTCGGTGCTGGTCAAGCGCCGCTCGACCGCGCGCTTCACCTACGGCCTGCGCGGCTCCTCGATCCTGGCCGCCCTGTTCAACGCCGTGTTCCTGCTCGTCGCCACCGGCGCGATCCTGTGGGAGGCGGTCTCGCGCCTGATCCATCCCGAGCCGGTGGCCGGCACCACGGTGATGGTGGTGGCCGGCCTCGGCATCCTGGTGAACGGGGTCACCGCCTGGCTGTTCGCGTCGGGCGCCAAGGGCGACATCAACATCCGCGGCGCCTTCCTGCACATGGCCGCCGACGCCGCGGTCTCGGCCGGCGTCGTGCTCGCCGGCCTGATCATCCTCGCCACCGGCCTCGACTGGATCGACCCCGCCGTCAGCCTCGTCGTCGCCGGGCTCATCGTCTGGGCGACCTGGGGCCTGCTGCGCGACAGCGTCGCGATGTCCCTCGACGCGGTGCCGCCGGGCATCGACCCGGACGCGGTGCGCGCCTATCTCGGCGCCCGTCACGGGGTCTCGGGCCTGCACGACCTCCACATCTGGCCGATGAGCACCACCGAGATCGCGCTGACGGCCCATCTCGTGATGGCGGACGGCCATCCGGGCAACGGCTTCCTCGTGGAGATCGCCGAGGCCCTGCGCGCCCGCTTCGGCATCGCCCACGCCACGGTGCAGATCGAGGAGGCCGGCGGGCCGCCCTGCCTCCTCGCGCGGGAGTGCGTCGCGTGAGGCGCGCCTTCGTCGTCGGCCACCCGATCGCGCATTCGCGCTCGCCGCTGATCCACGGGCACTGGCTGGCCGAGCACGGGATCGCCGGCAGCTACGCGCGCATCGCCGTCGCGCCGGCGGACTTCGCCGAGTTCTTTCGCAGGCTACCGGAATCGGGTTTTGCCGGCGGCAACGTCACGATCCCGCACAAGGAGGCGGCCTTCGCGCTGAGCGACAGCCTGACGCCGCGGGCGCGGGCGATCGGCGCGGTCAACACGCTGGTCGTCGGCGCCGACGGGCGCATCGCCGGCGACAACACCGACGCGCCGGGCTTCGCCGCGCATCTCGACCGGAACCTCGGCGAAGGCTGGCCCGAGCGGGCCGGCGCCGCGCTGGTGCTCGGGGCCGGCGGGGCGGCGCGCGCCATCGTCGTCGGCCTGGCCGAGCGCGGCCTGGCGCGGATCGTGGTCGCCAACCGCACCCGCGAGCGGGCGGAGGCCGTGGCGGCCTTGGCCCCCGGCATCGCCACCGCGATCGCCTGGGACGCGATCCCAGAGGCGATGCCGGGGGCCGGGCTCCTGGTGAACACCACCGCGCTCGGCATGGCCGGCCAGCCGCCGCTCGGCCTCGACCTCGGCCCGCTGCCGGCCCGCGCGGCGGTGGCCGACATCGTCTACGTGCCGCTGGAGACGCCGCTGCTTGCCGCCGCCCGCGCCCGCGGCCTTGCCGCCGTCGACGGGCTCGGGATGCTGCTGCACCAGGCCGTGCCCGGCTTCGAAGCCTGGTTCGGCGTGCGCCCGGCGGTGACGGAGGCCCTGCGCGCCGTCGTCGTGGCCGACCTGCCGGGATAGATTGGCCTGGATGAGCGACACCGCGCGCAAAAAACCGTTCGTGCTCGGGCTCACCGGCTCGATCGGCATGGGAAAGTCCGCCACCGCGGCGATGTTCGCCGCCCGCTTCGTGCCGGTGCACGACGCCGACGCGGCGGTGCATGCGCTCTACGGGCCGGGCGGCGCGGCGGCCGAGGCGATCGGCGCCGCCTTCCCCGGCACGCTCGCGCCCGACGGCGGCGTCGACCGCACCCGCCTGCGCGACGCGGTGCTCGGGCGGCCGGACAGGCTCGCGACGCTGGAAGGGCTGGTCCATCCGCTGGTCCGCGCCGCCGGCCACGCCTTCCTCGAGCGCCACGCGGCCGCGCCGCTGGTGCTGCTCGACGTGCCCCTGCTCTACGAGACCGGCGGCGAGACCCGCTGCGACGCCGTCCTCGTGGTCACCGCGCCGCCCGCGGTGCAGCGCGCCCGGGTGCTCGCCCGCCCCGGCATGACCGAGGCCGCCTTCGAGGCGATCCGCGCCAAGCAGATGCCGGACGCCGAGAAGCGGGCGCGGGCCGACTACGTGATCGACACGAGCCTCGGCTTCGCCGCCGCCGAGGCGGAGGTGGCGCGGATCGTCGCGCGGATATCCGACCAGGCGGGACATCGCTGACGTGGCTCCAGCGATTAACCTGGTCCTAACCCATTCGCGATAAACTGCCGGATCAATAAGAATTAACGCATCACCGTTAATGATTGCCTTCGAATCAGGAGGTGGTGCTGCATGTCGAAACGCCTGGAAGCGATGCGGGCCAATCCCGCGGCTGGGTGGACCGTGTCGGACATCGCTGCGCTCTGCGCCGAGTTCGACGTAGCTTGCCATCCACCACGGGGCGGCGGTTCGCACTATCGGGTCGGCCACCGGTCGCAATTCGAAAAGTTGACGATCCCCGCCGCTCGGCCGATCAAGGGGTGGTATATCCGCGAACTTGTTCGGTTCATCGACAAGGTCGGAGCCGCGCCATGAGCGAACTCACCTACCCCGTGGTGATCTCCCCACTGACCCAGGACGACGGCGGCGGCTTCGCTGCGACCGTGCCCGATCTCCCCGGCTGCATGTCGGACGGCGAGACGCCCGAGGAAGCGCTCGTGAACGTCCGCGACGCGATCGACGCGTGGATCGCCATGGCTCGCGAGCTCGGTCATGCCGTGCCCCCTCCCTCGCACGCGCTGCAGCGGGCTGTCGGCTGAACGGCACGCGCCGTCCTCGGCCGACGTCCGCCGCCGCCCGACGGCGTTCGGTTCCTCCACAGGGGGCGATATTTCGTCGGGAGCCGATGCGGGGGCGGCGGGTTGGCAGCCCAGGGGCCGCCTGCCGTCGCGGGCCGCCCGCGACGCACCCGAAGGACATCCGCCATGGCCACCAAGCCGAAGACGCTGCACGATGCGTTCTACGAGACGTTGAAGGACGTCTACTACGCCGAGAAGCAGTCGGTGAAGGCGCTCAAGAAGTCGGCCAAGGCCGCCGAGCATGCCGAGCTCCGCCAGGCCTTCGAGACCCATGCCGAGGAGAGCGCCAACCAAGTCGAGCGGCTCGGCCAGGTGTTCGAGATCATCGGCAAGCCGGCCCGCGCCAAGACCTGCGAGGCGATGCAGGGCATCACCTCCGAGATGGAGGAGGACCTGGAGGATTTCGGCGACAGCCCCGCCGCCGACGCGGTGCTGGCGGCCTGCGCCCAGGCGGTCGAGCACTACGAGATCGCCCGCTACGGCACCCTGAAGACCTGGGCCGCCCAGCTCGGCTACGCCGACGCGGCCAAGCTCCTCGACGAGACCCTGCAGGAGGAGAAGAAGACCGACGCGCTGCTCTCGGAGATCGCCGAGAAGCTTAACCTCGATGGCACCGAGCCGACCGAGGAGCCCGCCGGCAAGAAGGGCGGCCGCAAGGCGGCGTAGGCGCGCACCGAACGACCCCGTCCCCGCATCGCAGCGCACGACGCGCCCCCTCTCCCGCACGGGGGAGGGGGCGCGTCGTGCGTCGAGCGATCCGGTCCTGCGGGGATTGGCCGATCCGGCCATCCGCTTCGAGACGGCTTTCTCACCTCTCGGTTCGAGACCGACCCTGCCATCCCGGGGCTGCGCAGCAGAGCCCGGGATCCGGAGCCGCCGCCGGCGCCATCTTCAGCGCGACCTGCGGTTCTGGATGCCGGGCAGGTCCGCGGCGCCCCGGGATGACGACGGCGGGTTCCGCGACCGCGACGCCCATCGCTCCGATCCGCCCGCTCCGCGCGAGCCTCCGGTCGGAGCGAGGCCTCGGAAACCCACCCCCTTGAGCCGGCATCGAAAACGCGATATGCGTGGTCTGCCCTCCTAAAAAAAGCGCCGCCGCCGCATCCGTGAGCCCCCGGGGCTCCGCCCAGACGATGCACGGGTCCGCCGCAACCGTTTGCGGCCAGACATCCGGCGCCCTCTCCCGATTGCCAGGCTCCCTGCCTCAACCTTCGCTTTCGTCGGTTCAAGACATCCCATGAACGAACAGTCCGACGTCTCCGCCCTCGCGGACATCCCAGGCTCGAACTTGCCCGACTCGAACTTGCCCGACCCGACCCCGTCGACCGAGGGCGCGCTCGCGGCCTCCGACCTCGACGCCATGCGCGAGGTCAAGCTCCAGGACCTCAAGTCCAAGACGCCGACCGACCTGATCGCCTTCGCCGAGGAGGTCGAGGTCGAGAACGCCTCGACCATGCGCAAGGCTGAGCTGATGTTCGCGATCCTGAAGCAGCTCGCGGCCAAGGAGGTCGAGATCATCGGCGCCGGCACCTGCGAGGTGCTGCAGGACGGGTTCGGCTTCCTGCGCTCGTCGGAATCGAACTACCTGCCGGGCCCGGACGACATCTACATCTCGCCGACCCAGATCCGCCGCTTCGGCCTGCGCACCGGCGACACGGTGGAAGGCCCGATCCGTGGCCCCAAGGACGGCGAGCGCTACTTCGCGCTGCTCAAGGTCAACACAATCAACTTCGAGAACCCGGAGAAGATCAAGCACAAGGTCCACTTCGACAACCTGACGCCGCTGTTCCCGACCCAGCGCTTCAAGCTGGAGCTCGACGCGCCGCCGAAGAAGGACTTCTCGCCCCGCATCATCGACATCGTCGCCCCGATCGGCAAGGGCCAGCGCGCGCTGATCGTCGCGCCGCCGCGCACCGGCAAGACCGTGCTGATGCAGAACATCGCGCAGTCGATCACCATCAACCACCCGGAATGCTACCTCATCGTGCTGCTCATCGACGAGCGGCCGGAGGAGGTCACCGACATGATCCGCTCGGTGAAGGGCGAGGTCATCGCCTCGACCTTCGACGAGCCGGCCACCCGCCACGTGCAGGTCGCCGAGATGGTGATCGAGAAGGCCAAGCGCCTGGTCGAGCACGGCCGCGACGTGGTCATCCTGCTGGATTCGATCACCCGCCTCGGGCGCGCCTACAACACCGTGGTGCCGTCGTCGGGCAAGGTGCTCACCGGCGGCGTCGACGCCAACGCGCTGCAGCGCCCGAAGCGCTTCTTCGGCGCGGCCCGCAACATCGAGGAGGGCGGCTCGCTCTCGATCATCGCCACCGCGCTGATCGACACCGGCTCGCGCATGGACGAGGTGATCTTCGAGGAGTTCAAGGGCACCGGCAACTCCGAGATCATCCTGGACCGCAAGGTCTCGGACAAGCGCATCTTCCCGGCGATCGACATCACCCGCTCGGGCACCCGCAAGGAGGAGCTGCTGGTTCCCCCGGACGCGCTCAAGAAGACCTACGTGCTGCGCCGCATCCTCAACCCGATGGGCGTCACCGACGCGATCGAGTTCCTGATGGACAAGCTGCGCCAGACCAAGAGCAACGGCGACTTCTTCGACTCGATGAACACCTGAGGGGTTTCGGGCCTTCGGACGAAAAAGAAGGCCCCGATCCTTGGATCGGGGCCTTTTTCATATGCGCCGTACCTCTTCCCTCCCCCCTTAAGCGGGGGAGGGTGGGCCTCGCGTGAGCGAGGGTCGGGAG
>NZ_VRUU01000096.1 GCF_008039875.1 Methylobacterium sp. WL119 | reverse complement strand
TAGACTTCCACGGCAAACATCCTGGGCCCCTCCCGAAAGAGAAGCCTCTCCACTGGCCGGCTTTTACCCCGGCCGCATCAGCACCCCGCCGACGCTCCAGTGGATGGTTTTGTCACCGCCCTACACACCGCCGGTCTTGTTGATCAGATCGACCGCGTATTCGGTCGTCTCGATCATGCGCCTGCCTTCCAAGCCGAGCGCGCCGGTGCCGTCGAGCAGGCTCCCGAGCTTGATCGGCTCGGCGGCCAAGCCGTTGCGAGCGAAGAACGGCATCGCCACGGTGCCCGCAGCCAACGCACCGATCCGGAGGGCACCGCGCCGGCTGATGCTGTGGTAGTTCATGATAAGCCGCTCCGTTTCCGCGCCGGCCGCGATCCGGTGCCGGGGACGAGCAGGGCTTGGCAAGACCGATGCCAACAATTCCAACAAATCGCACATGCCTGCGTAAGCCGAGATCCGAGCTGACCCGGGTGCGGGTGCTGACCCGCGATCCCGCCAAGGCCCAATTCCCCGCCGGGGTCGAGGTCGCGACGGGCGACCTCCTCGACATCGACGCGCTGCGCCGGGCCTTCGTCGGCGTGCGCACGCTGTTCCTGCTGAATGCGGTGACCGGCGACGAGTTCACCCAGGCGATCGTCACCCTCAACCTCGCGCGCGAGGCCGGCGTCGAGCGGGTCGTCTACCTGTCGGTGTTCGGGGCCGACCGCGCCGTCGAGGTGCCCCACTTCGCGGTGAAGTTCGGGGCCGAGCGCATGCTGCGGCAGATGGGCTTCGGCGCCACGATCCTGCGCCCGACCTACTTCATCGACAACGAGGCGATGATCCGGGACGTGATCGTGGACCACGCGGTCTACCCGATGCCGATCGGCGGCAAGGGCGTCGCCATGGTCGACGCGCGCGACATCGCCGAGATCGCCGCGATCGCGCTGATCCGCCGCGACGCGGCGCCGGGCCCGCTGCCGGTCGAGACCATCAACCTCGTCGGGCCGGACACGCTCACCGGCGCGGGCCTCGCCGCGATCTGGAGCGCGGTGCTCGGCCGCCCGGTCGCCTACGGCGGCGACGATCCGAGCGGGTTCGAGCAGGCCATGGCCGGCACCATGCCGCGGTGGATGGCCTACGAGATGCGCCTGATGGCCGAGCGCTTCGTCGGCGACGGCATGATCCCGGAGGCCGGCGACCGCGAGTGGCTGACCGCGATCCTGGGCCGCCCGCTGCACGCCTACCGCGACGCCGCCGCCGCCCTCGCCGGTCCCGCCGCGCGGGCCGCCGCCTGAGCGGCCGGCTCACGGCGCGCGATAGGCCGATCCGTCGCCGGCGGTCGCCGGGTGGTCGACGTAGCGGCCGTGCCGGGGCACCGCGACGGTCTCGAAGTCCCGCGCCAGGACGTCGAGGCCGCGGCGCATCTCCGCGCCTTCCAGGGCGCGGCCGTGGCCGGTGACGACGCGCTCGGGCTGCAGGGCGGCGAGGCTGCGGACCGAGGCGGCGGCGGCGGGCCAGTCGATCGTCAGGTACATCGGCGGCCCGTGGATCTCTAGCTCCTGGACCGCGACCGCATAGATCGATTCCTGCGCCGTCGTCACGAAGGCGTCCCCGGCGATCAAGGACCGGTCGCCCGGGCGCCAGAGCGAGACGTGGCCGGGGCTGTGGCCGGGGGTGTGGATCCAGCGCCAGCCCGGCATCGGCGGCACCGTCCCGTCCTCCGGCAGGGTGACGAGGCGGCTGGCCACGTCGACCGGCTTCGTCGGGTAGAACGGCGACAGCAGCGCCAGCGCGCCGCCGCCGACATTCGGATCGGGCCGGGGGTAGGCGGCGCTGCCGTCGAGGTAGGGCCGCTCCAGCGCGTGGGCGTAGACGGGGGCGTCCCATTCCGCGGCCAGATCCTCCAGCACCCCGACATGGTCGAAATGCCCGTGGGTGAGGACGATGGCCGCCGGGCGGGCGCCCGGGCCGAAGCGTGCCTCGGCCGCGCCCTGGATCAGGCCCTTCGTGCCGGGAATGCCGGCATCGACCAGCACCCAGCCGCGATCCCCGGCGCCGGGCGTGCCGACGAAGACCACGTTGACCATCATCAGGCGGCGATAGGCGAGATCGCCGGCGAGCGTCCTTGTGCCGTCCTCGGCGGCCTTGCCCGCCTGCGCCTCCGGATCGACCGAAACCTGCTGGATCATGGCCGCGCGTCCTTTCGATGGGGGGCGATGACCGCCTGCCTGCCGACGCGGATCCGATCGGCCACGCGTCTCGCCGACCGTATAATTTGCCGGCAAATCAGATATTTTCCGCCGGCAAGGTTCCTGGCATGCCGCGGGACCCGGAGGCGTCGCCCGACCAGGGCCGCAGGGCCTCGGGAGCCCGGAAATCGTGCGGGACCGCGAAGTCGGCCGCCGCCCCGCGCATGGCCTGCGGCGGACGGGGGAAGCCGCTGCGGCCGCCGTAGTCGAAGGCACCGGGCCGGGAGAGGCGCTTGTCGGCGATCAGCCCCTGGGCACAGACGACGTCGAGCACCGTCACGCCCGCCACCGCCGCCGTCGCGGCGACGCGGTTGGCCCTCTGCCCACGATCGCCCTCGAAGCCCTGGGCCAGGGTCGCGAGGTCGAGGACGTCGCCGACGACGCGGCCCAGGATCCACGGTGCCGGATCGTGGCTCGTCAGGATGGCGACGCCGGTCGCGACCTCGCGCACGCCGTAGCTGCGCACCAGCGTCTCCCGGCCCTCGAGGCCGAGGGTCCGGCACAGGCCCCGCGCCGCCGCCAGCTCCAGCAGCCCGAGGCCGATCGAGAACCAGCCGAGGCCGCGCGCGAGCGCGTGGTGGCCGGTCCGCGCGCCGCGGCCGGGCGCCGGGCGCGTCGGGGGGGAGGGACGCGCGCCGCTCATGGCCGGATCACCACCTTAATGCAGCCGTCCTGCTTGTCGCGGAAGGTGCGGTACATCTCGGGGCCGTCCTCCAAGCCGACCGTGTGGGTGATGACGAAGGACGGGTCGATCTGCCCCTCCTCGATCCGGCGCAGCAGGTCGTCGGTCCAGCGCTTCACGTGCGTCTGCCCGGTGCGGACGGTCAGCCCCTTGTTCATCAGCGCGCCGATCGGGAACTTGTCGATCAGGCCGCTATAGACGCCCGGCACCGAGAGGATCCCGGCCGGCCGGCAGACCATGATCATCTGGCGCAGGACGTGGGCACGGTCGGTCTCCAGCATCATCGCCTGCTTGGCCCGGTCGTAGACCGCGTCGACCGCGCCGAGCGCGTGCGCCTCGAGCCCGACGGCGTCGATGCACTTCTCCGGCCCGCGGCCGTCGGTCATGTCGTTGAGGCGGGCGACGATGTTCGATTCGGCGTGGTAGTCGAGCACCTCGGCGCCGCCGGCCCGCGCCATCGCGAGGCGCTCGGGCACCCGGTCGATGGCGATCACGCGCTTGGCCCCGAGCAGGATCGCGGAGCGGATCGCCATCTGCCCGACCGGCCCGCAGCCCCAGATCGCGACCGTGTCCTCCGGCTGGATGTTGCACTGGACCGCGCCCTGCCATCCCGTCGGGAAGATGTCGGACAGGAACAGCAGCCGCTCGTCGGGGATGCCGTCCGGCACCTTGATGTGGGTCGAGTCGGCGAACGGCACGCGCAGGTACTCGGCCTGGCCGCCGGCATAGCCGCCGGTCAGGTGGGTGTAGCCGAACAGGCCCGCCGTGGTGTGGCCGAAGGCGGCGTCGCCGAGCGCCTTGTTGCGGTTGGTGCGCTCGCAGACCGAGAAGTTGCCGCGCCGGCATTGCGGGCACTGGCCGCAGGTGATCGTGAACGGGACGACGATCCGGTCGCCCACCTTCAGCGCGGCGTTGTCCTTCCCCACCGCGACCACCTCGCCCATGGTCTCGTGGCCCATGATGTCGCCCGCCTTCATGCCGGGCATGAAGTGGTCGTAGAGGTGCAGGTCGGAGCCGCAGATCGCGCAGCTCGTGACCTTGATGATCGCGTCGCGCCCGTCCTCGATCGTCGGATCGGGAACCGTGTCGCAGCGGATGTCGGTGGTGCCGTGCCAGACGAGGGCCTTCATGGTGCGAAGCTCCCGGCCGCTGCTCGGACGATGCGGCGCATACGGGAGCAACTGCGGTCCCCGGGGTTGGTTCTGTCGGGTTTCGGACCGAACCGGGCGGGCGGCTGGCGAGATACGGGCGGCGGGCCGACGTTTTCATGCCGGCTCCGGCGACCGAGGCGGACGGGCTTCGGATGCCGCGGCGACCGGGGCGGGTCACGCTTCCTCTCCGGGCTCGGACCTCATCCTGAGGCGCCGCGCGAGCGGCCTCGAAGGAGCCCTCACGGGATCTCGCGCGCGCTGGGGAACTCCTTCGAGGCTTCCGCTTCGCGCAAGCACCTCAGGATGCGGATGCGGGTGGGATCGGGGATCGAACGGGGCCGCACGCCCTGCCGGGCAATGGCGAAGCTGTTACCGGAAACCTGCTCTCCCAAAACACCGCCCGCACCGGCGCGGCCGTGCCTACGCCGCCGCTTCGTCCAGGTCCGCCCGCGCGGTGAGCCGGTAGAACACGGCGAGGCCGCACCCGAACACGGCCGCGCCGAGCCAGGTCGCGTAAGGGGCGAAACCCGGCCCGACGAGGGCGAGGGACGCGCTGCGCCCGGCCAGGGTGTCGGCGACGGCCAGGATCACGCCGACGAAGCTCTCGCCGACCAGGAATCCGGAGGCGAGGAGGACGCCGCGGCGGCGCGCGGTCTCGGTCGCCGCGCCGGCATCGTCCCCTTGCGCCGCGGCGCGTGCCCGGATCGTCCGCTCGGCGAGCCAGCCGAGGACGCCGCCGACCGCGATCGTCATCTCGACCGAGAGCGGCAGGTACATGCCGATGCCGACGGTGAGCGCGGGGAAGGTGAGGTCGCGCCGCCGCAGCCACGCCTCGACCGCGACCAGCACGGCCCCGAGCCCGGCGCCGATCAGCACCATCGTCCACGGCAGGGTGCCGTGGACGATGCCGCCGGCGATCTGCGAGGTCAGCGCCGCCTGGGGGGCGGGCATGGCGTTGGCCGCCTCCATGCCCTCGCGCGGCAGGGCGCCGACGAAGCCGTAGGCCTCGTAGAGCAGGGACAGCAGCGGCCCGATGACGGCGGCGCCGACCGCGACGCCGATCAGCAGCACCACCTGCTGGCGCCAGGGCGTGGCGTCGACGAGCTGGCCGGTCTTCAGGTCCTGCAGGTTGTCGTTGGCGATCGAGGCCATCGTGACGATGACCGCGGCCACGAGCAGCGCCATCGCGATGACGAAGCGGTCGCCCTCCGGTCCGGCGGAGCGGCCGACCAGCAGGGGCAGCAGCACCGCCGCGGCCATGGCGGTGAGGATGCCGATGCCGGAGATCGGGCTCGAGGACGAGCCGAGGAGGCCGGCCAGATAGCCGCAGGTGGCGGCCATCAGGAAGCCGAACAGCACCGCGAACACGGTCGCGGCCGCGACGAGCCCGTACAGCCCGCCGCCGAGCTCGGCGCCCGATGCGAAGCCGGCGAACAGCCACGCCAGCGGCAGGGTCAGCGCCAGCACCGCCGCGCCGACCCAGGTGATCGGCAGGTCGCGCTCGGCCCGCGGATGGTCCGGGCCGGGCAGCCGCGAGCCGCTGGTCCGGACAGAGGCCAGGGCGGTGGCGATGCTGCCGAGGATCGGGCGGGCGAGCGACCCGACGGTCCAGAGGCCCCCGACCGCGATGATGCCCGCCCCGATCAGGCGAACCTGCCCGGACCACACCGCCTCGGCCATCTCCGACGGCGAGGCGCCCTCCCCCTGCCCGAGCGCGGTCAGCAGCGGCACGGCGACGCCCCAGGCGATCGCGACGCCGGTGAGCAGCGCCAGGCACGCGCCGATCCCGACGAGGTAGCCGACGCCGACGAGCGCCAGGGAGAAGCCAGTGCCGAGGCGGAACACCGCGCTCCCCGCCGCGAGCGTCCCGTGCATCCCCTCGGCCAGCAGCCGGAACCCGGTGGTCGCGAGCCCGATCGCGCCCGCGCCGGCGGCTGCGCCGAGGAGATCGCGCAGGCCCTTCGCGCCGGCCTCGCCCTCGCCGGTGCGCAGCACCTCGGCGGCGGCGACGCCCTCCGGGTAGGGCAGGCCCGCGCGGGTGACGAGCGCGCGCCGGAGCGGGATCGAGAACGCGACGCCGAGCAGGCCGCCGAGGGCGCACACCGCGCTGGTCTGCCAGAACGGGAAGCCGTGCCAATGCCCGATCAGCACCAGGCCGGGCAGGATCAGGATGACGTTGCACAGCGTGCCGGCGGCGGAGGCCTGCGTCTGCACGATGTTGTTCTCGAGGATGCTCGAGCCGCCGAGCAGCCGCAGGCAGCCCATCGAGATCATCGCCGCCGGGATCGAGGACGAGAACGTCATCCCGGTCTTCAGGCCCATGTAGACGTTGGCGGCGATGAACACGACCGTGATCGCGGCGCCGAGCGCGATTCCGCGCGGGGTGATCTCCCGCGCACGCGGCGCGCCTTTGCGTGCACGCGGTGCATCCTGGCTTCCACGCGGTGCATCCTGGACCTTCGTCACCTGGTTCGCCGCGTCCATCGTGCCCCCGGTCCCGGCCGTCCCGCGCGACATCGACGCGTCGTCCCGAGCGAAACCCGAGCGGCAGGGCGTTTTCTCCCGCCGCGACGCTTTGCCGTCGCGGCCCGGCATGGACGGGATCTGCATTCGCCGCGCCGGGCGCGTCCCACGACGATCCTCGCAAGGCTCGCCGCGCGACGGCCGTTCGCGTCGACCTCGGCTAGTCTGTCGATCGATGCGACGGGCCGAACCATAACCTGCGTTAAGCTTGATTTTTGTCGGCCGCGTCGCGGAACAAGGAATTCGAGCCGAGGTTTCCCCGGCAGATCGGCGGGCTCGGGCCCGATGGGCGCTCCGCCCCGCCGCGCTTCGACACACACAGCCGGGCCTCGGACGGTCGCCGCGCGGGACGCGACGCGGCACGCCCGAGCGATCGTGACAGGTGCGCATGGATCTCCCCACGGACGATGCCAGCCCCCCGCTGGCCGAGCGCTTCCGCGCCTTCCTTCAGACCCCATCCTTCCCTCGCGTCGGCGCCGAGCCCGCCCCCACGCGCGGGCCGATCCGGTCCGTCGTCGGCCGCGACCGGGCGCGCCCGGCGCCGTTTCAGGGCCTCCGGGCGATCTCCGGCCAGCCGGGCACGCCGTCGGAGGAGGGCTTCGCGGCGGCCCATGAGCGCCGGCGCCGCGCCGCGGAGCCGGCGCGATGACTGGCCGGCCCGACCCGAACCCCGCCCTGATCGCCCTGGTCGAGCGACTTCGCGCCCTCGGCTACAGCTTCACCACCGTGACGCCCGCCACCCATGCCCGCGTCAACGCCCGCCCGCAGGCGGCGCGGGCCCGCAATCTGCGCGACGTGTTCGGCTGGAGCCGCCCCTTCGCCGAGGACCTGCTGCCGGCCGACCTCTTCGCGGCGATGCGCGCGGCCGGCGTGCTGGTGCGGGACGGCGACGCCTGGCGCTCGGCGATCCGGGTGTCGAGCCTCGACGGCGAGCTGTTCGTCCACTCCGCCTATCCGCCGAGCACGACCGACGTGGTGTTCTTCGGCCCCGACACCGCCCGCTTCGTCGCGGCCGTGGTCGATCACCTCGCGCACCGTGCCGCGCCGGTCCGCCGCGCGGTCGACATCGGCTGCGGATCGGGCGCGGCCGGCATCGCCATCGCCAAGCGCGCGCCCGACGCCGAGATCGCGCTCGTCGACATCAACGACGCGGCGCTCGCGGCCGCCGCCACCAACAGCCGGCTCGCGGGCGTCCACGGCACGGTGCCGCGCCGCAGCGACCTCCTCGCGGACGTCGCGGGCGCCTTCGACCTCGTCGTCTCGAACCCGCCCTTCATGCTCGACCGCGCCGGGCGGACCTACCGCGACGGCGGCGGGACCTACGGCGAGGGCCTGTCGCTCGCCGTGGTCGAGGCCGCCCGCACCCGCCTCGCCCCCGGCGGCAGCCTGGTGCTGTTCACCGGCTCGGCGATCGTGGACGGCGCCGACCCGTTCCGGAGGGCCGCGACCGCCGCCTGCGAGGCCGCGGGGCTGGGCTGGACCTATCGCGAGCTCGACCCGGACGCCTACGGCGAGGAGCTCGACGCGCCGGCCTATGCCGAGGCGGAGCGCATCGCCCTCGTCGTGCTCACCGCGACCCGCGGGGCGCCGCGATGACGCCGGCGGGCATCGCGGAGCGGGACGCGTTCCGGCGGGACGTGCTCGCCGGCCTGTCCGAGGTGCCGAAGCGCCTGCCGGGCAAGTACCTGTGGGACGAGGCCGGCTCGATCCTGTTCGACCGGATCTGCGACAGCCCCGACTACTATCCGACCCGGCGCGAGATGGCGCTGCTGCCCGCGATCGTGCCGGAGCTCGCCGCCCTCGTCGGAGCGGGCGCGACGATCGTCGAGTACGGCAGCGGCGCGAGCCGCAAGATCCGCACGCTGCTCGACGGCCTCGACCGGCCGCGCCGCTACGTGGCGATCGACATCTCGCGCGCGTACCTCGAGACCTCGGTCGGCACGCTGGCGCGGGACTATCCCGGCATCGCGATGATCCCGATCGGCGCCGACTACGCCGCGCCGATCCGGCTTCCGGTCGACCTCGGCGGCGGGCCGGTGCTCGGGTTCTTCCCCGGCACCAGCATCGGCAACCTCGCGCCGGCCGAGGCGGAGGCCTTCCTGGCGCGGGCCCGCGACACGCTCGGGCCGAGCCATCTCCTGGTCGGCGCCGACCCGACGCAGGACGCGGACCGGCTGCGGCGGGTCTATGGCGGCTGCGACGGCCTGATGCCGGCCTTGCACCTGAACTACCTGACGCGCCTGAACCGGGAGCTCGGCGCCGGCATCGACCGCGACGCCTTCCGCCACGCGGTCCGCATCCTGCACGATCCGCTGCGGGTCGAGGCCCATCTCGTCGCCGACCGTGCCGACACCTGGCGCTTCGGGACGGACGCGATCCGGTTCGCGGCCGGCGAGAGCGTCCGCACCGACATCTCGCACAAGCATGCGCCGGAGGCGTTCCAGGCGATGGCGGCGCGGGCCGGCTGGACGCCGAAGCGCCTCTGGCTCGACCCGGAGGGCCTGTTCAGCCTGCACCTCCTGAGCCGCTGACGCGTGCCGCCCCGCCCTTCGCCGGATCGGACATGGCAGGATCGAGCATGGCGGGATCGCGGGCGGGCCACGCGCCGGCTTCGCTGTCCGGCCGCGACCGGGCGATCATCGCCCGGACCTGCTCGACCACGGCGCGGGCCGCCGCCCGCTGCAGCCGCGCTTCCTCCCGCGCCGCGCGCGATCGCGCGATCACGTCCTGAGACTCGGCGATCACGGCATCCGCGGAATCGGGTTCGGGCACATCGCGCATGAAGCGGGTCTATTCGACCCGGAAAAATCCGCAACCACCTAGGTTAAGTGCAACCGAATTCCATCAAGACTGTGTCGATTTTACAGCGACGGCTCGAATATAATCGAGAACGCCCCGGCGCTCGCGTGCATCTTCGAGAGCCGCCCAGAACGACAGCAAGTCGGCCGTTTCACCGGTCGGGTTCGATTTGGCATCGAAGAAGTTGTCGACCGGACAGTCGAGAGCCTCGGCGATCTTGGCGGTCATGGCTTCGTTGCTGTGGCCGGCCCCGCCGATATTTGAATTTTGCATACTTTGATGCCCGGTTGACCTATGTTATTGTCCGGCCCGGACCAGCGATCTATCGGGGAACGGGGGCGTGGTATCGATTGCGCGCAACTTTTGCTCAAATCGATGCGAGGGTCAACGTGACGACGGACAAGCTCGACCGCATGGCCGAGGTCTGCCTCGAAGCGCATGCCCTGATCGATGCCGGCGGCACGCCGGCGATGCGGGCGATGATCCGGCTCCTGCTGCTTCAGATCGGCCGGGAGATGGCCCGCCGCCAGGCCGAGCCGCGGGGGAAGCCCCAGGAGCATTGAGGCGGCGCCGCGGGGAAGACGGTCGGATCATCCCGCGCAAGCAGGAAGCCGACATCCCAGCACCCGAGGTCGCGTCGGACGAAGCCGTTCCGGCATCAGGTCGCGTGGGCCGGATGCGCCGTGCCCCCTGCCCCCTTAACTTCCAGCACAGCCGCGCCGAACGACCGGTGCGCGGCGGCGCGGCAGCGCGGCGATCCCGAAGATGCAACGCATCATGGCGCGAAGGGCAACGTCACGGGCGCCTCGCGGCGCCCCTCGCCCGCCGACGCCAAACCGCCGAGATCCGTTCCGCCGGCAGCATCCCCGACGCCGGCCACGACGAAAAACGCCCCGGCCGGCGGCCGGGGCGCTCCCACGCTCTGCGACGGCGCGGTTTACGCCGCCTTCTGGACCTCGGCCGGGACCTCGGTGGCCGCCCCCTCGATCGCCGGCGCGCGGCTCTTGCCGCCGATGGCGATCTCGATGCGGCGCGGCTTCTTCGCCTCCGGGATCTCGCGGACGAGATCGACGTGGAGGAGGCCGTTCTCCAGCGCCGCACCCGTCACCTGGACGTAGTCGGCGAGCTGGAACCGGCGCTCGAAGCCGCGGGCGGCGATGCCCTGGTGCAGCACCTCGGCGCGACGCTCGGGATCGGGCTTGCGCTCGCCCTTCACGGTCAGCGCATTCTCCCGCACCTCGATCGACAGGTCGGCCTCGGTGAAGCCGGCCACGGCCACCGTCACGCGGTAGGCGTTCTCGGCGGTGCGCTCGATGTTGTAGGGCGGGTAGGTCGGGACCGCGTCGGACGCCACGAACTGGTCGAGGGCCGAGAACAGGCGGTCGAAGCCGACGGTGGAACGGTAGAGGGGAGCGAGATCGAACTGACGCATAGGACACATCCTCCGTGGAGCAACATGCAGGTTTGAGTCTATGGTCCGCCGCGTGGGCCGGACCGGGCTCGTACCGCCTGACGGCCGGTACGATCGTGATATTGGAGGGGGGCGAGGTGCGTTCAAGACCCGGCCGGATGACGGGAACGATGCGGCAGGACGCCGCACTTCTGAGCCTGCACGACACGCCCGGGAACCCGGTCCCACCCGGCGCCGTGGTGATGGCGGTCGGCACCGCGGACGACTGCACCCTGCGGGCGGCGCGCTGGGCCGCGACGACGCGGACCTGCAAGGGCACGGTCTGCCTGCTCCAGGGCCGGGCCGAGTTCATCGAGAAGTACTACGAGACCATCCGCGAGCTGCGCGCCCGGGGCTTCGCCGTCGTCGCCTTCGACTGGCGCGGGCAAGGGGCGTCGGACCGGCGGGTCGACGACCCGCACAAGGGCCACGTCGCCGCCTTCGACGATTACCGCCGCGACCTGCTGGCGATCCGCGACGCGGTGCTGGTGCCGTTCATGCCCGATCCGCATGTCTGCCTCGCCCACTCGATGGGCGGCTGCGTCGCGCTGACCGGGGCGCTGGACGGCTGGCTGCCGTTCCGGCGGATCGTCACCGTGGCGCCGATGCTGTCGATCCGGATGGTGCGCTCGCCCGCCTTCGCCTCGGTCGCGACGCGGCTGCTGCAGCGCCTCGGCCTCGGCAGCCGCTACGTGCCCGGCGGCGGCCCGGTCTCGATCGCGACGAAGCCCTACCCCAACAACCGGCTGACCCGGGACCCGGCGCGCTACGCCCGCAACGCGGCCGCCGCGCTCGCGGTCGGCGCGGGCGCCGTCGGCGACCCGACCATCGCCTGGACGGCGGAGGCCTTCCGCGCGGTGGCGCGCCTGCGCGACCCGCGCGTGCCGCCGCGGATCGCGACCCCGACGCTGATCCTCGCCGCCGGCTCCGACCCGGTCTGCGGCACGCCCGCGGCCGAGCGCTTCGCCGCCCGCCTCAAGGCCGGCCACATCCTGGTGCTGCCCGACGCCCGCCACGAGATCCTCTCCGAGCGCGACGCGATCCGCGCCGACTTCTGGGCCGCCTTCGACGCCTTCGTGCCGGGCTCGACCGTGCGGGAGACGAAGACGGAGCGGGAGCGACTGGCGACCGCGTGAGGCTGCGCGCGGGCGGGGCGCCGGTCGCGACGCGAGGCCGGCCGTCGCCGCTTCCCGATGCGGCCGTTCCATGGCCGTCCGACGGCTTCGGGTCGGGGTGGTCGGCGGTCCCGCAGAGTTCGCCATGATCCGCCGTCGAAGGACCGGATCGGGCACATCCGTTCCGGGACACCGCGCCACGACCGGCCTTCGACCGCCCCCTATCGGCGACGGATCTCGAACGTCTCCCAATCGTGTACGACGGTACAGCTCACGGCGAGCGCGTCGTCCGTCGTCGCCGCGCCATCCATGCCGTGCCGCCGAGCGAGGCGCGCGCACTTGTCCAGGGCGCTTCGCGCGACGTTTTCGGGTACGTCGAGGGCGAGGCTGGTCGCGCGCTCGAGCGTTCGGCCGAACTCCCCCATGTCGGTGCCGAAGCCCGCATCCCCCGATACCATCGAGGGCTGCCCGTCTGCGCATTCCAGCGTGTAGTGAAAGGTCCGGCGGCCGCGCTTGATGGTAATGACCGGACCCGTCCGGATCGCGTACGCGTTTCCGACCTCGGTCGCGATGCGTTGAGCTGCGTCGTCACAGGCGTCGGCCAGGGCCGGTGCGGCCGCGATGACGAGCAGGAGGGGCAGGCGTTTCATCGTTGGCCGCCATCGTGAAAGGCCGGGTTGCAGCGGTTTGGCGGCGCAGGATCGCAAACGCCTGGGATCACCAGACGGCGCGGATTGCGCACGTCCCCAGCCTGTCGGGTTGGCTCTGCTTCGTTGGGGGCAGCATGGGCCCGTCGAGCGCCAACCCGACGCCTGTCGCGGAACGCCGACACCAGCCCCTCCGTGCGCCGGCCGCTCAGAAGCGCGCGCCACCGGGGAAGCTGAACGCCCGCATCGAGTCTTGCCGCACGTCGCGCACGTCGGGCGCCATGCCGGTGCGCTCGTCCTGCTTCGCCACGTTGCCAGGCGGGGCCTCCATCGGCTTGCGGTCCTGGGCGCCGATCTCGGCGGACCCGGCCGCGTCCCGGGGTTTTCCAGGCGTGTCGTCGGCCCGGGCCAAGGCTCCGAAGGCCAGGAGACCGGCGGCGGCGAGCAGGATGCGGGATCCGACCATCATGCGCGTGGAACCTTCCGACGTTGCAAGCCGGGCTTCCGAATCCCTCGGTGCCCCGCTTAGGCAAATCGTCTTATCGGTTGCCGTCCGCGCGGTCCAGCGCCGGGCGCGGCCTCAGGCCTCGACCCGCGCGCTCGCCAGGATCGCCACGCCGCAGGCGATGACCGCGATGCCGGCGATCATCGGCAGGGTCACTGGCTCGCCGAACAGCAGCGCGCCGCCGAGCGCGGCGCCGACCATGCCGACGCCGGCCCAGATCGCGTAGACGACGCCGATCGGCAGCATGTCCATGCTCGAGGACATCAGCCACAGGGCCGTGCCGTAGCCGAGCGCGACGATCAGGGTGGGGACCGGCCGGGTCAGGCCGTCGGCCGCCTTCAGCGCCAGGGTCGCGGAGATCTCGGCGCCGATCGCGATGGCCAGCGTCAGGTAGGGGCTCATGCGCTGGCCGCCAGCGCGGTGCCGGCCGCGTCTTCCGGCACCGGGGGCGGCACGGCGAACATCTCGATGTCGTCGGCGAACTGCTCGACGATCGTCGCCGCGTTCGCCAGGCACACCGGCAGGTAGGCCGGCAGCCGCGGCGCCGGCGCGAACCCCTCGGCGAGCAGGCGGTCGTTGGCGAAGGTCACGTCGAGGGCGCAGAACGCGTAGTAGGCGCGCACCGCGCGGAGCATCGCCTGCTTCAGCGGCCCGTCGAGGCCGAACACCTCGGCGAAGCGGCGGCGCAGCACGGTGCGGTCAGCGGCGAGGTCGAACGGCCGGAAGGCGCGCACGCCGTCGCTTGGCTCGGCCGCCTCGAAGGCGGCGATGACCTCGGCCCAGGTGGTGCGGCCGCCCATGCCGGCCGAGAGGTGGTAGAGGTCGTGCCGGAGCGTCGGCTTGGTCAGGAGCCCGACCAGCATCTCGGCGACCCAGTCGGCCGGGACGACGTCGACGTGGCTCTCGGGCGCGCAGGGCAGCATGCGCAGGGCGTCGGCGGCGCGCAGCACCCAGAGGATGCTCGAGCTCGGGCCCGCGCCGAGGCTGGCATGGCCGACGACGATCGAGGGCCGGGCGACGACGATCGGCAGGTCGGGGAACCGCGCCGCCAGCGAGGTCTCGGTCGCGGCCTTGGACACGGTGTAGGCGACGATGTGCCGGGCCTCGGCCGCCGGGTAGTCGGTCTCGGCGACGATCGCCGCGGCGTCGGCGCCGCAGATCATCGCGGTGCCGACGTGCAGGAACCGCCGGAGCTTCGGCATCGCCTGCGCCCGCCGCGCCAGCGCCAGGGTGCCGTCGTGGTTGGTGCGGTAGACCCGCTCGTCGCCCCACCACGAGGTGTCGGCGGCCAGGTGCAGCACGTGGGTGCAGTCGTCGAGGCGCGGATCGCGGTCGAGGTCGGCCCGGGTGAAGTCGCCGGGGACGACCTCGACCTTGCGGGCGAGGCGCTGGGCGGTGAAGGCGTCGGTGAACCGGGCGAGCCGCGCCGCGATCCGCTGGCGGCCCTGCTCGACGCCGGCGCAGCGCACGAGGCAGACCCAGGTGGCGTCGTCGCCCGCCTCGAGCGCCCGGTGCAGCACCGCGCCGCCGATCAGCCCGGTCGCCCCCGTCAACAGAATCCGTGGCACAGTCCGCCTCCCACTCTTTGCGGCGAGACATAGACAGAAACGTTCCGATATAATCCCCGCATCGCGGCGCAGAGGGTGATTAAAGATCGGCCGTGCTCGGCCGGCAACATTCACGAATTCGTGAACGACATCTTGGCGTTGAAGTCCCGTTGCTTGCGCTGCAGCCTCACGGGTCGATCCGGACCGAGTAGATCGCCCCGAATCCGACCGTGACGTCGTTCGGCGTGCCGAGGCGCCGGACGATCGGGCTTCCCGCGGCGGCGGCGACGAGGCGGTCGTAGCGGACCGAGCCGATCGTCTGCCACGCCTCCGACCAGGCGTAGGCCAGGGCCACGATCGCGCCGACGGAGCGGGGCCCGCCCGCGGCGCGGTAGGGCGTCAGCCGCGGGTCGGCGATCGCGGCGACCGGCACGTCGAAGTCGAGCCGCATCGCGGCGGCGTCCCCCAGCACGAGGCGGGGGCCGCCGCTCAGGGTGACGCGGCCGGCGGTGCCGACGAGGTCGGCGCCGAGCTTGGCCACGAGGCCGTCATGCGCGCGCAGGCCCTGCGTGACCTCGGCGCGCAGCCGCAGCACGTCCTCCACCGGCCAGACCGCGCCGAACAGGCCGAGCCCGGCCGCGACCGGGCGGCGCGGCAGCCCGGCGAGGCTGCGGTCGTCGTGCGCCGCGCGGCCGCTGCGGACATCGAGAACGGCGCCGGCCTGCACCGCGCGCTCGTCCACCAGGGCGGCGTCGAGGGCGTCGTCGGGCGAGAACCAGTCCGGGCGCTCGTCGGCCTTGCGGAACGAAGCGTAGGGCAGCCCCCACAGCCCGGCCGCCCGCGCGCCCTGGAAGCGCCCGCCGGCGCCGGCGAACCCGCCGACGGACACCACGGTGCCGGGGTCGAACAGCGCCGAAAGGTCGCCGGCGCGGGCCGGCGCCGGATCGAGCGCGGCCGAGGCGAGCACGGCCAAGGCGAGCACGGCCAAGGCGGGCGCGGCCAGGAAGAGCGCGGCCACGGCGGGCGCGCGGACGGCCGCCGCGCGGGTCGCCCGGGCTCGGGCCCCTGTCTCGTCGATCGCGCCCAAGACCCGGCCTCCAGCGGCGCGACCGCCGTGCGCACGCCCCTCGGGCGAGACAGGATGCCTAGCAGATCCGCCGCCCGGGGAACGGTCCCGCCGGCGGATTTCGGGCGATGCCGGCCGCCCCGCCCGTCACGCTTTCGTGTCGAACGCGTCGCCGGAACGGGGGCATGCTTGTCCGATCGGCCGGGCGAGCGACGCCAGGCGGAAGCGGATGCCGGAGCCGTCGCTCGGCGGCATCCGGACGCACGCCGAGGTGCTGCGGAGCCCGATCCCGGCCAAGGGCGGCGAGACCAGGCCGGAGCATTGGCCGGAGCATCGCAAGGGCATGGAAGGCCTCGTCGCGAAGGCGCGGAAGCACGGCATCGAGGAGGCGCCGCGCGACGGCGAGCTGCGCGACGTCAAGATCCTGGCCCCTGGGCCCGAGGGGCGCTACCGCAGCTTCGCCCGCGCCGCCGCATGGTCCGGCGCCTGGGCGAACACCGCCCGCATCGCGTGCCAGAGCGGCTTGCGCCCAAACTGCGCATCGAGCGGCAGCGCGCGCTGGGGCAGGCCGTCGGGGCGCTTGCGGTAGGGGTGGTCGTTGAGCCACGTGTCGGGGTCGTAGAGGTCCCACGACATCACGGTCAGCACCGCGGGCTCGGCCGCCACGACCTCGAGATAGGATCTGGCGAGGTCGGCGACCTTGCGGTCGCGGGTGGCGATGTCGGCCGGGAACGCCCGGTCGTCGATGTCGAACTCGGTGATCTCGATGCCGAGCCCCATCCTGCCGATCTCCGCGAGGAAGCGCCGAAGCTGGCCCTGGTCGATCGGCACCGTGCTGGTGATGTGCGATTGCAGGCCGAAGCGGCGGATCGGCACGCCGCGCGCCAGCATCCCCTCCAGGCGCTTGAGCACGCGGGTGCGGCGCGCCTCCATCCACGGCACGCCCTGCTCGACCGCGTCCTCGTTCCAGCAGCCGGCCGCCGTCGGGTCGACCTCGTGCAGGATGCGGAAGGCGAGGTCGACGTAACCGGGGCCGAGCGCGGTGAGCCACGGGCTCTCGCGCAGGCCCTCCGGGCCGCCGCCGTCCTGCGACAGCACCTCGTTGACCACGTCCCAGGAGGCGATCTGCCCGCGGTAGCGGCCGGCCACGGTCTCGATCCAGCGGCGCAGGAAGTCCTCGGCCTGGGGGGCGGTGGCCCGCGCCAGCAGCGGGCGCACCCAGGGCGGCAGCGCCTCGTGCCAGACCAGCGTATGCCCGCGCATGCGCTGGCCGTTGCCGCGGGCGAAGCGCACCAGGGCGTCGGCTTGCGCGAAATCGGTCTTGCCGGGCTCGGGCCGCACCACCTCCATCTTCATCTCGGTGCCGCAGACCAGCATCCCGGCCTCGCGCGCCACCGCCTGCCGGTAGGCGGGATCGCGCGCGAACCGGAAGCCGGGCACCTCGGTGCCGTAGGTCAGCCCGGTGCGGGCGGCCGCCGCCTGCAGGCTGTCGGCCGACCACGACGGCCGGCCCGGCGGCCCGAACGGCGC
>NZ_VRUU01000095.1 GCF_008039875.1 Methylobacterium sp. WL119 | reverse complement strand
GGGGGGGGCGTTTGTTTTAAAAACCCCCCCGGGCGGGCCCGCCCCCCCCCCCCGCCCGCGCCCCGGCTCGGGGGCCCAACCGTGGGGGGGGCCCCCCCGCGCCCTGAACGGCGAGGGCCAGCGGCCCGAGCCGCCGCTCCCACGCCGCCACCGCGCGCGCGGTGGCGGGATCGACGACGCGCTCCAGCTCGAACGCCGCGCGCTCGTCGGGCGAGAGCGAGCCGAGGACGTACTCGGCGGCGCGCAGGTCGCGCTCGGTCTCGGGCCCGGCGCTCACGCCTGCTCCTCCAGGCAGCCCTTGAGGGCGCCGAGCGAGCGGTGCAGCCAGGTCTTGATGGTGTTGACGGGCCGGTCGTAGTGCTGGGCCAGCTCCTCGCGCGACCAGCCCTCGCAATAGGCGAGCACGACGCAGGCGCGCTGCGCCTCGTCGAGGCGCGCGAGGCAGGCCGCGAGCGCGCCGCGTCCGACGATCGCCGCCTCGGTGTCGTGCGGGTCGATGAGACGTTCCACCCAGTCCTCGCCGTCCTCGCGCACCGGTCCCTGGACCTCGCCCTTGCGGCGGATCCCGTCGATGGCCCGGTTGCGCGCGATGGCGCAGAGCCAAGTCATCGGCCGCCCGGATTCCGGAGCGTAGGAGCCTGCCGCCTGCCAGACGCGGAGATAGACGTCCTGAAGCACATCCTCGGCCACGCTCCGATCCCGCTGGATACGCAGGATCACCCCGTAAAGTTTCGGTGATGTCAGGTCGTAGAGCGAGCGCAGGGCGCCCTTGTCGCCACCGGCGATCGCGCGCAGGATCCGCTGCAGGGTCGCGTCGTCGCCCAAGGATCGGTCGCCCAAGGATCGTCCCCCGTCCCATCGGCAGGTCCTCGCGCCGGACAGGCGAACGATCGGGACCGTTGCGGCAAGGGTTAGCGCATTCTGCGGTGATGAGAAGACGCGGCGCCCCGATTGCCGCGGTTCTCCCTAGGGATGCATCGCGGGGGCGATGCGGGGCGACGATGGCTCGGACCGACCTTTCTCGCGGACGTTGCGGCTCGCCGGCACGGCCTCGCGCCGCGCCGCCCTCTCGCGCCGCGCCGCCGCGTCGCCCTGCCGGGGTGTCGCGACCGGTCGGCGCGTCCTATCTCCCGGATGGGGGCACGCGGCTCGCGCCCCTCGGACCACCGACCCTCCGGCACCTTACCGGAGCGCAGACATCTCGAAGGACCGACGCGGCATGGCCTCGCAGGGTGATTGGAAGATCCCGGCTTCGACGCAGCCGAAGCCCGGCGATTACGGCTACGACCTCGACCGCGCCCTCACGGCGATGGTCCAGCTCTCCGCCCGCGTGCCGGCCGAGGCCTTCACCGCCGAGACGCTCGGCACCGAGCGGGCGGGCAACGGCGTGGTCATCGGCGAGGACGGCCTCGTGCTCACCATCGGATACCTCGTCACCGAGGCGGAGAGCGTGTGGCTCACCACCAACGACGGCCGCTCCGTGCCCGGCCACGTCATGGGGTTCGATGCCGCCACCGGCTTCGGCCTCGTCCAGGCGCTCGGGCCGCTGGGCGTGCCGGCGCTCAAGCTCGGCACCTCCGGCAGCCTGAAGATCGGCGACCGGGCGGTGGTGGCCGGCGCCGGCGGGCGCCAGCGCTGCGTCGCCGCGCAGATCGTCGCCCGGCAGGAATTCGCCGGCTACTGGGAATACGTCCTCGACGAGGCGCTGTTCACCGCGCCCTCGCATCCGAACTGGGGCGGGACGGCGCTGATCGGCCCGGAGGGCGACCTCCTCGGGATCGGCTCGCTCCAGCTCCAGCAGGGCGGCACGTCGGGCCCGCGGGCGATCAACATGGTGGTGCCGATCGACCTGCTGCCGCCGATCCTCGACGACCTGACCTCGCGCGGGCGCGCCAACCGTCCGGCCCGCCCCTGGCTCGGCCTCTACGCCACCGAGAGCGAGGACGGCGTCGTGGTGATGGGGCTCGCCGACAACGGCCCGGCCGAGGCGGCGGACCTGCGCGCGGGCGACGTGATCGAGGCGGTGGCGGGCGAGCCGGTGGCGGATCTCGCCGACTTCTTCCGCAGCGTCTGGGCGCTGGGCGAAGCGGGCGTGCGGGTGCCGCTGACGATCCGCCGCGACGGCCGCGCCCTGAAGCCGACTCTGGTCTCGGGCGACCGTGAGCGCTTCCTCATGAGCCCGCCCCTGCACTGACCGTCCCTGTACCGCCCCTCTGCACTGACCGCCCCGCCCGGGCCGAAGCCTGGCTGTACGCAGCACAACACGGCCGTCAGTGGAAATTCATCCGGTACGCCGTAGATTTCTCGCTGCCCGGCCATTCCCTCCCTGGCCGGACATCGAAGGAGATCGCGTCATGACGCACGTGAAGACTTTTGGTGGGGCCGGCCTGGCGACGGCAGCCGGCCTGGCGGGAGCCCTGCTCCTCGCACCCGCCGCCCAGGCCATGCCGCTGGCGCCGCTGCCCGGCGGCGCCCTGATCGAGACCGTCGCCGGCGGCTGCGGCCCCGGCTTCCATCCCAATCCGTGGGGCGTGTGCCGGCCGAACTGGGGCCCGCGCCCGTACTGGCGGCGGCCGGTCTACGGCCCCTACGCTTACGGCCCGCCGCGCCCGTTCTACGGCCGCCCGGCCTATTACGGGCTGCGCCCGTTCTACTGAGACCGGGCCCGGCCGTCGGGCCGGGCCCCGCGCATGGACAGCGCCGCATCGCGCCTTTCGGCCGATGCGGCGTTGTCATATTCACGATGCCGCACGCGGATCGACAGTGTTCGGCGATCGGATCGATGCGCGACGGTGCCGGCGCGCAGACGACGCAAGGTCATCGCTCGCATGTTGCCCAAGCCGATCGGACGCCGTTGGCCTCCTGAACTGCGAACGCGATCCGGGGCGCGCGAAGGCCTCGAAAACAGGCTTTCCAAAACCTTGCTAAATCGTTGTGCGCCGCATGCCGGGCTCGCATGGCTGGCTAACGAATGTCGGCCTGCCGCTGCGGCGCAGCAAGCTTATATGTGCATTGCACCAACAAGAGGCAGGCGGTGCCCAAGCGGTCGTCACCGCCTGCCTGAACAAAGGTCAATGTCATGTCCGCCGCCCGTAGCGTCCTCAACCGTTTCCGCGCCTATCTCCGTTACCGTGAGACCATCACCGAGCTGTCGCGCCTGTCCGACCGCGACCTCGCCGACCTCGGCATCAACCGCTTCGAGATCCAGGGCATCGCCCGCGGCTGAACCACCATCGCCCGCGGCTGAACCGCCATCGCCCGCGGCCGAACCGCCATCGCCCGCGGCTGAAGCTCCCGGACGTGCGCCGGCCCGTTGCCTCGGGCCGGCTCGTTCCGGTATCTGCAGGGGCATGTCCCAAGCAAGCGCGCCCATCCACATCGTCGGCGGCGGCCTCGCAGGCTCGGAAGCCGCCTGGCAGATCGCCGAAGCCGGCCACCACGCGGTGCTGCACGAGATGCGGCCGGTGCGCGGCACCGAGGCCCATCACGGCGAGGGCCTCGCCGAGCTCGTCTGCTCCAACTCCTTCCGCTCCGACGACCCGAACGGCAACGCCGTCGGCCTTCTGCACCAGGAGATGCGGACGCTCGGATCGCTGATCCTGCGGGCGGCCGACCGGCATCAGGTCCCGGCCGGCGGCGCGCTCGCGGTCGACCGCGAGGGGTTCTCCGCCGCCGTCACCGCCGCGCTCGAAGCGCACCCCAACGTCACCATCGTGCGGGAAGAGGTCGCCGGGCTGCCGCCGGAGAGCTGGGGGCCGTGCATCGTCGCCACCGGCCCGCTCACCGCCCCCGCCCTCGCCGAGGCGATCCGCACCATCACCGGTGCCGACGCGCTCGCCTTCTTCGACGCCATCGCCCCGATCGTCCACCGCGACTCGATCGACATGAGCAAGGCGTGGTTCCAGTCGCGCTACGACAAGGTCGGGCCCGGCGGCACGGGGGCCGACTACATCAACTGCCCGATGGACCGAACGCAGTACGACGCCTTCATCGCGGCGCTCGTCGGCGGCGAGAAGATCGGCTTCAAGGAGTGGGAGGCCTCGACGCCGTACTTCGACGGCTGCCTGCCGATCGAGGTGATGGCCGAGCGCGGCCCCGAGACCCTGCGCCACGGCCCGATGAAGCCCGTCGGCCTCACCAACCCGCACGATCCCCAGGTGAAGGCCTGCGCGATCGTGCAGCTGCGCCAGGACAACGCGCTCGGCACGCTCTACAACATGGTCGGCTTCCAGACGAAGCTGACCTATTCCGAGCAGGTCCGCGTCTTCCGCACCATCCCCGGCCTCGAGAACGCGGAGTTCGCCCGCCTCGGCGGCCTCCACCGCAACACCTACCTCGACAGCCCGCGCCTGCTCGACGCGACCCTGCGCCTGAAGGTGCGCCCGTCGCTGCGCTTCGCCGGCCAGATCACCGGCTGCGAAGGCTATGTCGAGAGCGCGGCGATCGGCCTGATGGCCGGGCGCTTCGCGGTGGCGGAGAGCCGGGGCGGGGCGCTCGAGCCCCTGCCGCAGACGACCGCGCTCGGCGCGCTGATCGCCCACATCACCGGCGGCCACATCCTCGACGACGCGCCCGAGGAGACGGCCAAGGAGCCGGGCAAGCCGCGCTCGTTCCAGCCGATGAACGTCAATTTCGGCCTGTTCCCGCCGCTCGCCGCGATGCCGCGCAACGAGACCGGCAAGCGCCTGCGCGGGCCGGAGAAGGCGATGCTCAAGCGCCAAGCCCTGACCGACCGGGCGCGCGCCGACCTGTCGGCCTGGATCGCCGGCACGACGCCCCAGGCCGCGGCGGCCGAGTAGCGCCCCCACGTTCAAGCGCGCGAAAAAGTCCCTCGATCGGCGACATCGCGACTTGAGCCCGCGCCCGTCCCGGCGAACAGTGGCGCGGACGGCGCAGGCCGGATCGCGGGACGAGGCGCAGCCGTGGCGGGACCTTACGAAAAATCCTCCGGGTCGACGGTCGGGGCGGTGCTCCGCGTCACCAGCGGCAACTTCCTGGAGATGTTCGACTTCTTCCTGTTCGGCTTCTACGCGACCCACATCGCGAAGGCGTTCTTCCCGGCCGGCGACGAGTTCGCCTCCCTGATGCTGACCTTCATGACGTTCGGTGCCGGCTTCCTGATGCGGCCGCTCGGCGCCGTGCTGCTCGGCGCCTACGTCGACCGGGTCGGGCGCCGCAAGGGGCTGATCACCACCCTGGCGATCATGGCCGCCGGCACGGTGCTGATCGCCTTCGTGCCGGCCTACGCCACCATCGGCCTGCTCGCCCCGGCCCTCGTCCTGATCGGCCGGCTGCTCCAGGGCTTCTCGGCGGGCGTCGAGCTCGGCGGCGTCTCGGTCTACCTGTCGGAGATGGCGACGCCCGGCCGCAAGGGCTTCTACGTGTCCTGGCAATCGGGGAGCCAGCAGGTGGCGATCATGGCCGCCGCCGCGATCGGCTACGGGCTGAGCCACGCGCTGGTGCCGGAGCAGATGTCGGAATGGGGCTGGCGGGTGCCGTTCCTCATCGGCTGCGCGCTGGTGCCGTTCCTGTTCTACATCCGCAACTCGCTGGAGGAGACCAAGGCCTTCGCCGAGCGCAAGCACCGGCCGGAGGCGGCCGAGATCTTCCGGACGCTCGCGACGAACTGGCGGATCGTGCTGCTCGGCATGCTGATGGTCGCGATGACCACGATCGCGTTCTACACGATCACCGTCTACACGCCGACCTTCGGCAAGAGCGTCCTCAAGCTCACCGACACCGACAGCCTGCTCGTGACCTTCTGCGTCGCGGTCTCGAACCTGTTCTGGCTCCCGGTGATGGGGGCTCTGTCCGACCGGATCGGCCGCAAGCCGCTCCTGATCGCGTTCTCGGCGCTGACCCTGCTCACCGCCTACCCGGCGCTGACCTGGCTCGTGGGTCACATCAGCTTCGGGGCGATGCTCGCCGTGCTGCTGTGGTTCTCGTTCCTCTACGGCAGCTACAACGGCGCGATGGTGGTGGCGCTGACCGAGGTCGTTCCGGTCGAGGTCCGCACCGCCGGCTTCTCGCTCGCCTACTCGCTGGCGACCGCCCTGTTCGGCGGCATGACGCCGCTCGTCGCCACGTGGCTGATCGCGGCGACCGGCGACAAGGCCGCGCCCGGCCTGTGGATGTCGCTCGGCGGCGCCCTGGGACTGGTCGCGACGCTGGTGATCTATCGCGGGCGCGGGGCGATGCCGGCCGGGATGCCCGCCGCGGCCCGGTGAGCCGCGCGGCGATCCGCCGGTCGGAAGCTATTGCGGGGATGCCGTCCGGTACAGGACGGGCGTGGCCGGATGGCGCGGCGCGAGCCGGATCCAGGGAACCCGGTCCGGCTCGAAGCGGACGCGGGCCGCCCGGCGCCAGAGCGGCGGGGCATGATCGCCGACCAGGAGGATCTCCGTACCCGGATTGCGGATCGCGAGACGCGAGACCGCCGCGAACAGGTCCTCCCAGATCTCGGCCATCGCGCAGACCTCCGGATCGCCGAAGGGCCCACCGGTCTTGCAGTCGTGGCGCGGCGTCGCCTCCCCGGGCCTGACCGGGACATGGGAATTGAGCGTGACCCAGTACACGAACAGCGGCTGCGTCGCCTTCGACAGCCGGTCGTCGATGGTTTCGGCGATGTCGACGTCGCAGGGGCCGACGAACGCGCCGCCGCAGTGCCGCGTGTAGGCCGAGGTCGCGGTGTCCTGGAACACGCTTCGGACGAAGCCCGCCTTCGGGTACCAGGACGACCGATCGTAGAAGGCGCTCGTGAACCCGTGGACCGAGACGGTGCGGTAGCCTCGCGCGGCGAGCTGGGCCGGAAGGCAGGTCGGTCCGTGCCCGTCGAGGAGAACGGTGTAGGCCGAGCGCGAATGGCAGAGCTCGCGCATCTCCCCGTACGAGGTCGCCCCGAAGAAGCTCGTCGTGCCGGTCGTGATGCTGAAGGCCTCCCTCAAGGCCGCGTCGTCGAAGGCGGAGAACAGCACCTCCCTATGGCGCGGGTCGCGCAGGACGCCCAGGCTCTCGACGAGCACGAGAAGGACGTTCGGCTTCCGCGGCGACGGCTCCGTCAGGGCGGCGAAGCCCGACGCCTGGACCGCGGATTGGAAGGGCTGACCGATGGCGGCGGCCGGGCCGAGAGAAAGGCTGGCCGAGCTGTTGATCGCGATGTCGGCGAACAGGAATCCCGACACCGCCAGGGCGAGGACGATCCTGTTGCCTCGGACCATGCGCGCCCTGTAGCGCACGAGGAACCACAGGCCGGCCGCGACGAATGCCGTCAGGGCCGCCGTGAGCCCCGCATAGAGCGGCGAGCTCAGCAACCGGACATGCGTCAGGGCATCGAGGTTGTGATGGATGGATCCGATGTCGAGGAAAAGATCTCGGTGACGATCATCAGCAGGTCGAAGGCCACCACCGTGAGGTAGAGCGGCACCACGGCAAGGGGCGGCAGCCGGATGCCGACCAGGATCACGACGACGTAGGCCGCGATCGGCGCGGATCGTGCCGGAATGCCGATCCAGAGGCTTGCCAGGATGGCCAGCGCGTTCGGCAGGAGCAGGGCGCCGACGACGAGAAGCAGGGTCGGCCCGGCCTGCGCGATGCGGCGGCGGACCGCCCAGCCGCCGACGCGTTCGTGCACGGTTTCGCGCGCGTCGACGAAGCCGTTTTCCGCGCTGTCCATGCCCGCGCCCCACCTCAAGTACGTGGAGCATGTTCCTATGTATCGGTTATCACGGTCCTAATCTGCACGTGAAACCGGTAAATTTGCCCAGACGATCGAAATCGTTCCCGCCTTGCCGAGGTCTGGCGGGCGGGCGTCGGGACGCGCGAGCCCTCCTCAGATCGCCCGCCGCGCCATCAGCCGCCGGCCCGGGCGGTGCCCCTCCTCGCCGGTGTCGCGGAACCCGAGCTTGGTCAGGAGCCCCCAGGAGGCGACGTTGCCGGGACGGCACTCGGCAACGATCGTGCGGGCCGGAAAGCGCAGCGACAGCGATCCCAGGATGCCCGACACCGCTTCCGTGGCGAGACCGCGCCCCCGGGCGGCGCCGCCGACCCAGTAGCCGATCTCGACCGCCTCGGTTCCGCGCAGGTGCGTCCCGACCACCCCGACGAGGGTTCGGCCCTCGCGCGTCCGGGCGCCGAAGAACCGGTCCTCGCGGCGGCGTCCCGAGGCGATGAGCCTGCGGGCATCCTCGAGCGTGAAGGGCGCGGGCAGGAAATCGACGGCGCCGGTGATCGCCGGGTCGTCGGTGAGGCTCCGCAGCGCCTCCGCATCGCCCGGAATCAGCACGTCGATCGACAGTCGCGCGGTCTCCAGACCGGGCAGGTCGCACAAGCTGTCGCTTCGGGCGCGGCGGAAGAACATCTCGGAGGATGTGGGATCGGACGACGGATACCGTAAGAGACGCTTTGGCGGGGCGGTCTCATCCCGCGCCGACCCGGGCGCGGCCTACTCCACGGCCTGGAAGCCCGACAGCGGCGCCTCGACGCGGCAGACGACCCCGTCGGGCTCGTAGGCGAGGCCGACCGCGCCCCCGACCGCGCCCGCAAGCCCGCGCTCGATCAGCCGCGACCCGAAGCCCTTCCGCGTCGGCGGCGCGACCTTGGGACCGCCGCGCTCGGTCCACAGCATCCGCACCATGGCGTCGGCATCGAGCGACCACGTCACGGCCACGCGGCCGCCGGGCACCGAGAGCGCGCCGTACTTGGCCGCGTTGGTGGCGAGCTCGTGCATCATCAGCGCCAGCGACAGCGCCGCCTTCGGGCCGACCTCGATCTCCGGCCCGTCGAGGGCGAGGCGCCCGGCCTGGCCGTCGTCGTGGATCGCCAGCGCCCCGGCGATCACCGCGGCGATGCCGGCGCTCTCACGCGCGCCCGTCAGGAGGATGTCGTGCGCCTTGCCCAGGGCGATCAGCCGGGCGGCGAGCGCCTCCTTGGCGCTCTCGAAATCGGGGGCGTTGCGCAGGGTCTGCGACGCGATGGCCTGGACCATCGCGAGGGTGTTCTTGAGGCGGTGGCTGAGCTCGCGGTTGCGGAGCGCCTGCTGGTCCTCGGCCTGGATGCGCCCGAGCGTGCCCCAGAGCCGCTCGGCGACCTCGCGCACGAAGGCGATCTCGCCGGCGGCCCAGGCGCGCGGCGCGCGGTCATGGACGAACAGCACCCCGGCGAGCCGGCCGAGCCGCGTCAGCGGGACGTTGATCGCGGCCCGCGCGCCCATGCCGGCATAGGCCGCGGCATCGCCGGCCAGCGCCGGGTCGGCGATGTCGGGGATCGCCTGCGGCAGGCCCGAGGCCAGGCGCGCCAGGGTCTCGGGGAAGGCGGCGAGCGGGCAGGGCGGCGGGGGGCCGGCCGGATCGGCGTCCGCCGCGGTCCAGGCGGCCTCGACCTGGATCACGCCGCCCGCGACATCGACGGCGCCGTAGCCCGCCCGCGTCGCCGGAAGCGTCGCGCCGAGGATCGCGGCGGCGGCACCGATCGCCTCGGTCCGGCCCGAGGCGTCGCGCAGCGCGTCGCCCAGCGCGATGAGCGCACGGTGGCGCGCCTCGGTGGTGCGCTCCAGCGTGATGTCCTCGATCATCGCGGTGGTCTGGAGCCGGTCGCCCAGCGCCTGCGACACGAGGTTGACCCGGGCCCAGATGATGCGGCCGTCGGCACGGCGGTAGCGCTTCTCCAGGGTCTCGCGCAGGACCTCGCCGGCGGCGAGGCGCCGGTGCAGGGTGTCGCGCTCGGCCGCATCCTCCTGCGGGGTCCACAGCGCCACCGACCGGCCGACGATGGCGGCGGCCGGCGCACCCCAGATGGCGCAGAGCTTGGCGTTGACGCTCAGCACCTCCAGGCTGTGCGGATCGAGCTGGACGATGCCGACGTTGGCGCCCTCGAAGATCGCGCGGACATCGGCCTCGGCGCGGTTGCGCTCGCTCAGGTCGAGCATCGCGCCGACCATGCGCACCGGCGTGCCGTCCGCGTCGCGGATCACGTAGCCGCGGTCGAGCACGTCGGCGTGGCGTCCGTCGGCGCGCAGGAAGCGGTATTCGAGGCTCCAGGCGTCGCTCCCGCCCCGGATCGCGGTACCGAGCGCCGCCTCGACCCGGTCGCGGTCGGCCGGGTGGACCTGCGCCAGCCACCATGCCCCGGTGGCGGCCTCGCCGTCCGGAGCCCAGCCGTAGGCGGTCTGGAGCGCCTCGTTCCACGTGACCGTGTCGGCGACGAGGTCCCAGTCGCGGATCGCGTCGCTGGTCGCCCGCGCGATCAGGCGGTAGCGCTCGCGGACGGCCTCCGAGGCGAGGTCTGCGACCTTGCGCGCGGTGACGTCCCGGACGCTCCCGACGATCCGGTTGGCCCGGCCGCCGGCGAGCACCGGACGGCCGCAGATCGCGACCCAGCAGGGCGCATCGTCGGGCCGCGCCAGCCGGTAGTCGCCGCCGAACCGCCCGTCGCCCTCCGGGTCGAGGGCGGTGCGCAGGTCGGCGGCGGCGCGCATCCGGTCGTCCGGGTGGATCGCCCGCAGGAAGGTCCGCGCCAGGTTCGCCGGCTGCGCTGCGTCGAGCCCGAGCAGCCGGCGGGCGTGGGCATCGCAATCGAGGCGGTCGGCGAGCGGGTCGTAGTCCCAGATCCCGATCTCGGTCGCCTCGATCGCCAGCCGCATCAGCAGCGCGCTCTCGCCGAGGCGGACGGTGGTGGTGGCGCGCGCCGCGAGGGCTTGGCGCTGCCGGGCGAGGCGCGCCTCCCGACGGTCGAGGGCGGCGCGGCTCTCCAGCAGGCTGACCGTGCGGCGCCCGAGCGCCCGGAAGGCCGCCTCCTGGCCGGGCGCGAGGCCGGCGCGCGGCAGGGTGTCGAGGACGCAGAGCGTCCCGAGCGGGACGCCGTCGCGCGAGACGAGGCGGAGCGCCGCGAGGAAGCCGAACGGGAGCGCGCCTCCACCGGGCCCCGCGCCCCGGTCGGCGAGGACGCGGAGGTCGGGCAGGACGCAGAGGTCGTCTCGGAAGATGTCGCCGTGGGGGAGGACTTGTCCCTGGCGGACGCCTCCGCCCCGATCGAGCCCCCCTCGCGAGAGCAGCCGTGCCAGCGCCCGCCCGTCCGGCGCGGCGATCCCGAGGCGTGCCGCCACCGCCAAGCCGTCGCCGTCGACGAGGCAGAGGAAGGAGGCCGGCGCAACGAGGAGCGCACGCGCGAGCAGCACGGTGTCGTCGAAGCCGGTCTTGGCCGGATGCGCTCCGGAATCCGCGCGGGGCGCGGCCCGCACCGGTCGGTCGGGAAGGGCGGACGGGGCGCTCACCGCGGCGTCCGCGGCGATCCGCACGCCGCGGCGGCCTCGGGCCGTGGGATGGGGAAGCGGGGTTCAGCGCGCCGCATCCCGCCTCCTTCCGCCCTCGTCGCAGTCGGTCGCCGCCGCGCGCTCCGACGCGCCGCCGACGGCGTGGATGCTGCCGAGCACGGTGTCGTAGTGGCGGCGGACGACGCCGTGGCACTCGCAGGCGGCGTCCACCATCGCGGTGCGGTCGAGGATCGTGATGCGGCCGCGCCCGACGCGCAGCAGGCCCTGTGCCTGCAGCGTGCTGAGGATGCGGGTGAGATAGGTGCGCTGGACCCCGAGCATCGCGGCGAGCTGCTCGTGGGTCACGGGCAGCACGTCGCCGTCGATCCGGTCCTGGAGGGTCAGCAGCCAGCGCAGGCAGCGCGCCTCGATCGGGTGCAGGGCGTTGCAGGCCACCGATTGCAGCACCTGCGCCAGCAGGCAGTCGGCGTAGCGGGTGAACAGGGCGCGCAGGCTCGCCGAGCGGCGCTTGGCCTCCTGCAGGCGCGCCGCATCCAGGCGCAGGGCCGGTCCGCCGACCTGCACAACCGCGCTGGTGGAGGCGGGAACCCGGCCGTCGCTGACCGCGCCGCCGACGGCGCCCTCGCAGCCGATCGTGGCGGTCTCGGCGCTGCGGCCGTCCTGCATCGCGATCAGCAGGGTCACGACCGTCTGCCGGCAGGGAAACGTGATCGCGCCGACCTCGGCGCCGGTGGCGAAGAGCACGTCGCCCTTCTCGTAGGCGGCCGGCTCGAGATGCGGCGCCAGCAGGGCGCGGTCGGCGCCGCGCAGGCTCTCGAGCAGGCGGTTGCCGTCGAACGGGGAGGAAGACGCGACCGACATGCGATTCGACGGTGGAGGGCGGATCGTCACAACCTACAGGAGCGACCCGGCCGCAGTCCGTCCATTAGTGGACAGAAGACGCGCGAATTCGATGATTTTTCGACATTTGCGCGCGGCTGCGCCGGCGCGATCGCGCGTCGGCGGGAAGCGCTTTCAGAGGGGTGCCGGCCGGCTTTCTACTTGCCGGTGCAGAGGCCCTGCTCGGAGAGGCGGCGGTGCTCGCGTGGGTCGCAATCGGTCGAGAGGAACGAGGCCCACTCGGCCGGCGTCCCGTAGAAGGCGTTGCGGTCGACGTCGCCGCGCACCCCCGGCACGCGGCCGGTCGAGGTGAACTGCCACAGCATCCACTTGCGGTTGGCGAAGCGCTGCTCGGGCTCGGCTGCGGTCGAGCGCAGCCAATGCGGGTAATCCGGCAGCTCGCCCTCGAGCACGTCCTTGTGGAAGGTGATGTCGGTGTAGATGATCGGCCGCTTGCCGGTGTACCGCTCCATCTCCTCGAGCATGTAGGTCGTCATCGCCAGGGCCTGCGCCTTCGGCAGCTTCTTCGGGCAGGTCTGCGAATGGCCGTTCCACTCCACGTCCAGCACCGGGGGCAGGGCGGTCGGGTCGTTGGGGACGTTCTTTTTGAACCAGTCCATCTGCTCCTTGGCCGAGCGGCACCAGAACACGAAATGGTAGGCGCCGCGCGGCACGCCCGCCTGGCCGGCGGCGTCCCAGTTTGCGCGGAAGCGGTCGTCGACGTGGTCGCCGCCCTCCGTCGCCTTGATGAAGGCGAACTGGGTGCCGGCGGCGCGCACCGAGGCCCAGTCGACCGGTCCCTGCCACTTCGAGATGTCGATGCCCTGGATCGGATGGCTCTTGGCCCGCGCGACGCCCGGATGGGGCTTCGCGTCGCCGTTCGTCGGGTAGAAGTCGTTGTTGGAGGCGCAAGCCGCGAGGCTCGCCAGAAGCGTCGCCGCCAGGATGCGCTTGGCGACCGCGCGCAGGCCGGCCGAGGTCGAGGCGAGATCCACGGGACGAGCATTCCTCAGCGACATCGATGCCCGGCCCGCCATCTGGTGAAGCGCCACAACAGAGCTATTCGATGGCCCCGGGGCGGTTAACAGACTTTTGCCGTCAATGCGGCGGAATTCCGGAACCCGTGTCGGACGAGACACATGACCGCGCGGAGCGCGTCCGCGCCGGCCCGCGCGCCGCGGGTTAAGTCACGCTGCCGCCTCGCTTCTTCGGAGGGCTCGGGTTGGGTAAGGTTCTGTTCACCATAGGTTACGAAGGGCTCGATCCGGAGCGCCTGACCGCCGCCCTCCGCGAGGCCGGATGCGGCCTGCTCGCGGACGTGCGGGCGGTCGCCAACTCGCGCAAGCGCGGGTTCTCGAAGGGGGCGCTCAAGGCCGGGATCGAGGAGGCGGGCCTCGCCTACGCCCACCTGCGCAGCCTCGGCACGCCGAAGGCCGGGCGCGAGGCGGCCCGCGGCCACGACGCGGCGCTGATGCGCAGGATCTACTGCGAGGCCGTGCTCGACACCGCCGACGGCGGCCTCGCCCTCGATGCGCTCGCCGGGATGGCCGAGGCCGCGCCGACCTGCCTGCTCTGCTTCGAGCGCGCCCCCGAGCGCTGCCACCGGCGCGTGCTCGCCGAGCGCCTGGAAGCCCGCGGCTTCACCACCGTCGACCTGTTCGGGTGAGATCCGCCTTCGGAGGCGACGAGGCTCGGCCGCAGGCGCGAACGTGGGCCGCCGCTGCGGCGGATGCCTCCGACCTGGGTCGAAGGCGCCGAGCGTCACGCGTCGGGCCGGCCTTCGCAGAAGCGCCGGAACGCCTCCAGGGTCTCGCCGCTGACATGGTGCTCGATGCCCTCGGCGTCGCGCCGCGCGGTCTCGGGGCTGACCCCGAGGGCGCACAGGAAGCGCTCGACGATGCGGTGGCGCTCGCGCGCCTGGCTCGCGAGCGCCCGTCCGGCCTCGGTGAGGAACACGCCGCGATAGGGGCGCTGCTGCACGAGGCCGTCCTCGGCCAGCCGCTTCAGCATCTTGGCGACGGTCGGCTGCGCCACGCCGAGGCGGGCGGCGATGTCGACCTGGCGCGCCTCGCCGCCGTCGCCGATCAGGTCGGCGATCAGCTCGACGTAGTCCTCGACGAGCTCGGAGCGCCGGGCCTCGCGGGCCTGCCGGAAGCTCTCGACATGGACCTCCGGGTCGATGAGCGCGGGCTCGGATCGTGGCGGATCCTGCATGGTGCCGGCTCTCTCCCCCCTTGGGCAGGTCGCGCGGAAACGCTTTGCGGTTTCGCGCCCGAAGCCTGCGATCACACCCATAGGCCGGGCGGCTGCGGCGCAGGCAGCCTGTTTAGCAAAAGCGGCGCGGAAGGGGAGCCCCGGGCGCGCGCAAGATTCGATCTTGACCTTGAGCCCGAGCACATCTTTATAGCTCATGCTATAAAGCGCGCGGCACGGGGCCGGGCAGGATCGCGGCGACGTTCATGGACCAACCCATCGGGGACACGCCGGCCGGCGGCCGGACCGCACCGCAGCGCGACAGCCTGAGCCTCCGCACGGAGCGGCGCATCCGCGACGTGCTCGACGGGCGGGCCGTCGGGCGCGGCCGCTTCCTGCTGTTCACCGGGCCGGCCGTGATGGCGTCGATCGCCTACATGGACCCCGGCAACTTCGCGACGAACATCCAGGCCGGCGCCAAGTACGGCTACGGCCTGCTCTGGGTGGTGCTCGCCGCCAACCTCGTGGCGATGCTGTTCCAGGCGCTCTCGGCCAAGCTCGGCATCGTCACCGGCCGCAACCTCGCCGAGCTCTGCCGCGACGAGTTCCCGAGGCCCGTGCGGCTCGCGATGTGGGCGGTGAGCGAGCTCGCCGCGATGGCCACCGACCTCGCGGAATTCCTCGGCGGCGCGATCGGCCTGGCCCTGCTCACCGGGATGCCGCTGTTCGCCGGCATGGTGGTCACGGCCGTCGTCACCTACGCGATCCTGCTGCTCGAGCGCGGCGGATTCCGCTGGATGGAGATCGTCATCGGCGCGATGGTGGCGACCATCGGCCTCTGCTACGCGATCGAGCTGTTCATCGCGCCGATCGCCTGGGCCGACGCGGCCAGGGGGCTGACGACGCCGCGGATCCCGGACGCCGAGGCGCTGACCATCGCGGTCGGCATCATCGGCGCGACGGTGATGCCGCACGCGCTGTTCCTGCATTCGGGGCTGACGCAGGGACGCGGCGGGGTCCGCAACGACGCCGACCGGCGCCTGCTCCTGCGCTACTCGAACCGCGAGGTGGTGGTGGCGCTGGCGCTCGCCGGCCTGGTCAACATCGCCATGGTGATCATGGCGGCGGCCGCCTTCCACCTCGGCCACAGCGAGGTCGCCGAGATCGACCAGGCCTACAGGACGCTGACGCCGCTGCTCGGCCCGGCGGCCGCGGGCGCGTTCCTGGTCTCGCTGATCGCGTCCGGCGTCTCGTCCTCGGTGGTCGGCACGATGGCCGGGCAGATGGTGATGCAGGGCTTCCTGGGCTGGCGCGTGCCGCTGATCGTGCGGCGGCTGGCGACGATGGTGCCGGCCTTCGTGGTGATCGGGATCGGCGTCGACCCGACCCGCGCGCTGGTGCTCTCGCAGGTGGTGCTGTCGCTGGCGCTGCCGGTGCCGATGATCGCGCTGGTGCTGTTCACCCGCCGCCCGGACCTGATGGGCGCCTTCGCCAACCGGCGCGCGACGCGGGTCGCGGCGGTGGCGGGCGCGGCCCTCGTGCTCTGCCTCAACGCGGTCCTGCTGGCGCAGGCGTTCGGCGTGCCGGTCCCGGGGCTGGCGGCCGGCTGAGGCCTCCGGCCCGCGCGCACCCCGGTTACACACGGCCCGATCCGGCACGACGGACGGCTGACAGGCGGCCGCCTTTCGCGCTCAATGGCGTCCGGACGCGAAGGCCGAGCGGCGATGAACGCTGCCGGCGGCGTCCCTCGGGAGAGACGCCATGATCCGCCACCTCGTCACCGCGGCCGCCTGCCTCGTCGGCGCGCACGCGGCGCTCGCACAGGAGAAGACCGCCCCGACGGACCTCGCGCCCGTCAAGATCGGCGTGCTCAACGACCGCTCGGGGGTCTATTCCGACTCCACCGGCGAGGGCGCGGTGATCGCCGCGCGCCTGGCGCTCGAGGATTTCAAGCCGGCCGAGCACGGGCTGTCCGTCGAGATCGTCTCCGCCGACCACCAGAACAAGCCCGACATCGGCGCCGCGCTGACCCGGCAATGGTACGACCGCGACGGGGTCGACGCGGTGTTCGACGTGCCGACCTCCTCGGTGGCGCTGGCCGTCAACGCGATCACCCGCGAGAAGAACAAGGTCTTCGTGAATTCCGGCGGCGGCACGCCGGACCTCACCGGCGCGCAATGCACCCCCAACACCGTGCACTGGACCTACGACACGGTGGCGCTCGCGACCAGCAACGGCAAGGCGATGCTGAAGCGCGGCGGCGACACCTGGTTCTTCCTCGCCGCCGACTACGCCTTCGGCCTCGCGCTGGAGCGCGACACCCGCGCGGTGGTGCTCAAGAACGGCGGCACGGTGCTCGGCACCGTCAAGACGCCGTTCCCGACCGCCGATTTCTCGTCGTTCCTGATCCAGGCGCAGGGATCGGGGGCCAAGGTGATCGGGCTCGCCAATGCCGGGGGCGATGCCGCCAACGCGATCAAGCAGGCGCACGAGTTCGGCATCCGCGAGAGCGGGCAGGCGCTGGCCGCGCTGCTGATCTCCTCGACCGACATCCACGCCCTCGGGACCACGATCGCCCAGGGGCTGACGCTCACCGAGGCGTTCTACTGGGACCTCAACGACCGGACCCGCGCCTTCTCCGAGCGCTTCGCGAAGCGCGACGGCGGCCGCAAGCCCACCGCCTACCAGGCCGGCGTCTACGGCGGCTTCCTGCACTACTTGAAGGCGGTGGCAGCGCTGCATTCGGCGAAGGACGGCGCGGCCGTCGTCGCCAAGATGAAGGACATGCCGACCGACGACCCGCTCTTCGGCAAGGGCACGATCCGCGCCGACGGGCGCAAGATCCACGACATGTACCTGTTCGAGGTGAAGACGCCAGCTCAATCCAAGGGCGAGTGGGACCTCTACAACGTCCTGGCGGTCAACCCCGGCAACGAGGTGTTCCGCCCGCTGGCCGAGGGCGGCTGCCCGCTGGTGAAGGGGTGATCCCGGGGCAGCGCTCCATGGCGCCTTCTCCCAGGGGGAGGAGGGTGGGATGAGG
>NZ_VRUU01000094.1 GCF_008039875.1 Methylobacterium sp. WL119 | reverse complement strand
CGGCGGGCAGCAGCGGCACCGTGATCGCTGGGCCGGGCCGGGTCTCGGCGGCGTAGCCCAGCGAGGTCAGGATCGAGGCGAAGTCCTCGCCCGAGCAGCCGACCAGCGAGGTCATGCCGACGGTGGCGACGAACCCGTCCTTGTCCGCGGTGCCGGGGGGCGGCGCGCCGGGCGTGGTGCCGGGGCGGTAGGCGACCGCGGGGCGGATCAGGTCGGCGAGCCGCTCGAGGATGTCCACGCGCACGGCGCGCCCGCCGCAGACGCGGAAGCCGGCGGCGCGATAGAGCCCCTTGGCGATCTCGGGATCGACCTTGATCGAGGTGCGGCCGGAGCCGGCGAGATGCCCGATCTCGTCGAGGCCGCGCTGCTCGAGGCCGCCGTTCTGCAGGGCCCAGAGCTGGGCGGCCAGCGTCCGCGGCGCCGGCTTGAGCAGGGCCGGCAGGAACAGGTGGTAGGCGCCGAAGCGGACGCCGTGCCGGCGCAGCGCGCCGCGGCCGTCCTGGTCGAGCGTGCGCATCTCCTGCGCCACGCGGGCGCGCTCCAGCACGCCGAGCGCCTCGACGACCTGGAAGCCGATGCCCTTGGCGAGGCCCGTCAGGTCGGCGGCGGTCTCGATCTCGATCAGCGGGCCGAGCAGGCGCGTCACGTGCGCCTTCAGCCAGGCGTCGAGGCGCGCCACCACCTTCTCGCGGGCGGGGCCGGCGAGCGCCTCGTCGGCGAGCAGGCGGATCTGGGGCGCGAAGATCTTGTCGCCGGGGGCGAGCTTGGCCACCGGAGCGCCGGTCCAGCGGATCACGCCGTCGTGGCTCAGCACCAGCGAGGCGTCGGCGGCTGCGGCGAAGCGCTCGGCGCGGGCCTCGATCTCGCCGGCGAGGCCCTTCTCGGCGGCGCTGCGGAGCGTCTTGGCCTCGTGGCCCTCGGCGCTGGCATCGGGCACGAACAGGAAGCCGTGGAGGTGGCCGACATGTTGACCCTCGACGGTCACGTCACCGTCGGGGGTAATCTGGGCTTCGAGCATCGTGTTCTCTCTCAGGCGCCGCATCAGGACGCTGGTGCGCCGATCGACGAAGCGGCTCGCGAGGCGTTCGTGCAGGGCGTCGGACAGCCTGTCCTCTACCCGACGCGTCTCGCCCTGCCAATGTTCCGGATCGCGAAGCCAATCGGGGCGGTTGGCGACGAAGGTCCAGGTGCGCCCGTGGGCGATCCGGCGCGACAGGGTCTCGATGTCGCCGTCGGTGCGGTCGATCATCGCCACCTGCTCGGCGAACCAGGTGTCGGGGATGCGACCGGCCATGCCCTTCATCAGGAAGCGGTAGAGCTCGGCCACCAGGTCGGCATGCACCTGCGGGTGGACCTTGCGGTAGTCCGGCACGCCGCAGACGTCCCACAGGCGGCGCACCGCGGACTGGCTCCGCGACAGGTCGCGGATGTCGTCCTCCTTCATCAGGATCTCGAGGGCCTGCTGGTCCTCGCCCATCGGCGCCCGCGTCAGGCCGGGCTCGCTCGGATGCACGTCGAGGCTCGCCTGCAGCGCCTCGAGGGAGCCGTAGTCGAGGTCCGGGTTGCGCCATTGCAGGATGCGCAAGGGGTCGAAATCGTGGTTCTCCAGCCGCTCGATCATCTCGGGCTCGAACGGGCGGCAGCGCCCGGTCGAGCCGAAGGTGCCGTCCGAGAGGTGGCGCCCGGCGCGGCCCGCGATCTGCCCGAGCTCGGCGGGCGTCAGCTTGCGGAAGCGGGTCCCGTCGTACTTCCAGGTGGCGGCGAAGGCGACGTGGTCGACGTCGAGGTTGAGGCCCATCCCGACGGCGTCGGTGGCGACGAGATAGTCGACGTCGCCGGACTGGTAGAGCTCGACCTGCGCGTTGCGGGTGCGCGGCGAGAGCGCGCCGAGCACCACGGCGGCGCCGCCGCGCTGGCGCCGGATCAGCTCGGCGATGGCGTAGACCTCCTCGGCCGAGAACGCGACGATCGCGGTGCGCCGGGGCATCCGCCCGAGCTTCTTCTCGCCGGCATAGGTCAGCGTCGACAGGCGCGGGCGCGTGGTGGTGTGGACGTTGGGGATCAGCGCCCGCACCAGAGGCAGGATCGTCGAGGAGCCGATCAGCAGGGTCTCCTCGCGGCCGCGCTGGTTCAGCAGGCGGTCGGTGAAGACGTGGCCGCGGTCCATGTCGGCGGAGAGCTGAATCTCGTCGATCGCCACGAAGGCGACGTCGAGGTCGCGCGGCATCGCCTCGATGGTGGAGATCCAGTAGCGCGGCCGGTCCGGCTTGATCTTCTCCTCGCCGGTGACCAGCGCGACCTTGTCGACGCCGACGCGGGCCACGACCCGCAGGTAGACCTCGCGGGCGAGCAGCCGCAGCGGCAGGCCGATCATCCCGGTGGGATGGGCCAGCATGCGCTCGATCGCCAGGTGCGTCTTGCCGGTGTTGGTCGGCCCCAGCACCGCCGTGACCCCGCGCGCGCGGGCCGAGGGCGGAAGGGAGCGGCGGTGCTGGAGGATCGGAGCAATCCCTTCGGCGCTGGGAGCCGCACGGCGCGGGACGCCGGGTGGCGACGGGCCCCGCCCCGGAAGGGCGAGATCGTCAGTCGGCCGACGGCCGGCGCCGGAACGAGCGCTCATATGGGGCGCTTCCGGGCGCTCCGCCAAGGCCGTAAGCCGATCCGTCGCGATCCGGGATGCCGTAGAGCTCGATCCGCGTCGGCGGCTGCCCGGTCTCGATGTCGGCGCAGAGCGTGTCCGGCACGGCGGTGAGCGGCCCGCTCCGCCGTCCGCGACCCTCCGTCACCTCGGCCGAGGAGTAGGCGTTTCCGCCGCAGGGGCTGGCACCGGCCTCCAGCGGCGCGGCCGCGGCCGGGCGCGGCCCGGATGCGGGCAGCGCGAAGGCCGCCAGGATCGTCGCGAGCGCGGCGCCGCGCATCCTCAGCGGCTCGCGAGGCTGCCGGTCGTGGCCGGCGCCTCGGCGGTGGCCGTGCCGCGCACCCAGCGGGTCGCCTCGATGATGTTGGTGCCCACCGTGGTGCGCACCGAGATGCGCATCGGCACCAGCATCCGCGTGCCCTCGACCGGCGCGAGCCAGACCGACATGTCGCGGTTCTCCTCCATGAAGCGCACCCCGGGCCGGTCCGGCCGGTGGCCGGCGACCGCCTGGTAGCGGGCGTTGCAGACCAGCACCGGGCCGGAATAGCCCGGCTTCTCCACCGCCCGGGTCTCGCCGTAGCTCAGGACCACGTTGAAGCGGGTCGCGCCGTCGAAGACCGGCAGCGTGCGGTTGCAATTGTCCGGGTTGGTCAGGTCGCCGGAGGCCTGGGCCGGCATCAGCAGGGCGCTGGCCGGGTCCATGATCCCGCGCTTGTTGGCGGGCGTCACCGGCACGCGGTCGTCCATGTCGACCAGCGGCGGCGTGACCTCGGACTGGGTGACGTTGCCGTGGGCGAGCGCCATGCGCACGGCGATCCCCGAATTGGCGGTCCGCGTCGCGATCGAGAAGGTGTTGGGCTGCGGCGCGGCGGCGATGATCCCGGCGGAGCGGGCCGAGCCCTGGCCGCCGGTGATCGCGCCGACGAGACCGGTCAGCGTCGCCGAGACGTCGACGCGGTACTTCGCGTTCTCGAAGGTGCCGGCGAGCCGCGCGGTGCCGATCGACAGGCCGGCGAGCGCGATGCCGTAATCGACGGCGATGCTGGCGGGCGCGGCCTTGCGCTCCCGCGCCTCGGCCGGCGAGAGGGCGCCGGCGCCGAGGGCGGCGGCGAGAACGAGGCGCATCAGTGGGAAGGCGCTGCGGTGGGGGCGGGCGCTCATGGTCCGAATCGCATCCTCACGAGGTCGTCCGGGCACCGGCCCCGACGACGCGGAGCCCCGGGGCTGCCCAGGCGACGGTTATCCGAGCCGCATGGTTAACAGGCCGTTCCGCGCGCGCCCAGGGCTCCTGGCTGCCGGGCCGGCGGGTCGCCGCAGGGCCGAGGCGGCGTCGCCCGCGCAAACCTTCCCGCCCCCGCGCTTGGACCCTCGGCCGTTCCGTGCTCATATCGACCGGGCGACGGCACGCGCCGCGACGCCGGCGGCGTCGTGCGCGTCCGCACGCGCCCCCAATCCGGGCGCCCGGTCGGGTTTTGCCTTGACGGTCCCGGGCCGTCTCGCCTATAGGCCGCCACTCAGACACGACTGCGCGAGACCTGGAACGACGTTCGGGTGGGGCCGCGCAGGCGGCGCATCCGGCCCGGGAGGGCGGGTCCGCATCGCCCAGGAACGAGACAGGATAGCGTTATCATGGCACGCCGCTGCGAACTCACCGGCAAGGCCGTTCAGGTCGGCCACCTCGTGAGCCATTCGAACCGCAAGACGAAGTGCCGGTTCCTGCCGAACCTTTGCAACGTCACGCTGACCTCGGACGCGCTGAACCGCCGCGTGCGCCTGCGCGTCACCGCGCACGCGCTCCGCTCGGTCGAGCACCGCGGCGGCCTCGACGCCTTCCTCGTGAAGGCGCACGAGGTCGAGCTGTCGCAGACGGCCAAGCTCCTCAAGCGCGAGATCCACAAGAAGCTCGGCGAGACCGCGGCTCCGGACGCCGTCGCTGCCTGAAGCGGTCGCCTCCGGGCGATGTGAGATCATGAACCGCCGCATGGACCCCCATGCCGGCGGTTTTTTCGTGCCCGCCGCGTCGTTCGCCGGCGCGCCCCTCGACGCGATCAAGGGGGCCGCCGCCGTGCTGATGGTCGGCGACCACGTCGACACAATCCTGCTCGACGGCCACGCCGTCGCCCTGTGGCGGCTCGGGCGGATCGCCTTCCCGCTGTTCTGCGTGGTGTCCGTGCTGCACATCCTGCGCGGCGCCGATCCCGGCCGCTACGGGCTGGCGCTGCTCGCCCTCGCGGTGCCGACGCAGGCGATCTACGCCGCCGCCTTCCCCTTCGGCACGACCGAGGGGTCGATCCTGTTCACCCTGGCGACGGGCATCGCGTTCGCGACCGCGCTCGAGAGGGGACGCCCTCCGCTGCGCCACGCGGCCCTGGCGCTCGGCCTCGCCGTGGTGTTCCTCGCCCCCGCGCTCGCCAAGACGGCGGTGGATTTCGGCCTGGCCGGCATCCTGCTGCCGGCGGCGATCCTTCTGGCGCTCCGCGAACCGCGCGCCTACGGCGCCTGGCTCGTCGCCGCGATCGTCGGGCTGAACTGGCACGGCTGGCACCCGCGGGGCGAGGCCGCGTCCCTCTCGGCGCTCGCCGACGCCGCGACGATCGGCGTCGGCGTCCCGCTGGTCCTGCTCGCCGCCCTCCGGCTGCGCGGCCGACCGCGCTTCCTGCCGCCCTACGCGCTGCAGGCGTTCTACCCGGGGCACCTCGCCGTGCTGATCGCCCTGCGGGCGCTGGCCTGAGGCGTCAGCGCCGGCGTCCGCCGGCGGCGCGCATCGGGGCGCGGCCGCCGGCATCCTCCTCGAACAGCTCGGCGAGCTTTTCCGTCATCGCGCCGCCGAGCTCCTCGGCGTCGATGATCGTGACCGCGCGACGGTAGTAGCGGGTCACGTCGTGGCCGATGCCGATGGCCAGCAGCTCCACCGGCGAGCGCTGCTCGATCTCCTCGATCATCCAGCGCAGGTGGCGCTCGAGATAGTTGCCGGCGTTGACCGACAGCGTCGAGTCGTCGACCGGCGCGCCGTCCGAGATCACCATCAGGATCTTGCGCTGCTCGGGCCGGGCCAGGATGCGCTTGTGCGCCCAGTCCAGCGCCTCGCCGTCGATGTTCTCCTTGAGCAGGCCCTCGCGCATCATCAGCCCGAGATTCTTGCGCGCCCGGCGCCAGGGCGCGTCGGCGCTCTTGTAGACGATGTGGCGCAGGTCGTTGAGGCGGCCCGGCGCGTTCGGCTTGCCGGCGGCGAGCCACGCCTCGCGCGACTGGCCGCCCTTCCAGGCGCGGGTGGTGAAGCCCAGGATCTCGACCTTCACGCCGCAGCGCTCGAGGGTGCGGGCCAGGATGTCGGCGCAGGTCGCGGCGACGGTGATCGGGCGCCCCCGCATCGAGCCGGAATTGTCGAGCAGCAGCGTCACCACGGTGTCGCGGAAGTTCGTGTCCTTCTCCTGCTTGAAGGACAGCGGCTGGAACGGGTCGATGACCACGCGCACGAGGCGCGCCGGGTCGATCTGGCCCTCTTCGAGGTCGAAGTCCCAGGCGCGGTTCTGCTGCGCCAGCAGCCGGCGCTGGAGGCGGTTGGCCAGCCGCCCGACCACGCCCTGGAGATGCGACAGCTGCTTGTCGAGGTAGCTGCGCAGCCGCGCCAGCTCCTCGGCGTCGCACAGGTCCTCGGCGTGGATCACCTCGTCGAACCTCGGATTGAACACCCGGTAGTCCGGCCCGCGCAGCTCGTTGGCGACCTTCGACGGCGGCCGCCAGGATTCGGAGGCTTCATCCGATTCCGCGTCCTCGGATTCCTCGGGAAGCTCGCCGGACGGCGCGTCGGCCGCCTCCTGCGCGCCTTCCTCGATGTCGTCGGAGGCCTCCTCCGAGGTCTCGACCTCGGCGCGGTCGCCCTGGCTCTGCTCCTCGGCATCGCCCTCGCTCGGGGTCTGCTCGTCGTCCTGGGCCTCGTTCTCGTCGTCGTTCTCGTCGTCCTCGGGGTCGAACGGGGTCTCGTCGGCCATGTCGAGGGAGGAGAGCAACTCGCGCACCGAGCGGCCGAACCCGCGCTGGTCCTCGATCGAGCCGATCAGCCCGTCGAGGTTCGGGCCGGCCTTGTCCTCGATGTGCGCGCGCCACAGCTCGACGATGCGCTTGGCGGCCTCCGGCGGCTTCTGGCCGGTCAGGCGCTCGCGCACCATCAGCGCGACGGCATCCTCCATCGGCGCATCGGCGCGGTCGGTGATGGTCTCGTACTTGCCGCCGCGGTGGTAGCGGTCCTCCAGCATCGCGGAGATGTTGGTGGCGACGCCCGACATCCGCCGCGAGCCGATCGCCTCGACGCGGGCCTGCTCGACCGCGTCGAACACCGCGCGCGCCGCGGAATTCTCGGGCGCGAGCCGGCGGTGGACGGCGATGTCGTGGCAGCCCAGGCGCAGGGCCATGGCGTCGGCGTTGCCGCGGAGCACCGCGACGTCCCCGACCGTGAGCTTGCGCGGCGGCTCGGGCAGGCGCGCCTTGTCGCCGGTCAGCGCCGGCCGGTCGGTGGCGTAGGTGACCTCGACCTCGGAGCGCTTGGCGATGGCGCGCAGGCACCCGGCGACCGAGCGCTTCAGGGGCTCGGCGACCGGCTCGCGGCGCTCGCCCGGCTTGCGGTTGGAGATGGACATGGGTGCTACCGGTCGGCGTCGAGTTCGAAGGGGCGGTTCAGGATGTCGTCCCAGGCGTAGGGATTGTCGGTGGGGAGGGTCTCGAGCGAGCGACGCATCTCGCGCGCAGCCCGAAGCCTGCCGGTCCGGAATCCGTCGGTGACCGCCTCCGCGATGCGCGACTTCAGGCCGGGGTTCTTGCGCAACTGCCTCTCGATCCGCAGGCGCTGCTCCGCGATGGTCAACGCCCAGCTCCTGCTCTGGCGTTCCGGCTGGAAGTCCCACTTCAGGGCATGGGCGAGCAGGACCTCGATCGCGCTCTCTAGCTTATCGTACTGCTCCGAACCCACGTCGCTCAGTTCCTCAGCGATGTTGTCGAGATCGAGAACCTCGACCCGGCCAGCGCGAAGGTGGGCCACTTGCTCCTGCACCCACGTGTAGAGGTCAGCTTCGTGGCGCGTACCCGCGCGCGGCGACGCGAAGCCGGCTGGCTCCGTCTCCGGGCCCGAAGCAACCTGCGCCATCGATTCCTCCATCGTCGATCAGCTCAGCGCGACGTTCATCGCGCTCTCGGGCAGCTCCTTGCCGAAGGCGCGCTGGTAGAACTCGGCGACCAGCGTCCGCTCCAGCTCGTCGCACTTGTTGAGGAAGGTGACCCGGAAGGCGAAGCCGATGTCGCGGAAGATGTCGGCGTTTTCGGCCCAGGTGATCACCGTGCGCGGGCTCATCACCGTCGAGAGGTCGCCGTTCATGAAGGCGTTGCGGGTCAGGTCGGCGACGCGGACCATGCGGCTGACGATGTCGCGGCCGGGGTCGCCCTTGTAGTGCAGCGCCTTCGACAGCACGATGTCGACCTCGCGGTCGTGCGGCAGGTAGTTCAGGGTGGTGACGATCGACCAGCGGTCCATCTGGCCCTGGTTGATCTGCTGGGTGCCGTGATAGAGGCCCGAGGTGTCGCCGAGGCCCACCGTGTTGGCGGTGGCGAACAGCCGGAAGGCCGGGTGCGGGCGGATGACCCGCTTCTGGTCGAGCAGCGTCAGGCGGCCGGAGAGCTCCAGCACGCGCTGGATCACGAACATCACGTCGGGCCGTCCGGCATCGTACTCGTCGAAGACCAGCGCGACGTTGTTCTGCAGCGCCCAGGGCAGGATCCCGTCCTGGAAGGCGGTGATCTGCTTGCCGTCCTGCAGCACGATCGCGTCCTTGCCGACGAGGTCGATGCGCGAGACGTGGCTGTCGAGGTTGATCCGCACGCAGGGCCAGTTCAGCCGGGCGGCGACCTGCTCGATATGGGTCGACTTGCCGGTGCCGTGATAGCCGGTGACCATGACGCGGCGGTTGCGCGCGAAGCCCGCCAGGATCGCCAGCGTCGTCTCGCGGTCGAAGATGTAGTCCGCATCGAGATCCGGCACGTGCTCGCTGGTCTCGGCGAACGCGGGAACCTCGAGGTCGATGTCGATGCCGAAGGTGGCGCGGACGGAGACGGTGCGGTCGGGGAGCATGGCGGGCTTGTCGTCAGAGAGCATACGGAACCTCGTAGGGGCGGTCTTCCGAAGGGCATCGGATCGAAAGCCGCGCGGAACTTGTCTCGGGCCTCGCCTCGCCGGCCAGTCGCTGCCGGGATGCAGGCCCTTCCTTAAACGTCGTCGCGCCGGGGCGCCACAGACGGGCCGGATCGGGTGCAAGACCCCCATATAGGCCTGCAATCGAAAATTGCCGGTCGTCCGCGCGCGAAAGCCGCCGACGACGGCGCGACGGTCGACTTTGCATCGATCGTGCCGAGCCGCCTCAGCAGAGCCCGGCCGCGCGCAGCACGTCGTGCGCCCGGATGATGTCGCGCAGGCGCTCCTCGAACGAGCGGTCGCCGCCGTTGGCGTCGGGGTGGAAGCGCTTCACCAGGGACTTGTACTGCGCCTTGATCGCGGCGGTGTCGGCGCCTTCCTCGAGGCCGAGCACGTCGAGCGCCCGGCGCACGGTCGCCGAGAGCTTCGGGCGCGCGGGCTCGGCCGGGGCCTGCCGCCCGCGGGCGCCGCCGACGCCCTCGGCGCGCAGCACGCCGAGCGGGTCGACATAGGCCCAGTCGCGCGGCGGCGCGTCGGCCGCCTTGGCGCTCGCCGGGCGGTTGACGCCCATCGCCCAGGTCGGGCGGTGGCCGATGATCGCGTCCTTCTGGAAGGCCTGGACGGCGTCGTCGTTCATGCCGTCGAAGTAGTTGTACGTGGCGTTGTAGGCCTTCACATGGTCGATGCAGAAGTTCCAGTACTGCCCTTCGGCGCGGCGGCCCTTGGGCGCACGGAACAGGCCCGCATGGGTGCAGCCCTCCGCCTCGCAGGTGCCGGCGGGCTTGCCGCTCGCGGTCTTCCCGCCGGCGGTCTTGCCGGCCGCGGTCTTCGGCTCGTCGCAGGTGCGCCGGATGCGGATGCTGTCGAACAGGGGCGAGTTGAGATCCATGACGGGGCGATTATGAGGGGGCGGACCCGAGACACAAGGGCGCCGGGCCTGATGACGCATGCGGGCGAACGGGCTTGACGGCCCGGCCGCTTGGTGACGCGGCTGTTCGGGTGAGACGAGGGACGGGCGGATGACCGAGACAGCGACGCTGCGGGACTGGATCGAGGGTAAGCTGGCGGCGGAACTCGCGCCCGCGCGCCTCTCGGTGGTGGACGAATCCCACCTGCATGCCGGCCATTCCGGCGCGCGGCCGGGGGGCGAGACGCACTTTCGCATCGATGTGGTCTCGGCCGCCTTCGAGGGGAAGAGCCGCGTCGACCGTCACCGCGTCGTCAACGCGCTGATGGCCGATGCGTTCGCGCGCGGCCTCCATGCGCTGGCCGTGAAGGCGCGCACCCCGGCGGAAGCCGGCTGAGCCGGAGGGGAGGGGGCCGTGGCCCTGGTCTGCACGCCCCAGATCGCCATCGACGAGGCGGAGCTGCACGAGACCTTCGTGCGGGCGTCGGGTCCCGGCGGCCAGAACGTCAACAAGCTCTCGACCGCGGTGCAGCTGCGCTTCGACGTGCGTCGCTCCGCTGCGCTCCCGGACGCGGTCGCGGTGCGGCTGATGCGGCTCGCCGGGCGCCGGCTCACCGCCGACGGCGTCCTGGTGATCAGCGCCCAGCAGTTCCGCACGCAGGAGCGCAACCGCGCCGATGCCCGCGAGCGGCTGGCCAAGCTCGTCGCCGAAGCCGCGGTGCCCCCGGTGCCGCGCCGGGCCACGCGCCCGACCCTCGCCTCGAAGAAGCGCCGGCTCGAGGCCAAGACCCAGCGCGGCGCGACCAAGCGCCTGCGTGGGGCGCCGGTGGATTGAGCGTTTCTTTCCTTCCCCCGCAGAGGGGGAGGGGAAGAGTGGGCGATCAGTGGATCGCGTCGATCGCCTTCGCGTCGGGGCTGGCGTCGGGGGCCGGCGAGGAGCCGGCGACCAGCGTGCTGCCGGGCTTGGCGATCGTCAGGATCACCGCGACCACGGCGAGCAGGGCGGCGAGCGCCGCCGGGAACAGGAAGGCGGTCTCGCCGTAGCGAATCTGCAGCAGGCCGCCGACGACCGCGCCGGAGGAGAGCCCGGCCCAGAGCGGCGCCTGGATCCAGAACGAGGACGCGACCGTCCCGAGGATCAGGTTGGCCATGCCGGTGCCGAAGCGGACCACCGCGCCGGTGACGTAGGTGAGCGCGATGCTGCGGCCGCCCTCGTCCTGGAGGATCGCGTTCTGCAGGCCGAGCGCCAGCACGATCGGGTAGGCGTGCAGCGGGAAGGCGAAGGTGCCCCAGGGCATCAGCAGGCCGAGCGCCAGCAGCGCGGCTTCGATCGTCAGCAGCACCGAGAGTCGCCAGCGGCCGACCCAGGCGGCGATCAGCGTCCCGAGGAAGGCGCCGAAGCAGAACACCAGGATCACCGTTACGACGCGGGCGGTGTTCTCCCAGTCGGCGTTGGCGACGGCGACGCCGAAGCGGGTGGTGTTGCCGGACATGAACGACATGAACAGCTGCGAGAACTCGAGGAAGCCGATCGAGTCCGTCGCGCCGGCCAGGAACGCGAGCACGATCGCGAGCGGGATGCGGGTCGCCGCGCTCGCCGGGAAGGCCTTGTCCGGCGGATCGCCGGGAGCGGTCTTCTCGTTCACCATGGAATGCCTCGCAAGCGTCGTGGGTCGCGCCCGCGCCCCCGCGGGAAGGCGCAGATCGTTGAACGGACCTTGGCGGAATCGCCGGCTATAAAGGGTCGAGCACGGCCAAGGTTCAACCTGCTCATCACGGCGGCGTGTTTTTCCTCACGTTGCTGTGCGGCGCAGGGATTAAACTGCGTCACGTCTCGGGTTTGACTGCGATCACCGTTCGGCCGGGAACGTCGTGGCCGCGCTCGCGCCGGACCGCCGCCGGGCGGAGCGCGAGGTCGGCGAGGCCGGCCTGGGCCGCGGCCTTCGCGATGCAGGCGTCGGCGTGGGCGTAGCGCCCGTCCGGCCCGAGCACGACGCCGGCGCCGTCGTGCGACTGCACCGTGAAGGCGACGCGCCCGCCCGGGCGCAGCACCCGCGCGATCCCGGCGAGCACGCCCTCGAGCGCGCCGACGTAGATGAAGACGTCGGCCGCGACGCAGAGGTCGGCGGAGGCCGCCGGCGCCTCGGACAGGAACCCGTCGATCCCCGCCTCGACGAGACGGGCATAGATGCCCTTCCGCCGGGCGAGCGCCAGCATCGCCGGCGCGAGGTCGACGCCGGTGAGCCGTTCGACGCGGGGGCCGAGCGCGGCGCCCATCAGGCCAGTGCCGCAGCCGAGATCGATCGCGTCGCGGTATCGCCGGGGGCCGTCCGCATCGAGTGCCGCGCAGAGCAGCGCCGGGCCGCAATAGCCCAGTCCCTCGACGAGGTGGCGCTCGAAGCGTCCGGCATAGCCGTCGAACAGCGCGCGCAGATAGGCCGGCGACAGGACCGGCAGCGCCGCGTCGCCACCGAGGCGCGCGAGGTGGACGAGCATGCCGAGCGTGTCCTCGGGGTCGAGGTCGCGGGCGGTCTCGTAGGCGCGCAACGCCGCCTGGAACAGGCCCGGCTCGGCGGTGCCGGCCGCGGCCCCGGCGGCGTAGCGCGCCTCGCGGGCCCGCCCGAGCAGGACCCAGGCGGCGGCGAAGCGCGGGGCGCGCTCGAGCGCCTGCTCCGCCATCTCGGCGGCGCCGACGCAATCGCCCTCGGCCAGGCACGCCTCGGCATAGGCGAAGCGGCGGTCGGCCAGCAGGTCGCCGGAGCCGGTCTGGGACATGGTGGGGATCGATCCGGGTCTCGTCGGGACGACGCCCTATATCACCCCCGATCCCATCCACCGTCACCACGGGACCGATGACGCTTCGCGCCGGCGACCTTCTCACCCTCACCCGCGAGGGGCTGTACTGCCCGCTCGGGCGCTTCCACGTCGACCCGACCTGGCCGGTCGAGCGGGCGCTGATCAGCCACGGCCATGCCGACCACGCCCGAGCCGGCCACGGCAGCGTGCTGGCCACCGGCGAGACCCTGCGCATCATGGCGGTGCGCTACGGCGAGGACTTCTGCCGTGCGCGCCAGGAGGCGGCGCTCGGCGCGCCGATCCGCATCGGCGACGTGACGGTGCGGTTCGCCCCCGCCGGCCACGTGCTCGGCTCGGCGCAGATCGCGATCGAGGCCGGGGGCGTGCGCGTCGTGGTGTCGGGCGACTACAAGCGCGCGCGCGACCCGACCTGCCTGCCGTTCGAGGTGGTGCCGTGCGACGTGTTCATCACCGAGGCGACCTTCGGCCTGCCGGTGTTCCGCATGCCCGACACCGCGGCGGAGGTGCGCAAGCTCCTCGATTCCGTGGCGCTGTTCCCGGAGCGCGCCCACATCGTCGGCGCCTACGCACTCGGCAAGGCGCAGCGGGTGATGATGCTTCTGCGCGAGGCCGGCTACGATCGGCCGATCCACCTGCACGGGGCGATGGAGAAGCTGACCGAGCTGTACAAGCGCGAGGGCTTCGCGCTCGGCGAGACCCCCAAGGTGGCGGCGGCCGACCGGGCGAGCCTGAAGGGGGCCATCGTGCTGTGCCCGCCCTCGTCGATCCAGGACGTGTGGTCGCGAAAATTCCCCGATCCCGTCACGAGCTTCGCCTCGGGCTGGATGCGGGTGCGGGCCCGCGCCCGCCAGAAGGGCGTCGAGCTGCCGTTGGTGATCTCCGACCACGCCGACTGGCCGGATCTCTGCCGCACCATCCGCGAGACGGGGGCCGGCGAGGTCTGGGTGACGCACGGGCAGGAGGACGCGCTGGTGCACTGGTGCGGAAGCCAAGGGATCAAGGCCAAGCCGCTGCACATGCTGGGCTACGGCGACGACGGCGAGGCCGAGCCGGCCGCCGGGGACGCAGCCGAAGAGGCCGCCGCGTGAACGAGTTCGCCGAACTCCTCGACCGCCTGGCCTACGAGCCGCGCCGCAACGCCAAGCTGCGGCTGCTGCAGGATTACTTCGCCCGCACGCCCGACCCGGAGCGCGGCTACGCGCTCGCGGCGATGACCGGCACCCTGAGCTTTCGCGAGGCCAAGCCCGCGCTGATCCGCGGCCTCGTCGAGGCCCGGATCGACCCGGTGCTGTTCCGGCTCTCGCACAACTACGTCGGCGACCTCGCCGAAACGACCGCGCTGATCTGGCCGGGGCCCGTCGCGGACGCAGCGCCGGCCCCCTCTTCCGAGCGGGAGGGGGGGGCGGTCGGCGCGCCCGGCCCCGGCCACAACAACCCGCCCCCGCACGTGCCGACGCTCGCCGAGGTGGTCGAGACCCTGTCCACCATCCGCAAGGCCGACCTGCCCGGCCACCTGGCGACCTGGCTCGACGCGCTGGACGAGACCGGGCGCTGGGCGCTCCTGAAGCTCGTGACCGGCAACCTGCGCGTCGGCGTCTCGGCCCGGCTCACCAAGACCGCGGTCGGCGCGCTCGGCGGCCACGAGGCGGACGCGGTCGAGGAGGTCTGGCACGGGCTCAGGGCGCCGTTCGAGACCCTGTTCGCCTGGGCGGAGGGGCGCGGCCCGCGGCCCGAGACCCTGAACCCGGCCCCGTTCCGGCCGCCGATGCTGTCGCACCCGATCGAGGAGGAGACCGACTTCGACAAGCTCGCCCCGGCCGACTTCTCCGGCGAGTGGAAGTGGGACGGCATCCGCGTTCAGCTCGTCGGCGGGCGCGACGCGGCGGGCGAGCCGGTGGCGCGGATCTACTCGCGCACCGGCGAGGACATCTCCGGCGCCTTTCCCGACCTCGCCGAGGCCGTCACCTTCACCGGCACGCTGGACGGCGAGCTGCTGATCCTGCGCGAGGGCCGCGTGCAGAGCTTCAACGTCCTGCAGCAGCGCCTCAACCGCAAGGCGGTGACGGGCAAGCTGATGGAGGAGTTCCCGGCCCATGTGCGCGCCTACGACCTGCTGACCGCCGACGGAGAGGACCTGCGGGCCCTCGGCTTCCTGGAGCGGCGCGCCCGGCTGGAGGCGTTCGTGGCGACGCTCGACCACGCCCGCATCGACGTGTCGCCGCTGGTGCCGTTCGCGACCTGGGACGATCTCGCGGCGGCGCGGGCCGACCCGGCCGCGGTCGGGGCGGGCGACGACGCCGACGCGATCGAGGGCGTGATGCTCAAGCGCCGCGACAGCCCGTACCTGCCCGGCCGCCCCAAGGGCCCGTGGTGGAAGTGGAAGCGCGAGCCGCATCTGGTCGACGCGGTGATGATGTACGCCCAGCGCGGGCACGGGAAGCGCTCGTCGTTCTACTCCGACTACACGTTCGGGGTGTGGCGGGACGGCGCGGGCGGCCCCGAGCTGGTGCCGGTGGGCAAGGCGTATCACGGCTTCACCGACGCCGAGCTGGCCAAGCTCGACCGCTACGTCCGCAACCACACGGTCAAGCGCTTCGGCCCGGTGCGCGAGGTCGGCTACGGGATGGAGGGCGGATTGGTGCTGGAGATCGCCTTCGAGGGCGTGCAACGCTCGACCCGGCACAAGTCGGGCGTCGCGATGCGATTCCCCCGCGTCAGCCGCATCCGCTGGGACAAGCCGGCGGCCGAGGCCGACCGGATCGACCTTCTGGAACGCATCCTGGCGCGGGGCGAGCGCGAGACGATGCCGGGCACGACCCTGGAGACGACGGAATGAAGCGCGGCACGGTGGGACCCGTCGAGACCCTGTTTTCGGGCGAGATCCGGCGGCAGGCCGGCGCGCGGCTGACGATCGCGACGCCGGGGCCGGGCTTCACCGAGTTCACGGACGCGGTTGCCGCCTTCGTGCGCGGCAGCGGCGTCCGCGACGGCGTCGCCACGGTGTTCTGCCGGCACACCTCGGCCTCGCTGACCATCCAGGAGAACGCCGACCCCGACGTGCAGGCCGACCTGATGACGGCGCTGGACGGTCTCGCCCCGCGCCACGTCGCCTACGTCCACGGCGCGGAAGGGCCGGACGACATGCCCGCCCACATCCGCACGATGGTCACCGATTCCGCGCTGACGATTCCCGTGCTGGACGGCCGCCTCGCCCTCGGCACCTGGCAGGGCGTGTACCTGATCGAGCACCGCGACCGGCCGCACCGCCGGGAGATCGTCCTGGCGGTGGCGGGGGCTTGAGGGCGGATCGCCCCGCGCGTCCGTCTGTTCGAGCGGGGATGACCGTGCCCGCTCCGTCATTCCGGGCTCTGCTTCGCAGTCCCGGAATGACGGCGTGGGTGTGATGTCGATCGCAGGCGGCTCCGGCGATGACGGCACCATGCCGATATCGCCCCTGCCACCTCGCGCGTCCGCCAAGCTCCGGATCGGCGGCTGCGCCGAGGCCGCCTAGAGAAACTTCAGCGGGTCGGTCTCGGGCGGGGGCGGGGCGACGTCGGCGCGGTTCCACCAGCCGCCGCCGAGCGCCTGGAACAGGGCCGCGGTGTCGGCGTACTGCGTCGCGCGCGCGCCGGCCGAGGTGACGAGCGCCGAGAGGTAGCCCTGCTGGGCGATCAGCACCTGGGTCGAGTTCACGGCGCCGGCCGAGAACTGCTTGCGGATCAGCTCGAGGCTCTGGCCGGTGGCCTTCTCGGCGGCCGAGGCGGCGGCGACCGCGCCGGCGTCCGCCTGCAGCGCGCGCAGCGCGTCGGCCACGTTCTGGAACGCGGCGATCACCACCGCGCGGTACTGGGCCTGGGCCTGGGTGAGCGTCTCCTCGGAGGCGCGCTGGCGGCGATAGAGCGTGCCGGCGTCGAAGATCGGCGCGGTGGCTTGGCCGAGGATGGTGAAGAACCCGGCGCCCGGGTTGGCGATCTGCGCGAGCCGCACCGCGCTCGAGCCGCCGGCGCCGGTGATCGCGAATTGCGGCAGGCGGTTCGCCACCGCGACGCCGATGCCGGCGCTGGCCTGCTGCACCAGGGCCTCGGCGGCCTTCACGTCCGGCCGCTGCTGCACCAGGCGCGAGGGCAGGCTGACGGGCACCTTCGTCGGCAGGCGCAGGGCCGCGAGGGTGAAGGTCTCGGCCACCTCCTCGCTCGGGAGCCGGCCGGCGAGCGCGGTCAGGAGGTTGCGCTGCTGCGCCAGCTGCTTCTCCAGCGGCGGCAGCAGCTGCTGCGACAGCGACAGGGCCGCCTGCTGCTGGATCACGTCGGCGCCGGCGATCTGCCCCAGCGAGAGCTGCTTGTTGTAGAGGGTCAGCACCTCGGTCTGCGCCTGGATCACCCGCTTGGTCGCGTCGATCTGCGCCCGCAGTGCCGCTTCCTGGATCGCGGCGGCGACGACGTTGGCGGTGAGGCTGAGATAGGCCGCCTCGAGCTGGAAGCGCTGGTTCTCGGCGGTGGCTTCCAGGCCCTCGATGGTGCGGCGGTTGAGCCCGAACACGTCGGGATTGAAGGCCACCGTCACCTGCGGGGTGTAGAGGCTGTAGAGGTAGTTGTTCTGGTTCTGCAGCGGCGATTGCAGGTCGAGCCCCGGCGCCTTGGCGCCGAGCGCCTGCGGGTTGGCCGAGAGGGACGGGTAGAGCGTGCCCTTCTGGGCCAGCACGTTCTGCTGCGCGATGCGCAGGGAGGCCTGCGCCGCCTCCAGGTTCGGGTTGTTGGCCAGCGCCTCCTCGACGAGGCGGTTCAGCGCCTTCGAGCGGAACAGCGTCCACCACTGGCCGGGGATGTCGGCGCCGGAAACGAAGCTCTGGTCGGCCGAGCCGCCCTGCCGGGTGGCGACCTTGTCGGCCGCGCTCGGGTTCGCCAGCGGCTCGCGGGTGTAGCGCGCGACCGGCGGGTCCTCGGGCGCGACGTAGTTCGGGCCGACCGCGCAGCCCGACAGGGCCAGGCTCGCGGCGAGGGCCACGGCCCGTGCGGACCGGCGGTTGAGGGCCGTCTCGATCATGACGCTTCCGACGCGGGACGCGCGCGCGACGGCGCCATCCTCCGCCCGGTAGAGCGCCGCGGGGGCGGCGCAAGTCAATGCGGCGGGCGGCGTCGCCGGCGGGGAGGCCGAGCGTTGTGGTGCCGGCGCCACGGCTGCGAGGACGAGCGCGCTTTGCCCTCCCCCCTCTGCAGGGGAGGGTGGCCCGCGAAGCGGGTCGAGAGAGGGGAGCGACCTCTCCGGACATGGCTCTCCCCTCTCCCGACCCTCGCTGACGCGAGGCCCACC
>NZ_VRUU01000093.1 GCF_008039875.1 Methylobacterium sp. WL119 | reverse complement strand
CCGCGCGGCCCGCCGGCCCGGTGGCGCTGACGATCCTCGGCCTCGCCGGCCTCGGCGCGGTCGCGCTGCTCGCCGGCTTCCTCGCCTTCGTCGCCGCGCTCGACCGCAGCGAGCGGGTGCCGCAGGGCCGTGCCGACGGGATCGTCGCGCTGACCGGCGGCGCCCAGCGCATCGGCGACGCGATCGACCTGCTGGCCGGCGGCTACGGCCGGCGCCTGCTGATCACCGGCGTCAACGAACGCACCAGCCGCGACGAGATCGCCCGGCTCAACCCGACGCAGCGCCACTGGATCGATTGCTGCGTCGACCTCGACTACCGCGCGCGCAACACCATCGGCAACGCCATCGAGACCCGGCGCTGGATGCGCCACAACCGCTTCAGCACCGTCGCGGTGGTGACCTCGAACTACCACATGCCGCGGACCCTGATCGAGCTCGACCACGCGCTCCAGGGCGCCGACCGGATCGTGCCCCATCCGGTGATCGCCGAAGGCTTCGACGCCGCCGATTGGTGGCACAGCCCCTCGGCGACCAAGCTGCTGGCGTCCGAATACCTGAAGTTCCTGGTCGCCTGGGTCCGCACCCGCTTCGAGACCGACCCGGAAAGCTCGCGCGTCGCGATCCTGATCGGCCGCGGCAAGCCGGTGAAGGCGCCGGTGCGGATGGTCGCCGAGCCGCTGCTGCGCGATCTGCAGTAGGCCGGCCGCGCCGCTCGCCGGCCCCACCTCATGAAAAAGCCCTGCGTGCCGGGGCATCGCAGGGCTGATCGGGGGCACCGTCGCCGAGGCGACGGGCCGATCGAAGGCTGAGCGTCGCTCAGAGCGGCTTGGCGGGGTAGGTCCGCACGCCGGGGCGGGCCGCCGCGCCCGAAGGAACGCCCTGGCTCGCCGTCGCGCCGGACGGGTCGGACGCGGTCAGCGCCGGGCCGCTCCAGCCCTCGGACCGCCAGCTCTGCGACCGCTCGTCGACGTTGACCGAGCCGTGCTGCTCGAGGATGTCCATCGCCGTCGTGGCGTGGGCGTCGTCCGTGCGCACCGTCACCAGGGTGCCGCCGCGGCGGATGCCCTCGTTGTAGGTGTGGGCGTCGTTCTCGCTGATCCCGGCGCCGGTGAGCGCGCCGACGAGGCCGCCCGCGGCCGCGCCGATGCCGGCGCCCGTCAGGGTCGCGACCAGCCAGCCGGCCGCCACGACCGGCCCGACGCCGGGGATGGCGAGCAGGCCGAGGCCGGTGAGGAGGCCGGTCGCGCCGCCGACCACCGTGCCGAGCGAGGCGCCGGTCCCGGCTCCCGTCTCGGCCTTGTGGGCGGTCTCGGCATGGTCGCCCGTGCCGAGCCGGCCGGCATGCCGGTCGCCCTCGTTGTTGCTGACGACGCTGATGTCGCCGTGCGAGATGCCGGCCGCCTCGAGGCGGGACACCGCGGTGCTGGCCGCGTCGTAATCGTCGTAGAGCGCCGTGATGGTTTGCTGAGCCATGGTCAAATCCTGGATGTCGTGGGAATTGCGTGCCTGCGCCTCAGCCGTCCGGGGACGGCGATCACTGCGCGGCGACGTTGCCCTTGAAGTCGACGCCGACCTTAACCGGCTTGCCGTTCAGCATCGCGTCGCCGCGCCAGATGCCCTTGTCGTCCTTCATCAGGCCGCGGACGTCCTTGTAGCCGGCATCCTCGAGACGCTTGTGCGTCTGGGCTTCCGTGAAGCTGTTGGCGCCTTCCTCCAGCTTGGCATGCGCGGCCGCGTTGGCGGTGGCGGGCTTGCCGGCGTCGGGCCGGTCGGTGTTCGGACGCGTGACGGCTTCCTGGCCACCGGACTTCTCGCTGGACTTGGCGTCCGGAGCGGGGTTGCCCGTCGTCGTGGTCTGTGCGGACACGGTGCCCGTACCGAGAAGGGTGACGAGCGCGATGGCGGTCAGATAGCGTTGCAAGGCGGTTTCCTCTACTGTTGGTCCCCTTCAATTCCTTCGTGGCGCGAAGCGTTCCACTTTATATTTTGCGAGAACATCGTGTCGGCGGCTAACGACGGCGACGAGCTTTGCGATCACGCACGGCTTGCTTGGGAAATATTTCGCAGCGGTTGCCGCAGCGTGCGCAATGACCAGGACGCGCGCGAAACATCGCGCTCTTCCCTCCTCCCGACGGATCTCGGGCTTGCCCGAGATCCGCACCCTGTGTCCCCAAGTCGGGCAGGCCCGACTTGGGGACGGGGGAGGGAAGAGGCGTCGCCGCTTCGGTTGCAGGGATGAGAGCCGGGAGCGAAACGACGGCACGGGGCCGGGCCGATAGGAACCGGCCTCCACCCCCCTTCACGATCACCCGCGGCAGCGGGCCTTGATCGCGGCGGAGAATTCCTTCTCGGAGTCCTGGACCTGGGTCAGCCGGGCGCCGCGCTCGGAGCCCGAGAGGCAGCGGCCGTAGACGCCGGCGACGCGGCGCATGGTGTCGACGTGGCGGCGCCAGATCCGGCAGGCCTTGGCGTCGTCGCCGTCGGCCTGCTCGAGCTGGTCGAGCGCCTGCCGCTGCATCGATTGGGCGACGAGCACGTCGCGGGCGCAGGTGCCGTCGGCCGCGCCCTGCTGCGCCGCGGCCGCCGCGGGCATGGCGAGGAACGCCGCGAGCGCGGCCCGGCGCAGGAAGCGAGGCCCGCTCATGCGGCCTGCGAGGCCGAGGTGTGGGTGAGCAGCGCGTAGAGGGCGTGCCCGTCGCGGGCCGCGCGGATCCGGTCGAGGATTCCCGGCTCGCGCAGGATGCGCGCGACCTGGGCGAGCGCCTTCAAGTGGTCGGCGCCCGCGCCCTCGGGGGCGAGCAGCAGGAAGGCGAAGTCGACCGGGCGGCCGTCAAGGGACTCGAAGTCGACCGGGCGGTCGAGGCGGGCGACGAGCCCGAACAGCCGGTCGAGCCCCGGCAGCTTGCCGTGCGGGATCGCGACGCCGTCGCCGATGCCGGTGGAGCCGAGGCGCTCGCGCTGGAGCAGGGTCTCGTAGACGTCGCGGGCGTCGAGCGCCGGCAGGCGGCGGACGGCCTGGGCGGCGAGGTCCTGCAGCACCTGCTTCTTGGCCCGGGCGCGGAGCGAGGGCACCACGGAATCCGGATCGAGGAATTCCAGCATCGGCATTGAAGGACCGCCCGTCCGATCGAAAGCCATGGGGGCCCCGCCCCCATGAAGAGGGGGCGCGCCGCGTTGTCCGCGCGGCCCAGCCCCGAAAACATCAATCCCCGCGCCGACGGGCCGGTTCCGGCTCCCTCGGCTCAGGCCGCGGCGCTCGGCGGGTCGACCCAGCCGATCGCGCCGTCGCTGCGCCGGTATACGACGTTGATGCGGCCGGTGCCAGCATGGACGAAGACGATCACCGGGGCGCCGGTGAGGTCCAGCGCGGTGACCGCCTCGCTCACCGAGTGGCGCTTGAGGGTCTTGGTGCTCTCGGCCACGATCGGCGGATGGTTCGAGCCGTCGTCGGGCTCGTCCTCGTCCTCCTCCGGCGCGGCGAAGACCGCATAGGCCGCCTCGACCGCGGCGCCGTTCGGGCCCCCGTTCGGCCCTTGGGCATGCTCCTTGAGCCGGTGCTTGTAGCGGCGCAGGCGCTTCTCCAGCCGGTCGGCGGTCTGCTCGAAGCTGGCGCGGGCGTCGTGCGCGGTGGACGACGCCTCGATGGTGAGCCCGGAGACGAGGTGCAGCACGCAGTCGGTGCGGTAGGCGGTGCCGTCGCGCCGGAGCGTGACGTGGCCGGTGCTCGAGTCGTTCATGTGCCCGTCGAGATACTTGGACAGGGTCGCCGCCATCCGCTCGTCGACCCGGCCCCTGAGGGCTTCGCCGAGGTCCAGGCCGTGGCCCGTGACGCGCAATGACCCCATGTATCCTCCGGTTTGGTTGACCCTGGTCTCTTGCCCGCGGATCGAGGCCCGCGGGATTCGGCGGAACGCCGACCCGCCGTCGCGGCGGGGGACGGAGTTAAGGAGTCGGCGCAGGGGAAGTCAACGGAGAGGGCCGGCCCCTCCGGCGGCGGCCGCGACGCCGGGGCGAACCCGAAGCCGCGGCGCCCGAGCGCGCACCGGCCTCGACCGCCGGCGCGTCACCCGCCCGCTCGGTCGCCGCCGGCCGGCTCGTGGATCGGGCAGCCGTTGAAGCGCTCGCGGAACGCGGCCGAGTGCTTGTAGGGCGCGTTGCGCGCCCGGTTGATATTGCCGAGCGGCCGGTGCGCGGCGAGCCCGGTCCAGACGCTGAAGCGCATGCCCTCGTCGACCGCCTGCACCCGGCCCGGCTCCCAGCTGTCCTGCGGCCGGACGGTGATCAGGCCGACCCGCTGGAACGGCGCCTCCGCCTCGTCCCACTCCACCGTCGGATCCTCCACCGGCTGGCGTTCGAGGTCGCGGCAGAGCTGGACCCGGAACTCCCACACGCCCTCGATGCCCCGCATCTCGGACTGGACCGTCTCGCGGATCGCGTTCGGTCGCCCCGAGGCGTCGATCTCGGTGCCGGTGAGCGCGGTCAGCGCCGGGGCGACGGGGGCGACCGAGAACTTCGCGATGTGGTCGCCGTACCGGAACGGGGTGACGCTGTAGTAGGTCTCGCCGATCGGATCGACGTTCGGTGCGCCGCCGAGCGCGCCGATGGTCGGGCTGTCGATGCCGACCGCGTGCAGCGCCTTGTTGACCCCGCGCAGCACGGTGGAGGCGGCGACCTTCAGGCCCTCGGCCCGGTCGGTGGTGCCGGCGAGCAGCTTGAGGCTGCCCAGGAACTTGTCGGCGTTCGGCGCCTGGAACACCTTGCCGTTGACGAAGATGAAGTTCTGCGTGGTGCCCTCGGCGTCGGGCAGCCGCTCGCCCGCGACGTCGAGCACCTTCAGGGCGAGGCCGCGCGGCAGCGAGACGGCGTCGGGCAGGATGTCGCCCGCGTTCGTCGAGAGCCGCAGGTAGACCTTGTGCTCGCCGGGCGTGGCGAACAGGCCCTGCGCCAGCTCGGGCGGCAGGTCCGCGTCGATCCTGAGCACGCCCTCGAGGATGCCGTGCGCCTTGGCGTGGACGGAGCGCACCGCGTGCCCGGAATCCTCGGCCACCGTCTTGAGGATGGTGTCGAAGGTCTCGTTGAGCTTGTCGATCGTCCGCCCTTCCTCGACGGTCACGGTCTCGACGTCAGGATTGTAGTGAACCGGGCTCGCGAGCATGCAACGTCTCCTGAACTTGCTTGCGCACAACCAATCATGTCCGGATCCGTTCCCGGTTCGAGCCTCGGGTCCAGGCTATAGGCCGCCGCGGACGGCGCAGGCGACCGGTTTGCGGGCTCTCAGCGCGCCATCATCGCCCCGGGCTGCATCCCGCCCTGCGCATAGCGCTCGCGCCGGCGCTCGATCGAGGACGGGATCCGCAGCGATTCCCGGTACTTCGCCACCGTGCGGCGGGCGATGTCGACGCCCTCGCCGCGCAGCTTCTGCACCAGGGCGTCGTCGGAGAGCACGTCGTCCGAGGTCTCGCCGTCGACGAGCTGCTTGATGCGGTGGCGCACGGCTTCCGAGGAATGCGCGGCGGTGCCCGCCGCGCCCGGGATCGCGGCGGTGAAGAAGTACTTCATCTCCAGGGTGCCGCGGCTGGTGCCGATCGCCTTGTTGGAGGTGACGCGCGAGACGGTGGATTCGTGCATCCCGATCGCCTCGGCGACCGTCTTCAGGTTCAGCGGCCGCAGGTGCGCGACGCCGTGGACGAAGAACCCGTCCTGCTGGCGCACGATCTCGGTGGCGACCTTGAGGATCGTGCGCGCGCGCTGCTCCAGGCTCCGGGTGAGCCAGTTCGCGGTCTGTAGGGCCTCGGAGAGGAAGGCCTTGTCCCCCTCGGCCTTCGCACCCCGGACCACGCGGGCGTAGTAGCTCTGGTTGACCAGCACCCGCGGCAGCGCCTCGCCGTTCAGCTCCACCAGCCAGGAGCCGTCGGGGGCCGCGCGCACGAACACGTCGGGGATCAGCACCTCGACGCCGCTGGAGCCGAAGGCCCGCCCGGGCTTGGGGTCGAGCCGGCGGATCTCGGCCAGCATCTCGACGAGGTCCTCGTCGTCAACACCGCACAGGCGCCGCAGCGCCGAGAAATCGCGCTTGGCCACGAGGTCGAGGCGGGAGACCAGCGCCTGCATCGCCGGGTCGAACCGGTTCTGCTCGCGCAGCTGGATCGCCAGGCACTCGGCGAGGTCGCGCGCGGCGATTCCGGCCGGATCGAAGCTCTGGACGAGCTTGAGCACGCCCGCCACCCGGTCGAGGGAGGCGCCGAGGCGCTCGGCCACCGCGTCGATCGATTCGCGCAGGTATCCGGCCTCGTCCACCGCATCGATCAGGAAGCCGCCGATCAGCCGGTCGGTGGCGTCGCGGGTGGCGAGGTCGAGCTGGCGGCCGAGATGCTCGCGCAGGGAGGTCTCGACGGTGAGCGTCGCCTCGAAGTCCGGCGCCTCCGAATCGAAGCTGCCGCCGGTGCTGCCGTAGGGCGCGGGCGTCAGCGAGAGCATGTCGCCGGTGGCCGCCTCGCGGATCGGGCTCGGCGCGTCGTCGGGATAGACGTTGTCGAGGCGGGCGTCGAAATCGCCGTCGATCTCGCCGCGGCCCGGGTCGACCTCGGCGGCGGTCCACTCGGCGGCGCCCTCGAAGGTCTCGGCGGCGGGTTCCGCGCCCTCGGCCGGCCCCTCGGACGGCTCGGCCTCGGCGCGCTCCAGGAGCGGGTTGCGCTCCAGCTCGGCGTCGACGTAGGCCGCGAGATCGAGCTGGGAGAGTTGGAGAAGCTTGATCGCTTGCAGAAGCTGCGGTGTCATCACCAGGGACTGGCCCTGGCGCATTTCCAGCCGTTGCAGCAAACTCATCGCGTGGCCTCGGTCCTCTTCGGTGAACAGGCCGCGCCCCGCGTTATTACGCTATAGGCACGGTTCTTGCTTAAGCCCTAGTGAAACGCTGTAAACCGATCCCGGCCGCGCGTCAAAGCGTGATGGCCGGTCGTCGCGTTGGTTCGGGGGACGGTGGCACCGGCGCCACAGCCACGGGGGGCGCCCGTCCCGCTCGCCGACCCGGCCGCGCACGAAGGCCTCGCGCGCCGCGGCGGCGCGATCCGGCTCGGGAATCGTGCCGGCTCGGCCGGCCGGCGGGGGCGCGGTTCGGCACTCGCGCATGCGGCGATCGGGGGCGATGGCCGCCACCTCGCAGCCGTCGCCATGGCGGCGCGGGACGTCGCGGATGCGGTCGAGGCGCCGCAGCTCGTGCCGCGCTCCGGTCCCGTGCTCAGCTGCGCAGGCCGGGCGCCTCCTGGCCCGTGCGGGCGACGTACTCGGTGTAGCCGCCGCCGTACTGGTGGATGCCGTCGGGCGTGAGCTCGAGCACCCGGTTCGAGAGCGCGGCCAGGAAGTGGCGGTCGTGGCTCACGAACAGCATCGTGCCCTCGTAAGCGGAGAGCGCGTCGATCAGCATCGCCTTGGTGCCGATGTCGAGGTGGTTGGTCGGCTCGTCGAGCACCAGGAAGTTCGGCGGGTCGAACAGCATCTTGGCCATCACCAGCCGCGCCTTCTCGCCGCCCGAGAGCACCCGGCAGCGCTTCTCGACGTCGTCGCCCGAGAACCCGAAGCAGCCGGCGAGCGCGCGCAGGGAGCCCTGGCCGGCCTGCGGGAAGGTGCTCTCCAGGTCCTGGAACACGGTGAGGTCGCCGTCGAGCAGGTCCATGGCGTGCTGGGCGAAGTAGCCGAGCTTGACGCTGCCGCCGACCGCCACCGTGCCGTCGTCGGGCTGGGCCGAGCCCGTCACGAGCTTCAGCAGCGTGGACTTGCCGGCGCCGTTGACCCCCATCACGCACCAGCGCTCGCGCCGGCGGATGCCGAAATCGAGGTTTTGGTAGATCGTGCGGCTGCCGTAGCGCTTGTGCACGCCCTTCAGCATCACGACGTCGTCGCCCGAGCGCGGCGCCGGCTGGAACTCGAACGCCACCGATTGGCGCCGCTTCGGCGGCTCGACGCGCTCGATCTTGTCGAGCTTCTTCACCCGGCTCTGCACCTGGGCGGCGTGGCTCGCCCGCGCCTTGAAGCGCTCGATGAACTTGATCTCCTTGGCGAGCATCGCCTGCTGGCGCTCGAACTGCGCCTGCTGCTGGCTCTCGTTGAGTGCGCGCTGCTGTTCGTAGAAGGCGTAGTCGCCCGAGAAGGTGGTCAGCGTGCCGCCGTCGATCTCGATCACCTTGCCGACGATGCGGTTCATGAACTCGCGGTCGTGCGAGGTCATCAGCAGCGCGCCCTCGAACCCCTTTAGGAAGGATTCGAGCCAGATCAGGCTCTCGATGTCGAGGTGGTTGGAGGGCTCGTCGAGGAGCATCACGTCCGGGTTCATCAGCAGGATGCGGGCAAGCGCCACGCGCATCTTCCAGCCGCCGGACAGCTTGCCGACGTCCCCGTCCATCATCTCCTGGGAGAAGCTCAGGCCGGCCAGCACCTCGTAGGCTCGGCCTTCGAGCGCGTAGCCGTCGAGCTCCTCGAAGCGCGCCTGGACCTCGCCGTAGCGGGCGATCAGCGCGTCCATCTCGTCGGCCCGGTCGGGATCGGAGAACGCCGCCTCCAGCGCCTTCATCTCCAGGCCGACGGCGCTGACCGGGCCGGCGCCGTCCATCACCGCCGAGACGACGCTGCAGCCCGACATCTCGCCGACGTCCTGGCTGAAGTAGCCGATGGTGACGCCGCGATCGGTGGCGACCTGGCCCTCGTCGGGCTCCTCCTCGCCGGTGATCATCCGGAACAGGGTGGTCTTGCCGGCGCCGTTGGGGCCGACGAGGCCGATCTTCTCGCCCTTCTGCAGGGCGGCGGACGCCTCGATGAAGACGATCTGCCGGCCGTTCTGCTTGCCGATCTTTTCGAGGCGTATCATGCGGTCAGGGACCCTCGGGATGGTCCCGCGGGCCTTACGGCATCGGGCCCGCGACCGGAAGGGCGCCGGGCTATCGCGCGAAGCGGGCCTGCAGGCTGTGCCCGTGCATCCGCGCCGAGAACACCACCTTGGCGCCGGCGGGCAGCGGCCCCTTGAGCGCGCCGACCATGCGGTTCGGCGCGGCGCCGGCGAGCGGCACAGTCTCGGTCCCGGCCCCGGTCTGGACGAAGGCCTTGCCCGTCAGCCCCGCGGTCGCGGCCGGGCCGCCGTCGTCGTCGGTGACGAAGAACGTCAGCGCGGTCTCCGACGCGACGAGCTCGATCGGATGCCCGTCCGCCACCACCACGACGCCGCCGTTCGGGCCGGCGGCGCGGGCCGGGGCGGCGAGGGCGAGGAGGAGGGCGATGGCGAGGACGGGGCGCATGGACGGCTCCTGGGTTTTACGGGGTGGCGACATTGGTTCAGCAGGACTAGGTGCGTCTTCCCTCCCCCCTTTGCGGGGGAGGGAAGACGCACCGTCAAAACGCATCGGCCGTCGCAACCCCGGTCGGCGCCTCCGCCCGGGCGGCGGCGCGCAGGCGCTCCACCGGCCGGCGGCCGAAGCCGAGGAACAGGATCGGCGTCAGCACCGTGTCGAGCAGCGTCGCGCTGATCAGGCCGCCGAAGATCGTCACGGCGACCGGGTGCAGGATCTCCTTGCCGGGCGCGTCGGCGCCGACGAGCAGCGGCGCCAGCGCGATGCCGGCGGCGAGCGCGGTCATCAGCACCGGCGTCAGCCGCTCCAGGCTGCCGCGAATCACGAGGTCCGGCCCGAACGGCAGGTCCTCGTGGATCGCGAGGTTCAGCCAATGGCTGATCTTGAGGATGCCGTTGCGCGTCGCGATGCCGGTCAGGGTGATGAAGCCGATCATCGAGGCGACCGAGAGCGGCTGCCCGGCGAGCCACAGGGCGACCACCGAGCCGATCAGCGCCAGCGGGATGCTGCCGAGGATGATCAGCGTCAGCACGGCCGAGCGGTAGCGGCCGTAGAGCAGGGTAAAGACAAGCGCCAGCGACACGAGCGAGAGCAGGCCGATGGTGCGCGCCGCCTCGCCCTGCGCCTGGAACGCGCCTTCGAGGCTGGTCGCGTACCCGGCCGGCCACCGGGTCGCATCCACCTGCTGGCGGATGGCGGCGACGACCCGGCCCATGTCGGCGCCGGGCGCGGTGTTGGCCTGGACGACGATGCGCCGGCGCGCGTTCTCGCGAAGGATCTGGTTCGGGCCGTCGGTCTCGCGGATGTCGGCGATCTGGCGGGCCGGCACCCAGCCGGAGGGCGTCTCGACCAGGAGGTCGCCGAGCGCCTGGGTGGTGCGCTGGGTGTCGGAGAGCCGCATCACCACGTCGAAGCGGCGGATGCCGTCGACCACGCGCGAGACCACTTGGCCGTTCGAGAGCCGGCTCAGCTGGTCCACGAGCGCCGCCGGCTGCACCCCATAGAGGGCGGCCCGCGCGTAGTCGACGCGGACCTCGAGCTGCGGGATCAGCACCTGCTTCTCGACCTGCAGGTCGGCGATGCCGGGGATCGCGGACAGGCGCTGGCGCAGGTCGTCGGCGAGGCGCCGCAACGTATCGAGGTCGTCGCCGAAGATCTTCAGCGCGATCTCGGCGCGCACCCCCGAGAGCATGTGGTCGAGCCGGTGCGAGATCGGCTGGCCGACGTTGACGGAGACCGGCAGCAGGGCGAGGCGGGCGCGGATGTCGGCGACGAGGGCGTCCTTGGGCCGGGCGCCGGGCTTCAGGTCGACCTCGAGGTCGGAGGAGTGGACGCCCTCGGCATGCTCGTCGAGCTCGGCCCGGCCGGTGCGGCGGCCGACCGAGCGCACGTCCGGGATCTCGAGGAGCAGGCGCTCGGCCACCAGCCCCATCCGGTTGCTCTCGGGCAGCGAGATGCCGGGGTTGAACGCCATGTTGACGGTGAACGAGCCCTCGTTGAACGGCGGCAGGAAGGCGCGCGGCAGCCACGTCGCCGCGACGGCGGCGGCCGCGACCGCGAGCCCGGCCGCGAGCAGGATCGGGCGCCCGCGGGGCAGGGCGACGCGCAGGGTCGCGGCCAGGGCACACTTGAGCCCGCGGATCAGCCCGCTCTCGTGCTGGTCGAGGCGCTTGAGGCCGGGCAGGAGGTAGTAGGCCATCACCGGCGTCAGGGTGATCGAGACCACGAGGCTCGCCAGGATCGCGACGATGTAGGCCTGCCCCAGCGGCGCGAACAGCCGGCCCTCGATGCCGGAGAGCGCGAACAGCGGCACGAACACCAGCACGATCACCATCGTCGCGTAGACGATGCCCGAGCGCACCTCCTGCGAGGCGGAGACCACCACGTCGAAGGTCGAGCGCGGGTCGCCCGCCGCGCGGTTCTCGCGCAGGCGCCGGAAGATGTTCTCGACGTCGACCACGGCGTCGTCGACCAGCTCGCCGATGGCGATGGCGAGCCCCCCGAGGGTCATCGTGTTGATCGACAGGCCGGCGAGGTGGAAGGCGATGGCCGTCGCCAGGATCGAGACCGGGATCGCGGTGAGCGAGATCGCCGTGGTGCGCAGGTTCAGCAGGAACGCGAACAGGACGATCGCCACTACCGCGATCGCTTCCACCAGCACGTGCTCGACATTGCCGATCGAGGTCTCGATGAAGTTCGCCTGCCGGAAGATCAGCCGGTCGGCGCGCACGCCCTTCGGCAGGGTGGCGGTGATCTCGGCGAGCGCCGCCTCGATCCGCGCGGTGAGCGCGACGGTGTCGGTGCCGGGCTGCTTCTCCACCGAGATCACCACCGCCGGCGCGCCCATGTAGCCGGCATCGCCCCGCTTCACGCGCGCCGAGAACGATACCTCCGCCACCTGCCGCAGGAAGACCGGCCGCCCGTCGACCGTGGCGACGACCATGTTGCGCAGGTCGTCGAGGTCCATCGTCCGGCCGAGGTTCCGGATCAGGTATTCGCGGGCGTACTGGTCGGTGAAGCCGCCGCCGGTGTTGGTGCCGAACTGCGCCAGCGCCGCCTCGAGCTGGGCCTGCTTGACGCCGAGCGCCCGCAACGCGGCGGGCTGCGGCGCGACGCGGAACTGGCGGACCTCGCCGCCCATCGGGATCACCTGCGCGACGCCGGGAATCGAGAGCAGGCGCGGCCGGATCGTGAAGTCGGCGATCTCGCGCAGGCGCATCGGATCGACCGTGTCGCCGGTGAGCGCGACCATGACGATCTGCCCCATGATCGAGGAGATCGGCCCCATCGTCGGGCTCACCTCCGCCGGCAGCTGCGGCCGCGCCATCGCAAGGCGCTCGGCCACCTGCTGGCGGTTGCGGTAGATGTCGGTGCCCCAGTCGAACTCGACAGTGACCACCGACAGCCCGACGCCGGAGACCGAGCGCACCCGGGTGACGCCGGGCAGCCCGTTCATCTGCGTCTCGAGCGGGAAGGTGACGAGCTGCTCGACCTCCTGCGGCGCGAGCCCTTCGGCCTCCGACATGATGGTGACGGTGGGCCGGTTGAGGTCGGGGAAGACGTCGACGGGCAGCCGCGTGACGGTGAAGGCGCCGTAGACGACGAGGATCGCGGCGACGGCGAGCACCGCCAGCCGGTTCCGCAGGGCCTGGGTGACGAGGAGCGTGAACATGCGCGGGCTCCCGTCAGCGGATCTGGTTGAGGAGCTCGGCGCCCTGCGTCACGATCCGCCGGCCGGGCTCGAGCCCGGAGACCACCCGGACGCGGGCGGCGTCGAGGGGCTCGACCTGGACCTCGCGCGGCGCGAAGCGCTCGGGGGCGACGTGCTCGTAGACCAGGGTCTGGCCGTTGCCGCCGCGGACCACGCCGAGCCGCGGCAGGGCGAGGCCGGTCTGCTGCGTGTCGGTGGCGGCGAGCACCGTCACGAACTGGCCGGTGCGCAGCTCGGGCGGCGCGTCGCGCACGGCGAACTGGATCGGCACCGCCTGGGCCCGGTCGGCGAGGCCGGCGCCGCGATAGGCGAGCTCGAGCCGTCGGCCGTCGGCGAGCCGCGCGGTGGCGTCGGCGGTGCTGGCGAGCGCGTCGAAGCTCAGCGCCTCGACCCAGAGCCGGGACGGGTCGACGATCTTGAACACCATCGCGCCCGGGCTCGCCATCTGGCCGGCGACCGCGTTGGCCTCGGCGATCACCCCCGAGACCGGCGCGGCCAGCGCCTCCGGCTGCGAGCGGACGCCGTCGAGCGCCGTGCGGCGGTCGACGAGGCCCTTCAGCTCGGCATCCGCGTCGTCGATCTGCACCTGCGAGACCGTGCCGCCGGGGCTCAGCTTGCGGTAGCGCTCGACCCGGCGCGCGACGATGGCGATCTGCTGGTCGAGCTCGCCCTGGCGCTGGCGCATGTCGGACACGTCCACCGCCTGGACCGGCGGCGTGACGAAGGCCAGCACCTCGCCCTTGCGCACGTGGGTGCCGAGGCGCGGGAACAGGCCGGATTCCGGCGGCGACAGCCGGCCGCCGACCGAGGATTGCACCACGCCGCTGCCGTTCGGGTCGGCGATGATCCGGCCGGGCAGCTCGGTCGTCCGCGCCAGCACGCCCGACGCGGTGACGAGGGTGCGCAGGGTCAGCACGCGCTGGGTGGGTTTCGGCACGAACACCGACCCGTCGGGCAGGCGGCGGGCAAGGTCCTGGGCGCCGGTGGCGGCCATCGGGGTCGGGGCCTCGTGGTCGTCGTCGCCGTGCGCGAAGGCCGCCGGCGCCAGCACGAGCCCGGCCGCGAGCACGACGAGGGCGAGTGCCGCGCCGCTCCGGCGCCCGCGCATCAGCACCGTCGCGAGGATGCCGAGCACGAAGCCGGCGCCGCCGACGAGGAACGGCATCGGGTCGGCGCTGCGCAGGTGCGCGCCGAAATCGTGGGCGACGGCGAGGCCGGCATGCCACGGCGCGGGCTCGGGCGTCGGGGCCGGCGGCACCGGCACGTCGAGGTCGACCGGGAACAGGTCGGTCTTGCCGCCGACGGTCACCGTGAACAGCACGTCGTAGTCGCCGGGCACCGCGCTCCAGGGGGCGTCGAGGCGGTAGCTCCCATCGGGGCCCGCGACCGCGGCGGCCTTGCCCGCCGGCGTCTTCGCCTCGATGGTCGCGTCGGCCACGGGCTCGTTGGTGTCGGCACGGTCGAGGAACAGCGTGAGCCTGCCGTCGCGCGCCACCGCGACGAGCTCGAGCGCGTCGGTGCTCGACGCGCCGCGCGGGGCCTCGACGGCGGGCGCCGCCTTCGGCCCGTCGGAATGGTCGTGGCCTTCGTGGGCGCGCGCCGCGCCGGCCCACAGGCCGAGGGTGAGCGCGGCCGCCGCGAGGGCAGCCGGGAGCCGGATCGTCATGGGAGAGCAACCTTCGCATCGGGACGGGCGCGACTCGTCGGGACGAGCCGCGTGGCGCGCGCCGGGGCGGCGCGCGCAGCCTCAGGCGAAGGGTCTGGGGGGCTCGGGAAGGGCCTCGGATACGGCGCTCGGGCGCACGGAATCCGGCCCCATCGCGACGCGGTCGCCGCTCGGGCGATCGGCGCGGACGCCGTCCCCGTCCGAGGCCGCGACGAAGACGTGGGCGCAGCAGCCCGGGCAGGCGAGGCAATCCGCCCGGTCGGCGGCGGCCTCCGGCGCGGCGATCACGGCGGCGACGCCCGGGGCGGCCTTCGAGGCGTGCCCGACGCGCGCATGCCCGGCGCCGGGGTGGTGGGCGTGCCCGGCATGCGCCTGGGCGAAGGCCGGGACCATGACGAGAAGCGCCGCGACCCGAAGGATCGCAGCGAGCCGTCGCAGAAGGTGCCGGGCCTGTCGCATCGTGCGTGAGCCTAGCACGATTCGGGCTTCTGGACAGGGCGTCGAAGCGGGTCCACCGGGGCGTGGCCTTCCCCGGCGCGAAGGGCGGACGCCGCATCCGCTTCGGTCGCGGCTCCGCAGGTGGCGAGGGCATCGACGACCGCTTCGGGGTGGCGATGGATCGTCCAGATCAACGTCATGGCCGTGGCGTTCGGCCTGGACTTGCCCTGTTCCCAGTTCTTGACGGTCGCTTCCTCCAGCCCGAACCGGAGCGCGAACTGGGCTTGCGAGAGATGCAGGGCCTCGCGCACGCTTCGGACGGAGATCGGGTCGGGTGCATGCTTGCGGACGGCGATGCCCAGCGCCGTCAGTTCCGACGTCAGCCGGCTCAGGCTCTCGACCTTCGGCACCTCGACATAGGCCTCGCCGGTGTCGAACACGTCCGTCATGACCGCGTGAGCCGCCTTCACTGGAAGATGCCTACGGACCAGGGCGCGGGCCGCCGCCACCGTGTCGAGGTGCGCGTCCGGCAGCCGCTTGAGGCTGAGGCGCTCTACGGAGCCGTCGGGGACGAGGGTCCCGTCCCGGATTTGCACCCGTGGTCCGAACGCCGCCAACAATGTGGATCGCGTCGACATCCAATTCCTCCATGACCCCCTGCGCGATGTCGCGGAGCACGGACGCGCCCCACTTCGTCATCGGGTCGCCGCCGACGTGCATGCCGTTCAGCTCGAGGGATCGCCCCGAGAGCGTCACCTCGGCCATCACAGCGAGCGAACCCCAGGGGGCCGCACCTCGACCGTGAAGATCGGGTCGTCGCTGTTGGCATGATCGACGACGATCCGAACCTTGCAGGCCGACAAGGAGCTCTTCCTGTGCGCAGATTGCCTATAAGATAAAAAGATGCGCAGACGTCAAGGCCGCTGCAGCCCCGATCGGGATCGAGGCTCGGAAGGCGATGGCTCCGAATCGCGGGCGCAAGGGTGCCATGACGGAGGGAGGGACGTCGCTTCGAGCGCCGGGCGCGGGGGCATCCGAGGCTGCGGCTCCTACTTCCCGCCCGTCCGCGCCAGGATCGCCCGCATCTGGGCGATCTCGCGCTCCTGCGCCTTGACGATCTCTTCGGCGAGCGCCCGCACCTCCGGGTCCTTCGAGTATTGCAGCGCGACCCGCGCCATGCCGACGGCGCCCTCGTGGTGGGGGATCATGCCGCGCACGAAGTCGGCGTCGACGTCGCCGCTGTAGCGGATCGCCATGTCGGCGTGCATCCGCGCGTCGACGGCGCGGAACGCCCGGGTGGAGGGCGCCTCGCCCGCGGCCGGCGCGGGATGACGGCCGGCGTGGTCCCTATGTTCGTGATCCATGCGCTCGTGGTCCATGCCCTGTGCCAGCACCCCGCCAGCGAGGAGGACGGCGACGGCGATCAGGGCGGGCCGGACGGTGTTGCGCATGGGGTCGAGTCTCCTCACGGGGATGCGCCGCACCGTGGAGCTTGCCGGCGTGGCAAGGTCAACCGCCACGGTCGCGCCGGGATGCGTCCGGGCCGCCGCCGAGCAGCCGGCCGCCAAAAATCCCGTTCAGCCCGATCACGCCGAGCACGGTGACCGCGTGGATCAGGAGGTCGGTCGCGGTGGCGTCGTGCGGGTGGAACGGCACGAGGAGGGTCGCCGCCGCCGCCGCCGCCGCGAGGCCGCCGAGCGCCGCGGTGAGGTTCGGGTGCAGCGGGCAGGCGCGGCGCAGCATCGCCACCAGCAGCACGGAGAGCGGCAGCGAGACGCCGACGAGGAAGGCGAAGCAGCCGCCCATCGCGTGCCCGTCGGCCGGCGTGGTGCCGGGGGCGAGCCAGCCGCGCAGGCACCCGAGGCCGCTCGCGCCGATCCAGAACGCGGCCGGCGCCAGCGGCAGCAGCGCCCAGCGCAGGGAGCGGCCGGGCACGCTCGTCATGAAGGCGGCGAGCGCGGCCGCGACCGCGGTGAGACCGGCGCCGAGGGCGGCCACGCGCAGGTCCGGCGTGGCGAGGCGGATGCGCAGGCCGTCCATGTCGGCCATCGGCATCAGGATCGCGGCCAGCGCCAGCACCGCCGCGAGCCAGGCCGCCGCGCGCCAGGCCGGCGGGCTGAGCCGGCGCACCGGCGCGAGGCCGCCGACGAGGTCGTCGACCAGGGACTCGTGCACGGATTCAGACATCGCCGCCCTCCTTGTCCCGGGCCAGCGTCCCCCGCAGTGCCTTCAGGGCGCGGTGCAGGTTCACCTTCAGCGCGCCCTTGCTGCGGCCGGTGAGCGCCGCCGCCTCCTCGAGCGAGCGCTCGGCATAGGCGAGCTGCTCCACCGCCTGCCGCTGCCCGTCCGGCAGCGCCGCGACGGCCCGCGCCAGCGCGGCGTTGCGCTGGTCGGCCTCGATGCGCATGCCCGGGGCGGGGCCGGCATCGGCGTGGGCCTCGTAGGCGAGGGGATCGTGCACCTCCTGCGGCCGGCGCCCGGCCCGGCGCAGCCGGTCGATCGCCCGGCGCTGGGTGATGGCGCGCAGCCATGGCAGGAAGGGCCGCGCCGGGTCGTAGCTCGCCCGCGCCTTGTGGATCGTCAGCAGCGTGTCCTGCACCACGTCGTCGACCGCCTCGCCGCGCACCCCTTGCGCGCGGGCGATGCCCGCGATCACCGGCAGGCAGGCATTGAGCAGCCGGCGATAGGCCGCCGCATCGCCCCCCTGCGCCGCGGCCATCGCCGTCGCCAGACTGTCCTCGAGCGCCATCGCCGCCCTGTCGCCGCGTCGTGTCCCGGACCCTAGCGCAACGCGGCCCCCGGGGGAACGCGCCGGCAGCGGTGGAACCGGGCCGATGGCGGGCAGGTACATCGGCAAGCCTCGCGGGAGACGTCGGGCGCCCATCGCCCGCGCTCGTCTTCGCCGAGGAACGCGCGACGGTTACGCTCGGGCGGCCGGCCCGAGCCGCGCCGCGCCGAGGATCCGCCCGTCGGCGCCCTGCACGATCACCGCGGCGTCGGCGCCGGCCGGCAGCGGCACCTCCAGCGTCGCCGCCTGCCCGGCCCAGCGGCCGATCTCGGACACGGCGCGGACGATGTTGGCCTGGGCGAGGGTGCGGCCGGCATTCTCGCCGCGGGCGACCCGGGTGGCGTGGCTCGGATCGAACCCGACCAGCGTCACGGTGCCGGCCCCGCGCCCGGCGCCGAGCGTGACGACGAGGGCGTCGCCGCGCCGTGCCAGCGCCACCGGCGCCTCGGCGGCGGTG
>NZ_VRUU01000092.1 GCF_008039875.1 Methylobacterium sp. WL119 | reverse complement strand
GGTCGCGGCCGCCGCTGGCTGCGCCGGAGCCGGGCGCGAAGCCGGAGCGGCACGACCGCCGGCCTCCGCCGTCCGCCGCTGCTCGGCCGCCTGCGGCTGAACCACGTCGACCGCACGGTTCGAGCGGGCGACGAGGGCCGAGAGCTCGTTCAGCGCCTTGATCTGATCGGAGACCACGCGGCGCATCTCGCCGGTGGCGTCCTGGGTCTCCTGCGGCAGCTCCAGCACGCCGCGGGCGAGGTCGGCGCGGGTGGCGTCGAGCTCGGTCCGGATCGCCCCTGCCATCTCGCGCATGCCGGCGACCGATTCACCGAAGCGGGTCTGTGCCTCCGCGAAGACGGTGCGCATCTCGGCCGAGGCGGCGGCGATGGCGGCGCGGACGGACTCGGCGGTCTTCTCGCCCTCCGCGTCGGCTCCGGTCCGGAGGCCGTCGAAGGCCTCCGACACACGGGCGCCGGCGGCGCCGGCCGACTGCGTGAGGCTTTCGCCGACGGCGCGAGCGCGCTCCTCGGCGGCGCGCAGAGAACGCTCGATCGCCTCGGCGAAGGCCGCGGTCTGGCTCTCCAACGAAGCCGAGCGCTCCTGCAGGCCGGCCAGAGCCGTCTCCATCGCTTCCTCGCGGCCCGACAGGCTGGCGGCGAGCCGGCCCTCGACGCCCTCGAGCGACCCGGCGGCGCGGCCGAGCTCGGCCACATGGGTGCGGGACTGCTCGGCCAGGGCTCGGCTGCGGCCGTCGAGGGCCTCGGCCAAGCTCGTGGCCTCGCGCACGGCCCCTTCGGCGACGCCGCGCAGGGCCTCGACCTGGGCCGAGACGCCCTCGCTCGCCGTCCCGGTCTGCGCCGCGACCTCCTGCAGCGCCTCCTGGATCTGCTGGACGCGGTTGGCGAGGCTGCCCTCGATCGCGCCGAGATTGGCATCGGCACCGGCGACGAGATCCATGAGGGCCGCGTTCGCCGCCTCGATCCGGGCGACCACGCTGCCGAGGTCGCGCCGCAGGCGGTCGTTGACCTCGGACAGGCCTGCGATGGAGCGGGCCGCACCGTTCTCGACCGCGGCGCGCAGCGCTTCGGCCGATTCGCGCGATTGCAGGGTCAGCGCCTCGGTGCGCTCGCGCAGCGCCTCGATCAGGGGCTCGCCGGTCTCGGCGAGCGCCCGCTCGATCGCGGTGCCGCGCTCGGCCAGGGCGCCGGAGAGCTGCAGCACCGGTCCGTCGATCACCGCCCGCAGGCGGTCGATATGGCCCTTCATGGTGTCCGCGACCGTGCGGCCGGTCCCGTCGACGCGCTCGACCAGGGCGCCGCCGCCCTCCTCGATGCCGCGGACGATGGTCTCGGCGCTCTGCGCGAGGCGGCGTGCCAGGGCCTCGCCGCGGGAATCCACCAGCGTGCCGAGCGCGTCGGCGCGGCGTTCGAAGCCGGCGGACAGGGCCTCGGTCCGCTCGTCGAGCAGCGCCGCCATCGCGGCGTTGCGCTCGTCGAGGGTCGCCCCGAGCGCCGCCGTGTGGGCGTCGGCCAAAGCCGCGTGGCTGCGGGCGCGCTCGTCGAGCGCTGCCACGAGGGACGCCATCCGCTCCTCGACGAGGCCGGCGAAGGCGTCGTGGCGGTCGTCGAAGGCCGTGGCGAGCGCGTCGCCGCGCGAGGCCACCAGGGTGGCGAAGGTCTTCATCCGGCTGTCGATGCGCTGGGTGAAGGCCTCGCTGCGGCCGTCGACGCTGACGGTGAGGGCCGTGCCCTGCGCCTCGACGGTCTTGGCGAAGGCATCGGTCCGCGCTTGCAGCAGGTCGGCGAGGTCGGCCATCCGGGCGTCGAAGGCCTCGGTGATCGCCCGGGTGCGGGCCTCGACGTCGCCGCCCAGGGCCGAGGTGCGGCTTTCGAGTAGGTGCTCGATCGTGCCGGTCGCCTCGTCGAAGAGGGCGCGCAGGCCGTCGGTGCGGGCCGCAACCATCCGGGCGAAGTGCTCGGCACGATCCTCGACGGCGCTGCCCAGCGCGTGGCCGCTCTCGTCGAACAGGGAGCGCAGGGTCTGCGTCCGGGTGTCGACGGTCTCGGCCAGCTGCCGCCCGCGGCTCTCGACCAGGCCTTCGAGGGCGTCGTGCGCTTCGGCGAAGGCGGTGCGCAGGGCGGACGTGCGCTCGTCCAGCGCCTCGGTGAGCTGGCGCTCGCGGGCGTCGACGAGCTGCGCCAGCGCGGCCGGCGCCTCGTCGAACACCGCGCGCAGCGTCGCGACGCGGGCGTCCACGTTCGTGGCCAGGTGATCGCCGCGGCCTTCGACCACCGCATCGAGGGCGGCATGCGCCTGCTCGAACAGGGCGCGCAGCATCTGCGCCCGGGCGTCCACGGTCTTGGCGAACTGTGTCCCGCGGCCGTCGACGAGGTCCGCCAGCGCATGCAGGCGCTCGTCGAACAGGGTTCCCATCGCCTGGGTCCGGTCGTCGAGGGTGCTCGTGGCGTGGCCGAGCGTGGTCGCGATGGTCTCGACCAACTCGCGGCCGCGGCTGTCGAGGGCGTCGTGGAGCGGGCCCATGCGGCTGTCGAGGCTCGACGACAGGGTCGTGGCGTGCTCGTCGAGCAGGAGGCGGATCTGGTTTGTGCGGGCGTCGAGCAGGTCGTGGACCGTGCGCACGCCCTCGTCGAGCAGGCCGCTGATGTCCGAGGTGCGGGACGAGAGGGTGCGCCCGAGGCGCCCCTCGCCGTCGCCCAGCATGCGCTCCGCGTCGGCGATGGTCTGCTGCAGCTTGGCCAGCACGCTCTCGCCGCGCTGGTCGATGACCTCGCCGAGCGAGGTGCCGCCGCGGTCGAACAGGCGGGCCAGCTCGGTGATGCGGCCGCCGATGGCGCCGAACACCATGCGGCCCTTGTCGTCGAGCTCATTCGACATCGCGGCGGTGCGCTCGTCGATGAGCTGGCCGAGCAGGTCCGAGCGCTCGGCGAAGGCGCGCCGTACCGTCTCGGTCTGGGTCGCGAGCGCCGCGTCGGCGCTGGTCGCCCGCTCCTCGATCAGGGCGACGAGTTCCTGGACGCGGCCGGCGAGCGCGGCGTCGATGCCGCCGGTCCGCTCCTCGATCGCGCGGGTGAGGTCGGCGACGCGCGCGGCCATCGCCGCGTCGATGCCGCTGGTGCGGCTCTCGATCGTCTCCACGAGGTCGCGGGTCCGGCTGCCGAGTTCCTCGTCAACCGCGCGGGTGCGGCTCTCGATCAGGCGGATCGCCTCGAAGGCCTGGGCACCGAAGCGCTCGTCGACCAGGCGGCTGCGCTCCTCCAGCGCCGCGCCGATCGCCTCGAGGCGGCCGAGCACGCCGGTGTCGAACCGTCCGGCCCCCTCGTCGAGGCGGCGGGCGATCTCCTCGCTGCGGAGCGCGAGGGCGTCGCTGATGGCGACCGCGCGGGACGCGATGTCCTGGCCCAGGCCCTCGGTCCGGCTGTCCAGCGCCTGCACGAGGTCGCGGCTGCCCTCGGCCATGATCCGCGCCATCTCGCCGGTGCGGCCGACCAGGGCCTCGTTCAGCGCCGTCGCGCGGGTGCCGAGATGCCCGTCGATGTGGGTAACGAGGTTGGCGAAGGTCTCGCCGATCTCGCTGGAGCGCTTCGCCGAGCGCTCTTCCAGCGCGCCGAGATGGGTCTCGACCGCGTCCTGCGCGTCGCGGGTGCGTTCGGCGATGGATTCGGCGACCGCCTTGCCCTTCACGGAAATGATCCGGTCCATCTCGGCCAGGCTGCCACCCATGGTCTCGCCGAGCGTGCTCGTGTCGCGGGAGATCTTGTCGGCGAGGATGTCGCCGCGGGCGATGATGTCCTGCAGGGCGGCGAGCCGGCTGCCGATGGTCTCGTCGATCGCCTTGACCCGCACGTCGGCGGTCTCGCCGAAGCTGGCGCCGCTCTGGTGGAGGGCGTCGGCGACGCGCGCGCCCTGCGTCGCGACCGCGAGGACGATGTCGCGTCCGGTCCCGGCGATCCGCGCCTGGGTCTCCTCGGCATGGCTGGCGAGGAGGTCGGTGACGCCGCGGCCGTGCTCGCCGAAGGCCGCCTCGATCGTGCGCATCCGGGCGGACAGCTCCTCGGCGACCTGATCGGCGGCGCGGGCGATGGCGCCTGTGGTCTCGTTCGAGCGCGTCGCGAATTCGGCGTTGAGCGAGCCCATCGCAGTGCGCAGAGCCTCGATCGCCGCCTCGGCACGGCTGCCGAGCTCGCCCCCGGTCTCCTCCGAGGCGGCGCGGATCCGGCCGAGCAGGCCTGTCATGTGCGTCTCGACGGCACCTGTCACCTCGCCGGAGGTCGCGCGCAGCGCGTCCATCGCGGCGTCGACGCGGGCGGCCATCTCGGCGGTCTGGGTCGCGGTGGCGCCGTGCGCGGCGGTCGCCGCAAGGCCGATCGCCTCGGCGGCCTCGGCGCTGCGGGCCGCGAGGTCGGCGGCGGTGTCGGCCAGGCGACGCTCGAAGATCTGAACGGCCTCGACGGTGCGGGCCTCGAGCTCGCCGGTGGCGCCGGCGGCCGAGCGGCGCATCGCCTGCGCCGCCTCGGCACCGGTCGCGCCGATCGAGACCGTGGTCTCCTCCGCCGAGCGGCGGAAGCTGTCCACGGCCTCGGCGGTGCGCGCCGCGATCTCGGCCGAGAGGGTCGCGATGGTCTCGCGGAGCGAACCGGTGGCGCCCGAGGCGCCGTGGGCGAAGGTGTCGCCGAGGTTGGCGAAGGCGGCCTGCAGGCTGGAGGCGGCCTCCTGCGAGCGCTGGGCCACGAGGCTGCCGGCGCGCTCGCCCGCCGCGTCGAGGCGGGTCTCCAGGTCGCCGCCGTGGAGGGTGATGGTTTCGTGCAGGCGCCCGGCGATCGCCTCGATGCGGTCGGCGACGCCGCCGCCGCCTGTGGTGACCGCCTCCGCGACCCGCTCGGCGGTGCCGATGAGGTCGTCGCGGACGGCGGCGGCGCGCGACGCGAAGGTCTCGATGACCCCCGCGGCGGCGAGCGCCAGCCCGGCCTGGGCGTCGCGGCCGCGCGCCTCGATCGACGCGGCGACGCCGTCGCCGGCGGTCTCGATCTCAGTGCGGAGCGCGGCGCCGCGGCCGGCGATGTCGTCGGACAGGGCGGTGCCGGTGGCCGCGAAGTGCGCGCGCAGGGCGTCGCCGGTCTCGGCGAAGCGAGCGGTGATCTCGCCGCCGGTCTGGGTGAAGCGCTCGGCGAGCGCATCGCCGCGGCTGAGGAACGTGGTCTCCAGGCTTCCCGCCGAGCGCTCGAAGCTCTCGCGCACCGTCGCGCCCTGGCGGTCGAGGGCGTCGATCACGCCGGCACCGGTCTCGGCGAGCGAGCGTGCGACCTGGCTGGCGTTCTCGGCCAGCCGCTCGGTCAGCGCGCCGCCGGTGCTCTCGAACACCCGGGTCACGTCGGCCGCGCGAGTCTCGAACGACCGCGTCAGCGTCTCGCCGACCTCCGCGATCGAGCCGCGCACGCCTTCGCTGGTGGCGGCGAGCCGCGCGATCAGCTCGTCGCCGCGTCCCGACATCACGCCGACGACGCGGTCGCCGGCCTCGCCCAGCGACGTCGTGATGGCGTCGCCGCGCGCGTCGAGCGCGCCGGTGACGCGCTCGCCGGCGCCGGTCATCGCCGTGACGATGCGCTCGGCCGCGCCCTCCAGCTCCTGCGTCAGGCTCTGGTGCGAGCCGGTGATCGCGCCACGCACGCGTTCGGCGTTGGCGACGATGGACTCGCGCTGCGCCACGAGCTCGTCGACGAGGGAGCGGATGCGGATCTCGTTGTCGGAATAGGCGCGTTCCAGGGTCGCGATCTCGCCGCGGACCAGGGTTTCCAGCTCGCCGGCCCGGGCCAGGGCCCGCTCGACGCCGTCGCCGACCGCCGCGACCTCGCGGCGGACGGTCTGCGACATCGTCAGCACCGCGTCGGTGGAGAAGCTCTCGGGCTCGGCCAGGCGGATCGCGACCTCTCCGACGGCGCGCGCCACGAGGCGCATCTCCTGGGCCCGCACGGCCAGCATGCCGGTGATCAGGAACAGCACCACCGGCCCGACCAGCGCGGCGGCGCCGACCGTGGCCTGCAGCGCGGTGAGGCCGGTCAGAAATCCCTTCAGGTCGCCGCCGGACTGATTCCAGGCCAGCAGCGCGAGTCCGTTGACCCATAGGAACGCCGCCAGCGCGGCCAGGATGTAGGGAGTCCGCGCCGGGCGCACGCGCAGCGTCTGCTGCAGGATTCCAATGTTGCGCCGGTCGTCGTTGGCCACCAGCGAGCGGTCGGGCGGAAGCAGGCCGCCTTCGCGATGCGCGCGCTCCCGGCCAGGCGGCGGCACGTCGGAGGCGAGCGGCGGATCGAGGTCGAGGCGCGGCGGGCTCAGGCGCCCGCCCTGCTCCTGCAGCGGGTCGCCGTCGCCGACATCGGGCAGGCGCGGCTCGGTCCGGGTCTCGGCCTCGGGCGTCAGGACCTCGAGGTTCAGCGCCTGCTCGATCGCAGAGAGCGCCGCCTCGGCCGGGTCCTTCAGCTTCTTTTCGGTGGCCATGCAACGCCTCGTTACGCGATCTCGCGACCGCCGGCGAGAGCCGGTGGCGGAGACACAACTACCCGTTTACCAAGTCAATTTAGACCCCGCCGGCCCCCCCGGATACCCGATCGGGGACCCCGCTTCGGAATTCCTTAACGGAATGGTTACCAAGGCGGAGCGGACCTGGCGGACAGGCCGCCAACCCATGATGCAGCAAGGATGATCCGGTGGCGACCGTTTTGCGGCGCGCCCTGTGGACAGCCGGGATGCAGATCCGAGGAAGCCCGACCGTGGACGCCATCGACCGTGCGCATCTCGACGCACAGACGTTCGGAGACGCGGATCTGGCCGCCGAGCTCCTCGGCCTGTTCGCGGAGCAGTGCCTGCGGATCCTGCCGCGCCTGTCCGATGCGGCGCTGCCGGGGCAGGACCGTGCCGATCTCGCCCACACCCTGAAGGGCTCCGCCGCCTCGGTCGGCGCCGGGCGCGTGCGCGATCTCGCCGCCGCCGCCGAGTCGGCGCTGCGCGGGGGCGGCGACGGCGCAGACGCGGTGGCTGCCCTCGGACCGGCGGTCGCGGCCGTGCTCGCGGAGATCGCCGGCTGATCCTGAGCGGTCGACATCTGCGGCATAAGCGGTTCGGGTTGCAGGGGAGGGGAACACGCCGCGGCTTGCCGCGTAGCTTGCAGCGACAAACCCATCCCTCAGGTGTCCGCCGACGCGTCACAACGTTCGCGTGCTTGCAATCCGCGTCATGCCCCGCCAAGCAGGCCCGGCGCTCGCCGGACATTTGCCCGCCCGATCCACGAGCCCGGAGTTACGGATGCCCAAGATCACCTACGTCGATCATGCCGGAACGGCGAGGACCGTCGAGGGCAGCGTCGGCGCCACCGTCATGGAGACGGCGTTGCGCAACAACGTGCCGGGGATCGACGCGGAGTGCGGCGGCGCCTGCGCCTGCGCCACCTGCCACGTCTACGTGGCCGACGATTGGGCCGAGGCGGTCGGGCCGGCCGAGGACATGGAGCAGGACATGCTCGATTTCGCTTCCGACGTGAAGGCGACGTCCCGGCTCTCGTGCCAGATCCGCATCAAGCCCGAGTTCGACGGGCTCACGGTGACGACGCCGGCCCGCCAGGGCTGAGCGATCGGGTTCAACGCAGCAGCGCCCGCATCGCCCCGTCGAGGCCTTCCAGCGTCAGCGGGAACATGCGGTTGGAGAACAGCCGCCGCATCATCGCGATCGATTGCGTGTAGCCCCATTGCGGCGCCGGCACCGGGTTGAGCCACACCGCCTTCGGAAAGTGCGCGAGCACCCGCTGGACCCAAGCCGCGCCGGGCTCCTCGTTCCAGTGCTCCACCGATCCGCCGGGCGCCGCGATCTCGTAGGGGCTCATCGAGGCGTCGCCGACGAACACCACGCGGTAGTCCGACGGATAGGTGCGGATCACGTCGACGAGCCGCGTCGCCGCGTCGTGGCGGCGGCGGTTCTCGGTCCACACCGCCTCGTAGGGGCAGTTGTGGAAGTAGAAGTGCGCGAAGTGCTTGAACTCCGAGCGCGCGGCCGAGAACAGCTCCTCGACCTGCTCGACGTGCCAATCCATCGAGCCCCCGACGTCGAGAAACAGCAACACCTTCACCGCGTTGCGCCGCTCCGGCCGCAGGCGCACGTCGATGTAGCCCTGGCGGGCGCTCTCGCGGATCGTGCCATCGAGGTCGAGCTCGTCGGCCGCCCCGGTGCGGGCGAAGCGGCGCAGCCGCCGCAGGGCCAGCCGCATCGTGCGGGTCCCGAGCTCGACGGTGTCGTCGAGATCCTTGAACTCGCGCTTGTCCCAGACCTTCACCGCGCGGAAGTTGCGGTTGCCGTCCTGGCCGATGCGGATGCCCTCCGGGTTGTAGCCGTAGGCGCCGAAGGGCGAGGTGCCGCCGGTGCCGATCCACTTGGAGCCGCCCTGGTGGCGCTCCTTCTGCTCGGCGAGCCGCTGCTTCAGGTTCTCGAACAGCTTGTCCCAGCCGAGCGCCTTCATCTCCGCCTTCTCGGCATCGGTGAGGTACTTTTCGGCGAGCTTGCGCAGCCATTCCTCCGGAATCGCGGTGGGCGCCACAGCCTCGCCGACGGTTTCCAGGCCCTTGAAGACCGACCCGAACACCCGGTCGAACCGGTCGAGATGGCCCTCATCCTTCACCAGGGCCGTACGGGCGAGAAAGTAGAACTCCTCGACCCGCTTCTCGGCGAGGTCGCGCTCGAGCGCGCCCAGCAGGACTAGGTACTCGCGCAGGGAGACGGGGACGCGCGCCTCGCGCAGCGCTGTGAAGAACTGAAGCAGCATCGCTCGATAACGCGCCGCGGCGGGCATCGGGTCAAGCGCCGGTCGCGATCACCTGAAGGGCGGTGCGGCGGGACGATGGGCTCCGGCAGGCCAGGATTCCTGGGTACAAGTCCTCATTCCTGTTGATATCCCGTCGAGTCGGGCTCGCACGGTCACGCAAACAGTCATCGGAATCGATCATCTCGGATGCATCGAGTCCAGCCGGGCGTGGCGAGAGTCAACATGCCCGGAATCAGGAGGTCTGCGATGGCAGTCATCCTACGCAACATGTCCGAATTCAAGCGGTTTCTCGGGAAGCCGGGCGCGATGATTCAGGTCGTTCGCAACACCTTCATGGATCGCCAGCCCGAGGCGGCCCGCGCGGCCTACCGCGACAAGGGCATGTACCTGCCGCGCACGGTCCAGGCGATCTCGCGCAAGGCGGCGGTGTTCGCGCTGAAGGGGCATCCGGGAACGGTCTGGCTGTACTGGGACAAGGGCGCCCGCGGCTGGCGCTTCAACGGCGACACCGTGACGGTGCCGCTCTCGATGGGGCTCGGACCGCCCGACGAGATCGTCTACCGCTGCAGCTTCGCAGAGGGGCTCGAGCCGGCCCGCGCGGTCCGGGCGGCCAAGCCGGAGGCGCGCGACTGGCACGGCGAGGCGATGCCGAACCTGATCTGACCGCAGGCGCGCGGCGTCCGCGCCCGGCTCAGGCGCGCCGCACCACCGGAGCGGGCTCGTCCTTGGGAGGCGCCTCGCGCGGCGCCTCGTGCGCCTTGCCGACGGTGCGTCGCGCCCGGAAGACCGGGCGGGTGTCGGTCTCCTTGCGCTTGAGCATCGCGCGGTACTCGTCGCGGCGCTCGTGGATCGAGGCGATGACGAGGCCCATCGGCACGCCGACATCCACCAGCACCGCCTCCGACAGCTGAAGCGAGGCCTCGATCGTCTCCGGCACCGCGTCGTCGACGCCGAGCTCGTAGAGCGCGGTCGCGTGCTTGGCGTCGCGGGCGCGCGCGACGATGGTCAGGTCCGCCCGCTCGGCGCGGGCGGCCATCACCACCGCCTCGACCGCGTGCGGGTTGTCGAGGGTCACCACCAGCGCCCGCGCGGTGGCGATGTCGCAGCGGCGCAGCAGGTCGGTGTTCGAGGAATCGCCGAAATAGACCGGCTTGCCGAGCCGGCGCTGCTCGGCGACGCGGGCGGCGTCCGCGTCGAGGGCGAGGTAGGGGATCTTGTGGCGGGCCAGCATCTCGCCGACCTGCCGACCGACCCGGCCGTAGCCGGCGACGATGACCCGGTCTTGCTGCTTGTCCGGCGGCGGGTCGGCCCGCACCCGCCCGGCTTGGTTCTTCGAGGCGCGCTTCCCGATCCGCCGGCCGAGCGCCGCGAGGCCCGGGATCATGATCATTGTCACGGTGGTGACGATCAGCGCCGCGCCCCCGACCGGCTCCGGCACCAGTCCGCCGGCCATTGCCCCGCCGATCAGCACGAAGGCGAACTCGCCGCCCGGCCCGAGCAGCATCGCGGTCTCCAGGGCGACGGCGCGGGAGAGCTTGAGCGCGGGCGCCGCCATCACCACGACCGCCGCCTTGATGAACAGCAGCGCGAAGGCGAGCCCGAGGATCGCGCCGGGCGCCGCCAGCAGCTGCGCGGGATCGAGGTTCATCCCCACGGAGACGAAGAACACCCCGAGCAGGAGCCCCTTGAACGGATCGATCGTGGCCTCGATCGCCCGGCGGTACTCGGTCTCGGCGAGCAGCAGCCCGGCGACGAAGGCGCCCAGCGTCATCGACAGGCCCGAGGCGGCCGCCGTCAGGGCGGTCGCGACGATGACGAGCAGGCAGGCCGCCATGAACAGCTCGGCCGACTTCGTGCGCGCCACGAGGTGGAACAGCGGCCGAAGCGCGAGGCGGCCGGCGACCACGATCAGCACCAAAGCGATCGCCGCCTGGGCCAGAGCCAGAGCCAGCGCGCCGCCCATGTCGGCGCCGTCGCTGCGGCCCGACACCGCGATCGCGAACAGGACCGGCGCCACGGCAAGGTCCTGGAACAGCAGCACCGCGAAGCTCGCGCGCCCGGCCGGCGTGTTGAGCCGCCGCTGCTCGGCCAGCACCGGCAGCACCACGGCGGTGGAGGACAGCGCCAGCGCGATGCCGACGATCACCGCGCCCGCCAGCGGTACCTTCAGCCCGAACAGGATCGAGCCGATCACCAGGGCCGAGCAGATCACCTGGATCGAGCCGAGGCCGAAAACCAGGCGCCGCAGCGTGCGCAGCCGCTCCCAGGACAGCTCGACGCCGATCATGAACATCAGGAAGATCACGCCGAACTCGGCCAGATGCGCGATCTCGGTGCGGTTGCCGATCGTGAACAGCGAGACCCAGTGGAACTGGTCGGCGAAGCGGCCGAGCCCGAACGGCCCGAGGAGCGCGCCGGCGCCGATGAAGCCCAGCACCGGGCTGATGCGCAGCCGATGGAACAGCGGCACCACCACGCCCGCGGTGACGAGGAACAGGATCGCTTCCTTGTAGGAGCCGGCATGGACGTCGGGCATCGGCGGTCGGTTCGAACCTCTTGGTCGGGTGGCGCTGCTTTGGGTCGCCGCGATCATGCGAGGTGGGCGTCGCGCGAGCAACCTCGAAACGCCGCCGCGGCGCGATTGGACGGCCGCCCCGCCCGAATTCGCGATTTCGAAGTGAGGCATTTGCGCCACCCCGGATGCGGTTCCGGTGGATGGCCGCCATGCGGCCCAAATTCGGCACAATGCCCGCTTAGCGAAAACGATTAACGAACGGTTACGCTCAACCGCGCGTCGCATACGATCCGAGCTTAGAGAGCCCCATGCGAAAGATGCCCCCGAGCCGGGAGGTCCAGCGCGAGCGCCGTGCCTGGGCCATCGAGTCCGACAGGTGGACGCACGAGCGCCATGTCGAGAAGGGCTATCGCATCAAGTGGGGCTACGTCGCGATCGCCTACCTCGTCGAGTTCATGGTCATCGGCGCCTCGCTCTGGGGCGCCTGGCTGTTCGCGGCGGTCTACAGCGACGGCGACAACCACGCCTTCTACTTCATGCTGCTGGCGCCGCTGGTCTACGCCGCGGTCGAGCTGTGCCGCGTGCCGCTGGGTATCCTGGCGCGGACGCAGCGCTCGTACTTCATTCGGGCGCTCGCGGTCGTTGGCATCATCTTCGCCGCCGGCGTGACGACGAAGTCGGTCTCGCAGCTCGGCGAGATGATGTTCCATCCCCGCCTGATGGAGGCCTCCAAGACCAAGACCGCGCTCAAGGACGCGCAGGCCGATCGGAGCACCATCGACAACCGCATCGCCTCGGCCGACGCCCGGGTCGCACAGTACACGACCGAGCTCGACCAGATCGAGAAGCGCGCCGCCGACAACGCGGCGCAGCTCTCGGCGCTGCCGGCGCAGCGCTGCGAGAAGGTGTTCGGCACCAACAGCCGCGGCGTGCGCTACCAGAACCTGAAATGCGTCACCGACCCGCGCACCGCCACGCTCTCGTCGAGCGTCGCCAAGGCCTCCGCCGATCGCGGCGTGCTGACCAAAGACCTGGAAGAGGCGCGCAAGGCCCGTGCGCAGCTCGACCGCGGCGCCGCCGAGCGCAAGGTCGCAGACGCCGAGCAGGCCTACCGCAACGCCGTGAACCGCTCGCAGCTGCACTCCTTCACGGCGATGGTCTACGGCGTCGACCCGATCGACGTGTCCGAGCAGCAGGTGCACGCCTTCCTGCGCATCTTCGTGTTCCTGCCGGCCCTCTGCGCCGCCTTCGCCTCGACGATCCTGGCGCTCTGCGCTGTCTCGGTGCGCAAGACCTTCATGGACGAGGACGACCTCGGCGCCGCCGTGAACCCGGAGGCGACCCCCTACATGCTGGAATCGATCACCGAGGCGCTGAAGCAGAACCTCGAGCCGGTGCTGCCGCGGCAGAACCGCGAGGCGGCGACGGGCGCGGTGATCCCGATCAACCGCCCGGCCACGGGGATCGCCCCGGGGATCGCGGCCGCGAACCAGCCGAACCTTCCGGCCGCCAGCGCGGGAGCGGGCGCATGAGCTACGTCGCGCAGGGGTCGCCGGAGAACATCGCGCTCGCGCAGCAGGTCAACGGCCGGCTGCGGGCGGAATCCCGCATCGTCTTCGCCCGCGCCTTCCTGTTCCGGGCGGCCGGCGCGGGGATCTTCACCGCGCTGGCCGGCATCGGCATCGGCGCGGCGGCCTACGGCTGGGCCACGATGAACCAGTTCGACACCGCCGCCGAGAAGATCGCCGCCGCGATGCAGGCGGCGCTCTCCGACGTCACGCTCAAGACCAAGGGCGAGGTGACGCTGACCGACAACGTGCTGAAGCTCGAAGGCGGGCTGCCGAAGGCCGCCGGCGCCCCGACGCCGACGAAGGCGCAGCTCGGGGCCGACGCGGCGCCGGCTTCGAAGGCGATCGTCAACACCACCTTCACCGTGTTCAAGCAGGTGCCCTATCTCGACGGGCAGATCGTGACCGGCTGGAACTTCAAGGACAGCGCCGAACAGCCCTACCAGCAGTACTGCTACTTCTCCCGGCGGTCCAACGAGTCGAAGGGCCAGGTGGAGATCAAGATCGATCTCGCGATGGACGGTAAAACCCTACCGCAACCGCAAAAATCGGACGTGAATCTTGCGATCCTCGCCTCGAACTGCGTCTGGCACGACGGCAAGTCGCTGTAACGCAGGCCGACACGACGCCATCGCACGAAAAAACGGGTCCGAGGAAACGCTTCCCTAACCGCTCGCGCGCCAGGATGCGTCTGCACGAACGTGCGTGCAGACGTGATCCGAGTACCGCCGATGGACGACCTTCTGCGCGAGTTTCTGACTGAGAGCGGCGAGCATCTCGACACCGTCGACACGGAACTCGTCCGGTTCGAGCAGGATCCGAACAACGAGACGATCCTCCGGAATATCTTCCGCCTCGTGCACACCATCAAGGGAACCTGCGGCTTCCTCGGCCTGCCGCGGCTGGAAGCGCTGGCGCATGCCGCCGAGACCCTGATGGGTCGCTTCCGCGACGGTCTCGCGGTGACCAGCCCGGCCGTCAGCCTGATCCTCGCGACGCTCGATCGCCTGAAGCTCATCCTCGCCGACCTTGAAGCCACTGGGACCGAGCCCGCGGGCAGCGACGCAGACCTGATCGAGGCGCTGGAGCGCATGTCGCTCGGCACGCCCGAGGCCGCCGCAGCTCCCGAGCCCAAGATCGCCGAGCCCAAGCTCCCGGAGCCCAAGACTCCGGAGCCGAAGCTGCCCGAGATCGTCGTGCGCGAGAGCAAGCCCGGCGAGGTCTCGCTCGAGGACCTCGAAGCCGCGTTCCTCGCGGCCCCCGGCCCCGACGATGCCCCCTCCGCCTGGATGCCCGAGCCGGCGCCGATCGCTCAGGCACCGGTCGCCCCGGCTCCGATCGCACAGGCACCGGCGGCCCCCGTGCAGGAAGCTCCGGCCCCGGTCGCGAAGGCCCCGGTGTCGGGCGATGCGCCCGCCGAGGCCCCCGAGGGCGGCCTGGCCAAGATGCAGACCATCCGGGTGAACGTCGACACCCTCGAGCACCTGATGACGATGGTGTCCGAGCTGGTGCTGACCCGCAACCAGCTCCTCGAGATCGCGCGCAAGCACGAGGATTCGAGCTACAAGGTCCCGCTGCAGCGGCTCTCCCATGTCACGGCCGAGCTGCAGGAAGGCGTCATGAAGACGCGCATGCAGCCGATCGGCAACGCCTGGCAGAAGCTGCCGCGGGTGGTGCGCGACCTGTCGAGCGAGCTCGGCAAGCAGATCGACCTGGTGATGCTCGGCGCCGAGACCGAGCTCGACCGGCAGGTCCTCGAGGTCATCAAGGACCCGCTGACCCACATGGTCCGGAACTCGGCCGACCACGGCCTCGAATCGACCATGCAGCGGATCTCGGCCGGCAAGCCGGCCCGCGGCTCGATCCGCCTCTCGGCCTACCATGAGGGCGGGACCATCACGATCGAGATCGCCGACGACGGCAAGGGCCTCGATCTCGTCGCGATCCGGAAGAAGGCCGTGGAGCGCGGGATCGCGACCCAGGCCGACGTCGAGCGCATGACCGACGCGCAGGTCGCCAAGTTCATCTTCGACGCCGGGTTCTCCACCGCGGCCGCCGTCACCTCCGTGTCCGGCCGCGGCGTCGGCATGGACGTGGTGAAGACCAACATCGAGACCATCGGCGGCGTGATCGACATCGCCACGCAGAAGGGCGTCGGCACCACCTTCACCATCAAGATCCCGCTGACGCTGGCGATCGTCGCCGCCCTCATCGTCCGGGCCGGCGAGAGCCGCTTCGCGGTGCCGCAGCTCGCGGTGCTCGAGCTGGTGCGGGTCGACGCCACCGCGCCGCAGCGGATCGAGCGCATCAACGACGCGCCGGTGCTGCGCCTTCGCGAGCGGCTGCTGCCGATCGTGACCCTCAAGGGCCTGCTCGGCCAGGACGACACCGGGACCGAGACCGGCTTCGTGGTGGTGGCCCAGGTCGGGCGCCAGCGCTTCGGCATCCTCGTCGACGAGGTCTTCCATACGGAGGAGATCGTCGTGAAGCCGATGTCCTCGAAGCTGCGCCACATCCCGCTGTTCGCCGGCAACACCATCCTCGGCGACGGCGCCGTGGTGCTGATCGTCGACCCGAACGGCATCGCGCGGCAGGTCAGCCAGGGCGCGCAGGGCGGCGGCCCGATCGAGGCCGAGGCCGAGGCGGCCGAGCTCGGCGACCCGAAGACCACGCTCCTCGTGTTTAAGGGCGGCGCCGGCAGCTTCAAGGCGGTTCCGCTGTCGCTCGTCACGCGGCTGGAGGAGATCGACGCCGGCAAGGTCGAATGGCTCGGCGGCCGTCCGCTGATCCAGTATCGCGGCCGGCTGATGCCGCTGGTCCCGGCCGACGAGGCCATCGCGATCCGCACCGAGGGGACGCAGGCGCTGGTGGTGTTCTCCGACGGCGACCGGGCGATGGGCCTCGTGGTCGACGAGATCGTCGACATCGTCGAGGAGCGCCTCGACATCGAGATCGCGGCCGAGCGTTCGGACCTGATCGGGTCGGCGGTGCTGCGCGGCCGCGCCACCGACATCATCAACATCGCCCACTTCCTGCCGCTGGCCTACGACGACTGGGCGCGCGGCGCGAAGGCGGCCTCGGCGAAGACCGCCACGCTGCTGCTCGTGGACGATTCGGCCTTCTTCCGCGACATGCTGAGCCCGGTGCTGAAGGCCGCCGGCTACCGCGTCGTCACGGCGCCCGGTGCCGAGGAGGCGCTCGCCATCCTCCAGGCGGATGCGCGGATCAGCGTCGTGGTGACCGATCTGGAGATGCCGGGCCGCAGCGGCTTCGATCTCGTCGGCGCGATGCGGGCGGGCGACCCGCGGGTCGCCGGCCTGCCCGTGATCGGCCTCACCGGCACCATCGGGGCCGATGCGGTCGAGCGGGCCCGCACCCTCGCAATCAGCGACCTCGTGGCGAAGTTCGACCGCAGCGGCCTCGTCGCGGCGCTCGCCGAGCTCGATGCCGCGCCGAACGCGGCGCTCCGCGCCCACGCCGCCTGAGACCGGCCCGTCCCGACGGTGCCGCGCCGATCCCGGCGCGAACCGACCATCCTGGTTTGACGGCGCCGCGACGCCGGGGAGACACCACCATGCAGGCTGCCAACAGCAACGCCACGGAGGCGGGAACGACCCAGGACTTCGTGACCGTCTTCGTCGGCGACACGATGTTCGGGCTCGCCATCGACCGGGTGCACGACGTGTTCATCCCGGCCGGCGTCACGCCGGTGCCGTTGAGCCCGCCCGAGATCGTCGGCCTGCTGAACCTGCGCGGACGCGTCGTCACCGCGATCTGCCTGCGCCGCAGGCTCGGCCTTCCGGCGGCCGAAGGTGCGGCGCGCATGGCGATCGGCCTGGAGCAGGGCGGCGAGACCTTCGCCCTCGTGGTCGACGGCGTCGGCGAGGTGCTGAAGCTCGGCGTCGAGACGCACGAGCCGGTGCCGATCAACCTGGATGCCCGCTGGCGCGACCTCGCCCTCGGCGTCCATCGCCTCGACGGCCGGCTGCTCGTCATCCTCGACGTCAACGCGCTGCTGGTCTTCGCGTCCGAACGCGCCGGCGCGACCGCAGCGTGACGTCGCCGACAGCAAAGAGCCGAGAGGGCAAGACGCCGTGACCATCGCTTCAGCCGAAACCCGCACCTGCCTCGTGGTCGACGATTCCGCCGTGATCCGGAAGGTGGCGCGGCGGATCATCGAGACGCTCGGCTTCGACGTCTCGGAAGCCGAGGACGGCAGCGACGCCCTGCTGCGCTGCGCCGAGGCGATGCCCCAGGTCATCCTGCTCGACTGGAACATGCCGAACATGGACGGCTACGCCTTCCTCCAGGCCCTGCGCCAGCGGCCCGACGGCAACGGCCCGAAGATCCTGTTCTGCACGACCGAGAACGACGTCGGCGCCATCGCCCGGGCCCTCCGGGCGGGCGCGGACGAGTACATCATGAAGCCGTTCGACCGCGACATCCTGACGGCCAAGCTCGAGCAGGTCGGCGTCGTCCAGGCCGCGGCCTGACGCAGGCCCGATCCGGCTGCCCGCGTCGGCTCGGTCGAGCCGGCTGGACCGCGACGTCGAACGACCCCCACTCCCCCATCGTCATTGGGATGCCGAACCCATGCTGGCCGCCAACCCGAGCCTCGCGCCCAAGCCGTGGGCGACCGCGTCCGTGCCGATCAAGGTGCTGATCGCCGACGACTCGGCCGTGGTGCGCGGGCTCGTCGCGCGCTGGATCGGCGAGGCCGGCTTCACCGTCGTCGGCACCGCCTCGAACGGCCGCATCGCCGTGGAGATGATGACGCGGCACGATCCGGACGTGGTGCTGCTCGACATCGACATGCCCGAGCTCGACGGCACCGAGGCGCTGCCGCGCATGCTCGCGGCCAGCCCGACCGTGCAGGTCGTGATGATGTCGACGCTGACGACGCGCAACGCCGACATCTCGCTCAAGTGCCTCGCCCTCGGCGCGGTCGACTATCTCGCCAAGCCCGAGAGCAACCGCGGCGTCACCACCTCCGACGCCTTCCGCGCCGACCTCGTGGAGCGGGTGCGGCTGTTCGGCGCCGCCCGCGCCCGCCGCCGCGGCTCGGCGCCGGCCCC
>NZ_VRUU01000091.1 GCF_008039875.1 Methylobacterium sp. WL119 | reverse complement strand
CCCCAGACATCATAGCTCCGCACCGGAGTCAATCGGGATCGCTTCCCGAAACGATGGCGCTTTGCCTTTTGCCGGGGACGGTTCACGCCGAGCCCCCTGCTTTGACGCGGCCCGAGCAGGGCTGTGAGTGATGTTTCACGCGACTATGGCCGCCGCGATCGACAGCGCGCGGACGCTTGCGCAGATGGACGAGCTATCGCGCCAGGTGTGGCAGGGGCACGGGTCCGGTGCCTTGGGCGACACGGAGGCCCAGGCGCTTGCCGAACGCCTCCACGGGCGTCGCAGCGCGATCCGAGAGGGTATCCGGCCCGTTGGCATCCCCGCCGGCCGTGCGAGTCTGTTCCCACCTCGGCGGGCGGCCGTCTCGCCTGATAGATCAGCCTCGCGAGACCGTCGCCGGTTGCTGGCCTGCTCTGGCCCGATGCCGCCGGCCCTCGCCAGCAGGTTCACGACCGGGCAACTCGCCGTGCTGCGCATCGTCGGCGACGAGGTAGCCGGCAAAGGCGTGTGCGGCCTCTGCATCGACGCCATCGCAGCGCGTGCTGGTGTGTGCCGACGGCTGGCCCAGGCTGCGATCCGCCTCGCCGAAGGCGATGGCCTGCTAACCATTCAGGAGCGTCGGCATCAGGGGCGGAAGAACGAGCCAAACCTGCTGCGCATCATCAGCCGGGAATGGCAGGCATGGATGCGACGGGGACGTCGCCTCCCGGGCGAGGGGGGTGGGTGCAAACCAATGCACCCCACGGATAAAAGGGTGTTAAGTTCGGGGAAAACAGAGCCAGAGGCACCGTCAAAGAAGCTGCCGGAACGGCAGGGTCGCTCTCACGCCAGTGGGTTACGAACATCCGCGCGGGTGGCGGAGCCGGTGCGAGCTATGCGGTGATGACATGCAGGCGAACGGTATAACGAACGACGACGACCTTCTCACCAACACAGGGTTGCCGGCCTGCTTCGCGCCATCAGTCGGTGGATTGGCCGACGCGATCCGTGCCGCTGCTCGACTTGGCGGGTCGGAGGGCGCAGCTCCGCGCAACGCCGAGGCTCACTTGCTCACGATCAGAGCGAACGCGGCAAAGGACACGCCTGGCTTGTACGACGCCCTCGATGCGGTCCGGCTGGTCGTGTGCGCCGTCGAGGACATTGCCCGACGAGAGCCGACGCTGGTCCCCCATCACGTAGAGCTTCTCGCGACTGCCCAAAACCATGCTCTGAGCGCCCTTGAGTTCCTCACCGTGGTGCTGCGCATAGCCAAGCCAACGGCGCGCGCTTCGGCGAGTTGGTCGGGTCGTGCTGCATCTTAGAGGACGATTGCCTTCTAAGGCATGCTACAGCGTCCGCCTCTCGACGCATGTGCGCCGGCGGCGGTCGCGAACGCCGACAGGCAGCCCGGTACAGAGAGCACATGATGACAGGTCTGGCGCGGGCTAGTTCCCTGCATCGTACCCGTGAAGCCTCGAGCCGGGTGATCGCGTGAAGGTCGGTGCTGCGGGGAACAGGAACCGCCGACGCCGGCTTATGGCCTCTTTTTCAGACGGCCTACTGCAAACGGGATGGACCTGTGTTTGCCCTAATCCAGCGCGGCGATAGGATGTCGCCGTCCTCGGTGATGATCCAGGGCTGTGCGTCGTCGGCCTGGATGCTTTCGGCCGCAGCTACAAGGGCTTCGCGCAGTGTGGAGAACGCCTGCCCGCGTGCAGTATGAGCCGGCGCGCCGGACGGCCAGACAGTCAGCTCGGCACGCTTATCGAGGTCGGCGAGTACCATGCTCATGCTCCGGTTCATCGCAGAAGCGGAGATGTCTACCGCTGCACCATGATCGGCATGTGGCGATCTGGTTACTGAACCATGTCGCTGCCGTCACGGGGGTGTGAAGTCGAGTTTGCTTCAGCAATGGAATGCCGGTTTTGCGCTGATCAGCCTGCCCACCACGGACGCGCGACTACGCGACAGCACCTGAACCATGTTTCTGATGCCGCATCGACAAGCACTCCATTTTGTCCTGTCACACCACCTCCATCGGGTGGCGAGCAAGCCAAAAACTGCTTCATGATAGATGCCAGGGCGAAGGAGACGCCGATGGATCTGTCAGATTTCAGGATTGGATCAGAGTTCACATGTTCCGGCCGGCGCTACCGCTGCACCGACATCGGCATACGCACGGTGCTCGCGATCCAGGTGGATGAAGCGACGATCGCCAGCAAAGAGCCTGGCGAGCCGGTCACGACCCGGCTGGTATCCGGACACGAGGCTGAAGCGATCGGATGGTTCACAGGTCCGCCGTACAGCGTGATCGAACATGTGTTCGACGAAGAGGACCAGGATCTATGTGAGCCAGTTTGATGCCGGCAAGGCTGCGATCATCGACGGCGTTCCAGGCAATCGCTGGCCCGGGGCTCATATTCAGCCAACACCATAAGCTCGATGCATCATGGGAGGGGTTACACTCTTTCCGCCCAACGCCGGACGATCCGAGGTGCCCGATCTGGCAGGTATGGGCAGCGGCATCCAGTGTGTGTAGTCGTTCCATGACGACCCCCGGTCATCTTCCGGGTGGACGCCCTTGCCACGCATGTCGGCGCGGATGATGTGCATTTCGAACTGAGCGGCGGCGCCCTTCTCGATCCATAGGCCGGCAACGAACCGTTGCCCGTCCCGAGGCGCGCTTTTCATACTCTGCCAGCTCACAAATCCCCCCAACCTCTCCTGTGCTCGTAGGACCAACGAGCTATTGACGGCGAAGGTCTGCAGCGTCTCGTTATCGGCGGTCGATACGGTTTTGCTCGGCAAGCGTTTGAGGAACACCAACGGTGACGTACACCCTCCACCGGCTTGCACCCGGTAGTTATGACCTTGCGCTCGATGGGAAAATCGTCGGTGGCCTCGTTCGAAACATCACCGCGGGCGGCGGCGTAAGCGGGTGGCAGGCCGAGCTGCTCGACGCCGTTCCTTCGGATCAACGACCACCTCCTTTCGAAGGCGTGACACATCCCTTCAAATCGCTCGAGGCGGCGATCGCGTGGTTGGGAGGGGCGACAGTCAGCGAAGCAGTCGATAACGGCTAGCGAAGCCGTACGGCAAGCTAGCGGCACCCCTGGCAGAGCGATGCGTGGCAGTCAGTAGGGTGGTCAGGACTGATGCCGTGGAATGGTTGATGCCTGCTCCATAGCTGGCCAATCGGCGCTTGGTGGGCGTTCATTTCCGCTGCTGCGTTTCAGCTCGCGCCTTATCGAACGCCTCGTGCCCCGTGGCTCCTTCGTCATTGCGCGGCACCTCAATATCGCTGGGCTCCGTAGCGCCGGGCGACAGCGAACCCTGCGGCCTGCCGGTCGCGGGGAAATCTTCGTAGGATCGCTCGCCAGGCGGCGTTTCAGCGGGATCGGTCTCGTGCCGCTTTGAGTCGATCATAGTCGAGACGCTCCCTATCAGTACGACAACCCCTACAGGCTGATGGTAGTGGGTATCCAAATCGGCTGAGCGATCACAGGGAAGGCTTCAAACCATCACCACTTCGACGGCCAATCCGCCGCCGCTAACGGTCTGCGGGATGCTGAGTGATTATAGTACCCCGCCTCGTGCGCCATCGCGTCGAGGGCTGCGATCTCATCCGAGGCCGAGCTGGTCCAAAGGATGGCTCCGGTCGCACGCTGCCTGACCTGAAACACCTCCATCGCACCCCTCCGAACGCGCTGAGAGAACAAGCGCGGCGGTGACGAACCGTTCCGTGATTTGTTCATAAGAACGTTCATGTATGGCGGATAGCATCACAATCCTAAGTTTATAAAAATCGCAATCGGCATTTTGATATGCCGCAGGAACATCGGCTTGCTGGATTTGTTGTCCTAGATAATTAAAGAAAATCGGTATTCTATTATGCTTCGCTTCTCATTCATTGGCAGAGCCGGTTTGGCCGTTTGCGCCGTGCTGATGCTAGCGCCAGGAGCGTCCGCCCAGACAAAGCCCGGTGAGATCAAGGGTATCGACGCAATGGGGGATAAGAACCGAAGCGCTCAGGACGGTTGGAGCCAAGCCCCGGTGCCTTGGGAAGGGTCAGCGTCGAAGGATGCTGCCGACCCTGGTGGTAACTCGACTGCGGAGAACAAGACCCGGCCTGTTCCTTCTGCGGCTACGACTTACGCTCCTGGCAAAGATCCTCAGGCGCCAGCGGAACAGCAGTCCTCTGGCCCTTCCAGAATGGACCTTGTCGAGCCCGCCAAATGAGTTCCGGCAGGAATATACGATTACCGGGGGCATTAAGGTAACGCCCTTGCCAATCAGCGGCTGACACCTTACCCCATATACTCCCCCGTTACTCCTAGTCAGCGGCTGACAGGTTGAGCTAGCGCAGGTGCCAGATCCCCACAAGCTTGACTCTTGCCCTGTCAGCCCGTGTGCGCACGACGTCGGGTCGTGAAGGCCCGAGGGCGGCTTGTCGGCTGGAATGTAGTAGGCGGCCCTGTATGAAGGGGCATACAGGACCGCCACAGCGGATCGGGCAGATCGGCTGGCCGCTGATGCCGCGCCTATCGCAGTGCACCAGACAAGTTGCTGAAGGATGAGCGATACGTCGTCGGCTCTACCGTCGCCGCCGACCCCGTTCCTCGTCGGCCACCGCTTCAACCGCCGCGATGGCGTTCTCAAGCTCTGCGATCTGCCTCAGGACGCTCGCGGCCGGCAATGTGTCGTGTTCGGCGGCGGCTAGGATCATTGCCCGCTGATGGGCCTTGAGACGGTCTAGGAGGGCGTCAAGCTTGTCCATGGCGCGCTGTAGCGAGGCGTGCCTTCCTCGACAACATGGCACCCGCCAGCAGCTTCAGTGCGTATGGTGTGATACCCCTCCTGCTACCGTGCTCCTTGCCGTGTCGCTGCCGTACCTTACCGTGCACGCCTGTGGCCTTGCCGCGGAGATGGGACAGCCCTGACCGGGCGGGCCACAAAGGGCCACACGTTGCCCACAACGGGACCAGCGAAAGCCCACCATTCGAGGGGACTCACACCACACGCACTGAAGCTGGATTGGCCGTGTCTGCCAGGGTGTAGCGAGCCGCCGTTGCCGTATCAGCCGGGGCAGGCCATCTTGGAGCAACATCAGCCGTACATGACTCGGCCTGGAGACTTCCTCATGTCTCGTTTCGCACAATCAATGTCATCGCTTGCCTTTGGTGTGGCCATGCTAGCCTTGCCAGCTTTGGCGCTATCCGCCAAGGACTGTTCCGTGAAGTACCAAGCCGCCAAGCAGGCTGGCACACTGAACGGGCAGAAATGGAACGACTTCCAGAAGGCTGAGTGCGCGGCACCGGCTGACACGTCCACAACCCCCACCGCGAACCCATTCTCACCGAACGCAGCTTCGCCCGCAGCCCCGGCTCCGGCGCCCACCACAACAGCAACGAGATCGGCACCGACACCGCGGTCTTCGGTGACGGGGTCTGCTGTGTTCCCGAGAGCGGTCAATCCGAAGTACGTGAGCGAGTCGGCCGGTAAGGGTCGGATGCACACTTGCTTGGATCAGTACAACGCTAACAAGGCTACTGCCGGTGGCGCAAACAACGGCGGCATGAAATGGATCGAGAAGGGCGGCGGGTACTACTCGGTTTGCAACAAGGGGCTAAAGATCTAGTAGTAAAAATCTAGCGCCAGAGACCTTCTGCTAGGGCTATCCTCATCTCTAGCCGGACCTTCCTAGCAGAAGCATGGCTGCCGAAGTACCGAGCGCCGTAACCGTCGGATAGAACGTGAGGGCAAAGCCAAGCGCACGCCCTCTAGCACCACGTTTGTACCCGACCCAAAATAACGTGCGCCCTACGCAGAACATGGCAGCAAGCGTCATTAGGATCGCCGTAGGGTGGCCTACGACGGCGGCGAAGACCAAGTGCGTCAGGACGGCTAAAACGACCTGTTCCGCCGTGTTCTGTAGGATCGCAACGGCATCCCGCACTGATTGAGATCCTGATCCGGCGCTGCTTCCTGCAATGTCCTCAATCGAAAAAAACCTTAGCCGTGCCACATTCGCGATTGCGGCGGCAAGCCAGCCGATGACGAACACATCCGCGCGCAAGGCAGTCTGCAAACGCTCAGCAACGGGCACCATGAGGGTCTTCTCAGGGTCCCAGAAAGCGGCGAGACTCAGCATGATGGCCGTAACGATCACAGCCAGTACCATTCCGACCGCGACACGGTGCTGCTCGTGTCGAAAAACTTCGTTCCTAGGCATGGCGCGCGTCCTTGGCGGACGCTCATACCATCTCTGCGCGCGCATCGGTATGATTGCTTCCCAGACGTTGCGGACATGACGAGCGGGTACCAAGGGCCAGATTTCCACCGCTGCTCCTCTTACCTAACCCAACTCGCCACTCCGCCGTGCCGTGAGCATGTCCTGCGATGAGTGTGGCTGAAGCTCCAGGTATCATTACACAGCGGGCCGAGGCTCCTTCGTGCTTCGACCCGTCACGGGTATGTGCTGGCTGGTGGACGGTAGAGCCATCGCGGCTGTGATAGTGGCCGTGACGGTCGAGACTGCGCTCGTCCGGTTCCCTGAATTCGCGACTCGCCGCACCGAACGGCGAACTAGCGAGAATGCATCCTACAGCTGCCAGCCTAAGCCAGGCAGCAGCGGATGCGCATGTTCCAGATCGCAGCATAGAGCGTCAGTGATCCGCACCATGGGTGCCGGTCGCGCCCGTGTAGGAATTGACGTTGCCGCGGGTGCCGTAGTTGTCGAGCTGCGTCCCGTTCGGGTTCGTCGAATGATGAGGCGCAACGTAGGTGCCGTTAGACCGCGTGTAGCCGGATACCGAGTGGCTACTGCTGCTGGATCCGGTGCCACTCATGCCATAGCCACCTCCCCCACGGGCTTCAACACCGACTGTCGAAAGCAATAGATCGGTCAGGATAATCGTTGTCTTCATAGCGTTTCCTCCTCTTTGTTGATCGGGAAATCAGCATGGAGGAGAAGCGCGGTCTACCGTTCGCAGAGGTGCCGATCTGGATATAACCTCAGTGTGATATCTAAACTACAGATAGGGATGATGCGCATCCTTAGGATGTCAGCATGGCAGCAACAGCTCGCCGCCGGGAGGACGCCATGAAAAAAATCACCCTCGCCATCGCCCTTACCCTACTCACGGCCGGCACGGCTCTGGCCCAGAGCTGCCAGCACGACAGTGACAAAGCGTCTGACGGCTCACGCTGTGGTCATCGCTCGTCAGACTCGCGCTCTGGCGGTCGCTGAAGCAAACAGCGGAGCGCGCCACTTCTACGTTGTGCGCTTTGTTGCCGACCTCTGCCTTGGCCCGGTCGCAACATTATCGAACGCGATGCTGGAAGCGTCGGAGAAACGACCGTTTTCCCGACGCGTACGGCTGCATGCAGCAAGGTCCGAGAAGGGTGGCTACCGGACCTTGGTCTTCGATCCGGAAGCGGACGTTCCATCCGCGATCTAATCAAGACATATGTCCTAGACCCTTTTGTGTCTGATTTCCGACTATCTGCCCTACGCTGACGTTGGTCTGATCCCGCGCGTCGAAGCCGAGCGGCTTGCCGTGCTCCACCATCTAGGCCGGGCGCAGCTATGCCTATCCGGTCTGATGAACGCGATCCGTGCAGACCCGTCCGACGACGCCGATGCCTGGATCAGGGCGCACGATGCCGAGACGAACCGGGCCGGCGAGCATTTGCGGGCGCTTCGCGAAATCAGGGACTGACAGGGCTGGGGGTAGGAGGGCAGTCGCTTGCCCCACTCGCCGATGGCTTCGGCGTCGTCATGAACGGCGTGCCCTGCGTTACCGGCCTGGAACTGACGGCGGACGAGTGGGTGGTGCGACATATGACGGCGGTATGAGGTGGTGGGTTGCGATTTTCAGCTATAACCCAAAGGCGCCTTTGATAAGTGGGATGTTAACAACCCATCCGTAGGTTCTCATATTAAGAAAACTACTGGTTGTGATCGTGAGACCTACTCCAAGCCTTATCGTTGAAGACGCACGAGTCGCTGCACTCGCTGAATATGACCTTGTCAATTCCGCCCCGGCGCCAGGCTTCACGCAGATCGTTGCCCTAGCTGCGCGGTTGTTCGAAGTGCCGATCGCTGTTGTCTCCCTGATCGATCGCGATAGGCAGGTGTTCCATGCCAAGGTGGGCGTCGCCTCATGCGAGACCGACCGCGAAATCGCGATTTGCTCGCATACCATCATGCAGACCGAGGCTCTTGTTGTCCTCGACGCCACCCTTGATCCACGCTTCCACGACAATCCCTTCGTTACAGGGCCATCGCAGATCCGCTTCTACGCTGGCATTCCACTGCGCACACCCGCGGGACATGCCATCGGCACGCTCTGTCTAGCAGATACACGGACACGCAACACCTTCTCCGACGCCGATCGAGAGACACTACGCCAACTCGCTGACCTCACCGTCGACCGCATGGAGTTGCGCCGGTTGGAGGTTGCTCAGCGTGCAAGCCAATCACGTTTCGAGCAGATCGCATCGACCTCGCCAGACGGCATTATCTGTGCTGACGCCAGCGGTCGCATCACTTTCTGGAATGCTGCCGCCGAACAGATATTCGGCCATGGGAGCACAGAGGCGATCGGACAGTCGATCGACCTGATCGTCCCCGAGCGCATGCGCGGGGGGCATGGTGGCGGCCTGCACCGGGTCGCCAACGGGGGCAAACCTAGGCTTGTTGGCAAGACCATCGAGCTGCCAGCCCGTCATAAGGACGGGACCGAATTCCCAATCGAGCTGTCGCTGTCGAAGTGGCAGGAGGAGGGGCGAGCGGCTTTCGGTTCGATCGTGCGTGATATCCGCGAGCGACGCGCCAACGAGGAGCGCTTGTTCCGCCTTGCACATCTCGATCCACTGACCGAACTGCCCAACCGCTCCGTCTTACGCGAGCGGCTGGATGAGATCGCCACCGTGGGCAGACCTGTATCCGTGCTGATGCTCGATTTGGACGGCTTCAAGGAGGTCAACGACAGCTACGGCCATGGTGCCGGCGACTCTGTCCTCAGAGTGATGGCGACCCGTATCCTCGCCTGTGTCCGTCCGATCGATACGGTTTCCCGGCTTGGCGGCGACGAGTTCGTTGTCCTCCTACCCGATATCGGCGATCCGCTCCGCGCTGCCGAGGTGGCGGGTACCATCATCGCAGCCGTCGCTGAAGCGGTCGAGTATGACGGACAGGCGCTCAGACTGAGCGCGAGCCTTGGCATCGCCATGGCGCCTTCGCATGGCAACAATGCCGGTGAACTCCTCGGGTGCGCTGATCTCGCACTGTACCAAGCCAAAAGCGACGGCCGACATTGCCATCGGCTGTTCAGCCCGGTCCTACGACACCAGGCGCAGCGTGCTCGTGTTTGCCGGGACGAGTTGGGTCGGGCGGTCGAGCGTGGCGAGTTCGTGCTATTCTACCAGCCGCAAGTGCGCCTAAGCGATGGCGCCCTGGTTGGAGCGGAAGCGTTGATCCGCTGGCAGCACCCTGACCGCGGCCTGCTTTCACCAGCTGCGTTCATCGACGTGCTCGATAGCAGTCGCTACGCTGCTCAGGTCGGCGACTGGGTTCTACGCACGGCTTGTATCCAAGCAGAAGCATGGCGTTCCGCGGGAGCACTGGATTTCCGTATGGGGATCAACCTGTGCACCGCTCAGTTTCAAAGAGGCGACCTTACCGAGACGGTCCGCGCCACCTTGAGCGACACCGGACTGCCCGCCGCCTCCCTGGAGTTGGAGATCACCGAGAATATCGTGCTGCGCCAGGAGATCGAACTGATCGCGACGTTGCACAGTCTGCGCGAGAGTGGGGTCGGCATTGCGTTCGACGATTATGGCACAGGCTACGCCTCACTCAGCCTTCTGAAGCGCTTTCCACTGACGCGGCTGAAGATCGACCGCTCGTTCGTGACCGGTATGCTCGCCTCGCATCACGACGTGACGATCGTCCGTGCGATCCTGCAGCTTGGGCTCGGGTTCGGGCTGTCGGTCATTGCTGAAGGCATCGAGACCGAGGCCGAGCATGCCTGCCTGCGCACTGAGGGCTGTCAGGAAGGGCAAGGCTACCTATTCGGTAAGCCGATGCCAGCTGATGCGTTCGCGGCCGGCTATGGCCTGGGCGTAGATGCTAGCTGGGCGCTGGCCAGGCGGCTCGGCGCAGCCTAGGCGATATCCGAGCACGGTCCGCGGATCGCGGTGCGCTAAGACCTCCACGACGCGGACCAGATTGCCTACGTGGGGTTCCTCGCATTTTAGCGAGAAACCGGCCCAGAAAGCCAAACCTCGATCCGGGCTGCCAAGCGATCCGCACGGCTGTAAGGATCAGCTACAAACCAGATAACGCCTGCGAACGCAGCTGCTCCGGCATAGATCCCATTGCCGTCGAACAGGATCACACCCAATCCGAGGCAAACACAGGCAAGGGCAATAGACAGCCATTTGAGGATGGCGGCGATGCGAGCGCGCCGGATCTCACCTGCCCAGCGATTGCGGTTGAATTTCACAGGACCCGCTTCCCGTGCCCCGTCATTGGCTGGACGATCGTTCGGCGCTATCCCCTCAACGTGGCCCGGCATTCGTGCCGCGGCAAGCCACTCGTGAGATCCTCGTCGAGGACCGGCAGGCAGGGGTCGCCGACGGCCTCACCGTCACGAACGGCGTGCTCTGCGTCACCGACCTAGAACTGACATTGAGCGAGTGGCCCGCCCTGCGCATCATTCAGCATCGATATCAGGCATCGAGCCCACCTGCGGCAGCAGCGTCTTTCCGGTCCGTCCAAGCCCCCTCAGGTTCCATTCCGGCTTCACGAAGCGGATCAGGCCTTCCTCAAGGCCAACCACGGGGTCGATCGGAAGCCCGCGGTAGTTGATTGGCTCGGGCACGATGGTGAAGACCTCAACCGTTCGACCGGCTCGCAACTCCGACTCGATCGCCTGGCGGACCCTCATTGAAGTGCGCTTGTTATCTGCCAGAACGTAGCGCCGGAGGCGTACCCTAATCCCGATTTGAGCCGAGCCGACGTAAGATATCACCCCGTCTACGAGGTAGGCGTATACGCCCCTCTCTTTCGGCGCATCGCCGTGGAAGACAGCCCGCGAACTATCTGGTTTGAGCTGCCAATTACCTGCGTGCGTGAAGCCGCCGACGATCAGCCAAGCCGCGTGGTTCTCGATCAAAAGGATAGCTGCCAGCAAGAAATTTAAGGTATCTGGAGGCGCCATTTCGTATCGCGGTAGGCGTCCGAGGTCGAGCGCTCAGATGCACCCTGCGGCTTGACGCCAGTATTAGTTGTAGGTGTGGCCTTCGCCGCTGGGCTCATAGCGTCGCGTCCTTGGGGAGCACGACGCTCCTGTCGCTGCTTTTGTGCTGTTGGATCAAAGGTAGAGGCGGGCCGAGATTGCTGCGCGCTCTCGATACATAAGCGCTGCGCAGTTGGGTCAGCGATGAGCGAGCAACTTGCAACATCGTTTGTTGCAGGAGCTTGCGCCGAAGCGTTTCCAATCCACAAAGCCAACAAGGGGGAGGAGACCAGCTGGCGGATCGGCATAGTCACGAACTTCAATCTGGGCATATGAGTTAACCATGCCTTAATGAGGTCGGGATCGCCTCTGGGAGGGCTATCTTCATCGAGCATGATTGTTCACCTGTCTATATGGAAGTTCATAATAAATTAAGCTTACTTCGAGATTAACGGTCTATGGGGTTGAATAAGAACACTGACGACCATCGGAGGTCAAACAGTATGAAACGCATACGCGCGTTGGCCGCCGGCTTGCTGGCCCTGGGACTGTCCTCCGGTCTCGGGGCTTGTGCACGATACGATTATACCGGCTCGTTCGGCATCCGCCCGGTGACCGGCAGCCTGACCAATATGGGTCAAGCGCTTGCAGCGCTGCCACCAGCTCCGTCTGCGCCTTTGAGCGTTGCCGTCTACGACTTCCAGGACCTTACCGGCCAGAATAAGTCGTCCTTCAAAGTCGGTTTCCCGGAATTCTCACGGGCGATCACACAGGGTTCATCAACGATCTTAGTGGATGCCCTGAAAACGGCGGGCAACGGCTGCTGGTTCAACGTCGTGGAGCGCGGCTACCTCGACAGTCTGCTGCGCGAGCGCAAGCTCATCCAAGACACCTACGCCTTCCTCAAGCGTGATCCAAAGGACTTGATCGATCCCCTGAAGTTTGCCGAGTACATTGTCACCGGCGGCGTGGTTTCCTATGACTCACCCACCCAGGTTGCGAGCGGCAGTGTGCTGTTTGCTGGCTATGGTGGTGGCATCAACCACAGCAAGGATCTTGTCACGATCAATTTGCGTCTGGTCCGCGTGCGCGACGGTGTCGTGCTTACCTCGATCAACGCCTCACGGCCGATCGTGACCGCTGGGGGTAATGCTAGCGTAACCCGCCTTCTCGGTGGCCGCGTCCTTGACGCCCAGGTCTCAGCCAGCGTTCAGGAGGCGGTCCAGACGGCCGTACGCGAGGCGATTGAGGCGGGTGTCCTGGAACTCGTTCGACAGGGTGACCAGCGGGGAATTTGGCTCCGTAAGATCGTACCTTCGCCGACAGCCGCCCGAGAGAAGTCATCTCCTGTGCATGGACTGATCGGAGTTCCGAACACGGTCGCGCAACCCGTGCGGACTGGGTCGATCGTCCCGCCTGCCGAAACGCTTCAGAGTAATTCAAAACCTTCGACGGCAGACACGCTGCTCGGATCTGAGAAGCGTGAAGCGGCGACGCCCGTGAAACTTTCAGATCGCATAGCTTCTGCCGATACGACCCGTTCCACAAAGCCACCATTCGTTTTCGAAGGCCGGCCGGTCGGGCTGCTAGGGTCTCTTGATACGTTCTCAGAACCTCCGAAGCCGATCTTCACCAGACCTGAGGCCGCAAAATTTGCCATGCTTCAGTAGGTGTGAAGTACGACTATTCATCAAGGCATCGCGATCTGCTGGCTGCGTGCGACATTGACCGAGCCCTGCTGGCGCAGGTCGAGGTTGGGCGCTGTTCCGAGTTGGTAGATCGAGGCGCGGTTGCTGAAACCTGTCTGTCTGGCACTCAGGGGCACGGGGTCAGGGCCAATTGCGACGATCTCGGTCACGGTGGTTCGGCCTGTCGTCGCTGTGAGCGTGCTGGAGTGCATGTGGAACGGGCTTCGTTCCTGGATGACGTACAGAACGTTTTTCGCGTTTGCCTGCTGGACGACAAGGCTCTCGGCGGCAGTAGTTGGGGCAGCCGCCGCCAGAACGTTGAAGGCAAGGCAAACGCCCAGGACCGTGCGCTTCATCGATTGCTCCCGCTGAAGGTAGGAAGCCTCGCTCACTCGCGTAAACGATCAGATAGGGACTATTGCGGGCGATGTGTCTGAATGGGCCGGTATGCAGCAGCGACACCCATATGAGAGCTGGTGCTGAAAATGTGCGCTACGCGTGAGCGACCGACTCGTACTCCGCTCAAGAGTGCGCTATCCTCTGGACTATTAGTCAGCCAAAAAGCGTTTAATGACAGGCCTTTACGGCATCTGCTGACGGAGGTTTGGGGCCAGCATATTTGGGGACTGGTTGATGAAGGCCGAGTTCGTTCGACCACTCTGATTGATGGTCGCACTCGTGCTCGGACCAACCTGCCAGACGCCGGCCATGTTCGCCTCACCAGTCTGTCTGACCGTTACCGGACGGACCTGGGGGCCAACTTGGATGACACCATAGACATTAGCCTGTCGCATCTGCGTGACGGTCAACGATTGCGCGGAAGCCGAAGCTGCAGTTAGCCCCGCTACGAGACCGGCGATGGCAGTCGCTCCCCTCATGACAGATCCTTGTGCTTGGCGTCGGGATGCACTTGAGCCCGATCGTAATCTTTGAATGAGGCCCAGTGCTTGGGCCGTTGGTACTGAGTCATGGCCGTTCGGGACGATGGCTCGATACTCGATCGACAACCGATCAAAGCCGCATTGTTCAATGATCTCTTGAAGAGCTTCATTGAACGATGCGGCTTGACGAGCGCAAGCCATCTCGCGCTGAGACGATGACGTCGAGCCCCTTGCTGTCAAAGGCATTGCAAGAGGCTCGCATCAACGCATCGCGTATCAGGGCATCTGGATGACGCGAGCACCGTTGAACACACCGCTCTGGCCGATGCCGGCGGCATTGTCGTAGCCGCGCTGAACAGCCGTCGCACGGTTCACGTAGCCACTCTGGGTGGTCAGCGAAGTGTTGTAGCCGCCGCGCTGGGAGGTAAAGGCGCCATTGTAAACACCGTTCTGGCTGATGATAGCCGTGTTGCTACCAGCAAAAGCAGTCGAAGACGCGACCAGGGAAACAACACCAGCGGCGAGGAGAGCACGGAACGACATAGATTGAACCTCCACATAAGGGTATTTTTGGAATTATTATTGCTGCCATCAAGCAACGGCTGAATGTTTAAGGATCTTTTAACCGTTGCGCAACTGTTAATATTTTGAATTAAGATGGGCCTCATACATAGTTGAGTCGTTCATATTGCGATTATCGGCAAGACTGTCGAGTGAAGCGAGATCGTTGATTTGCGCAGCCTATTAGAAATCGAATGCGCTGCAGTCGCGGCGTAATTGCAATTTATATATCTTATATTGCAGATATACTATAATTTAACCATTAGTTGCCGTATGAAGATCATTTATGCTCCGATTTTGCCAAGCATGGCGACGGAATACATTGTGATCTGCCCGACGTCGCACCAGGACCGCCAAATGATGTAAGCCGTGCTGACGGAACTGCGTAGTTTGCAGCGAGGGCAACAGTTCGAGATTTGCGAACCAAGGGAAGATAGGTGTGCTTGATACCTTCGGTTTATCGCTTGCGGCTGGAGTTCAGAGGAACCCGCTCCCCGAGTGCCCTTTGAAGGCGTTTGTCCGCCTCAGACCCCTAGGAAACGAGCCGAGCTTTCCGACGGCCGAGCATGTAGGTAGCGTCCCGTCGTCGCCACCGAGGCGTGCTCGAGTGTCGCTTGGACAAGATGGATCGGCGCCCCGCGGTCCAGGCTGTGCGAGGCATGAGCGTGCCGAAGCCAGTGTGCCGAGACTTCGGTCGGCAGCCCTGCTCGCGTCACAGCCGCCTTCACACCGCCTAGCGAGCGCCGTTTATGACCGCCTTCGCGCATGCGCCCGACCGGCATGGGATCGGAAATGACAGACAACCCATCTCACGAAGCAGCCGAAGCCCTACGCACGATCGGCCGGAACGTCGAGCCACCAGGCAACGACCTGGGCCTGTGGCTCGTGGATGGCCATGAGTGCAGCGATGTCGAACTGATTGCGCTGGCGCAGCTTTTTGGGCTGCTGGCTGAACCCAAGCAGGCAAGGTGAGCTAGACCGTCGGCGCGAGCAACTTCACAGCCACGCTTTGGTGTGACACGGTATCGGGATGCCTACCACGCTCCCCGGCGGATGCCGCGTCATTGTCCTCCCGTACGACCCTCATCCAGGGCGCTATGTCTGGCTGATCAGTCGAGAGAACGGCCCAGTCGTTAGGGCACCAAGGTCCTATCCGGACGAAAGAATGGCGCTCCTTGCTGGGTTCAATCAGGCCAAGCAATTTGCCGAGCCGCGGGCTACGTCGCTTGGTGCTTTGGCTACATAAGGCCACGAAAAGCCCGCCGCGGCTGGCGCCGGGCGGGCTGATCTGATGAGTTCCCACTAAGACGAGTCGGGGACGGGCTCTTGGGTTCAGTCGTTGGGCGGGGTGTCCGACAAATCAACTGGCACCAGAAAGGTCATCGTCAAGCCAACGACCATGGCGACCCCGAGCGCGGTAGTTAGCATCTGGGGTGAGCTTCTTTCTCCTCAGGCGACCAGCGGGAGAGCCATGCCATTAGGGCGGTAGCCAAAGCGTGTGCGTATGTTCGGGGCAGAGTCTCATTCTGGCAGCGCTCCGCCACCATGCACGACGGAGGGTCGGACACGTTCGATGATCGGCCAAGCAGCAAGCGCGAAAAACCCCCGTACGGTGGGTGGCGGCGTGGCCGATGTCCCGGACGACATTCGACGCGATGCAAGAGGGCGTCGGATGTAAGATAGGGGGGTGATCCCATCCTTTGATGGCTTTATCCTCGCCGCGATGCCGCGCTTATCTTGCCAACATCCGACCGACTGTGAGGCCGTTGGCCGCGGTGGACCCTGCCGCCGCTGCGATGCTGGGGCGATCGCTCTACGTGCCATCGCGCTTCGAGAGCGTATCCAGGCCAACCAGGCTGAGGGCCTTCCGCCATATGCCCCCCGTATCGCAACCACCCCGAGGGGGCGGATCGAAGTGGAGGGGGCACTGTAAGCGCTTGAAGGGCTGGCAGATGGCAGGGGTGCCGGCCATTCTCGCGAGCATTAGTTTACTGGCATCAACGCCCCATCAGGATGGCCCGAGCCTCGGCCACGTCGCCCCGTTCACGCTCCCCGAGCAGCGCGGCTATCTCGGCATGGTAGGCCAGCCAGCGCTGGGTGAAGTGCAGTATGAAGCGACTGGTCAGCCACTCGATGATGTCAGGCGCGCGCTTCTCGGTCCGCCTCAGCAGTTACGAACGCGAGGCACCGGGCGCGGGCTTGTCGGTCGTCAATGGCGTCGAAGGCTCGCGTGAGAGCGAGTGTTTCCGCTGTCCGAGCGTTCAGCTCTTCCGCATCAAACAGAGCCACTACAGGCTGATCCAGGGCGCGAGCGATGCGCTCTAGACTTTCGCGTACGTCAGCAAGATCACGAGGTTGTTGGGGCATGACGGCATAACGTCTTTAATATGCAAAATGACAAAGTAGTTTATTTTAGCTTCTGTACGCTAGTATTATCCAGCCGGCGCAGCAGCTCTGTACTGCACCGGATCAATAACCCTATCTCCGCCAGCGCCTGGATGGACGCCGCTTCGAGGGCAGCAGTGTGGCGACCTAGGTCTGGATGCGCCCGCAACGAGGGCGCACGCAGGTTCTCGATCGCCGAGAGCAACGTGTCCTGCTGTGCACGCAAACCATCGAGCAGCAGCCGGACCCGCGTACCATCATGGAACGCGCTTGCAGCGTCGGCTGTCAGCTCCTTCTCGACGGCGTCGGAGCGGATGTTCGTCAGCGGCGGTTTATACCGACGCTTGAGAGGAATGACGGTCGCGCTCATGTGATCTTCTCGTATCTGGGTGAAGTTTAGGCAACTACTTGCGAGGCTTGGCGTACCTGCCGAGTCGCAACATCGACCTGCTCGCTTGCCCGGGCGATGTCCTCCATGCTGCCGGCAATCGTCGTCACGCCGTGCGCGGCCGTCTGCATGCTGCCCGACATCTCTCGCGTGACCGCAGACTGTTCCTCGACCGCAGCGGCGATGGCGCCCGACACCTCATCGAGCGAGCGGATCGTCGCCTGGATCGAGCCGATGGCGTCCACGGCCTCGCGCGTAGCCGTCTGCGTCGCCTGGATCTGTCCGCGGATTTGATCGGTCGCCTTGGCGGTCTGTTCGGCCAGCGCCTTCACCTCGGAGGCGACCACGGCGAAGCCCTTGCCCGCCGCGCCAGCGCGCGCGGCTTCGATCGTGGCGTTGAGGGCCAGCAGGTTGGTCTGGCTGGCGATGCCTTGGATCATCGTCACCACTTCGCCGATCTGCGCTGCCTGGGTGCTCAAGCCTGCAACGATGCTGCCCGTGCGCTGTGCCTGCTCGACCGCCTGTCCGGCCATCCGTGCAGCATGGCTAACCTGCTGACTGATCTCGCCGACTGAGGCTGAGAGCTCTTCGGCGCCCGAGGCGACGGACTGGATGTCGTTCGAGACCTGCCCCACCGTACCGGCGGCCTCAACCGTTTGCCGGGTGACATTCTCGACGGCTTGCCCGATCGCATCGAGGTCGGTGCCGATCGCGTGCTGCGCTTCGATCCGGCGCTGCCGCTCGTGCACTTGGGTGCTGATGTCGGTCGCGAACTTCACCACCTTGAACGGGACGCCGTCCCGGTCGCTGATCGGGTTGTAGGTTGCCTGGATCCACACTTCTCGACCGCCCTTGGCGATGCGGCGGAACTCGCCAGCTGCGAACTCGCCCCGTCCGAGTTGACCCCAGAAACTGCGATAGGCTTCTCCCGTTCGTTCGTTCGCGTCGACGAACAGGCTATGATGCTGACCGCGGATCTCGTCGAGCCGGTAACCGACTGCGTTGAGGAAGTTGGCGTTGGCGGTCAGGATGGTGCCGTCGAGGGTGAACTCGATGACCGCCTGCGAGCGGTTGAGGGCGGCAAGCTGGCCTTCCTGGTCGATCGCGCGCTGCACCTGCGCCGTAATGTCAGAGGCGAATTTGACGATCTTGCTGACCCGACCGGCGCGGTCGAGGACTGGACTGTAGGTTGCCTGGATCCACACCTCGTGACCGTCCTTGGCGACACGCTTGAACTCACGGGTCTGCGGCTCACCGC
>NZ_VRUU01000090.1 GCF_008039875.1 Methylobacterium sp. WL119 | reverse complement strand
GCCCTCGACGATGCCGCGTGGCGCCGCGACGCCGCAGCCGCCCGCGCCGCCGATGCGGGGCGCCTCGACCGCATGATCGCCCGGGCCGGCGGGACGCCGGTCGGCGGAACCGTCCTGTTCCGCACGGCCGATTTTGCGGATGCGCCGGGCCTGTTCCGGCAGCTCGGGACGGCCGGAATCCACGTCCGGCGCTTCGCCGAGGCGCCGGCGCGCCTGCGCTTCGGGCTGCCCGCCGACAGGAACGCCTGGTGCCGCCTGTCGCGGATCCTCAGATGATCGTCGGGCGCCGGTCGAGCACGGCAACGAGCAGGGCGGCGACGGCGAAGGCGATGCCGACCGCGCAGACCCCGCCCCAGCCGGCGAGCAGGAAGGCCTGCGATCCGGCATAGGCGCCGATCGCTCCGAAGACGAACATCGCCGTGAACAGCACGGTGTTGATCCGTCCGCGCGCGCCCGGGACGAGCGCGTAGGCGCGCGTCTGGTTCGCGATCAGCGCGCCGTTCATGCCGATGTCGATCAGCAGCACGCCGACGGCGACGGCGGCGAGCGACCACGTGCCGCCGGCCCAGAGCACCGCGAACGCCGCCACGACCAGCAGGCTTCCGCCCACGACCACCGGTCGCGCGCCGCGCAGATCGGTGAAGCGGCCCGAGACCGGCGCGACGAGGGCGCCGCAGACGCCGATCACGCCGAACAGCCCGGCGCCGGCCGCGGTCAGGTTGAACGGCTCGGCCTCCACCAGCAGGGCGAGGGTGACCCAGAACGCGTTGAACGCGGCGAACAGCAGCGCCTGCGACAGGCTGGCGTTGCGCAGCACGGGCTGGGTCTTGGCAAGGTGCAGGATCGACAGCATCAGCGCCCGGTAGCGCAGGCGCTTCGCCGCGGTCCGGGGCAGTGTCGCGGCCGCGACCGCCGCCATCGCGAGCGAGACCACGGCGGCGGCGAAGAACACCGCCCGCCATCCGAGATGCGCGCCGACGAAGCCGCTGACCGTCCGCGCGAGCAGGATGCCGGAAAGCAACCCAGTCATCACCTGCCCGACGATGCGGCCGCGGGTGGCGTCCGGCGCCAGCTCGGCCGCGAACGGCACCGCCTGCTGCGCCGCCGACGACAGGAAGCCGATCAGGAGGCTGGCGAGCGCCAGGATCGGCAGGTTCGGGCTGAGCGCGGCGACGACGAGCACCACGCTCAGCGTGAGAAGCTGCGCGATGATCAGCTGGCGCCGCGGCCAGGCATCCCCCAGCGGCACCAGCCCGACGATGCCGAGGCCGTAGCCGACGAGGCAGCCGGTCGGCACCCACAAGGCGGCGCGCGGCCCGAAATCGGCAACCAGCAGCCCGAGCAGCGGCTGGTTGTAGTAGATGTTGGCCACCGCCCCGCCCGCGATCAGCGTCAGCCCGAGCCGCGCCTTCGTGCTCAGGTCGGGATGCGGCACCGGGATGTCGCTCACGAGCGGGGCTCCGTGGCGCGCGAGCGGTTCGGCTCTGTGAGCATGAGACTCGTATCTCTGGTTGCGAGGGATCGCGGTCGGCCTAGGCGCCGACCGGGCGGGTGACAACGGCGGCGCGCGCAGGGCACGGCCGCGTAGGAGTGGCGCACCCGGTTTCGATTCCGCTGCGCCTGCATATGTTTCGTCCACGGACGATGTTCGACGCGCGGGTCGATTGCTGGCAATCGATTTGGCGATCGCGGCGATTCAGGTTCTGATGCCGTTCATAGGATTGGTGGCACCGATTCGTGCGGCGGAGCGTGACCGACACGACGAGAGAGGGTTGCATGCCGAATTATCGGGTGGATTTCGAGAAGCAGATCTTCGGCCTTCCGTTCACCATCGGATCCGTCGAGATCCAGCGTGCCCGCGACCCCGATCGCGCGCGGCGGGCGGCCGAGCTGAAGTTCGCCCGGCAATACGGCCTCGGCGATTGGCGCGAGCGCGCCGACAGCGCCGTCGTGGCCCAGGCCGGCGACGAGCGCCGCTGAGCGCCCTTCACGGCGGAGCCGGCCACGACGTCCCGGAGTTCCGCTTCGGCCTTCGCGGCCTCACGGGGGGTCTGGCCCTGCGCGCGGTCACGCCGTAAACGATGGGGCCGCCGGCATCGCCGTGCGGGACGACCGGAGCCTCCGCGGCGGCCGGTTTCGAGGCGAGACGCGGACGGCGATCCATGGCGGCGATCTCTTTCTTCGGCGATCTCCTTCAGACCATCAGCGACCGCGGTCGCGACCTCATCAGCTTCGGCCGCGGCGATCTCGCCGCACGGGCCAACGCCGCCGAGCTGGTCAAGCTCTGCGACGACCTGATCTCGCGCCGCGGCGAGGCATCGGGCGTCGCCCTCGCGCGGCTGATCCTCGACCGCTACGCGACGCTCGGCACCGACGAGCGCCACGCCTTCCTGCGCCTGATCGCCGTCGAGTTCGATGCCGACCACGACGCGGTCGACGCCGCGATCCAGGCCTATCGCTCGGACCCGACGCGGGCACGCCTCGGGCACCTGCACGAGGCGGCCGAGCCGCGCTCCCAGGAACTGATCCGCCGCCTCAACCTTGCCCGCGACGGCACGCTGAGCCTGGTCCGGATGCGCGAGGACCTGTTCGACCTGCGCCGCATCCTGCGCGACGAGGGCGAGCCCAACCTGATCGACGCCGCCGACAGCCTCGATTCGGACTTCGAGCACCTGTTCGCCTCGTGGTTCAACCGCGGCTTCTTGGTGCTGCGCCACATCGACTGGACGACGCCGGCTCACATCCTCGAGAAGATCATCCGCTACGAGGCGGTCCACGAGATCGCCGGCTGGGACGACCTTCGCCGCCGGATCGAGCCGGCGGACCGGCGCTGCTTCGCGTTCTTCCACCCGGCACTCGTCGACGAGCCGCTGATCTTCGTCGAGGTCGCGTTGACCAGCGCGATCGCGCCGGCGATCGCGCCGATCCTGTCGCAGGCGCGCGATCCGCTTCCGCTGAAATCCGCCACGACCGCGATCTTCTACTCGATCTCGAACTGCCAGAAGGGCCTGGCCGGCGTCACCTTCGGCAACTTCCTGATCAAGCAGGTGGTCGAGGACCTCGCCCGCGAGATCCCGACCCTGAAGACCTTCGTCACGCTCTCGCCAGTTCCGGGTTTCGCGCGCTGGCTCGATCGCGAGCGCCGGGCGGAAGCGCCGCAGGGCCTGACCCGCGACGATGTCGAGGCGCTTCGCCTGCTCGACGAGCCCGATTGGGCGACCGACAAGGCGAAGTCCGATGCCGTGCGCAAGGCGCTGCTGCCGGCGGCGGCCGCCTACTTCCTCCGCGCGAAGAACGAGCGGGGCCGCCCGCTCGACCCGGTGGCGCGCTTCCATCTCGGCAACGGCGCGCGCCTCGAGCGGATCAACTTCCTCGGCGACGTCTCCGGCAAGGGGTTGCGGCAATCCCATGGCCTGATGGTCAACTACCTCTACGACCTGTCGGCGATCGAGAAGAACCACGAGACCTATGCCAACCTCGGCACGGTCTCGGCGTCCGGCGCGGTCTCACGCGAGTTGCGCGCCAACCTGCCTCCGCCGCGTTCCGTCGCGCTCGCCGAGGCCTGAGGCGGGTGGACCGCCGCCGATCATCCGTTTCGCTGAGCGTTGTGTCATGACGAATCATCTCTTCGCGTTGATCCGCGAGGCCCTGCCGGCGGATCCGGCGGCCAGCACCTTCATCGAGACGCCCGACGGGCGCCGCTACAGCTACGCCGACATGCTCGCGCGCAGCGGGGCCTACGCGAACGCGCTGGTGTCCGCGGGCGTCCGCCCCGGCGACCGGGTCGCGGTGCAGGTGGAGAAGAGCGCCGAGGTGGTGTTCCTCTATCTCGGCGCAGTGCGCGCCGGCGCGGTGTTCCTGCCGCTCAACACCGCCTACACCGCCCCGGAGGTCGCCTACTTCCTCGGCGACGCCGAGCCCGCCCTGTTCGTCTGCGACCCGGCCAAGCGCGAGGCGCTGGTGCCGGTCGCCGGGGACGCGGGGACCATCCGCGTGCTCACCCTCGATGCCGCCGGCCGGGGCAGCGCCGCCGAGGCCGCGGACGCGCAGGGCTCGGAGTGCTCCGACGTGCCGCGGGATCCGGAGGATCTCGCCGCGATCCTCTACACCTCCGGCACCACCGGGCGCTCGAAGGGCGCCATGCTCAGCCACGACAACCTCGCCTCGAACGCGCGCACGCTGGTCGAGGCCTGGCGCTTCACCGCCGACGACGTGCTGATCCACGCCCTGCCGGTGTTCCACACCCATGGCCTGTTCGTCGCGATCAACACCGTGCTGGCGTCGGGGGGCAGCATGCTGTTCCTGCCGCGCCTCGACGCCGGGCTGATCCTCAAGCTGATGCCGCGGGCGACCAGCATGATGGGCGTCCCGACCTTCTACACCCGCCTGCTCAAGGATCCGGGGCTGACGCAGGCGGCGACCGCGCACATGCGGCTGTTCACCTCCGGCTCGGCCCCATTGCTGGCCGAGACGCATGCCGCGTGGCGGGCACGGACCGGTCACGCCATCCTCGAGCGCTACGGCATGACCGAGACCAACATGAGCACCTCGAACCCCTATGAGGGCGAGCGCATCGCCGGCACCGTCGGGTTCCCGCTGCCCGGCGTGGCCCTGCGCGTCGTCGACCCGGACACCGGCGCGCCGCTCGGCTCCGAGCAGGTCGGAATGATCGAGGTGAAGGGCCCGAACGTGTTCAAGGGCTACTGGCGCATGCCTGAGAAGACCGCGGCCGAGTTCAAGGTCGACGGCTTCTTCGTCACCGGCGATCTCGGCAAGGTCGACGCCCGCGGCTACGTCCACATCGTCGGCCGCGGCAAGGACCTGATCATCACCGGCGGCTTCAACGTCTACCCGAAGGAGGTCGAGGCCGAGATCGACGCGATGCCGGGCGTCGTCGAATCGGCGGTGATCGGCCTACCGCACGCCGATTTCGGCGAGGGCGTCACCGCCATCGTGGTGGGTTCGAAGGACGCTCCGGACGAGGCGGCGGTGCTCGCCCATCTCGAAGGGCGCCTCGCCCGGTTCAAATGCCCGAAGCGGGTTCTCTTCGCCGACGACCTGCCACGCAACGCCATGGGCAAGGTCCAGAAGAACGCCCTGCGGGATCGCCACGCCGATTTGTATCGCGACGCGTCGAAGACGTCCTGACCAGCGGGCCTCAGCCGGCCACCGAGGCGCGCGCGGCCTCGATCAGGTCGTTCGCCAGTGCCTCGTCGTCCACGGCCCGAGCCAAGACGACGGCGCCGACGAGGGTCGACAGCGTCGCCAGCGAACGCTGCCGGCGGCGCTCGCGCGAGGCCTTCGGCGTCAGGTCGGCAAGGATGGCGGCGAGGCGTTCGACCCCGTGGGTGAACCGCGCGCGCACCGGGCTACCCGAGGGCTCCCGCGCGACGTCGTTGGCCAGGGCCGCGAGCGGGCACCCCTTCTCGGGCGCCTGGACGTGCCCGAGCGACAGGTAGTTCCCGACCAGGCTGTCGAGGTTGCCGCGGTATTCCTCCTTGATCGCGCACTCGAAGGCTTCGGCCGCCAGGGCGTCCTTGTTGGCGAATTGGCCATAGAACCCGCCATGCGTCAGGCCGGCCGCCCCCATGATGTCGGCGACCCCGACGCCGTGAAGGCCGCGCTGGCGGAACAGCGCCGACGCCACCTCGACCACGCGCTGCCGGTTCAGCCGCGCCTGCTCCTGAGACACCCTCGGCATCTTCGTCTCCTCGTCTCACGAGCGGCCGCCGCGCGGTCCGGCGGACGATGCGCTAACGCATCGCATCCGATGTGGATGCGACCTGTCATCTAAATCAGTCCACGGTCGCGCTGTCGCCGGACGCTTTCGCCGCCTCGGCCGTTGCCGCCAGCACGAAGCGCCGCCCGTTCGACCGTTCAGGGGCAGGGGCAGGGGCTCGGGCTGGTCGATCGATCGGGCACTTGCCGCGTCGCATGCGCGGCGGCGAGCGCCCAGCCGCACCAGCCCTCAGGATGGAACAGCGCCCGTGGTCGCAGTCGCTCCGTCTCGCCCGGAAACGACCGCGGGGCTCCGCGCATCCGCAGGTGTTCGGGCGACGCGGAACCACAGGGTGTAGAGGGCCGGCAGGAACAGCAGCGTCAGCAGGGTGCCGACGCCGACGCCACCGATCAGGACGTAGGCCAGCGCCCCCCAGAACACCGAGTGGGTGAGCGGGATGAAGGCGAGCATCGCTGCGGCCGCCGTCAGGATCACGGGCCGCGCGCGGCGCACGGTCGATTCCACCACGGCCTCGTAATCCGACAGGCCCGAGGCGCGATCGTGATGGATCTGATCCACCAGGATCAGCGTGTTGCGCATCAGGATGCCCGACAGCGCGATCAATCCGAGGATCGCGTTGAAGCCGAAGGGCTGGTGGAAGATCAGCAGGGTCGGCACCGCGCCGACGAGGCCGAGCGGCGCGGTCGCGAACACCATGAACATGGTGGTGAACGAGCGCACCTGGATCATGATCACCGTCAGCGTGACGATCAGCATGATCGGGAACACGGCGATCAAAGCCGACATCGCCTTGGCGCTCTCCTCGACGGCGCCGGCCGTGTCGATGCGGTAGCCCGGCGGCAGCCTCGCCCGGATCGGATCCAGCAGCGGGAAGATCTGCGCATGGACGTCCGGCGGCTGCTTGCCGTCGAGCACGTCGCCCTGCACCCGGATGTAGCTCTCGCGGTTGTAGCGCTTGAGCACCGCATCCTCGTCCCGGCTTTCCAGGCGTGCGACCTGCGAGACCGGCACCTGCCGGCCGTCCTTCGTCGCGAGCGTCAGGTCGCCGATCTCGCCGAGCGAGCGTCGCTCCGGGCCGGGGCTGCGCAGCAGCACGTCGACCGAGCGCAGGTTCTCGCGGACCTGAGTGGCGGGCGTGCCGTTGAGGTAGCTCTGCAGCTGCTGTCCGGCCTCCTTCGGCGTCAGGCCGATCAGGCGCAGGCGTTCCTGGTCGAGGACGAGGTGAAGGCCCGGCGTCCGGTCGCCCCAGTCGAGATGGACGAGCCGCATGTCGGGATTGCCCGCCATGACCTCGGCGACCTCGGCCGCGATGCGGCGGATGACGTCGAGGTCGGGGCCGACCACCCGGAACGCGACCGGGAATCGGATCGGCGGCCCGAACACGATCTGCAGCACCCGCACGCGCGCCTCGGGGAAGCGGCCGTCCTCGACGAGCTTGCGCACCTTCGCCCGGAGGGCGTCGCGGGCCTCAGCGTCCGCGGTCTGCACCACGATCTGCGCGAAGGCCGGGTCCGGCAGCTCGGGATCGAACGACAGCACGAAGCGCGGCATGCCCTGGCCGATATAGCTCGTGATCTCCTTGGCCTCCGGCAGGTCGCGCACCGCCGCCTCGACGCGCTGCACGGTGGCCTCGGTGGTGGCGAAGGCCGACCCGGTCGGCAGCGTGACCTCGACGATCAATTCGGGCCGCTCGGAGTTCGGGAAGAACTGCTTCTCGACACGGCCCATCCCGATGACCGCGACAACGAACAGCGCCACGGTGATGCCGGCTGCCGCCCATTTGTGATCGACCGAGGTGCGCACGATCCGGCGCAGGCGCTGGTAGTTCTTCGTGGCGTAGATCGCCGCGTGGCCGCCCGCGACCGGCTCGATGTTCGGCAGCAGCTTGACGCCGAGATAGGGCGTGAAGGTCACGGCCACGATCCACGAAACGACGAGAGAAAACGCCACCACCCAGAAGATGTTGCCGGCATATTCGCCGGCCGTTGAGGCGGCGAAGCCCACCGGCAGGAACCCGGCGATGGTCACCAGCGTGCCGGTGAGCATCGGCGCGGCGGTGGCGCTCCAGGCATGGGTCGCGGCCTCGATTCGGTCGGCGCCTTCCTCCATGCGCACCACCATCATCTCGATGGCGATGATCGCGTCGTCGACGAGCAGCCCGAGCGAGATGATCAGCGCGCCCAGCGTGATGCGATCGAAGTCGCGCCCCGTCAGCATCATCACCACGAACACCGCCGACAGGGTCAACGGCACGGCCAGCGCCACGACGATGCCGACGCGGAAGCCGAGCGCCACCAGGGACACGAAGATCACCACCGACAGCGCGGTGAAGAACTTGACCATGAACTCGTGGATCGCCGCGTCGATGACCTTGGCCTGATCGGTGATCTTGGTGAAGCCGATTCCGAGGGCGAGGTCGTGATGGATCGCGACCTCCTCGGCATTGAGCGCCTCGCCGAGCTTGAGGCCGTTGAAGCCGGGCTTCATCACCAGGCCAAGCATCAGGGCCGGCTCGCCGTCGTTGTGGATCGCGAAGCTCCTGGGGTCCTCGTAGCCGCGCTTCACCTCCGCGATGTCGCCGAGCTTGAGGCTGCGGTCGCCCGCCGCCACCGGCAGGCCGCGGATCGCGTCGAGCCCGTCGATGGCGCCGTCCAGGCGAAGGTAGACCCGCGGCCCGGCTGTCTCGACGAAGCCGGCCGGCGTCACGTCGTTCTGGTTGGCGAGCGACGCCAGCAGCTGCTGGCCGGTGATCCCGAGCGTGGCCAGGCGCTGGTACGAGATCTCGACGAAGATCTTCTGCGCCTGCTCGCCGAGGATGTTGATTTTCTCGACGCCGGGCAGCCGCAGCAGGCGCTGGCGCAGGGCCTCGGCCTGGAGCACGAGCTGGCGGTGCGGCAGCCCCTTGGCCTGGAGCGCGTAGAGCGCGAAGTAGACGTCCGAGAACTCGTCGTTGAACAGCGGTCCCATCACCCCGCGGGGCAGGCTGGAGGCCTGATCGGACAATTTCTTGCGCGCCTGGTAGAACTCCGACTGCACCTTCCCCGGAGGCATGTTGTCCTTGAGGTAGACCTTCGTCACCATCAGGCCCGGGCGCACGGTGGTCTCGGCGCGGTCGTAGTAGACGAGCTCCTGCAGCCGCTTCTCGAGCGGGTCGGCGACCTGACGCTGCATCTCCTCGGCGGTGGCGCCCGGCCACGCCGCCGAGACCGTCATGGTCTTGACGGTGAAGGCCGGGTCCTCGCCGCGGCCGAGCTTCTGGAAGGCGAAGATGCCGGCGACCGTCACGGCGATCAGCAGGAACAGCGTGACCGCCCGCTCGCGGACGGCGAGCGCGGAGAGGTTGAAACCGCTCATCGCTTCGCCCCCGTCAGGTTCGCGTCCGCCTGGCGCACCTTCTCGCCGGGCTTGAGCAGGTGGGCGCCGAGCGCCACGATGCGATCGCCCGGGCTCAGGCCCGCGACGACCTCGGCGCGCTCCTCGCCCATGCGCGCGACCCGCACGGCCTGCTCCCGCACCGTTTCGGTCTCGGCGTCGTAGCGCCAGACCGCGGTGCCGTCGCCCCGGTCGAACAGGGCCGCGAGCGGCACCTCCACCGCGGGCTCGCGCCGGACGTCGTGGTCGGCGAGCCGAAGGGTGACCGTCGCCCCGAGCGGCGCAGCCTCGCCGCCGCCCGACAGGATGTAGCGCGCCCGGTAGGTGCGGGTCGCGGGGTCGGCCGTCGCCGACAGCTCGCGCAGGCGCGCCGGATAGGTCGCCTCGCCCTCGGCGTAGAGGGTGGCCGAAGCGTTCCCCTGCGCCGCGCGCCGGCTGCCCTCGGGCAGGAACACCTCCGCCTCCCGCGATCCGTCGCGGGCGAGCTTCACCACGGTCTGGCCGGCGGCGACGACCTGTCCCGGCTCGGTCGGCACCTCCATCACCACGCCGTCGGCATCGGCCTGGAGCTCGGCGTAGCCCGCCTGGTTGGCGATCTGGCTCGCCTGCGCCTCCGCGTTGGCGAACTGCGCGATGGCGGCATCGGCCGCGCCCTTGTTCTGGTCGTAGGCCTGGATCGAGGTCCAGCCGTCGGCCACGAGCTTGCGGCTGCGCGCCTCGTCGGCCTTGGCCTTGATCATCTGCGCGCGGGCCGCCTCGACGGACGCCTTGGCGGCGTTCAGCGCGAGCCCGAAATCGGTCCGATCGAGGCGCATCAGCGGCTGTCCGAGGCGGACGCGGTCCCCCGGATCGACCAGCCGCTCGAAGATTTTGCCGCCGACGCGGAAGCCGAGGTTGCTCTCCGTCCGCGCCCGAACGACCCCGGTGTAGCGCGAGACCGCCCCCTCGGCCGGGGCGACCGCGACGGTCTGAACGAGCCGTGGTTTCTCAGGCACCGCCGTCTCGGCCGGCGAGCACGCCGCCAAAGCGAGGCTCGTCAGCAACATGACCATACCGACATTCATCGCCGCTTCCCCGACACCGATCGAACTCGCCATTAAAATGATGGTTGTCATCTATTATGGGCCGGTGATGTCGTCAATGGCGAGGGCGCCGCGATTCGGTGAATCGGGGTCGGAAAGAGCGGTCCGCCAAATGCAGCGGTACGATCTCGACCTCTCGGTCTTCTGGCTCGGATGTATCTACCGAGTCAGCATCTCGGCCGCTGCATATGCGCTGTTTCCCCCAGCCGAACGGCGAGTCGGGCAGGTCGAGCGCAGCCCAGGTCTTCGTCGCTGGCAGCATCACCCCCACATTGTCGGAGGCGAGCGACCTCGGCATCGCGCGGTCCGCATCATCGGCACTGCAAAATAGCTTGGTCGCCGCAGGATCCTGGCTACATTGATCGAGGTCGTGCGGATGAGCTTCTGATCTACGTACGCTACGATTCTGTCGACAGTCTCAACCATGCAACAACGTTTTTAACTTGGCAGGCTGCTGCGGAAGTCAGGCGTGACGCTTGGTTTGGATCGTCAGGACTGTTTTATGAGATCAGTCCGCCTCGACGAGGCTCGATCCGGCAGCTTCGATGTGTTGCTCGGGTCGCGGGCCATGTCTCGGCCATGTCCGGGTCGCCCGTCATGCGACCGCTCCGGCCAGCAGCTGGGGCAGACGCACGATGGTTGTAGGCGGCGGCTGAGAAGGTGAACAGCGCCTCGACCTTGGCTCGCCCGCGCAGCTTGACCTTCCTCAGCCCGGCCTGAGCCTTGATCCAGCCGAAGACCTCCTCGATCTGTTTCCTGCAGCGCAGGCTGACCGCGTAGCCGGCATGCCGCGTGGTGCGGCCGTCGAGGGCGGTCTTGCGCACCTTGCCGGTTTTCGACATCGCCCCGTTGATCGCGATGTCCGGGCTCACCCGCCGCGCTTGCAGGTCGCCGACGAAGGCCGCCACGTCGAACAGCTTGTCCGCGCCCAGAGTGATCCGGTGCCGGCGGGGTCGGCGGTTGAGCATGGTCAGGGCCGCCTCACGCTCGGCGGTGCCGGTAGCGTGGGTGAGGGTCGCGTCCACCACCAGGCCGTTCCGGTTTCTCCATCAGCGCATGGCCGAGGCAGCACAGCCGGCTCTCCTGGCCGTCCGCCTTGCGGTAGAGACCCGCGTCCGGGTCGATGGTCGAGGCATGGGGCGCGTTCGAGCTCTTCTCCTTGTGAAAGTCGCGCTCGCCGTTGCGGCCAGGATCCGGCGGTTCACCCGAGCCGTCTTTCGGCTGGAAGCTCTTCATCGAGGCCCACGCCTCGATCATCGTGCCGTCCACCGAGAAGTGGTCGCTCGACAGAAACCGGTTGACCGGCTTGAGCGCCAGCAGCCCCGCCAGGAAGGCGTGCGCCACCTCCGTCTCCAGCAGACGGACGCGGTTGTGCGTGAACCCGGTTGAATGCCAGACCGTGGAATCCATCTCCAACCCCACGAACCACCGGAACAGCAGGTTGTCGTCGATCTACTTCATCAGCATCCGCTCGGAGCGCACCGAGAGGAACGCCTGCAGCAGTGTGGCTCGCAGCAGCATCTCGGGCGGGATCGAGGGACGGCCCAGGCCCGAGTACAGGCTCTCAAAGCACTCGTTCAGCCCGGCCATCACCTCGTCAGCCAACGTCCTGATCGGCCGCAAAGGGGGATCGGCTGGCACACGCTCCTCAAGCCGAACGTAGCTGAACAGGTTGGCCGAGGCCGCCTCACGTCCACGCATCGATCGAACCCCGCCTCTCGCTCGGACAGAGTGAATCATCTTCAAGGCCGCACCGCCACGGACTTCTGCAGCAGCCTGCTAGGAACCCGTCCGAGTAACGTTTTATCGGATCGAGGACGGGGTTGAGATCAAGGCAGGCCAGCCGGCGTCATGCTCAGCGTTCGGCCTTGGCCAGCTTCAGAAGGTTGTGGGCGGTGCAGATCATCGCCCATTCGCCGCGGACCTAATCGAGCCCGCGGAGCAGGAACGGTCGGAGGCCCCGGGCCTGCTCGATCTGCCCGAACACCGGCTGGACGACCTGCTTCCTGAGGCGGTAGCGGCTCCGGCGGCCACCCCGTTTCAGCCGTTCGGCCATCGCACGCATCAGGGGCGTCTTCGTCAGCTGTCGACGACCGGCCGCATCCGCCTCTCCGTGGCGCGCCCGACCTGGAGCGAGATAGGCGGTGATCCGCCGCTGCTTCTGCGCTGCCAGGTTCGCCTCGTTGTCAAAGCCTGCATCGCCCGAGACCTCGCACGGCTTGCGCCCGAGATGAGCGCGGATGTCGTCGATGAGCGGCACGAGGGCGCGGGCGTCGGCGGCGTTCGTCACGAGGCGGTGCGCCACGATGACCTGATGCGCAGCATCGACGGCGATCTGGCCTCTGTAGTCCTGCACGAACCCGTCGCAGGTCGGCAGGATCCGGCTGTCCGGGTCGGTGAAGTTGCGCTGCGCTCGGTCCGGCGGACCACCGTCCTCACCGCGCAGGGGCGACCCTGCCAGCGCATGCCCGAGGACCCTTCGCAAAAGCGATGCGTGGATCGGCCAATGGCTCCGGGACCTGCTGGCGCGGGCGCACGCCAACACCGCCGTCGTTGCGCTGGCGGCTAAAATGGCCCGGACCGTCTGGGCGCTGCTGCGCCACGAACGCGTCTATGAGCCGGCGGCGGTGGCTGCCTGAACCGTGCTTGGTCGGCAAAGCCTTCGTCAGCCTTCCGATGTCTGCGAGCGGCGAAAGGAAGATTGCCTGACAGCCGATCGATGTTCTGGAAGCCTCTGGCGGAAAATGGCGCTCGACGCCGACCCCTTTATGAGGACCAGGACGCGCGGATCTCCATCTTGGCCAACGGCATCGCTGGAAGGCCGGATACGTTTATGCAGACTGCTAAGACCAGCGGATCATAAGCCACTTGCGGACGGGGCGGGCCATACGTTTTTCGCCGTCAGGCTGGCACTGTCGCGTGCCGCACGGCCCCAATCCAGTTGTTCGGCGCCGTCCAGCCGCTCCAGCAAGGCGTGATGCAGGCCCGCCATACGCCCGCCCTCTGCCAATCACGCAGCCGTCGCCAGCACGACATCCCCGAACCGCACCCCATCTCATGCGGCAGGTCCTCCCACGGCAAACCGGTGCGCAGCACGAAAAGGATGCCGGTCAGCGCCGCCTGGTCCGAGATCGGCGGCCGCCCGCCTTTCGGACACTCCCGCGCCAGTGGCAGCAGCGGCGCGATCACCGCCCAGAAATCGTCGGGAACCGGGAACTTCGCCATGCCCTACCAACGCGCCAATCGCCGTTTTCGTTAGACGCTCTTAACCCCTGTCGGAGTTGCAATCCTTGGCTGGGGCGCCAGTATTCCAACTCCTCAGCCGATTATTCGCAAACCACTGAAAAAATAGCGCAATTTTTATCGCATTATCTAATTGATACTTGAATGTGTTACATAAGACAACGAGTCACGGCTAGGGCGTGTCATCGCTAGATCCAATCGAGGGCGGCTGCGAGGGAGAGGACGCCCATGGAACTGACGGCGGTCTTCTCATAGGGGGTGGCGATGGCGCGCCACTCCTTAGCCTGGCCCAGAGGCGCTCGACCTGGTTGCGGTTGTTGTAGATCCAATCCGGGCAGGCCACGGGCGCTTCGTGGCGCTGAGGCGGGATCGCAAGCCGAGCGCCCATATCCCAGATGTGTTCGCGAAAGGCGTGGCTGGTGTAGCCACGGTCTCCGACGACCCACTTGGGCACGCCGGGCAGCCGGTCGAGGAGCGGAACCGCATGGGGCAGTTCATGGGCCTGTCCCGGTGCCAGCCGGAAGGCGATGGCACGACCCTGCCCGTCGGCGATCACGCAAGCCTTGGTGCTATCGCCGCCACGCGAACGGCCAAGAGCTTCACGAGTGTCTCGCTCGGCCGCAGATCCCCCCTTTTGGCGGCACCGGCCGCCTTTTGGTGCGCGCGTATGTTCGTGCCGTCGAGGAACACCATGCCGAGTTGGACGCCGCGCTCCTGCACGAGGCTGAGGAGCCGCTCCCAGACGCCGGCACGGGACCAGCGGATGAAGATCTGGGCTGCGCGCTACCAGGGACCCAGATCCTCTGGAATGGCCCGCCACTTGGCCCCGTTCTGATGCCGCCAAAGGATGGCTGAGAGCGTGCGCCGAAGATCCTGTGGGGGCGTCTTGGACTTGGACCGGCAGGCCTCGACCAAGGGCTCCAGTTCAGACCACTGCGCGTCGCTCAGCATCGTCCCTCCTGGATCAGAGAAACGAAAACGCTAGCCAAACCAATCCGTTCAGGCGACGACACGCCCTAGCTGTTTGGTTGCGGGACGTCATTGGGATGTGGCACGGTGGGCGATCAAAGTCCATGCTTGGCGGTTCGAGGGTGTGCGCCGCCGTTTGGCAGGCATGCCCAGGGGCGACCGGTGGCGCAGAAGATCACGACCAGTCGAGCTCATGGCGAGCGCTCGGCGACCCACAGTCTGGGTGAGCGGTTGGGTCACAGCAAGGTCCCGCTGAGTGAATTGTCTACGACGGCGACGCGCTGCAAGCCCGGATTGCCGGGCAGGTGCCTCCGCTGACTTTTTGAATCGCCACCGATCTTACTAGATCATCGTGCTTTATGACATTAAATCTGATATCGTGACGAGCCGGCGGCACGCCCGGCGATCAGTCTTTCCTTGATTTTAGCAAGGAATGCTTAGGCGTCGGTAATTCGTGATGCATTGAGCGGTTTAGATTCAATGATTTGCTTTGACTATCATATAATTCGATCTTTTTCGTTTGTACATAAAATTCATTGGCCCCGAAAATCGTTGGATGCAGATATTCTATCTTTAAAGGTATGAGTTCGAGTGATATTATATCATTAAAAACTTCAGTAAAACTATACGGTGTATATACTTTGCAATGAACATCGTGGTAATTTTTGTTCGATTAGACGTCGATGGCTACGTTCAACGCATTGCGAAGCTGGCCGTCGAACATGTCTTTTGGTTTTCGTCCACGTCCAGCCCATTTTGCATTCAGATTGACCTCTACGGTGCGTGCAACATGCTCAAAGGCCTGTGCTGGGCTCGCAATGCGTGGATTGGCAAGGTAGTGCGCGACCAGATCTCCGGTCGTGGAGGGCGCACGGCGAAAATCGAAAGTAAATCGCTTATCAGGCACCACAAGAAACAGGATGCCGCCGGGCTTCAAAGCACCGCCTAAGTCGCGCAGCCATCGAACCGGATCTGGCAGGTGCTCAATTACGTGACTGGCAACGATGTAGTCCACTTGACCACGTGGTCCAAGCGCCTCCGTAAGAGTTTGATGCTCCAAGACAAGGTCGACATCCACAATCCGATCGGCGTCGGGCCGCATCACAGCGTGATCGGCATATTTGCGTCGCAGGTTTTCGGTGGACAAATGATCAGCGTAGAGGATCTCGCCGTCAACACGTGAGATGATCGGACTGTTCAAGGGTCCAAGCTCGACACCTTATTTGTTTTTCGGGCAGACAGATTTGAGCGCCTGAGCTCGTCGGTAATTTATTACTGATTTTATTTCTCTGTAGCCATTCAACTAAAGTGGGTCATGGTGCTTTATCAAAGTACAACACCTGTGCTATGTGAGAATACGATATATTCGATATGCTTTTGGCAAACTTTGCTTAGACCGTAGCTCGTTTTCACATCGTTCCATTACCGGACATACCTCTTACAATCAGCCAATCCGTCAGTCCTTGCCCAAAAGTGACTCCAGGGTCCTTTCGGTGCCGAGGAGATCCAAAGATCTGACGTGAAGAGCATCAAAGTCTCGATCGCGCTGCTCTCGAGTCTTTCAAGCAGCGCTGGCGGCCTCACTCTGCTCCGGCACAATCCGTCCTACGGTAGCAGTGGCCTAGCTGCCTTTCTATCGAAACTTTCCGTGCCGCCCGTCGGTGAGCGCCTTCTGCAACGGCAGCCTGCTCTTGGCGGCGTAGCTTTGACGGTCCACACGGATCCGCTGAGGCGGGTGGGTGCTGTATCGGCTCTACCGCGGCCCGTTCGGGATCTAGCCCGTCTTATTCATGAGGGTGGTGAATTTTGGGTGGCGAGCGTAGCGTAAAACATTGATCTGGCTTAAGGATTGGGTGCTGACGCCAAGCCCCCAGACCCGATCGAGCCCGCCACGCCCGCCATGTCCGATCCTACGTGTCTGCCGTTCGCGTTTCCATCCGTGCGGGGCAAGAAGCTCACAGCCGCCTTCGATGGCGGACGCCTGACCTCGGAGGGTGGCGTCCTGTTGCTTGCCCAGGCCGCCCGGCGATCGGGTATCGCCAAGAAGCTTGCGGCCGTGATCCAGGATCGACGCGATCCGAGCCGGGTCGTGCATCCGCTTTCCGAGATCCTGCTCGCCCGCATCTTGGCCATCGCCTGCGGGTACGAGGATGCCGACGACCTCGACCACTTGCGCGCCGACCCCACCTTCAAGCTCGCCTGCGTGCTGCTGCCCGAGAATGGCGCGGACCTGATGAGCCAGCCCACTGTCTCGCGGATGGAGAACACCCCCGGCCTGCGCGACCTGATCCGGCTCGGGCGGGTGCTGGTCGACGTGTACTGCGCCAGCTACGTCGTACCGCCCGCCGCGGTCACCCTGGACATCGACGACACCTGCGACGTGGTGCACGGCCAGCAGCAGCTGTCGCTATTCAACGCCCACCACGACGCGCGCTGCTTTCTGCCGATCCACGTCTACGATACCGCCACCAGCCGTCCCGTCGCGATGATCCTGCGGTCGGGTAAGACACCCTCGGCTCGCGAGGTCCGCGGCCATCTGCGCCGGCTCGTCCGGGCAATCCGCCGTCACTGGCCGACGACCGCGATTACCATCCGCGGCGACGGCCACTACGGGCGGCCCGAGGCGATGGACTGGTGCGAGGACAACGGCGTCACCTACGTCTTCGGCTTGACCGGCACCAAGGCGCTCGCGGCCAAGGTCGAGCCGACCGCCGACCACATCCGGGTGGTACGGGCCATCGGTGACAAGGATGCGGTGCGCGGCTTTGCCGAGACCACCCACGCCGCCAAGTCCTGGCGGCAGACGCGCCGTGTCGCCGCCCGCATCGAGGCCACCCGCCTCGGCCTCGACATCCGCTACGTGGTCACGAACATCACCACCGGCACGCCCGAATGGCTCTACGCCGAGCTGTACTGCGCCCGCGGCCAAGCCGAGAACCTGATCAAGTTGCACAAGGGCCAGCTCGCTTCCGACCGCACCTCCTGCCGGCACCCGGCCGCCAACCAGATGCGGCTCGTCCTGCACACCGCAGCCTACTGGCTGATGCTCACCGTGCGAGACGCCATCCCGACCACGCATCGCCTCGCCAAAGCCGAGTTCACGACGATCCGGTTGCGGCTGCTCAAGCTCGGCGCTCGCATCCACGAGATCGCTGCCCGCGGGTTTCAGGCCGGACAGACGCTACGGACCGTCCTGCAGGAGATCGAGGCCGCACCGCGTTTCGCCCTTTGGTACCTGACGCGTCCCGTACAGGGAACCGAGCGCGTCGTCGCGCAAGGCTTCGCCCAGCTCGTCGAAGTGTTACGGCTGCCACCTCCGCCGCGGCGAGAGCGAGAGAACGAACGTAGTCGGAGCACGGACCGATCGAATTCGGGCTACGATCGGTAGCTCGCCGGGATTCTTGCTACTTGCGGACCTTTCGGTCGATGCGACGACCGCTCGCACAAAACGAGGGTTTCATGATCTCCCTACGCGAGACCTACCGTCGGTTTGAGGGCGGTTTCGGCAAACGCTCTTTGGCCCTCGCGTCGACGCGTGAGGCTCTGACGTTCGATTTCGCGCGGCGGGTGTAGGGCGATGGTTTTTTCTCGGAAACCCAGCCGAGCAGCTGAATCGGCTTCGCTTCGAGATGGGCGGTCACGGTCGGGATCTTGATGAGGTCATCCAGCGTCGAGCGTAGCGCAATCGGATCGCAGTAGCGCTCGTCGGTCTCCCCCTTGCCGCCATGGCCGAGGATATCGGCGCGAATCTCCGTGCCAACCAGATCGGCGAAATACCGCTGACGCAGATCCTCGACAACTACGAGCCCGCGTTCGAGGAGCAGTTTTGCAAACAGCGTGTAGATCTGGCGGGCCTGGTTCTGCGTCTTGGCATCCCAGTTCTCATCCCGGCCGCGCGCCGCAATCATCGCCTCGCCGAGCACGACGATCGGATAGTGCGCGGGCCCGGTGATCGGAGGGGGCGCGGAGCGCACGACGGATGGGCCATCCGGCGTGGAATCCGCCATCTCGTAGGTCCGGCGCGTCTCGGGCGGGGGCGTCTGGGGC
>NZ_VRUU01000008.1 GCF_008039875.1 Methylobacterium sp. WL119 | reverse complement strand
CCCCCCCCCCCCCCCCCCCCCCCCCCCCCCCCCCCCCCCCCCCCCCCCCCCCCCCCCCCCCCCCCCCCCCCCCCCCCCCCCCCCCCCCCCCCCCCCCGCGGCCGAGCCTTTCGGGCCCGGTGGTGGTGGAACCGGCGCGGACACGCTTGGCTGCTCTGTCATCAGGAAGCCCGCCAGGGGGCCGCTCACCGGTGCCGACAGGCTGATTGTGGTGTTGGCATCGAACCGCAGACCAGCGGCGTCGCCCATGAAATAGAACCCGACATTCTGACCCGACATGCTGGCTTGCTGATCCACGATCAGCGGACCGTCCTTGATGATGTAGACGCCCGGGTTGAGTGTGACCTTGGCCGTTCCGGTGATGTGCAGGCCGCCGCAATACGTGCCGGGATCAAGCGTCGTGCTGGCCGTCACCGCAACGTTGCCGGCTGCTGGTCCTCCCGGTCCCTTTCCTGGGCCAGGGCCGGCCGCCGAACTCACCGTCACGCAGCCCCCGGGGGGCGGTGCGGTCACGATGCTGGCCAAAGGATCGTTGATCGCAGGGCAACCCGTGGTCACAGGCGGCGCGAAGTTGGCGCGGGCTGTGCTCGATCCACCGACGCTGCAGATCCTGTCAGCCTTGGCGATGGCGTTGTCGTCACCCTGAATGGCCTTGGCATCTTTGGAGTTGGCATAAAGGGAGCAAGACGTCGCCGACAGGTTCGCGTTCTTCTCCAGATGCAGGCTACCCGTAGCAGCGGGATCGAGGGTGAGCAGGCACAGGCGCATCTTGCCCATGACCGTCGCGGTCGAGCGGGCTGTGATCGGCACCACCTTCACGCCGACGAAGGCTCCGAAGGTGAGCTTGAGATTGTCGGTCGCGCTGGCTGAGACGCCGGTCTTGTCACTGGTGACCGAAACCTGCACGGTCAGGGGCCGATCAGGCGGGGAGGGTGCATTTTCGATGATGATCCGCTGAACGATGCTGGCCACCGCAGTCGAATTCGATGGCGCGAGCTTCAGGGCATTACCTGCCGCGAGCGTGGCATTGTCGACGGCGCTCTGCAATTGGCTACGGCGATAGGCTATGCGGCTGTAATCGATGCCGCCGCCAACCAAGCCAAGGAGGACCACGCTGGTCAACGCGAAGATCAGAGCGACTGCACCGCGGCGATCCGCATGGAAGCGTTGCCAGGTCTGCAGCGCGCGCTGCCAGTAGGGGACACGGTACGCGTGGGTGCGGCTTTGCCGAGCCATTCAGGTACCGTTTGCGAGCGCGTTCCCCCGAACGCCCACACAGCAGCACACACACGTTAAAGATGCATTGGCTCTTGGTCTTCAGCGCCTCGGCCTCTGCGACGTGCCCAGTCCCGAACCTCGCCTACACCTCGACGGCAGGCTTGGATTGAAGGCAAAACGTCCGCTTCGGGGCAAACGGCCAGGGTCCGGTTGCCACTCTTCTCGGAGGTTTGGCTACAGGTACCAAGCGTCGGATTTCGACCCCTGGCAGGGTGGGCGCCGGTCGGCAGAGCCGCACGGCGCCCGCATCGTCCCTGCGCTACTCGGCCTTGCGCTTGACGATGGCGAGGGTCTTCGGATCGAGCTTCAGGTCGAACTGCTTGCCGGAGCCGTCGACGGCATCGTCGACCTCGATCATGCCGTCGTCCAGCTCGATCTCCTTCCACTGGGTGAAGCCTTCCTGCTTCAGCATCGCCTCGACCTTGGCCTGCTGGTCCGGCGGCAGCTTCTCGTCGGCCCGCGCCGCACCGGACAGGCCGGCGGCGAGGACGAGGGCGAGGACGGTGGAAGTCGGGCGCATGGCGGTTTCCCTTCGTGGTTGTCGACCGGCGGAGAACAGCCGCGCGAGGAGCCGGTTCCTGAGGTTGTCAGGCTCATAGGCGCAGCCTAGGCTTACTTTCCCGTAAGCCGAAGGCTCCTCACGTCATGGTCACCCGCGTCGCCACCGTCGCCTTCGAGGGCATCGAGGCGCGTGCCGTCGACGTCCAGGTGCAGATCATCCCCGGCGCGGTAAACTTCACCGTGGTCGGCCTCGCCGACAAGGCGGTGGGCGAATCGCGCGAGCGCGTGCGCGGCGCGCTGATCGCCTCGGGGCTGGCGATGCCGGCCAAGCGCATCACCGTGAACCTCGCCCCCGCGGATCTGCCCAAGGAGGGCTCGCACTACGACCTGCCGATCGCGCTGGGCGTGATGGTGGCGATCGGCGCGCTGCCGGCCGACGCGCTCGCCGGCTACTGCGTGCTGGGCGAGCTGGCGCTCGACGGCACGATCACCGCGGTCAACGGCGTGCTGCCGGCGGCGATGGCGGCGGCCGCGCGCGGGCTCGGGCTGATCTGCCCGGCCGCAACCGGGCCCGAGGCGGCCTGGGCCGGCGGCGACCTCGACGTGCTGGCGCCGCGCTCGCTCATCCAGCTCGCCAACCACTTCAAGGGCACGCAGGTGATGGCCCGGCCGGTACCGGCGGTCGCCGCCCCCGGGGCGCCCCTGCCGGACCTCCGCGACATCAAGGGCCAGGAGGGCGCCAAGCGCGCACTGGAGATCGCGGCCGCCGGCGGCCACAACCTCTTGTTCAACGGGCCGCCCGGCGCGGGCAAGTCGATGCTCGCCGCGCGCCTGCCCTCGATCCTGCCACCGCTGACGCCGCGCGAGCTGCTCGCGGTCTCGATGATCCAGTCGGTGGCCGGGGAGCTGAAGGAGGGGCGGCTGTCGGATCGGCGCCCGTTCCGGCAGCCGCACCATTCGGCCTCGATGGCGGCGCTCGTCGGCGGCGGGATCAACGCGCGGCCGGGCGAGGCCTCCCTGGCCCATGGCGGCGTGCTGTTCCTCGACGAGCTTCCCGAGTTCACGCCGCAGGTCCTCGATTCGCTGCGCCAGCCGATGGAGACCGGCGAGATCATGATCGCGCGCGCCAACCACCGCATCACCTACCCGGCCCGCTTCCAGCTGGTCGCCGCGATGAACCCGTGCCGGTGCAGGCAGGCGCTGGAGCCGGGCTATGCCTGCCGACGTGGCCCGAACGAACGTTGCATGGCGCAGTACGGCGCCCGCATCTCCGGGCCGTTGCTCGACCGGATCGACCTGCGCATCGAGGTCGCGGCGGTGACCGCCGCCGACCTGATCCTGCCGCCGCCGGCCGAGGGCTCGCGCGAGGCCGCCTCGCGGGTCGCGGCAGCGCGCGACCGCCAGACCGCGCGCTACGACGCCGCGGGCTTGGCCGCGGGCACCACCAATGCGACCTGCCCGGCCAGCCTGATCGAGCGGGTTGCCGCCCCGGATGCCGACGGCGCCGCGCTGATCCGCACCGCCGCCGAGAGCATGCGGCTGACCGCCCGCGGCTTCCACCGGACGCTGCGCGTCGCCCGCACGCTCGCCGACCTCGACGGCGAGCCGACGGTTCGCCGCCTCCACCTCGCCGAAGCGCTGTCGTATCGCGGGCGGGGGGAGAAGGCGGCCTCGTGAGACGGGCAACGCTGACGAGCGGAACGATGTCGCCTTGTATGGTGCCCTATATGGTACTATCCTGAGTGAAGATCCTCGAATTCATCGACGATTCCCATCGATCGCCGTTCGCCGACTGGTTCGGCAGGCTCGATCCGTTCGCTGCGGCCAAGGTGACGATCGCGCTGGCACGGATCGAGAAGGGCAATCTCTCCCATGTCAAATCCGTCGGCTCGGGGGTGCAGGAATACCGGCTCGATTTCGGTCCGGGCTACCGATTGTATTTCGGCAGAGACGGCGAAACATTGATCATTCTGCTCTGCGGCGGCACGAAGCGCCGTCAGCAAGCCGACATCGATCGGGCGATCGAGAATTGGGTCGCCTACAAGCAACGCAAGGAGCAAGGACGCTGATGCCGCTTACGCGCAGTTTCAAGGACACCGTGAAGGCGCGTGCCGCGCGCGATCCGGCCTTTCGGGAGGCCCTGCTGACGGAGGCGGTCGAGAGCTTCCTTGCCGGCGAGATCGACGTCGGCAAGACGGTGTTGCGCGACTACATCCACGCGACCATCGGGTTCGAGCGCCTTGCCACCGAAACCGGCTCCTCGACGAAGAGCTTGATGCGGATGCTCAGCGCCGCCGGAAACCCGACGGCCAGCAACTTGTTCTCGATCCTTGGCACCGTTCAGAAGGAAGCCGGCCTGCGTCTCACGGTGACGGCGGGGCGGTCGACCGCGTCCAGCTGATCGCAGTCCTCGCGTCGGCGCCCCAAGATCGCTCAGGGCCGCCGCCCCGGCGTCATCCGTCGAGCGCGGCGTAGCGGCGGAAGATGCCCTGCTCGTTGAACGGGATCCGGCGCGGGCTCGCGAGGTAGGCCGCGATCCGCGGGCGCACCGCGACCGTCGCGTGCAGCGCGGCCACGCGCGGATGGTCGGGGAGCCGCGCCGCCATCGCTTTCGGGAAGGCGTAGCGCAGCCCGTCGATCAGCTGGAACAGCGACAGGTCGGCGTAGCTCAGGCGATCGCCGACGAGGTGGGTGCCGTCGTTGCGGGTGAGCACGTGCTCGAACCACGCCAAGAACTCGGGGATGCGGTCGGCGCGGAAATGCGCGGCGCGGCGCGCGGCTTCGGTCGTCTGGTCCTCGTAGGCGAGGCCGGCCGCGATCGGGTGGTGGGTGTCGTGCGCCTCGGCCACCATGTCGGCGATGGTGAGCTGGATCTGGTGCGTCCAGATCCGCTCGCCCTCGGCCGCTCCGACCAACCCGAGCCGCGGGCCGAGATAGAGCAGGATCGCCGCCGTCTGCCCGACGACCACGTCGCCGTCGCGCAGGAAGGGCGGTGCGAAGGCCGGGCGCGGCTCGTCGAGATCCTCCAGGATCCGCGTCAGCGCCGGCAGGCCGAGACCGTCGGTCTCCGCCTCGCGGGCGACGTCGACGTAGGCCGCGCCGGCCTCTTCCAGGGCGAGGCGCACGAACTCGCCGCGGCCCTGCAGCATCGGCCAGTAATAGAGCTCGTAGGGCATCGCCGCGCCGTCACGCGCGCGGCGTCACTCGCCCGGGGCCTCGTCGGCGGCGGCCTTGTCGGCCGGCGGCTCGGCGCTGGCGACGGTCTTGCGCTCCAGCATCGGCTGGAGGCGGAGCGCGAGCTGCTGGTCGAGATGGCGGGCGTAGGCGCCCTTGAAGAACTTGGCGCCGGTGCCGCCGCCGTAGAGGCGATCATGCGCCGCGATCATCGCGTCGACCTCGGGACGGCAGAGAAAGCCGATCACGCTGGCGGCCTGGAACCAGCGACCGGCGCGGGCGTGGTTCATCGCGCCCGGGTTGGCCATCACCGTCTCGGCGAAGCAATCGGTCGCGGCCTGCTGCAGCGGCGCCAGCACCTTGTCCGCCTCGGGCTTCGAACGCTCGCGCGCCGTGGCCGGCGCGAGGGCGAGGAGGAATGCGAGCGCACCGAGCAGCGGGGTCTTCATGGCGCGGGAAGCCTCGAACGAGTGATCGATCGAGGCGAGTATTCCCCAGGAATTTTGTCGGGAACAGGGCCGTCCGCGCCGCAGCGCACGCGCCGGGCGCAATCCTGCGCCATCGTCGCTTCCGCGTCACAGCGGCGCCCCCGCCACCGCCGCTTCGACCGCCGGTTTCGCCTGGGAGCGTCCTAGCCGCGGCGCTCGGCGTTCCAGCGACCGCTGCATTCGGGGCCGCCCTGGGTCGACCAGGTGCCGGTGCCGGTCCCCTGGCGGCCGAGGCGCCCGACGACGTTGGCGGTCGCCGCCCCGTTCGAGATCGTCGCGCGCACCGACCCGTTGGTCGCGACCCGGCCGCTGATCGCGAAATCGCCGCCGGGATAGCTGGCCTCGCCGCGCTGGATCCGCACGCCGTAGCGATAGGCCCGGTCGCAGATGCCGGATTCGGTGATGACCTCGATGCTCCAGTTGCCGTCGTAGCGGTCGGGGATCTGGACCTTCTTCCGGGCCGCGTCGGCGGGGCTGAGGCCGGCGGCTGCGAGGATGAGGAAGGCGGAGGCCAGCGTCAGTGCTTTCATCGGATCCCGATCGGGCGAGCGTGTCGAGTGCCCGGCACGCACCGCGCGGGCGTGCAGGCATGTCCGCTTCGAAACACGCGACGGCCGGATCGGTTGCCGATTTCCCCGCTCAGGCGCGGGCGGCCCGCCTCAGGGCGTCGTTCAGCAGCGCCAGGAGGTCGCCGCCGGCATGGAGGAAGCCGTGGACGCCCGCCGCCGCGAGCGGTTCGGCGAGATCCGCCCCCGGCTTGCCCGCGAGGTAGATCGTCCCGGCGCCGGCCGCCGCCAGGGCCTTCGCCGCGGAGACGGCGCGGGCTTCGTAGACGGCGTCGGAGGAGCACAGGCAGGCGAGCGCCGCACCCGAGACCTTGAACGCCTCGGCGAGGCTCGCATCGTCGGGGAACCCGTCGTTGCTCAGCGCCTCGATGCCGCCGGCGGCGAAGGCGTTGGCGGCGAAGGTCGAGCGGGCGTTGAACACCGCGACCGGGCCGAGATTGGCCAAGAACACCTGCGGGCGCTTCCCGGTCTTGTCGAGGAAGCCGTCGGAGGCGTCGCGCAGGGCCTCGTAGGGCTCGGCGAGCCGCTGCGACGGCAGGGCGTCGCAGGCGACCGCCGTTCCGCTGCCGAAGCTCGCCGCCGGGGGGGCGGCGACGGGCGCCACGTCGAGCACCGCGACCGACTTCTCGGCGAGGTAGGGGAATTCGGTGGCGCCGGTCAGCGCCTCGCGCCGCGTCGCGACGTTCTTCGCCCGCGTCTCCCGGGTGATCTCGATCCGGCGCTGGAGCTTGCCGACGCTGAGCGAGGCGACGATGCCGCCCTCGCGCTCGATCGCCTGGAACGCCTCCCAGCCGGCCTCGGCCAGCTGCGCGGTCAGGCTCTCGAAGCCGCCGGCGCCGGCGGCCGGATCGGCGACGCGGGCGAGGTTCGATTCCTCGATCAGCACGATCTGGCTGTTGCGCGCCACCCGCCGGGCGAAGGCGTCGGGGAGACCCAGCGCCTGGGTGTAGGGCAGGGCGGTGACGGCGTCTGCGCCGCCGAGCCCGGCCCCGGTCGCCGCCATCGCGGTCCGCAGGATGTTCACGAAGGGGTCGCGCCGGGTCATCATCCGCCACGCGGTCTCGGCCTGGAGCCGCAGCGGCTTCGGAGCGAGCCCGCAGGCCTGCTCGATGCGGGCCCAGAGCCGGCGCATCGCCCGAAACTTCGCGATGGTGAGGAACTCGTCCGCGTCGGTCACGAGCAGGATCCCGACCGCGTCGCCGGCCCGTTCCAGCGACACCCCTTCCGCCTCCAGCGCCCGGAGATAGGTCACGGCCGTGGCGAGCACCGCACCCAGCTCGGCCGCCTCGCCGGCGCCGGCCTCGTGATAGGGCCTCCCGTCGGCCAGGAGCGCACGCCCGGTGAAGCCGGCGGCGTCGAAGTCCTTCACCGCCTGCCCGAGCTTCGGCGCGATCTCGGACCACACCGCCCCGAGGCTGCCCGAGGCGGCAAGCGTGCCCACCGGATCGATGCCGAGGTCGAGGTCGCAGGCCGACAGGTCCTCGCCGCGCGCCTTCGCCAGCTCGACCACGAGGCGGGCCGCCTCCAGCCCGAGCGGGCCGGCGTCGACGCGCAACCCGATCAGCGGCAGCATCACGCCGGCAAGCGCGGCTTCCAGCTCTTCGACCGTGCGTGCGGTCAGGCCGTAGCCGTGGGCCGCCAGCGCGCCGGAGAACACCAGGGTCAGCGCATCGGCGCCGCCTTCGAGGTCGGCCAGCGCCTGCCGGTTCGCCTGCTCGATCTCGGGATGGTCGACCCGCTGGGCGATGCGCCACGGGCCGGCCGCGCGGACCGGCTGCGGCACGGGCTCGGCCGCCTCGTAGAGCGGCTCGATGCGCAGGCCGTCCGCCGTCTTGGAGACGAGGCGCTTCTCGTAGTCGGCGCCCTTCAGAACGCCCTCGACGAGGCCGAGCCAGCGCGCGCGGGTCGCGGGCTCGAAGAGGTCGGCAAGCGGTCTGTCTTCCATCGCGGAGGGCCTTCAAACGGTGCCGGGATGCGGGTCTTTCGCCCGCTCTCCCCATCCGTCTGCCCTCGCACGGCCCCGCTGGCGAGGCAATCGACGGCGGCGACCGTATTTTTTATCCAAAGATGATCAGGCCGGCGAAGCCCGCCGAGCCGACGATGATGCGCCACCACGCGAACAGCCAGAAGCCGTGGCGGGAGACGTAGTCGAGCACCGTCCGCACCACGACGAGGGCCGAGACGAAGGCCACCACGAAGCCGATGACGATCAGCCCGACGTCGTCGCCGTTGAGGTTCTTGTAGTTGTCGAGCAGGTCCTTGGCGAAGGCGCCGGCCATGGTCGGCATCGCGAGGTAGAACGAGAACTCGGTGGCGGAGCGCTTGTCGGCGCCCATCAGCATCGCGCCGACGATGGTGGCGCCGGAGCGCGACACGCCCGGGATCATCGCCAGGCACTGAAAGATGCCGATCTTCAGGTCCATCGGCAGGGTGAAGTCGTAGACGTCGGTCTTCTTCACCTCGAGATCGGTGTCGTCCAGGACGAGCAGCACGAGCCCGCCCGCGACCAGGGTCGCGCAGACGATCCACGGGTTGAACAGGTAGGCCTTGATCACCTTCGAGAACAGGCCGCCGATGATCGCCGCCGGCAGGAAGGCGAGGAGGATGCCGAGCACGAACCGGCGCGCCTGCGGGTCGTTCGGCAGGGCGAACGCGATGCCGAGCAGCCGGCGGAAATACACCGCCAGGATCGCCAGGATCGCGCCGAGCTGGATCAGCACCTCGAAGGTGTTGTTGGGCGAGTGGAACCCGATGAAGTGCCCGACCAGGAGCTGGTGCCCGGTGGAGGAGACCGGGATGAACTCGGTCGCGCCCTCTACGACCGCGAGCACGACCGCCTTCGCGATGCTCATCGCATCCATCATCGCAGATCTCGCATCATCGCTGGTCTCGACCGTTCGCGCCGCGCCGGCCGGCGACCGGCCTGAGGAAGTGGAATCGCCGCCCGCGGCGGGACGCCCACAGGCTTCGCCGACGATGGTGAACGAGCGGTTACCGCGTTCCGTGCGGCGTGTTAATGAGGCGGCAACGATCGAGCAATCATGATCATCCCACGCTCGGTCCCGCGGGTGTCCCGTGCGGCGCGTCCCGCCGGCCCTTTTCAGTCCGACAACGGCCTCGATGGCGACGCTCTATCACTTTCCCTTCTGCGCCAACTCGCGCTTCATCCGCCTCGTCCTGGCCGAGATGGGCCTGGAGCCGAGCCTCGTCGAGGAGCGGCCCTGGGACAGGCGCGACGAGTTCCTGCTGATCAACCCGGCCGGCACCACGCCGGTGCTGATGGAGCAGGGCGGCCTGGTCGTGCCCGGCGGCGGCATCATCGCGGAATACCTCGACGAGACCCGCGGCCTCGGCCTCACCGGGCGCCGGCTGATGCCGGACCATCCGGCCGAGCGGGTCGAGGTGCGCCGGCTGATGGACTGGTTCCTGGTCAAGTTCGAGGCGGAGGTGACCGGCTACCTCGTGACCGAGAAGATCGCCAAGCGCTTCATGACCAGCGCCACCGGCGGCGGCCCGCCGGACATGAACGCGATCCGCGCCGCCCGCACCAACGTCCGCTACCACCTGAAGTACATCGGCTACCTGATGGCGCGGCGCCGCTGGATCGCCGGCGACCACCTGACCTATGCCGACCTCGCCGCCGCGGCGCATCTGAGCTGCGTCGACTACCTCGGCGACGTGCCGTGGGACGAGGACGAGACGGCGCGCGACTGGTACGCCCGCGTGAAATCGCGGCCCTCCTTCCGCGCGCTGCTCGCCGACCGGGTCGCGGGCATGCCGCCGGCCGGGCATTACGCGGACCTGGATTTCTGACCGACCGCCGCATCTTCGCAGGCCGGGACCTGCGCCGCCTCGTCGAGGCCCGCGCCCGCCACCTGGGCTTCTGCGACCTGCAGGTCACCCGCCCGGAGGCGGTGCCGGAATTGCCCGGACGCCTCGCCGCGTGGCTGGGCGAGGGCGCCCACGGCACGATGGGCTGGATGGAAGACCGCGCCGACCAGCGTGCATCGCCCAAAACCCTGTGGCCGGGGGTGCGCAGCATCATCGTGCTCGCCACGAACTACGGACCGGAGACCGACCCGCTCGATCTGCTCGCGAAGAAGGATCGCGGCGCGATCGCGGCCTACGCCCAGCGCCGCGACTATCACGAGGTGGTGAAGGGCCGGCTGAAGGAGCTCGGCGGCTACCTCTCGGCCAAGGGCGACGTGCGGGTGAAGGTGTTCTGCGACACCGCCCCGGTGATGGAGAAGCCCCTGGCCGCGGCGGCCGGCCTCGGCTGGCAGGGCAAGCACACGGTGCTGCTGTCGCGCGATCACGGCAACTGGCTGCTGCTCGGCGCGATCTACACCTCGGCCGACTTGGAGCCGGACGCGCCCGAGCCCGACCATTGCGGCTCGTGCCGCGCCTGCCTCGACATCTGCCCGACCAACGCCTTCCCGGGCCCCTACCGGCTCGATGCGCGCCGCTGCATCTCCTACCTGACGATCGAGCATGCCGGCCCGATCGCCGCGGAGTTCCGCACCGCCATCGGCAACCGGGTGTTCGGCTGCGACGACTGCCTCGCCGTTTGCCCCTGGAACAAGTTCGCCCGCGTCGCGCAGGACGCGCGCATGGCCGCCGATCCCGGCCTCGACGCGCCGCCGCTGGCCGAGCTCGCCGCCCTCGACGACGCCGCCTTCCGCAGGCGCTTCGCCGGGACGCCGGTGAAGCGCACCGGCCGCGACCGCTTCCTGCGCAACGTCCTCATCGCCGTCGGCAACTCGGGAGACCCGGCGCTGGCGTCCTCCGCCGTGCAGAACCTCGCGGACCCGGCCGCGATCGTGCGGGGCATGGCGGTCTGGGCCTGCGGCAGGCTTCTCGGCGCCGCGGCCTGCCGTCCCCTTTACGAACGCCACGGGCTCGGCGAGACCGATCCGGACGTTCGGGCCGAGTGGCGTGCCGCGCTCGACCCGCCCGCGGAGATGCCATCATGACCCTGTTCGTCTTCGGCCTCGGCTTCTCGGCCCGGCGTTTCTCGGAATGCGCGCGCGGCCGGTTTCCCCAGATCGTCGCGACGGTGACCGAGCCGGACAAGGCCCGCGCGATCGAAGCGGAGACCGGACTGTCGATGAGGGCCTTCGGCCCCGAGGCCGACGACCCGCGCATCCCCGCCGACCTCGCGGCGGCCAACGCGCTGCTCGTCTCGGTCCCGCCCGACCGCGACGGCGACCCGGTGCTGCGGCGGTTCCGCGACGACATCGCCCGGAGCCGGATCGGCTGGATCGGCTACCTCTCGACGATCGGCGTCTACGGCGACCAGGGCGGCTCCTGGATCGACGAGACCGCGCCGGCGACGCCGAAGAGCGCGCGCTCGCAAGGGCGGCTGGCCGTCGAGAACGCGTGGCGGGCGCTCGGCGCCGAGACCGGCAAGGCGGTGCAGGTGTTCCGGCTGTCGGGCATCTACGGCCCGGGCCGCAACCCGATCGTGAAGCTGCGCGACGGCCGATCCCAGCGCATCGTCAAGGCGGGGCAGGTCTTCAACCGCATCCACATCGACGACATCGCCACGACGCTGCTCGCCTCGCTCGACCGGCCGCGCAACGGCGCGGTCTACAACGTCACCGACGACGAGCCGGCGCCACCCCAGACCGTCACGGAATACGCCGCGGCGCTCACCGGCCTGCCCCTCCCGCCGGAGGTCGACTTCGAGACCGCCGACCTCTCGCCGATGGCACGCAGCTTCTACGGCGAGAACAAGCGCGTGCGGAACCGCCTGATCCGCGCGGAACTCGGCGTCGACCTCGCCTTCCCGACCTATCGCGAGGGGCTGCAGGCCTTGAAGGACGAGGCGGCCGGCTGACGGAGCTGGCCCACCGTCACGGGCGCGGCGGCACGTGCGCGTCGAGCCAGGCGGCCAGCCATGCGGCCACGTCGAGGCTGTTCCTGTCCTGCATCAGCATGTGCGAGTTGCACGCCATGCCGACGTCGGGCAGCAGGACCAGCTCCGCCATGCCGCCGGCCTTGTTGGCGGCCTCGACGAAGGCGCGGCAGAGCTTCAGCCGCGGGGCCCAGCGCGGCACGCGCTCGACGTAGTCGCCCCACAGCACGAGGATCGGCAGGTCCCTGTAGGGTGCCAGGTCGTCCTTGGCGGGATCGGGGCAGGCGGCCGGCTCGATCGCCACGAGGCCGCGGATGCCGGCGCGATCGAGCGCGGCGGTCTGGAACGGGTAGATGCCCGATTGCGAGTGGCTGATCAGGATCGCGCCGTCGAGCCCGGTTTTCTCGATCGTCTTGGCCAGCTCGGACAAGGCCGGCACGGTCGGGTTCGGGGTCGGCAGGGTCGCGGCCCAGTCGGCGACCATCTGCTTCCAGAACTCGGCCTGCGCCTCCAGCGGGAACTGCATCCCGGGAAACACCTCCGGATATTTCGGGCCGAAGCGGAAGATCGCCCAGGCCGGCTCCTGGCCGGCCGACACCACCGGCGGCAGCGTCTCGGGCGCCGCCTGGCCGGTCTTCACCGCGTTGATCCTGGACGGGTCCACCGCCGAGCGGCCGCGACCGGCCTGGTCGATCACGTAGGTCGGGAACCCGGCGCGGACGAAGAACTCGTCCCAGCCCATGCGCCCGTCCGGCGTCGTCTCCCAGGTCTTGCCCGTGAGGCAGCAGCCGTGGATCAAGACGATCGCCGGGCGCTTGGCCTCCACCGGGATCTGGTAGCGCACGTAGACCTGGTCGACGCTGATCGTGCCCGAGGGCGCGTAGGCCGGCAGCGTCGAGAGGGTGTCGGAGGCGACGCTGCGGCCGCCGACGAAGAAGCTGCCCTGCCGGGCGATCGTCAGCGGCCCTGCGGGCTCGGCCGCCGCGGCGGGCAGGGCGAGCAGGCTCCCGATCAGGGCGATGGCGGCGAGACGCCGCCGCGGCGGCGTCGTGTTGTCCTCGGACATGCGGTTCCCGGTTCCCCGCGGCGCCGTCTCCCGTGGCGCCGCAGCCGGAACCTAGCACCGCCGCGCCCGCCGGCATCAACCGGAAGGTGCGGCGGCGCGACGATCAGGCCGAGAGTTCACGCTCGACGCGGGCCGCGGCCTCGGCCGGCACGTCGAGCGCCTCGGCCAGCATCTTGAGGAACTGGCGCTCCTGCATCGTGTCGAGGTCGATCGCCAGGGCCGCGGCGGCGTAGATCCGGGCGGCGGCGTCGGAATCGTCGACCGCGTCGGCGATCTCGTCGATCTCGGCCGGGTTGGCGAGCTCGCGCTCGAGCCAGGCGCGCCCGTCGCGATCGATGCCGGCCGCCGCGACGGCCTCGTCGAGCCGGCGCCGCTCGGCCGCGTCGACCAGGCCGTCGGCCACGGTCGCCGCCACCATCGCGCGCAGCATCAGGCGCGCCTCGTCCTCCGGCACGTCCTGGAACGCCGCCGTCTGGGCCACGTCCGGCTTGCCGCCGCGCAGCGCCCGGAAGGCGAGGCCGCCGATCAGCGCGAGGCCGCCCAGGGCCGCGCCGGCCAGGGCGCCGCCGCGCGCCTTGACGAGGGCGTCGACGATCGACTTCGCGTCGACGGACTCCTTGGGATCGACGGGCAATTTGGCGTCGGCGGTTTTGTTCAGATCGGGCATCGCGGGCTACTCCGAACGCGGGCGGGGATCGGACCGGCAACGACCGGACGGGGCCAAGGTTCATCGGCATCTTCCGTCGCGCCGGTGGCGGTTGCCGGATTCGGGCGCGGCGGCGATAGAGGGCGGCACCAGCCGATGGCGCTCCTTCCCCGTCCCCTAAGCCGAGAGGCCATGACGACAGCCGCACGATCCAAGAGACCGAGCCTGCCTCTGCGGGACGCCGAGCGCGCCAGGCGCCTCGCGGCCGTGGCGGCAACCGCGTTGCGGCTCGAGCTCGACACCTACCCCAAGCCCGGCCTCGTCAGCCGCGTCGACAGCGGCAGCCATGCCGACATGGACGCCGCCACCTTCGCGGCGAGCACGGCGGCGATCGAGCCCTACCTCGCCGACCTCGCGGCCGCCGGCGCCCAGGAGGCGACGATGCCGGCGCTGCGCCGCATCGGCATCGCGGCCGAGGCGGCGATGCGCGCGGCGACCGGGGGCGTGAACACCCATCGCGGCGCGATCTTCGGCCTCGGGCTGCTCTGCGCGGCCGCCGGGTCGTTCACCGGCGAGACGATCCCCGCCGGAGGGCTCGGCGTCCGGATCCGCCAACGCTACGGCGACGCCATCCTCGACGGCCCGGTCCTGCTGCGCGCCCCCGGAGCCGAGGCCCGGCGCCGCCACGGGGTCGGCGGCGCGCCGCACGAGGCGGCCTCCGGCTTCCCCCACCTCTACGGGGTCGGCCTACCGGCCCTCGACCGCGGCCGGCGCCTGCGGCCGGACGATCCGGAGGCGGCGCGTGCCGAGGCCTGCCTCGCGCTCATCGCCACTTTGGAGGACACGAACCTGCTGCATCGCGGCGGCGAGGCCGGCTACGCCTTCGCCCGCGACGCCGCCGCCGGCTTCATCACGGCCGGCGGCGTCGGCCGGTCGGATTGGCGCGCCGCGGCGGAGGACCTCCACCGCGCCTTCGTCGCGCGCAACCTCAGCCCCGGCGGCGCGGCCGACCTGCTGGCGATGACGCTGTTCGTGGACGCGATCGAGGCGCCGCGCCCATGACGCTGGCGATCCTCTGCTCGGGGCAGGGCGCCCAGCATCCCGGAATGTTCGATCTCACCGCCGACCTGCCGGCGGCGCAGGCTGTGTTCACGGCGGCGCGGCCGCTGCTCGGGGCCGACCCGCGCGACCTCGCACGCGCCGGCGGCGAGGCCCTGAACGAGAACCGCACCGGGCAGATCCTGTGCTGCGTCGCGGCGCTCGCCGCCTGGACCCTCGTCTCGGAGGCGGCGCCCGGCCGCCGGATCGTCGCCGGCTACAGCATCGGCGACTTGGCCGCCTGGGGCTGCGCCGGACGCTTCTCGGCCGAGACCGTGCTGGCGCTCGCCGCGGCCCGAGCCGAGGCGATGGATGCGGCCTCCGGCTCGGGGTACGGCCTCGCCGGCATCCGCGGCCTGCCGCAGGCGCGGGTCGCGGCGATGGCGACCGCGCAGGGCTGCCACCTCGCGATCCGGAACGCGCCCGACAGCGTCGTGATCGGCGGAGCGGTCGGCGGATTGGGGGCCGTCCGCCGCGACGCCCTCGCGGCCGGCGCGCAGCGCGCGGTGCTGCTTCCGGTGCGGACGCCGTCGCACACCCCGCTCCTCGCGGACGCCGCCGCCCGCTTCCGCAAAACCCTGCGCGAGGCTCTTCCTGACAAGCCGGCGCGCACGGCGCCCCGTCTGGTCAGCGGGCTCGACGGCAGCACCGTGTTCGATGCCGCGGCCGGGCTCGACAAGCTGGCGCGCCAGATCGCCACCACGATCGATTGGGCGGCCTGCCTCGACGCCTGCCGGGAATACGGCGCCACCACCGTGCTCGAGCTCGGCCCCGGCCACGCGCTCGCGACGATGGCCGCCGCGGCGCTCCCCGACGCGCGGGTGCGGGCGCTGGAGGATTTCCGTTCCGCGGCGGGCGTGACGGAGTGGCTCTCGGCCTAGGGAACGCTGCGCCCGAAGCGCTCTCCCTCCCCCCGCGGAGGGGGGGGAGGGGGAACGTGAAGCTGGGCGCCGGAGCGTTCAGTGGGCCCGGCAGCCCGGTGCCCGGCGGGCCAGCGCGCCCGAACCCGTCACGAATCGAGGGCGTCGGCCTCGTCGATGTCGAGGAGGAAGACGATGTCGGCTTCGTCCTCGTCGTCCTCGCCCTCTTCGGTGGTGGCGTCGTTGGCGGCGGCGTGGCGCGGATCGTCCTCGAAGTCGCCCTCGCCGTCGTCCTCCGCCAGCGCGTCCTCGAAGATCTCGATCTCGTCCTCGCTGGCGGCGCGGATCTTGAGCTCCGAGGTGCCGTTCCAGAGCGGCGCGCCGTCGCTCGTCATCTTCTGGATGTCTTCCTTGAAGCCGTCGCAGGTGAAGAGGTCGCGCGCGGTCTCCTCGTCGCCGTTGATGACCGCCACGGCTTTGCCCTCGATCTCGAGCGTGAACATCGCTGACTTCCCTCTGGTTACCGTGGTTGCGGAAGGCCCCGCATCCGGGCCGTTCGCGCCTGCGCCGCAAGAAAGCTCTGGAACTTCCGCGCACCGCTCTCAATCCGGTCGCGGGGATGCTGTAGGGGGGAACGGTACACCCGCCAACCCCGAATTATCGCGCCGTCCGAGCCCTCCGCGGTCCGCCTCCTGCTTGGACCCGGCGACGGCATGGCGTGGCCGGCGCCGGCCCAGGAAAGAAGGATCATCCCGGATGCGGATCAGGCTCGGCTGCGAGATGCGCTACGCCTTCCCCTATCCCGTGCCGATGGTGGTGATGCTCAACCTGCATCCCTCCTGCGCCGACGCCCTCGAGGCCCCCGATGCGATCGTCACCCATCCCGAGGTGCCGGTCGAGACGTACCGGGACAGTTTCGGCAACCTGTGCGGTCGCCTGATCGCGCCGGCCGGCGCGTTCACCATCGGCACCGACGGGGTCGTCGCCGACGACGGGTTGCCCGATCCCGCCGAGCGGGACGCCGAGCAGCACCGCGTCGAGGACCTGCCGGCCGAGACCCTGCTTTTCCTGCTGCCGAGCCGCTACTGCGAATCCGACCTGCTCGCCGACGAGGCCTGGCGGCTGTTCGGCGACGTGCCGCCCGGCTGGGCCAGGGTGCAGGCGGTGTGCGACTTCGTCCACGCCCACCTCGCCTTCGGCTACGAGTTCGCCCACCGCGACCGCACCGCGCTCGACGCCTACCAGGGCGGGCGCGGGGTCTGCCGCGACTTCACCCATCTCGCGGTGGCGTTCTGCCGGGCGCTGAACCTGCCGACCCGGTACTGCACCGGCTACATCAGCTTCATCGGCGAGCCCGAGCCGCATCCGGCGGGCGACTTCTGCGCCTGGATGGAGGTCTATCTCGGTGGGCGCTGGCACGTGTTCGACCCGCGCAACAACGCGCCGCGCATCGGCCGGGTGATGGTCGCCTACGGGCGCGACGCCGCCGACGTGCCGCTGACCCACACCTTCGGCCCGAACCCGCTGGTCGGCTTCCGGGTCTGGGCCGACGCCGTCGCGGTGATCGACCACCTCGACGCGGAGGCCGCCGAGGAGCCGGAGGAGCCGCTGCCGCCGCAGACCATGACGACCCGGATGGGGTGAGGAGCGTTCATTCTTGGTCTCATGGGTCGGGACCGATGAGGCCCGGCGGACGCCCGCCGCCCTGCGGTCGCGGGGGCCGGATCACGATCCGGGCTCAGGCCCCGCTGCCGCCGCGCGAGATCGCGCGCTTGACCACGCCCTGCACCTCGGGGTTCGAGAGGAACAGGTCGTGGTTGATCAGGCCGCCGCCGTAATCCGAGGCGTCGGCGACGCGCACGCCCAGCGCCTCCAGGCGGTCGCGGTCGGCGGCGCCGGCGCGCACGACGCCGCCGGCGATGGCGCCGGAGAGCTCGAGCGCGCGGTCGTTGGTCGACGAGATCACCGTGATCTTGTGCACGTCCGCGCCGAGCTTGGCGACGCTGCCCGTGAACAGGTCGATGTCGATGTCGGGGGCGGCGAGCACCACGGCACCGATCCGATTCATCGCCGCGTCGCCGGCCTCGGCGCGCAGCATCCGCAGGGTCTCCAGCGTCAGCAGCGTCCCCATCGAGTGGGCGACGATGTTGATCCTGCCCGCGCTCTGGGTCGCCGCGAGGGCCTTCAGCAGGTCCTCGAACGCGTCGCGCGACCACAGCGCGCTCTCCCGGTCGTAGCCGTAATCGAAGGTCGCGGCGGCCGACGGCCAGGTGAACAGGCCGGAGACGCCGCGGAAGCGGATGCCGTCCGAGAGTCGGGCCGCGCTGACGGCGGCCGACTCGAACGATTCGCGGTAGCCGTGGACGTAGATCAGCACGTCGCGGCCGAGGGCGGCCTCCGCGAAGGCGTTGGCCGCGCCGGGGCCGGTCTCGACCTTCGGCACCGCGCCGATGGTCCAGTCACCGGAGATCACCGACGAGACCTTGCCGAGTAGCGACCGGTCGGGCGGGGACAGCCGCACCTCGGCGAAGCTCAGGCCGCGTCCGCGCTCGGCGTTGAAGTAGGGGGGCTTGGGCGGGCTGCCGACGGGCTTGCGCGTGGTGGCGACGAGCAGGACCGGCATCACGTCGAGGGCCGACTGCCTCTCGGGCAGCGCGACCGTCCCGGTCGAGAGGCTGTCCGTGACGCAGCCCCCGAGGGACGGCGCCAGCACGGCGGCCCCCCCGAGGGCACCGAGTCGGACGAAGGCGCGGCGGGTCGGAGGCTGGCGCAGCATGATCTCGGGTCTGTCCGGCACGAGGGGAGACGGCGATGTGTCCGGCTCCGAGACCTAGCCTGTGCCGCAGGATCATGACCATGGCAGGGCGTAAGCGTGACCGTTCGTCCGGTGGATTGCGGGCATCCGGCGCGGCGGCCGGGAGCCTCCTCCTGAACGGCGGCGGCGTACGGCGGTCGGAAGGGCAGGGGGATGTCTAGGGCAGGGGGATGCCTCACGATCGGAAAAGGACCCGCCGTGTTCACAGCGCGAAACCCTTTCGATCGCCAGGTCGTCACCGGCGCGTCGCGCGATCGGCCTGGCCACCGCCGCCTCCGTCCTGTCCGGCACCGGCGGCGCTGATGCCGGGATCGCGATCGGCGCGGGCCGACCCGGTCCGTGCCCCTCGACGAACGCCGCCCGCCCCGGCATGAAGGGCGGATGACGCCTCCTTCCCTCGACATCGATGCGCTCCGCACGCGGCTGCTCGCCGGCGACCGGGCCGCGCTCGCCCGCGCCATCACCCTCGCCGAGTCGAAGCGGGCCGATCACCGGGCGCTGGCGCGGGACCTGATCGACGCGGTTCTGCCGCAGACCGGGCAGGCGATCCGCGTCGGCATCACCGGGGTGCCCGGGGTCGGCAAGTCGACGACGATCGACGCGCTCGGCGCCAACCTGACGGCTGCCGGCCACAAGGTGGCGGTGCTGGCGGTCGACCCGTCCTCGACGCGCACCGGCGGCTCGATCCTCGGCGACAAGACCCGGATGGCCCGCCTCGCCCTCGATCCCAACGCCTTCATCCGTCCGTCGCCCTCGTCGGGTACGCTCGGCGGCGTCGCGGCCAAGACCCGCGAGACCATGCTGCTGTGCGAGGCGGCCGGGTTCGACGTGATCCTGGTCGAGACGGTGGGCGTCGGCCAGTCCGAGACGGCGGTGGCGGACCTGACTGACTTCTTCCTGGTGCTGATGCTGCCGGGTGCCGGCGACGAGCTGCAGGGCATCAAGAAGGGCATCCTCGAGCTCGCCGACATGATCGCGGTCAACAAGGCCGACGACGGCGAGGCGGAGCGGCGCGCCAACGCCGCGGCCGGCGAGTACCGCGCGGCGCTCCACATCCTGACGCCGGCCTCCGCCACCTGGACGCCGCCGGTGGTCACCATCTCGGGCTTCCACAACCTGCGCCTCGACGCGATGTGGGACCGCGTCGTCGACCACCGCCAGAAGCTTACCGCCACCGGCGAGATCGCGAGGAAGCGCCGCGAGCAGGACGTGAAGTGGATGTGGGCGCTCGTCCACGAGCGCCTGCACCAGCGCCTCGTCGGCACGCCGGAGGTGCGCAAGCAGACGGCGGAGGCGGAAGGCCGCGTCGCGCAGGGCGAAGCCTCGCCGGCCGCGGGCGCGGCCGCCATCGCCGAGCTGATCGGGCTTTGAGCCTGGCGGCTTCCAGCGGATCGCCGGTTCTTCTGATCACCGGGTTCGGCCCGTTTCCCGGCATGCCGCGCAACCCGAGCGCGGCGCTGGCGCGCCGCCTCGAAAGGTCGAGCCGCCTCAGGTCGGCCTTCGGTCGCGCCCTGCGGGTGCGGGTGCTGGACACCACCTACGACGCGATCGGCACGCAGCTCGTGCCGACGCTGGCGCAGGCGCCCGCGGCGGTGCTGATGCTCGGCGTCGCCTCCCGGGCCAAGCGCATCCGCGTGGAGGCGCGGGCCTGCAACCGGGCGAGCCGGTTCTACCCCGATGCGTCGGGGCGCCCGTCCGCCCACCTCACCCTCGATCCGGACGGGCCGCCGGCCCGCCGTGCCTTCGTCGCGCCCCAGGCCCTGGCGATCCTGCGCCGGCACGGGCTGGCGGCGGGGCGCTCGCGCGATGCCGGGCGCTACCTCTGCAACGCCAGCTACTTCCGCGCCCTGGCCGAGCCCTGCCCGGTGCTGTTCGTCCACATCCCGCCGGCGGCAGCGGTGAGGCGGCCCCGCGACGCGGCGCGCCCGCGGCACGGTCGACCCGATCCCGCGGCGCAGGCGCGGGCGCTCACGGAGGTGGCCTTGTTCCTTTGCGTTCGGGGACGGGCGGCCGCGTCGAAGCGGTGATGCTGCCTCGAATGTCTCACGTCGCCGCCGCGTCGCTCACCCCAGATCCTGCAGGTGCCGCGCCGCGATCACCGAGGCGGCGGTGCGGTTCTCGACGCCGAGCTTGGCGTAGATGCCCTCCAGGTGCTTCGTCACCGTGCGCGGGCTCAGCCCCAGGATCTCGCCGATGTCGCGGCTCGACTTGCCGCGCGAGAGCCAGAGCAGCACCTCCGCCTCGCGGCCGGTGACGCGAAGCCGATCGCGCAGGCGGTCCAGGCCCGCGGCGGTGTCGTCGCGCGAGAGGCGCAGCAGGATCTCGTCGCCGGTCCGGCCGATGAAGCTGAGGACGTGGGCGCGGCTCTCGCGGTCGCGCAGGCTCAAGGGCGCCGCCGCGCCGCCGTCCAGGGCGTCGTGCAGCCAGGCGCGGCTCGTCGCCGGCAGGGCGAGCGACGCGCCGGGATCGGCCGCGAGGTCGGCGAGCAGGCGCGCGGCCTGCGGCGTGCACCAGGCCACCGCGCCGGCCGCGTCCACGGCGAACAGCGTGCGGCCCGCGGTGTCGAGGGCCGCACGCGCGCTCTGGGCGGCGCGGGCGCTCGCCAGGTGGACGCGGATGCGGGCGAGGATCTCGTCCGGCGCGATCGGCTTGGTCACGTAGTCGACGCCGCCGGCGCCCAGCCCCTTCACGATGTGCTCGGTCTCGGTGAGCCCGGTCATGAAGATCACCGGCACGTGCGCGACCTGCGGCTTCGCCTTGAGGCGGCGGCAGGTCTCGAACCCGTCCATGCCCGGCATCATCGCGTCGAGCAGGATCACGTCGGGGGTGATCTCGTCGACCAGCGCCAGGGCGAGGTCGCCCGCCACCGCCACGAGCACGGTGGCCCCGGAGCGCTCGATCGCCTCGGTGAGGAAGCTCAGGGTGTCGGGGGAATCGTCGACGACGAGGACGATGTCGCGCTGCGGCTCAGGCATCCGAGGCGAGGCCTTCCCGATCCACCGTCCGCTCCACGGCCTGCTCGGACATCTCCTGGAGGATGCGCAGGTAGCGCCGCATGTCGAAATCCGCCACGAGGCCGCGCATCTCCGCCACGAAGGCGCCCGGCACGCGCGCATCCTGCGCCATCTCGGCGAGCTTGGCCTCGATGCCGCGGATGTGACCGATTCGGCCGAGGCGCAGCAGGTCGCCGACCTGCTCCGGCGACGGCCCGGCGGTCGCCTCCGGCGGCGGCGTGCCCGGGGCCGGCGGCGGCTCGGGCTCGGGTTCCTGCGTGCCCATCCATTCCAGGCCGAGCAGCTGCGTGATCCGCTCGAGGAAGTCGCGCAGGTCGAAGGGCTTCGCGATGATCGCGTCGTGCGGGGCGTCGTCGCCGCGGATCGGGCTGATCTCGTGGACGTTGGCCGACATCATCGCGATCCGCCCGGAAAACCCGGTCTCGCGCAGCCGCTTGGCGACCGCCCAGCCCGAGAGCCCCGGCATCGCGATGTCGAGGAGCAGCAGGTCGGGCCGATCCGCCTGCGCCGCGGCGAGGCATGCCGCCCCGTCGGCGGCCTCGATCACGACGAGGCCTTCCGGCTCGAGGATCTCGCGCATCAGCGCGCGGTGGCCGGCATCGTCGTCGGCGACCAACACCGTCCGCCGGGCGCCGCCGTAGGCCCGGGCCGGGACGGCCAGCGGAAGCGGCGTCGGCGCGGGGCGCGAGACCGAGGCCAGCATCAGGCGGAAGCGGAAGGCGGTGCCGCGGCCGAGCTCGCTCGTCACCGAGATCTCGCCGCCCATCACCTGCGCCAGCAGGTTGGCGATGGTGAGCCCGAGCCCGGTCCCCGGCGTGCCGGCGGCGGCCGGCGTCGCGCCGCGCTCGAACGGCTCGAAGATCCGCTCGAGGTCGGCCTCGGGGATGCCGGGCCCGGTGTCGCGGATCGTGAACACCGCCACCTGGCTGCGGTAGCTGAGGTCGAGCGCGACGTGGCCGCTCTGCGTGAACTTGATCGCGTTCGAGAGCAGGTTGAGCAGCACCTGCCGCAGGCGCTTCTCGTCGGTGGCGACCACCGCGGGCAGGATCTCGGGCCGGGTGAAGCGGAAGTCGAGGCCCGCGGCCTGCGCCTGCAGCCGCACCATGTCGACGATCTGGTCGAGCACGTCGGCGATGCGGATCTCGTCGCGGTGGATCTGCAGGCGGCCCGCCTCCATCCGCGAGATGTCGAGGAGGCCGTCGATCAGGCCCGACAAGTGCTGCGCGCTGCGCCGGATCACCCGGATGCCGTTCTGGCGCGCGGGCGGGATCGCGACGTCGCCTTCGAGCAGCTGCGCGTAGCCGAGCACCGCGCTGAGCGGCGTGCGCAGCTCGTGGCTGATGCCGACGACGTAGCGGCTCTTGGCGAGGTTGGCGGCTTCCGCCGTCTCCTTGGCCGCCTGGAGCTTGGCGTCGGTGACCTTGTGCGCCTCGATCTCGGCCTCGAGCAGCGCGGTCTGGCGCCGGGTCTCGGCCTGCGCGACGCGGCGGCTCTCGTGGGCCAGCACGAACAGCCAGGCGACGACGCCGAGGATGACGATCAGGATGAAGAACACGCTGGTCAGCGCCGCCCGCAACGCCGCGCGGTGCTCGGGATGCTCCAGCGTCGCCCCGGCATGGACGATGCCGAGGATCAGGCCGACCACGGCGATTAGCGTCAGCATCAGGGCGAGGTAGCGCCCGAGCGGCGCGCCGATCCAGGCCGCGGTGCGTGCCGGCACGATCCGGCCGAGCGCGCCTTGCGCCTGCGCCTCCAGCTTGCCGTGCGGCTTGCACAGGTCTCCGCAGCGGGCGTCGAGCGAGCAGCACAGCGAGCAGATCGGCCCGTCATAGGCCGGGCAATGGGCCATGTCCTCGCCCTCGAACGGCAGCTCGCAGACCCGGCAGGCGATCTCGCAGTCCCCCCAGTCGGCCTTCGGCGTCCGGGCGAGGTAGTAGCGCCCGCCCGTCCCCCAGGCGATCAGCGGCGCCGCCGCGAACGCGACGCCGAGCGCCAGCAGCGGCGCGAACGGTTGCAGGGCGTGCCCGAGCAGGCCGGCATGGGCGAGGTAGCCGGCGAGCAGCGCCAGCGTCATCGCCCCGGTGCCCACCGGGTTGACGGCGTAGAGGTGCGCGCGCTTGAACTCGATGCCGGGCGGCGACAGGCCGAGCGGCTTGTTGACCGCGAGATCCGACGCCAGCGCCCCGACCCAGGCCGAGACCACGACCGCGTAGAGCGGCAGCGTGCTGGCGATGGTCTTGTCGATGCCGAGCTCCATCAAGAGCAGCGCGATGGCGACGTTGAACACCAGCCACACGACGCGGCCGGGATGGCTGTGGGTGAGCCGCGAGAAGAAGTTCGACCACGCGATCGAGCCCGCATAGGCGTTGGTCAGGTTGATCTTGAGCTGCGAGACCACGACGAAGCCGGTCATCAGGAGCAGCGCGGCCTCCCGCGAGGGCGTGACGTAGCCGAAGGCGACCGCGTACATCCGCGTCGGGTCGGCGGCGTTCTCCGGCGCGACGCCGTGCGCCATCGCCAGCACCGCGAGGAAGGCGCCGAGCAGGATCTTGAGCATCCCCGGCACGATCCAGCCGGCGCCGGCCGCCAGCACCGCCGCCCACCAGCGCCGGTCGATCCGCCCCGCCTGCCGCCCCTTCGCCTCCGGCACGAAGCGCAGGAAGTCGACCTGCTCGCCGACCTGCGCCAGCAGCGCCAGCAGCACGCCGACGGCGAGGCCGAAGCGGGCCGCGTCGAGCCCGGTGCCCGCGCCCGGGGCGAGGCCGGGGAAGGCGAGCAGCGCCGCGAGCGGCGCGTCGCCCTTCCAGGCGATGCAGGCCAGCGGCAGCAGGTTGAGGCCGATCCACAAGGGTTGGGTCCCGATCTGGAACCGGCTGATCAGGCGGATGCCGTAGACGACGAGCGGGATCACGATCGCGGCGCAGGCGAGATAGCCGATCCACAGCGGCAGGCCGAAGCAGAGCTGCAGCGCCAAGGCCATGATCGCGGCTTCGATGGCGAAGAACAGGAACGTGAAGCTCGCATAGATCAGCGAGGTCACGGTCGAGCCGAGATAGCCGAAGCCGGCCCCGCGGGTGAGCAGGTCCATGTCGACGCCGTAGCGGGCGGCGTAGATCGTGATCGGCGCGGCGGTGGCGAAGATCAGCACGCCGACGACGAGGACGGCGGCCAGCGTGTTGGGGAAGCCGGTGGCCAGGACCAGCGTGCCGCCGATAGCCTCCAGCGCCAGGAACGAGAGCGAGCCGAGCGCCGTCTGCGCCACCTGGAACGCGGACCAGCGCCGCGCCTTCTTGGCGGTGAAGCGCAGCGCGTAATCCTCCAGCGTCTCGTCGGCGACGAGGCGGTTGTAGTCCCGGCGGATCGGGATGATGTGCTGGCGCCCGCTCATGGCGTGGTGGTCGGTCCCGAATCGTCCCCGGACGGCGTGGCCCGCGGACCGTGCGGCATCGATAGGCCGGATCGGCGCGGGATACGCAAAAATCGTGCGCCGCCCGCGCGGTTCGCGGGGGGCCGACAGCATTGAATTCGCGGGGCCGCGACGGCATATCGCCACCGCATCCGCGCCCCGGGTCCTGCGGGATCGGGCGCCGCGCGGACCTGTCCTGATGCGCTGCCCGACGACGAACCGACGTCCACTTCGTCCGGCGGCGCCTTGTGAAGTGGAGCGACGAACGTGAGCGAGACGGTGGAGCGGCACGAATTCGGTGCCGAAGTCGGGCGGCTGCTGGATCTCGTGGTCCACGCCCTCTATTCCGACCGCGAGATCTTCCTGCGGGAGCTGGTGGCCAACGCCGCCGACGCGATGGACCGCCGCCGGTTCGAGGCGCTGACCTCGGCGGCGAGCGCGCTGCCCGCCGACGCGAAGGTGCGGATCACCCCCGACAAGCCGGCGCGCACGCTGACGGTCTCGGATGCCGGCATCGGCATGAGCAAGGAGGACCTCGCCTCCAACCTCGGCACCATCGCGCGCTCGGGCACGCGGGCCTTCTCGCAGACGCTGGCGGAGGCCAAGCCCGACGAGAAGCCGAGCCTGATCGGCCAGTTCGGCGTCGGCTTCTACTCGGCCTTCATGGTCGCCGACCGGGTCACCGTCACCTCGCGCCGCGCGGGCACCGACGAGGCCTGGACCTGGGCCTCGGAGGGCCAGGGCAGCTACACGCTCGAGCCGGCGACCCGCGAGGAACCCGGCACCACGATCGTGATGCACCTGAAGGAGGACGCCGACGAGTACCTGGAGAGCTACCGGCTCGACCACCTCGTGCGCAAATGGGCCGACTTCATCACCGTGCCGATCGCCATCGTCGAGGACGGCAAGGAGGAATCGGCCAACCAGGGCACCGCGCTCTGGCGCAAGCCGAAATCCGAGATCACGCCGGAGCAGTACGAGGAGTTCTACCGCTCGGTCGGGATGAACTTCGACAAGCCGTGGGCGACGCTGCACTGGCGCGCCGAGGGCGCGCTCGAGTTCTCGGCGCTGCTGTTCGTGCCCGGGATGAAGCCGTTCCAGGCGGTCGAGGGCGAGCGCGAGAGCAAGGTTCGCCTGCATGTCCGGCGCATGTTCATCACCGACGACGCCAAGCTGCTGCCGTCCTGGCTGCGCTTCGTGCAGGGCGTGGTCGACACCGAGGACCTGCCGCTCAACGTCTCGCGCGAGATGCTGCAGACCACGCCGGCGCTGGCCAAGATCCGCCGCGCCGTCACCGGCCGGGTGCTCTCCGAGCTGACGAGCCGGGCCAAGGACGCCGAGGGCTACCAGGCCTTCTGGAAGAATTTCGGGCCGGTGGTGAAGGAGGGCATCTACGAGGACCACGAACGCCGGGCCGAGATCGCGCCGCTGCTGCGCTTCAAGTCCTCCGCGGTCGAGGGCTGGACCGGGCTCGCCGACTACGTCGCCCGGATGAAGGACGGCCAGGAGGCGATCTACTACCTCGTCGCCGACGACGCCGACGCGCTCGCGCGCTCGCCCCAGCTCGAAGGCTTCCGCGCCCGCGGGCTCGAGGTGCTGCTGCTCTCCGACCACGTCGACGCGTTCTGGCCCGAGCAGCTCGCGCGCTTCGAGGAGAAGCCGCTGCGCTCGGTGACGCAGGGCGCCCTCGACCTCTCGAAATTCGCCGGCGACGGCGAGGCTGCCGAGCCCCCGGCCGGGATCGAGGGCCTCGTCGCGAAGATCAAGGCGGCCTTGTCCGAGGACGTCTCGGACGTGCGTGCCACCGACCGCCTCGTCGACAGCGCCGTGGTGCTGGCCGCCGGCGGCAGCGGCCCCGACCTCCAGATGCAGCGCCTGCTGCGCCGGGCGGGCCGCGCCGCCGGCGGCGGCAAGCCGATCCTGGAGATCAACCCGCGCCACCCGCTGATCCGCGCGCTGGCCGAAGGCCCGGAGGACGCCGTCGCCCCGGCCGCCGGCACCCTCCTCGACCTCGCCCGCATCCAGGACGGCGACACCCCGCGCGACCCGGTCGCCTTCGCCCAGGTCGTCGCGGCGGCGCTCGCCGCGAAAGCCTGAGGCGCACGGCGACCTTCGCCGGCGACGACGATCGAAAGATCGCATTCCGGCTTGTGATCCGGCGATGCTTCATGCTAGGCACCGCCGGTCTCGACGAGGCACCTCGCGGAGAGGTGGCAGAGCGGTTGATTGTACCGCACTCGAAATGCGGCATGGGTGCAAGCCCATCGGGGGTTCGAATCCCCCCCTCTCCGCCACGGCCCCATTCGCAGCTATTCGCTGTCATCCACTAAGCCACACAGATCGCTACAAGTTCTGCAACCTGCCGTTCGCGGCGGGTCGCTGGCGTTTGCGCAAATTCACGCTTACGATGTCAGTAGAAGTGTGGGTAGCTATGACGTGCAAGGTAAGCTGACAGCACTTGGCGTAGCTCGCCTGAAGACCCCCGGCATGTATGGGGACGGCGGCGGCTTGTGGCTTCAGGTCTCCGGCAAGGGGGCCAAAAGCTGGATCTTCCGGTTCACCCTCGACGGCAAGGCTCGGGCTATGGGCCTCGGGTCGGCCAACACCTTTTCCCTGGTCGAGGCTCGCGACCGGGCGCGGGAGTGTCGGAAGTTGACGGCCGAGCGTCTGGACCCGATCGAAGCTCGGGCCGGACGCCGACAAGAGGCTGCAATCGAGGCAGCCCGTGCCATCACTTTCCGCACGTGCGCCGCCGGCTACATCGAGGCGCACCGTGCCGGGTGGCGCAACATCAAGCACGCCGCGCAGTGGACGGCGACGCTCGAAGCTTATGCTTATCCAGCCTTCGGCGATCTGCCGGTGCAAGCCGTCGATACCGGCCTGGTGATGCAGGCCCTCGAACCGATCTGGTCAGCGAAGCCTGAGACCGCCACTCGGGTGCGGGGTCGGATCGAGTCGGTGCTGGATTGGGCGACGACGCGCGGCTACCGGCGCGGCGAGAACCCGGCTCGATGGAAGGGCCACCTGCAGAACCTTCTCCCGAAGCGATCGAAGGTACAGCGTGTCGAGCATCATGCCGCGCTGCCATTCGTCGATGTGCCAACCTTTATGGCCGACCTTGCCAGTCGAGACGCCGTCGCCGCCCGCGCGTTGGCGTTCGCGATCTTGACCGCTGCGCGAACGGGCGAGGTCATTGGCGCACGCTGGTCGGAGATCGACTTGGATACCCGGACGTGGACCGTGCCGGCTGATCGGATGAAGGGCGGCCGTGAGCACCGCGTACCGCTTTCTGACCCAGCGGTGGTGCTTCTGAAGCAGATGCAGACGATCGGCGACGCCGGCTTCGTTTTCCCCGGTGCCCGACGAGGCAAGCCGATGAGTGGCATGGGCATGCTGATGCTGCTGCGTCGCATGGGTCGGGCGGACATCACCGCGCACGGCTTCCGGTCGTCGTTCCGCGATTGGGCTTCCGAGACCACGCACTTCCCGTCTGAGGTGGTCGAGATGGCGCTGGCTCACACCGTCGAGTCCAAGGTCGAGCGGGCATACCGTCGGGGGGATCTATTCGAAAAGCGGCGCGAGCTTATGCGGACATGGGCGGTGTATTGTGTCGGATGACCGGATAGATCTTTCGGAAGCTTACCGCCTTCTGCTGTTCATAGAGAAAGACGAATTGCTCGTCCAAAGGCTGCTTGTTCCACTGCTATGGAACGGCTCGCTGCCTTGCGTAAGTAAAAGGGCCTTCGTGGATGGAAGTCTTAAGAATGAAATCTCGGTAGTTACAAGCAAAGAATGGCCGCTGGATGAAAACCCTATCTCGTACGATTGGATCCATTCAAGAGGTATCTCGCCGAGAGGCTTCTACCGTTCAAAGCCAGAATTACCTGTCATAAACTTTTATCTAACAGAGTATTTTCAAATAACCCTCTCTCGTAATGCACTCAAGCAGATCTTTCATGATCTTCCGGATCGGCTCACCTCAGAACAAATGGAAATCAATAGGACGGGGTTGGTGGGCAGGCCATCCGGCCGGGACTTTATTGGGGCGGAAATAGAGAGGCGTGCGTTAGGGGGTGAGCGATACAAAACGTTAAAAGAGTGGGGGGACGTTCTGGAGAAATGGTATAACGATGTTTATTGCGGTAAAGGGCCGTCTGCTACTTCAAAAACTATTATCAATAGTTTCCGGTCGCGCTTGAAGGGTTTGGTCCTGAGTGCCGAGCAGAGGAAACGCTCAGAACCTCGCCCAAAATGAAAATATTGGGCGGCCTTTTTCGGGCGCTTCAGACGCGTCAGGTTCTGATCATCCGCTGACGTTCCGGCGGACTCGAAAGGACAGCAGTCATGAGCCTTCACACAGTTCAGGCGCCGCAGGGAGACCTGCGCGCGTCGCCGGAGAAGCTTGCCTACACGGTACCCCAGGCGCTGTACGTCACCGGATTGGGCCGGACGACCATCTACGGGCTGATCGCCGAGAGGAAGCTGCGCACGATCAAGGTGGGCTCTCGCACCCTCATCCCGGCTGACAGCCTGCGCGGCTACCTTGCCTCTCTTGAGCAGGAGGCCGCATAGCGCATGGCTCATAACAGCAGAACCCCCGCCGCGGGCACGGCGAGGGCTCTGGAAAATGTCTGCTTGGCGGCTGACGACTTCCAGATAGCACTCGATCCTCGCAAAATCCAGACTTCGCGCATTCTCTCGCGCTTCGCCTTCAGCCCCGCACTCGCGGCGGCTGTGGCCGACCTTGCCTTTGGGCAGACCAATGGGAGGCGCGCATGAGCGCCTTCCCTCTCAATCCCGACGACTTCACCTATGGCGATCCGGACAAGCTCCGGGCCGAGATCGCGGCACTGATGGCAGCCGTCGGCATGCGCTCGAACATCGTGGCGGACTACGCCGCGCTGCGCGACGATGCCGGCCTTCGCTACACGCTCCGCTGCGCAGCCGCCGAGTTTCGCGTCGCTCTCAGCTTGCTCGGCGACCTGACCGAGCAGACCGAACGCACCCGCAAGCGGCAGCAGCCGGATGCTGCTGCGCAGCCTCACTCAGGAACGGAGGCGCGGCGATGAGAGCGCAAGAATTCGCAGTCGAACTGGATCGGCTCGGTCCTGATACTGACCGCCATTATGAGCGGAATGAGCGCCGGCGCGAGGATGGCGATGGCCGGCGGGAGGCGAGGCCGGACCGGTTGCCGCTTTTCCCGCCACTGCCGCCTGCCGAGTCCTATCCGCTCGATGCTCTTGGACCCATCCTCGGCGAGGCGGCCCGCGCGATCGCTCGCAAGGTGCAAGCGCCGGCTGCCATAGCAGCACAGTCGGTGCTGGCCGCCGCCTCGCTTGCCGTACAGGCCCACGCCGATGTGCGTATGCCCTACGGCCAGCGCCGTCCGCTCAGCCTCTACCTCGTGAGCAGCGCATCGTCCGGCGACCGGAAGAGCACGACCGATAACGAGGCGCTATGGCCGGTCACCCGGCGCGAAGATGCGCTTCAGGAGATGTACGGTCGTGATCACCAAGAGTGGCTTGTCACCTACGCGGCATGGTCGGCGGAGAAGAAGAAAATCGAGGGCGACCGCAAGCTCGGGTTCGAGGATCGCCGCTTTGCACTCACGACACTAGGCCCAGAGCCACAACCGCCAATCCGACCGGTGCTGACCTCGGCAGAGCCGACGTTCGAAGGGCTGATCAAGAGCTGGCCATCCATGCCGGCGGCGCAGGGGGTATTCAGCGCCGAGGGCGGGCAGTTCACTGGCGGGCACGGCATGGCCCAGGAGAACCGCCTCCGCACAGCCGCTGGCTTCTCCGTGCTTTGGGACGGCAAGCCGGTCACCCGAGTGCGAGCGCTCGACGGCGTGTCGGTCCTGAAGGGGCGACGCCTCGCCATGCACCTGATGGTGCAACCGGAAGCGGCCGCAGCGTTCATGTCCGATCCTGTGCTGCGCGATCAGGGCCTGTTGTCCCGTATCTTGGTGGCGGCGCCCGACAGCATTGCGGGCACTCGCCTATTCCGAGTGGCGACGGCGGCGGACGCTGAGCAGATCCGCCGATACCATGCCCGGATGCTCAGCCTTCTGGAAGGCTGGCCCTCCGTCATCGACCATGCGCAAGGGCTTCAGCCACGCGAGCTGCCGATGAGCGAGGCGGCCGAAGCGCGTTGGCGCGATTTCTATAACTGGATCGAGGAACGGTCCGGTCCGCAGGGCGATCTTCGTTTGGTACGCGACTTCGCATCGAAGGCAGCAGAACACGCTGCCCGGATCGCCGGGGTGTTGGCCATCGTGGCGGACGAGCATGCGCTGGAGATCTCGGCTGAGATCATGACCGCCGCGGCACGCTTGGCCACTTGGTACACGGACGAGGCGACGCGTCTGCAGCAGGCGTGTCGCACTGATCCAGCGCTGCTTCGGGCTCAGGCCCTTCTGGACTGGTTGCGGGCGCGGGACGAGCAGGACGTGAAGTTCAGCGACATCTTGCGGCTGGGCCCTGCGCCGACCCGCACCAAGAAGGAAGCCGACGCCGCCGTTCGCACGCTGATGGAGCACAACCTCGTGGAGGAAGTGCGCGAGCGACCCCGCTTGATCCGAGTCGCCGGCGCTTCGACCCGATCATGACCGGCTTTCCAGAAATCGGAATGCCCCCTGCGAATGTTGCGAAAGCTGCGAAAGTTCGCGGTTTGAGCGCCTCGACCTTCGCAACTTTCGCAAGTTTCGCACGGGGTACCTAGAAATCCGCATTTTTGAAGCGAGCGCGAACGAAAGGGAAACGAGCAGTGGCGGACAGTGAAATTAAGCGCCTGGCGCTGGTCTACGAATGGCCCGAGGTCCGCGGCCTTCAGGTGGTGGTGACCGAAGCGACCGAGAGGCCGCAGAGCGTCACCCTAGCCATCATGGGCACCGATGACGGCTGGTCTGACGTGGCGATGATTGACCGCAGCGATGCCGGCGCGAGGGCGCGGGCGATATCGCTTGGGGAGATCATCCATGATGCGCTGGAGGCTGCCGAGATGACGTGGTTTCCCTGCGACATCGCTGCGTGATCAGGAAGATGCTGCCGATGCTGGATCACGACCGGTTCGAGAAGTGCCTTGCTCTTTCCCGCCGGGGAGCAACTGAAGGCGAGAGATCGGCTGGCCTTGCTGCAGCAACCCGCGTGGCTGCCTCTGCCGGCATGACGCTGGTCGAGGCTACTGCCTTCATCGAGGGCGTTGCACCGGCCGGGCCTCGCTCAGCACCACCGCCTCGCTCGTCACCATACCCTCGGCAGCCGTTCATTTGGCCTCGCAAGAAAGAGCCAGTGAAGCCGATCACCATTGAGGAGATCCTGGCGCAGAAGGCAGCCGACCTTGCGTGGAAGAAGAAGGCGGCCGCGCGCGAGGAGAAGCGGATGCGCAAGCTCTATGCGGAACAGGATCGAGATCACGCTACGATCCGAGAGACCCAAGCCGTGAAGGATCGCGAATGGGCTGAGGCGAAAGGGCACCCCGTGTAGAAGCGTGCGGGCTGCTTTGGTTGTGTGGGAGATCTAGCCAGATGTGCCGCAACATGGCTCAATCAAACTGTTCTTGATATTAGGTCCCAAGCTCACCCAGCCGATGCCGGTTTAATTGCCCCGGGCGCGATCCGCTTCCGCCGCCACGAAGGCGATGCACCGGGCGCGAGCCTGACTGTCAGCGATCCGTTCGAAGGCCTTCACGAGAGCGAGCGTTTCAGTCTCGCGCGTTGGCGAGTCGTTAGCGTCGAACAAAGCTGACACGGGTCGATCCAGCGCGCGTGCGATACGCTCCAAGCTCTCGCGTGCGGCGTTGGCAGTGCGAGGCTGTTTGGTCATATCGTCCATATAGCCCAAACGCGCCTATGCCTGATCAGTTCATCAGCACCCCAGCCTCTTTAGGGCCGAGCTTAGTGGCTAGGAAGCGCCCTACAACTATCAGAGCTTTTTGTATAACTTCAGCGCCGGCCTCGTCTCCAGTATCACTAGCTTCTAAGTATGCTGTAATAAAATCATCGACCATTGTATTAATGGCTTCATCTTCCATAGCTGATAAAAAATCAGCTCCCGATGTATGGTCGCTATCGTCTACAGAACGTGCCGCTATGTTTTCGAGTATCGCCCGAGAGGAATTGATTGCCTGTCTAGACGTAGACATTACGCTATAGAAAGCGTCCGCCGAGCTTCGCGAGCGATCAATACAGGCATAGGATCGTTCAAGAGCCAACTGAACGGCGGTGTCCTTGTATACCCTCTTCGGCATGTGCCAAGTTCCCGCTGCTAAACTAGCATTGCTCTCGACCGCGCTGTCCCGATCGATCTGGGTACGAAGCGAAACATCTTTGCTTTGAGTAAGTTCCAGCCCGTTCCCCCAAAAGAAAAGGCGCGCCGGGTAAGGGCGCGCCGAGGTTCGCATAGTTTCGACGCTCCCCAGGTCAGGAGCCATATCGCGGTAGCACGTAGCTTGGCCGTTAGCACGAACAAACCACCGACCCGCCGCGTGCTTGAGCATGCTGACCACGGTGGTGAAGGAGGGCTGGGGGGGGGCGTCGGACGAGATTTAGTGACGGTTGGTCCATAATCCGGAAAATTCAGGACAAGGGGTAAGATATTTTCTGGATTGCGCCGCTGCATCAATGGCGCGGTCCCTTCAGCCGGCCGGCGGGGACAAGATCAGCTTGCCAACGAAGGGTGCGTCCGCGTTGCGATTGCTGGTGCAGCCATAGGCTGACTCGCCCGCCTTCATGGTCCGTACCTTCAGGACGCCTTTGCCGTTCCGCTTGATCGTGTAGCCCTTCTCACTGGCGTCATGAGTCAGATCGCCGTCGGCATGCAGCACATGGCCATTCTCGAACTGGCCAGCGGCTGTGATCGTGACCGGCGTATCTGCCGTGCTGACGATGCTGATCGAGACGTTCGTGTCGGCCGGCAGCAGCAGCTCAGCCGGCGCGCACACTGGCTTCCCGTTCTCCATCGAGATGGCCAGTTCGACGGGCGGCACCACGTCACTCGCGGGAAGCGGCTTGGTCTGAGCGAAGGCTGGCCCGGCAATGAGTAGCGCACTGAAAGCGGCGAAGGTTGTCAGGCTGATGCGCATGGCGGTGATTTCCAATGCCGACAACAGGATGACGTGCCGAGCGTAGATGGAAGAGGGCGCGGGTTCAGTATGTTCCGTACGTCGGGACGCACTGAAAGAGAGCCGCCTACTAGAATTCGCATTCGTGTGGCAAGTTGCCGCGGAATTCACCCGCTGCACACAACAATAGACAACAGCGGATGACCGCGAACGACTGATCGGTATGGACAGCAGAAATCAGGCATTCGACTGGACTTGCTTAGTAGGATTTGAGCAAACATTGTCATGGCCACGCAATCGCGATGCCGTGGTGCCCCGATGCCTACCGCCATTCCCCGCCCCAGCACGCTCCGTCTCAAGGTCGAGACTGAACTCGCCAACGCCGTCGATACCGCTGCTCGCCAGCGCGGTCAGACCATGTCGGAGTTCGTCCGCCAGTCCGTCCGGGCGCAGCTCACCGCGCACGGTGTGCGCCTCAGCCCGACCAGTACCGACGACGGCCCCGGTCCCGCTCCGTCTGCCCCCGCGATGCGGCAGGCTGCCTGATGAGCGCCGGCATGACCCTTCCACGGGTGAACGTGCGCGAGACCCGCACCATCCAGCCCCGTGTCACCCTCGGGCTGCCGCGCCGCGCTCCCATCGCCACTCGGCCTGCTCCTCGCACGTCGGGCGAGATCGCGGCTGATCGCGACGCTGCGGTGGCTGAGCGCACCGCACTGGAGGCAAGCCGATCCGACCTGATGCTGACCGGCACCGCCGCCGACGTGGCCAGCCTCGACCACCGCATCGCCGTCTCTAAGGTCCGTATCGATCAGGCAGAGGCTCAGCACGCCGCGGCAATCATCGCCGAAGCCGCTGCCCGCACCAACCACGAAGCCGAGCAGGCCCGACGCAAGGCTCTGCGTAAGGCCGGCCTGAAGGCCAGCGCCGAGGTGGCGAAGCTGGCCGACGAGTATGTCGCTGAAGCGCAGCGCCTAGTGCCGGTGCTGTCGAAGATCCGAGAGCAGTCGGCGATCATCGCAGCGGCCAACGCTTCGCTACCCGACGGGGCTGAGCCGGTCCCGCCCGGTGAGCCTCGCTGCAGCTGGAACGACAACCCTGACCAGCCGCACAGCACGATCGCCAACCGCGTGAAGCTGCCGGGCCTCGGCCGCGACGCTGCCCCCATCTGGTGAGGACACCATCATGAGCATCAATCGACAGGACGTTGCGGACGGCGCTGCCTGGGCCCGTCGTGCCCTCCGGAAGCCAGAGGCGGCGACGACCGAGCGCGAGACCTCCCAGGCCGAGCGCATCACCGCTTGGTCGGCGCGGAACCGCGAGGCCGAGGCCGCGAACACTCAGACCCGCCCTGCGGTCGAGCAGACCCGGCGCGACCTTCACACGCCCGGCTCGGCCTTCGTGGTGGGCGGTGAGCGCTATGCAGCCGACGGCTCACGCTGGAAGCGCGTGGCCTGACACGAGATTGCGCGGGTCCAAACCCTACGGGGCTTTCTCCCCGCGCCATTGAGGGCGATCCGGTCAGCCCAACAGCGACAAGCCAGCCTGTTCGTTGCCTGATCTACGATCAAGAGAGCGATGAATACCAAGGCCGGCAAGACCGCCCGCTCTCCAAGCCAGCGGGATCATCGGAGATCGCGGCGGAGGGGTCACCCCGCTGCGGTCTCCTTCCCTAAGCGGAGACGCATCATGCCATCCAACCAGCCCAAGACGGTCGACGCCGAGCCAGCCCCGGATGCACCCACTGCGGTGAACTGGACCCCGCCCGTCGACCCCGGTGACGCTGGGGGCATGGGGAACAGCACCGAGCGCGCGATCGTCCCCGGCACGCTCCACGAGACCGCCGAGGATGTGAAGGCTCGCGGCGGGATGTGGGGTCGAGGGTGAGCGAGGGCCTGACCGGCCCCCCATGCGAGTTCCGGGGTCCTTGGTCGAGGGGCGGAGGGTCGGGGGTAAGCGCGACTGCAGTCTGTCACTAGCTACAAACTTTCAAATTCCTTTTTTATGTTTATGCCCGAGGCCAAAAATTGATTGAGACCGTCAACCGCAAACAGGTCGCAAGTCATTACGGCATAAGCCTTCCTACCGTGGACGCGTGGGTGCGAAAGGGCTGCCCGTTTGTTACCCGCGGAAGTAAAGGCGTCGAGTGGGAATTCGACTTAGCGGCGGTCCAAGACTGGGCAGCTCGGTTTTGGGCTCGACCCACTCAAGTCGTCACGCGAACCGGGTTGAAGTCTTTCAGCACGACCGAGAGAGCCGAAGTCGTGAAGGCATTCGGCCATGTCGCCAGACACATTGGAACGTGGGCGGCGGACATGGCGGTGAAGGCCGGCGGGTCGATCGAGATCGCCTACGCCCTGAACCAAATGCTTTGCATCCGGTTCGCGGACGAAGCCGAGGCGTATTTAGCTACACGAGGCGTCGCAGAAGTCGATCTCGTCGAGATGTTCTGTCGGAGAGAAGACGAGCCCGACTGGCAGTCTGCAGCTTTGGAAGCCGGCAGCACGTTCGATGAGGATGCCTGCGAGAAGTTCGTGGCTGGGATCGATTGGCTGAAGCCGTCTCCCGAAGTCCTGGAGGTTCAAGCCGCACGGCTCCGGGAGCGTGAGCGAACTACTATCCTGAAGGATGCCTCCCATGGCCGATGAACGCCTGCGCCTAGTCGCAGAAGTCCAGGATGGCTTCACCGGCCCTCTGGCGAAGCTGGAGACGGCGCTCGGCAGAGCGGCCAAGACAGGCACCCAAGCCGGCAAGGACCTGAAGCGCGACTTCGAAGGCTTCAACGGCGCACTCGGCAAGACCACTGCCGCACTGCAGGGAATGACGCCGGTGCTCTCCGGGCTCGGCCTCGTCGGGCTCAGTGCCGGTGTGTCGCTCGGGGCTGTCACGGCAGCACTCAGCGGCTTCTCGAAAGGCACGCAGCAGCTTGCCATCATGTCAAAGGAGACGGGCCTCGCCGTCGACCAGCTTCGGGCGTTTAGCGCCCTGGGGGAACGGTTCGGCGTGTCTGCCGAGACCATGCAGGGTGGCGTGCGCAAGTTCGCCGACGAGATGAGCCAGATGCGGAAGCGCTATGGCCAAACCTACTTCGACCTGCAGCAGATGAACCTTGGCGAGCTCGTCGAGAAGATGGTCAGCTCGCCGAACATGAAGGCGGCGCTCGACACCTTCATGGACTCGGTCTCCCAGATCGGCGACCCGGTGAAGCGCCGGAAGGTCGTCGAGATGATGCTCGGCTCGGACCAGATTGCCGCGGTAGCTGGCCAGCTGACCGGCCGCTACCGGGAGGTGATGGACGAGATCCTGAAGGCGCAGGGCCAGACCACGGACGCCCAGGTCAAGGCGGCCCAGCGGTTCGAGACGGCTCTCAGCCGGGTCCGCGAGAACATGGACGGCCTGCGCACGGAGGCCCTGGCCCCGCTGCTCGAACAGCTATCGGCCCTCGTCGAGAAGTTCGGCTCCGCCGAGTCGATGGCGGCCTTCGCCAAGCAGCTTGAGGAGATCGGCAAGTTCGCCCGCACTACGGTGCAGGAGTTTGAGGCGATCGTTCGCACCTACGAGAAGTTCAAGGAGTTCATCGGCCTCGGCGATCCGTCGAAGAACGTTGAGTTCAAGCCGCTCTTAAGCGGCGGCGGCAGCAAGCCGCTGACCCGTGGTGAACTGGAGGGCAAGCGCGACTCCATCGAGCAGCAGCGCAAGCTTCTGGACGCCAACCCGAACGCGCCGGACTACGCCCGCAAGCGCGATCGGATGACGGAGGAGCTTCGGCGCGTCGGCGACGAGCTTGAGAAGCTGCGGACCTCTGGCGGCGCTACGGCTCAGCCTTCTGGCTTCTCCGGTGTGACTGGCGGTGGCAACCCGCTGATACAGCGTGCCAGCTTCGGGCGCGGTGGTGGAGGCTCTGGCGGTGGCTTCTACGGCGTCGGCACCATTCCTCCGCTCGGCATGCCTGAGCCCGCAGGAGGCGCAGGGCACGGCGCCGCTGCCGGCCGGAGTAGTCCACCTCTGACGGGCGGCGGTGTGACACCGGAGTCTGCAGGTGTCCTCACGCCGCGAGGCACCGGGCGGGGCAACCCGCGCGCGGCACGCACGTCCGAGATGATGGCCTACGCGATGGACCAGCTTCGCCGGGAAGGCGTGCCGGAAGCTCACCTGAGGCAGTCCGCGGCTCATCTCGTGGGTCAGGCCACGATGGAAAGCGGGCTCGACCCGAACAAGGTCCACGACGGCGGCTCCGGCTACGGCATCTATGGAGCACGTGATCCGAAGGGCTGGGGCAATTACCGGGGCGCGCGGCGCAGCGCCATGGTGCGTTGGCTGGAGGCAAACGGCTACGCCCGCAACTCGGCTGAGGGCCAGATGCGATACATGACCCACGAGGCCATGGGCGGAGGCTATCCTCAGACCCGGCGCATTCTGATGGGCCAGGGCACCGGCGACATCGATCAGGACACCCACACGATCACGCGGAACTTTGAAGCTCCGCGCGTCGCCAACTATCGCGCAGGTGCCGTGCGTGCCGCTCTGAGAGCCGGCCCAGATGACCGGGCGCTCTCTGCCTCGCAGGCAGCCTCTCCGGCTCCCAACGAACGCCTCGGCGATCAGATGATGGGCCGCATGTTCGCACGAGAGGCCACGCCACCGCCGCCGCAGACCCACCGGATGACGATCGACCTCAACGGCTTCCCGCCCGGGACCCGGGCCCGCACCTCGATGGGCGACCTGTTCAGGGAGACGACCGTCTCGAAGAAAAGTCAGATGGAGGCGATCTGATGCCGGATCCCGATCTCATCTGCGAGGTGCGCACCGAGGGCGGCACCTACGGCGACTGGATGCAGGTCCAGGTCGAGCAGAACTTCATGAACGAGGGCTGGATCCGGTCATTCCGCCTCGTCTGCGCCGAGCCCAGCGCCGGGACGAATATGCGACTGAAGCCCGGCGACCGCGTCGACATCGCCCTGGCCGGACAGGTGGTGATCCAGCAGGGCTATATCCGCGATCGGCAGGCCGTGTTCGATGCCAACCGGCATGCCGTCCAAGTCACCGGCTACGGCAAAGCCGGACTGATCACGGAGGCCAGCATCAACGGCGGCACGGGGCAGTTCCGGGGCTACAAGCTCGATGCCATCGCGAACTCCGTCCTGAAGCCCTACGGACTCACCTTCCGCGTCCAGAACGGATCGGACGGCTGGGACATGCCTTTCCCGAACGTGATGGTCCGCTACGGCGAGACGCCCTTTGACCTGATCTCGCGGCTGTGCCGGCAGCGCAACCTGTTCTTCTACGCTGATGCGGCGGGGAACGTCGTGGCCGGTCCGAAGTCCGGCAGCAGCATGGTCGCCTTCGTCGAGGGCCAGAACATCCTCTCGGCGAACTGCCAGTTGCGCCACCTCGCGGTGGAGTCGCTGGTCTCGAACTCGCAGCAGCCCGGGTCTGACAGCCTGTTCGGCAGGTCAGCCTCCGAGATCCAGGCGAAGGCCACGGTGAAAGGCGGTACGCCCGGGGCGATCTGGAAGGTGCTGGCCGAGATGCCGCTCGACCAGAAAGGCACGCAGCTGCGGACGAATTGGGAAGCGGCCGTCCTACAGAGCATGGCCCTGCAGTTGCAGCTCACCTACGCGGGCTGGCTGAAGCCCAGCGTGGGCGGCCTCTGGGACCCGTCAGACGGCGTGACGGTGAAGTCCCCCATGCTGTTCCCTACAGAGAGCGCGACCGAGACGCTGAAGGTGGCCGGCTACGCCTACACGCAGGATGTGAACGCCGGCACGACAACGACGCTCGACCTAATCAACACGCTGGCCTGGGAGCAGCGCAAAGGCGACGCGACGAAGAACGATGGCTTCTACGACCTCGGCAATGCGCTGCGCAGCCGGAGGCGGCAACTTGAAATTGGAGCCGCTAGCCGCATTTCTCACGATCACCGAGATCAATCACCTTCCCTCGCTGGAATTCAGTCCCCGTCCAGATTAAGAATTCGGATTTGCAGCGTTCGTCTGAAACCCATTGAGCAGAAAGCAAGCGACTGTCGGTCTTGTAAGTCATATTAAGATACAGGTTGTCCTCACCGCCCAGCGGAAAGTTCATAACTCGCCCACTTTGGATATCGATGACATAGACGAAACGGCATCCGGCGCCGCAACCAATTTCGACAACTGATAGCTTGCCAGCGAAGTTCGGACCGGACTTAAACCCATCCATGATGCGCGTTCGATAGCTTGCGTATTGTCGATCTCGACCTCGGAAATCAGGTGGTGAGACTGTTCCTCGATAGGGTGCAGCAGGGTATTGAGCGAAATTCGGGGCTGTGGGCACCGAGGGATTGCTCGAAACTACCTTAGCTGGCGGGCCCTTCGCCGCGTCGTCAAAGCACCGCAGGCGAAGCAGCGAGTCTGCTACATTGCGACAGGCGGCAACGTCAGGGCTAACTTCCGCCCGTGCTGCCGAACCTGCGGCAGCGGTCAAGACAAGGGCGGCGAGGGCAATGCGCATCCCGGCAGGATAGCCGCCGGGGTGCGGTTGTCGAGGCTTCCAGTTCCCCGGCAGGGAAGCGCATTGCGCGCATGCCCCCTCCCGCTGTCCATCTTTGTCAGTCGTATTAGCAGCCGATGCAGACGTGCGGGTCCCACCCGAATTCTTTGATATGAATTTCCCGAGGGCGCCGAGCTTCTGTCGTGACGCTTAATTCTGGCAGAGCCACCGTCTCGATGCTCCTACTGGTCACTGATCGGCCCTGAGCGCCCGGCATCTCCTGGACGGATGAGCGCTGAATGCTGCCGGTCTGATCGATTTCGGCTGAGATCGCTCCGGTCGCCAGGATGCTAGCGACCAGGCCTATAGCGATTGCACGGGCTGCGAACATTGGGGCTCCTCGCTGCTCGATGACAGCGAGGGAGAACTGGGACCAATCGGTTTAGTTTCGCTTACCCTGACGGTGTTGGTGCCTCACCACACACGAGGCAGCCGGTGTGATTGTGCCCACCGCCTGGACCTCTGCGGTCTGCCTGCTCCGAGCGGTACATCGCCTGCGGCATCATCGCTTCACGGTTGCACTGCAGATTTTTGTTGCAACCTGTGGATTTTGTGGCCACCGTGTTTTTAACATTTGACAGAAAAGATCTCGGGATGAACTTCGCCTTCAGCGCTCCGATCCTGCTCTGCACGTGCTGGCTTGCCGGCACCGTCGAGTTCGCAATCTGGTGCCACCAGGCGCCCAAGGCTGATGTTTCGAGCGACTAGGCCGACCAGCTCATGACGGAGCATACCCGCCGGATGTCGAAGGCGTTGCGGGCTTTGAAGGCGCGTCCCTTGCATCAATCGGCGCAGCTTCGATATGAGCAAGCTTCGCAGATGCCCATGGCCGGCGTTCTTGCCAATCGTCGGGGAACCCCATCGCCGCAAGGGTCACGTTCGGCTTACCATCTAGGATGGTAGCGAGCCTTTGCGGCCAAGGTGAAGCAGGGTCAATGCGAGATAGCAGGTGCCAGACAACAGCGCAAACCGAATAGAGCTTATCCTGTGAGGTATCGGGCCAGACCTTATTGTACATTTTTGGTATCTTAGGCTTAATGGTGAAGCCTTTATTCCAAACTCGTCCATGATGAGCGCAGACGTTGCGAGCAAAACTTAGTGAGTGCAGCCAGCTCTCTAAAATATCGTGTTGCAAGCCGAATTGGTCAGCTACCGACTTTCTAATCGTTCCCTTTGATAGCTTGTAGACCTTTGATAGAGCGCCAAAAGAAAATAGCTCCATCATCATCCAACAAGGAGGATACGGATTAGAATATTTATTCATGAAATGATTTATAAAAACATGCTGATGGTCTACTGTCTTGTCTCCAATGTATTTATCTATCATCTCTATTATCTGGGCATGACGCCCGCGATCAAAGTTTACTGGCTCGCAAAGCCAAAACGCGCCGTGCGCAGTAGCGGCTTCATGCGAAAGCTTAGATTTGATGGATATTTCTATTCTTTCCAAGGCACGAGATAATAAGGCCCGCAGCCTTCGATCAAACTCATACAATTTCACTACGTCGTCAAATGTCACGCCCGCGCGCATTTTCTCGCGCTGCGGATCATTGGGGTCTAGATAGTATTTGTAAAATCCGGAAAGCCTGTAGTAGCCAACATTAGAAATGAAAGCTTCTGCTACAGCAGGGTCAGCAACTTCCAAGCCCCTGACTCTTAGTAACTCTACCTGTTCACCGATAGTTATTGGCGGCTTATCGAAATCTACTTTAGACAACAAAAAACCCCCCTGAGGCGCTTCTACGAGAGGCGTGGGGGGTGTTATTGAGGCTGAAAATAACCACCGCCCTTCCTCAGTCAAGTGGTACTTTAACGCATGACTCCAGGTTGTGGACAAGTGGTGTGGCTTCGCACTACTCTTAGGTCTGGGGTTACGCGAGAGCCCTCTGCTGGTACCCCTTCCACTGCCGTGAAACGGGGTGCGTGATGGCGTGTCGGGTAGCTACCCCAGGGTCACAGAGCCGTCGGTCTGATTGACCGCTACGACGCGAGGACCGCGGACATCCGGATCGCGCTGTTCCCAGGCCGACAAGGCAGCGTTGGCACCCTCGACGATTGCACCCGTGGAGCCGCTGCCGATCTGCGGGCGGATCGCCTCGACCAGCTGCGTGACGATTGTCTGCTCCTCAAGAGGATGTGCCGGCATCGACCGAATGACGCGCATATCGGCAGCGCCGTCATAGACCTAACAACCAATGCAAACGCTAGAATTAAACCCGCGGCCGGTAGGAATATGGGATCGCCTGCTTATGCCGCGCGACAGTGACCTTCCGGCAATTCCAGAATTCAGATATCCGTAATAACTTGCTCTATTGGATTGAATGCCGCGCTGAATTTGCATGTTGAGAGTGTTGTAATTAGAAACATTGTTCTGATGAAGCGCGCGCATATCACCTTGGTAGGCAAACGATGCGTTGGCAGCGTTTGGATCGTTTTGTTGGACTTGAGATAAAGCAGGAGTTGATAGGAATAGGATCAACCCAATACTATGGAAAATATTGACTCTCATGGCTCAGCCTTTTGTTAGAGGTTGCATCCTTGTGTTGTCGACGCACTAGATGCCAGCCAAGTTCCAGTCGCTCGGCGCAGAGATTTTTTGAGAAGGGCGACGCTCGTGCCGCTTATTTCGAGCTGCCCTTCGCCTTCAGTTGCTCGGCATCCCTGACTAAGCGCGCCGCCCTCTGCCGAGCCAGATTGGTCTCAGCTACATTCGCCGGCGGCTCCTCGGCAGGCATGGAGATGGGTTGGCTCTGCCGCCTAGCGAAAGCCGCTTCGGCTTGCTTCCACTCTTTGCTCTGATTTTCGGACAGGATGTGTTCCTCGGGTTGGGAACAGCTTCAACGTCAGCTCGCCCCTCTCGGATCCTCACGGTGCCGCACGTACCCCTGGCCGGGCGCGGTGGTATGTCAAAGATCCGGCACGTCCGCGTCGAGCCAGTCCGCCGCTGCTTTCAAGTTCGGGAACTTGTGCGCCTCACTTGTGAAAGGCGCTGGAAAGGGCGGGCTGTCGGCGAGCGGTTCGGCTGTCCAATCGCCTTCGTACCCGTCCCGCGACACATCACGGACCAAGCTGCCGACCACCGCGCCGTCGAGGATGAGATCGAAGCTACCAGGGGCGAGGCGTTTAAGGGTGTAGGGCATCGAGTTTCCAAATTGGACGCCGCGCCGCGCGACATCAACGTGGCAACGCCGGGGCGAGGATGTCAGTTCGCGCCCTCAGGATCCTCGCGGTGGCGGACGTAGCCCTGGCCGGTGAGCCAGTCGTCGACAGCTTTACGAATGGCAGCTGTTCGTGTTGGCTTAGGGTCGGGCTGATCGGCAATCCAGGCGTCGAGCGGGCGGAGCTGATCCGGGAGCATTCGAACGCCAATCGTGTGGCCCGTGCCTGTCGTGGCCGGACGTCCGCGTTTTTTCGCGCTAGCGCTAATTGACGAGCCCATGATTTGACGCTAGCGTGAATGACGAGCCGGGACAAGGCTGGAACCCTTGCCACGGCTCTAACCCCACCACTCTGTTGAGGAGAGCGGCATGGCTAGCCACGCCCATAGCACACGCACGCCCTTATTACCCGAGGCTGGCGCTCAATCGGCCTTATTACCCCGCGGGGCCGGCAGGCAGCCTGGCCCAGTCACCCTAGCCCTGCGCGCCATGCGAACTGCCGACCCGGATCAGGCCGCGCACGACGCTATCGAGGCGATACGCCTAGGCCTGGATCGCCACTTCTCCGAGGCTGACTATCGGCGCCTCAAGACGCTTCGCAGGAGCGTCGCGGATCGCATCGAGTCGGATCTTGCCTTGCTCGACATGCTGGCGGGCGACGTGGACCTTGAGCCTTCCCTAGGCGCCCCTGAGGCAGCCACTCACACTTATCGCGATCACGGACCGCTGCTCGCGTGGGGCAGTGGCGCGACCGACGACCGTGAGGACAGCGCCGACGACGACCGGGAGGAGGAGAACGAACACGGCGGCGACGTGCAGGACGAGCCGCATGATGCCGAAGTAGACGAGCGCGACACCGCACCCGAGTGGGCTGGCGTCGGAGAGCATACGTTTTCGGCTTGGGGAGTGCCTGCATGAGCACGCCATCCAAGGTTTCGGCCTCTCTGCAGGAGATGGAAGACGACATCTTTGATGTTCGTCGCTGGTCGCACCTAGTCGACGCTCTCGGAAGCGCCGGGGTCATGATTGATCCAGGCGCGCTGAATGTCCTAGCCGTTCCACTTCGCGAATTGGGCGCGCGTTTAGAGACGCGCTGGATGGAAGCCTATCGGCAGTCGGGTGGCGAGCCATGAGGCCGATCCCGTCCTACCTTGCCGTTGTCCCGTCCACAGGAAAGCGGTTTAAGCGCCCCAAGCGGCAGGCGCCGAAGCCTGTTCCGACTGCGATGGCTCTTGGCGAAGCGCAAATGTTGCTGCGGCAAGCCGAGTATGCCGACACGGTGTTGCGAACGCTCGTCGCCCAAGCGATGCGCGGCGATCCGGTGGTGACGATGGCGTTAGCTCGACACGCGAGTGTGGAGATTGGCGCCTTGATCGCACAGGCTCGGCACGCAGCGCAGAGGGTCGTGCAATGCGCATGATCCTCGCCTACCTCGCCATCGCGAACATCCGGTGGGCTCGTGCCGACATCGCACGATCCGAAAGGCTCGCCGACGAGGCTGACGCGGCGTTGCTGCGGTCTCGGGGGCGCGTGCGCGTTGCCGATGCCTTGGCGACCCGCGCGGGCCTCGGCCCTAGGTTCTCGCACCTTCGCTAATACCCTGGCCCGGCCAGTCGCGGGCGAGGGGTGGTGAAACGCCACCCCCTTTCAGTCGAGCCCGGCCGGGCCTCACGAACGCCTAAGCTGAACTTAGGTCGCGCTGACGTTCGAGCGGAAAATTTGTTCGCCATCGTCCACGTAGGTTCGCGCCTGAAATGTGGTTTCATATGTGGGTAGGTCAGTCGTCGATAAGGGTATCATTATGAAGCGTATACAGAATTACTGCTCATCAAGCGGACGCCCTCGCCGCCTTCCTGGAGGCGGCTGGCCGCGGCCGCCGCGTCGACGAGGATGCCATCGTCGTGGCCTAAAACTCGATCCTATGACGCGCCCCTGCGGTCGTGGTGATCGCAGGGGTAGGTACAGTGACGCAGACGAAAGATGCACGCGCGGGTTGCGCGGATCGCACTCAGCCACCGGGTTCGGCTAGCGACCGACGATCCAGCCCTCCCAAGCTGCAACCTCTAGTCCGACTTGCGTCACCGCCTCCGGCGCGCGCTTCTCAACCACCTCAATCATGGCGAGGAGGCCGGCAAGCGCATCGAACGGGTCCTCGCCCGAGCTGCTCGCGCCGAAGCCGTCCAAGAGCGGCTCGCGCGCTTCGCCGAGATCCACCCCGGCCGCCGATGACCACGCTATAATTGAGGCCGCCTTCGAGCGGCGATCAGCCTGCGAAGTCTTGCTCTCGCGTCGGCCAAACGGCGCTCCGAGGATAAAGTATGCGTCCGCCGGGTAGGTCTCTGCCAGAACAAGGCCACTGCGGGCGGAGAGTGCCCGCAGGTCGCCGTCGAACGGCCATAGCGTTGCCCCTTGCGCGAGGGCAGGTCGGACGACCTCCTGCCAGCCCGAAGTCGCGGCGCGGCCGACTTGGTTGCCGCCCAGCGTCCAGAACACCGAACAGGCCTCGCGTCGACCGGGGCCGCCGCGCTCACACTGGCGCAATAGATCGGAAAAGCTCGCGACGCCGATGCCGCTTGTCAGCGTAGACCGCGAAACGCCCTTGGTAGCGGTGCGGGGATAGAACGGGCGCCGGAACGTGACGTCGTCCGACTGCGCGCTGACATTGAAAAAGTCCTCCCAACCGGGCTTATGACCTAGCGCGGGTAGTGCCTCGCGAAAGCCTGAGAACTCGGTAAGCAAGCCGTAGGCAAGCGGCAGCCCTATCGAAAAATCAAATCCGGCAAGGACGCGGCGTGATCTGCCAGTATCGATGAGGGCGTCGACGAATAGATCTGATCGTCCGACCCGCCGCGGTCCGACCACGACCCAACCCGCCGAAGTACGCCACGCCGACGCAACCCATCGCTTCGAAGCTCCCGTACTCCAATCTGCGTGATGCAATTCGTCAAACATCGGGCCCATCCGTAGGTGCTTTTGCGCATCGGAGTCATCTGCACCCACCGCCGAGTGTCATCGCCTCTGCTCCAATTCGGGCAAGAGAACGAGCCGCCCCACAGGATGATCCGCGTCGCGCCTAGGACTATTTTACCAAGAAATGTCAAACCTGGGGCTGTCCTGGGGAAATGCCGCAGGCATCTTAGACAAAGAAATTGCAACGGGTGATGCATCGTGTCTTGGACATATGAGGATTACGGCCTGCCCGATATAGCTCGCCCGCCGTCGGTCGGTTAGTTCGGGTGGCCGATCATGTGCCCGACCCAGATGTTACGCGCGACGAGGTCCGCCGCGATGTCCCGGATCGTGTCGCCGACGAAACGGGCCGCGAGGCCGACAGGCCGGTCGGCCGGGTAAGCGATCACCAGCTTCCGCGACGGGATCGGATCGACCAGCGGGGAGACGCTGAGCTCGCCCCGCTCGACTAGAGGATAGAGCGGTGCAAGAGGCAGGATCGTCGATCCGAGGCCGGCCCGGACCAGTTTGATCATCGATTGGAACGAATCGGTTTCAATAGCGGAGGACAGGTCGAGGCCGGCTTGGCGTGCGCACTCGTCGACGATGTCCCGCAACCGATGGCCGACGCTCGGAAGGATGAGTCGTTCCTGGGCGAGTTCGGAGAACGGGATCGCTCGATCGAGGCGCAAGCCCCTCTTGGCCGAGCCGACGAGGAGAAGGTTTTCGACGAGTACCGGATCGATCTTCAACGAACGGATCGCAGGCAGGTTGTAGATGACTGCGATGTCGACCTCCCCCCGCTGGAGGAAGTTCAGCATGTGCCCGCTGAAGGCTGCCGACAGCCGTACGTTCAGATGCGGATGCGCCTCCCGGATCATCTGGACCAGCGGCACCGTTACGATCTCTGCCACGGTCGGCGTTGTCCCCACCGAGACGGTGCCGCGGTACGAACTGCGCCGATCCAAGGCGAGATTGCGGATGGCGTCGATCTCGGCGAGGACGCGCGTGGCATGGTCCAGGACCTCGTGGCCGATCTCGGTGATCGCCATGCCGCGGCCATGGCGCTCGAACAGGTAGGTGCCGAGTTCCTGCTCGAGGAGACGGATCTGCCGGCTGAGCGCGGGTTGTGCGATGCCCAGGCGTTCCGAAGCTTTGCTGACGCTCCCGAGTTCGGCGACGTGAATCATCGTCTTGAGCTGGGTGATGTCCATGAACGCCGCCTCGATGACATCCCTCCGGCATACCGATCAGGCCTGGGTTCGATCAAGACGATGCCGCCATGTGATCGCTTGACCTTACTCTTCGACCTCATCCCTCAACGAGGCGTCGACACACGTATATCCGGTGCAAGTGCTTGCAGAAAAATGTTATTTGGCGACCGCTGGCGCGCCCGTCCCGGAGCGGTCGGCAAGCCATATCAATTCGGCATTCCAGGTAGAGGATCGCCCGATCTTCCGGGGCGGAAACATCAGGCCTACGGTCGGTACTCGGCCGCGTGCGGACGTCGGAGATCTGCGCGGCGGCGGAGGTCGACGCCGTGTGCAAGCGTAGCGGCATCGGCCGAGAGAACGGCTAGTCCGCAATCGACGCGTACCACCAGGCCAAGAGTATCTGGATCAACCTCGCGCAGGACGTGCCGAACTCGTTCGTAGTGCTCTGGCGCCCGTCGGGGCGCACGATGTCGATCATCGACAATCCCGTCAGGGTGAGGAAACGCGATGCAGACCATTGACCACGGCAGCTATCCTGACATCCGCGACGCGGTCCGCGCGCTCTGCTCCGAGTTCCCTGCGGAATATCATCGCAAGATCGATGAAGCCCGAGGCTATCCCGAGGCCTTCGTCGACGCCCTGACGAAAGCGGGCTGGATGGCCGCCCTGATCCCAGAGGAATACGGCGGCTCGGGCCTAGGCCTGACAGAAGCCTCCGTCATCATGGAGGAGGTCAACCGCTCAGGCGGCAATTCCGGCGCCTGTCACGGGCAGATGTACAACATGGGCACGCTTATCCGGCACGGGTCCGAGGAGCAGCGCCGCAAGTACCTGCCCCGGATCGCCGCCGGCGAGTTGCGCCTGCAATCCATGGGCGTGACCGAGCCGACTACCGGCACGGACACCACGCGGATCAAGACGACCGCCGTACGCAAGGGTGACCGCTACGTCATCAACGGCCAGAAGGTCTGGATCTCGCGCATCCAACATTCCGATCTGATGATCCTGCTCGCCCGCACGACGCCGCTCGATCAGGTCAAGAAGAAGTCCGAGGGCATGTCGATCTTTATCGTCGACCTGCACGAGGCGCAGAGGAAGGGCATGGCGGTCCGGCCGATCCTCAACATGGTCAACCACGAGACCAACGAGCTGTTCTTCGACGACCTTGAGATCCCAGCCGAGAACCTGATCGGCGAGGAGGGCCAGGGGTTCAAGTACATCCTCACCGGCCTGAACGCCGAGCGCGTCCTCATCGCCGCCGAATGCATCGGCGACGGCTACTGGTTCATCGATAAAGTCACCGCCTACACCAAGGAGCGTACGGTGTTCGGCCGGCCCATCGGGCAGAACCAGGGCGTGCAGTTTCCGATCGCCGAGAGCTTCATCGAGGTCGAGGCGGCCAACCTTATGCGCTACGAGGCCTGCCGCCTCTACGATGAGAATCTCCCCTGCGGGGCTCAGGCCAACATGGCGAAGTACCTCGCCGCCAAGGCGTCCTGGGAGGCGGCCAACGCCTGCATCCAGTTCCACGGCGGCTTCGGCTTCGCCTGCGAGTACGACGTCGAGCGCAAGTTCCGCGAGACGCGCCTCTATCAGGTGGCGCCGATCTCCACGAACCTGATCCTGTCCTACGTCGCCGAGCACGTCCTCGGCCTGCCTAGATCCTTCTGAGGAGAACCGTTCCGATGCGTACCGGTCTTCCCCTCAACGGCCTTGTGGTCGTCGCCATCGAGCAGGCGGTGGCCGCGCCGTTCTGCTCCTCCCGGCTCGCCGACGCGGGTGCGCGCGTCATCAAGGTCGAGCGGCCGGAGGGCGATTTCGCGCGCGGCTACGACGACGTCGTGGCCGGCGGGCAGAGCAGCTACTTCGTCTGGCTCAACCGCGGCAAGGAAACCGTGGTGATCGATCTCGCCACCGAGTCCGGCAAGGAAAGCCTGCGAACCCTCGTCGCGGGCGCTGACGTGCTGATCCAGAACCTGAAGCCCGGCGCACTCGACCGCCTCGGCTTCGGCACCGAGACCCTCTGCCGCCAGCACCCTCGACTGATCGCCTGCTCGATCAGCGGCTACGGCGAGACCGGGCCACTCGCTAGCCGCAAGGCCTACGACCTGCTGATCCAGGCAGAATCCGGCCTCTCGTCGATCACCGGAGGTCCGAACGAACCGGCCCGTGTCGGCATCTCCGTGGTCGACATCGCTACCGGCGCCACCGCCCACGCGGCGATCCTGGAGGCGCTAATCGGGCGCGGCATCACCGGACGGGGCGCCGACATCCGCATCTCGATGTTCGACGTCATGGCGGACTGGCTCACCGTGCCGCTACTCCATCAGGAAGGCGGCCGGCCGCCCAAGCGCCTTGGCCTCGCCCACCCCTCGATCGCCCCCTACGGCGTGTTCTCGACAAGCGACGGCAAGCGGCTGCTAATCTCGATCCAGAGCGACCGCGAATGGATCAAGTTTTGCGAGCTGTTCGTCGGCGATGCGACGGTCGGCAAGGACCCGCTCTTCGCCACGAACGTGGCACGAACCCGCAACCGCGCCGAGACCGACGCTTTGGTGGCCCGCGCCTTCGCTGGTCTCGACGCGGACGCGGTGGTCGCCCGGCTGACACAGGCTGACGTGGCGTTCGCCTCCGTCAACGACATGGCGGCGCTCGCCACCCATCCGCACCTGCGGCGGATCACCGTCGAGACGCCGTCCGGCCCCGTCGCCTTCCCGGCCCCGGCTGCGCGCGTCGAGGGTGCGGAACGCGCATACGGCGCGGTGCCGGGCCTCGGCGAGACCAAGGGCACCAAGTCGTGAACGCGCAGGCGGTCGGCCCGGTGGATGTCGCGCATCTGCAAGCCTGGATCGGGCGAACGCGCGAGGGCGAGGACGTTGTCACTCGTCGCATCCTGGCCGAATACGAGGCAACGCTGGCGCCCCACCTCGCGCCGACGGCAGATGGCGCGGCGCCGCCCGCCCTGCACTGGTGCCTCGCCCCGGAAACGCCGCGGGCTGATACCCTCGGACCCGATGGCCACGCGGCCAAGGGCGGATTCCTGCCGCCGGTGCCATTGCCGCGGCGCATGTGGGCCGGCGGCGAGATTGAGACACTGGACACCCTGCGCCTGGGCGACACCATCCGTCGGCGCGAAACCGTCCGCGACGTGGTGATGAAGGAGGGTCGCAGCGGCCGCCTCTGCTTCGTCACCGTCGACCACGCGGTCACGACGGATCGCGGTCTCGCGATCCGCGAGCGCCAGGATATCGTCTACCGCGAGGAGGCTGGCCGCACAGACAGAACCGAAGCAGCGCGGAGCACACCGGAGGAAGGGTCCACAATCTGGTCTGTCCCCGCGACCCCGACGCTGCTGTTCCGCTACTCCGCGATGACGTTCAATGGGCACCGCTTCCACTACGACCGGCCCTACGCCACCGACGTGGAAGGCTATGCTGACCTCGTCGTGCACGGGCCGATGCAGGCGAGCCTGCTGATGAACCTCGCTGCCACGCTGATCGGCCACACGCCGCAGCGTTTCGCATATCGCGGGTTGGCTCCGATGACCGCAAATCAGGTCTTTCGCGTCTGCGGCCGCCTTGATGCGGCCGGCGGCTTCTCCGGGTTCACGCTCGATGCCGAGGACCGGATCTGCATGCAGGCGAGCACGACGCACGCGGGCGCGGTCTGAGCCGGGGTCAGGTCTTCAACCGCCCTAGATAGCGGTCGACCTCGGTGTGATCCGCGGTCGGCCCAAGGTCATCGAGCGCCCGCCGTGCGAATTCCGCGACCGTGCGCGAGAACGGCGCCGGACGGTCGAGCGCCGTGGCGAGGTCGGCGGCGATGCCGATGTCCTTCGTCATCAGGGCGAGGCCGAAGCCAGAATCGTAGGCCTCGTTCAGGATGAAGGCCTTGAGCTTGTTCTCGGTGGTGTTGTTGCGTCCGGTCGAGACGTTGAGGATGTCGGTCATCACCGCCGGGTCGAGGCCGAAATCCGCGCCGATCCGTACGGCCTCGCAGGCGGCGATCAGGCCTGCCGCCGACACGTAGTTGTTGAGCGCCTTCATCGCGTGGGCCGAGCCTAGCCCGCCGGTCTCGAACACGGCCGCGCCCATCGCCGCGAGGATCGCCGACACGCGAGCGATGGCGTCGACCGCGCCTCCGACCATGATCGACAGGGTGCCGGCCACCGCCTTCTTCACCCCGCCGGAAACCGGGGCGTCGACGATACCTAAGCCGACGGCCGCGAGGTCCGCGCCGAGGGACCGCGTTGCGAGCGGGGCGGACGAACTCATCTCGATCAGGATCGCGCTCGGCTCCATGGCCGCGGCGACGGGCGTTGCTCCGCCGAGCATCACCGAACGGACGATGTCCCCGTCCGGCAGCATCGTGATCACGGCCGCAGCGCCGGCGGCGGCCTCGGAGGCCGTTGCGCACGCTACGCCGCCGGAGGCGGCCAACGCCGCGCGAGCGTCAGTGACGGGGTCGAAGCCGTGCACCGCGAAGCCGGCTGCCAACAGCCGCCCCGCCATCGGCAGGCCCATCTTGCCGAGGCCGACGAAGCCGATCACGGCGGGAGGGACGATGGTATCGGCCGTCGGCATAGGCATCTCCTGGAACGCTGGCATCGTCTCATCAAGAAACACGGCCGATCCGAAGCACGATGTAGATCATCAGACAATCCGTCAATAGCACGTACGTTTTTGCTGCATCGCACCGTAAAGAGCGTCTAATCTGCTGATTGACAGACAATACTCGCACCGTCACCATCGGCGAAGTTGAAGTGGTGAGGGCGCGATGGCCGAGAGCGAACAGTTCCAGAAGGGCCTAGAGGTCCGGCGTGCGGTGCTCGGCACCGAGTACGTCGACGGCGGGCTCGCCAAAGCCGATGACTTCATGATGGCCTTCCAGCGCATCACCACCGAATGGTGCTGGGGCTACGCCTGGACACGCGATGGGCTGGACCGCCGCACGCGCAGCCTACTCAACCTCGCGATGCTGACCGCTCTCGGAAAGCCGGCGGAACTGCGCCTCCACGTGAAGGGCGCGCTCGCCAACGGCGTCACCGTCGAAGAGATCAGGGAGACCCTGCTACACGCCACGGTCTATTGCGGCATCCCGGCCGGCCTCGACGCCTTCAAGGCGGCGCACGAGGTGCTGAAGGCCGAGGGCGCGATCACCGGCGAGCCGGTCGGCCCGGACCTCTGACCTTCGTGCCGGATCTCGACCTGCACGTCGAACGCCATCCCGCAACCCTTCGGCTGCTCGTCGAGGACAAGCTGCGCGCAGCGATCGTCGAAGGGCGCTTCCCGCCCGGGCAAAGGCTGATCGAGCGCGAACTCTGCGAACTCACCGGCGTCGGGCGCACCTCGATCCGCGAGGCGATCCGGCAGCTGGAAGCGGAGGGGCTGGTCACCGTGGTGCCGCATCGGGGCCCGTCGGTGACCGTGATCACGCCGGGGGAGGCCCGCGACCTCTACGCGGTGCGCGGCTTGCTGGAAGGCTATGCTGGCCGCGAATTCGCGAGGCTTCGGCCCGAAGCCGAGATCGCGGCGCTAGGGCGCGACGTCGAGGGCTTCGCGCGAGCGGCCGCAAACGCGGATCGCCGCGCGCTGATTGCGGCTAAGACCGCCCTCTATGCCACACTGATGCGCGGTTGCGGCAACGCCGTTGTCCGGCAGATGCTCACTACCCTGCACAACCGCATCACCCTGCTTCGCCTAACCTCCATGAGTCAGCCGGGGCGGCTCAAGGACAGCGTCTCCGAGATCCGTACGATCGCTGCGGCGATCGTCACCGGGGATGGGGACGCCGCCGAAGCGTCATGCCGGCTCCACATCGCGCGGGCGGCGGTGGTGGCGATCGCGGTGCTGGAGCAGCAGTCCAACGTGCCAACCCAGGTGAGCCGCGGACGGCACTCGAAAACGGAATGACACCGCAAGGCCGCTCGACAGGTGCGGGCAGTCCCGTGCCTTGACCGCGGCGGGACCGACTTGCGAGGGTATCCAAAATACCGGCGCGGCCCCACCGGGACGACGCCAGGGAATTGAGTGGGAGGGTGCTATGAAGTCTCGGATCCTGGGAACTCTCCTGGCCGCCGCGTGCCTATTCGGCACCGGTCTCGTGCAGGCGCAGACGCCGATCGTCATCAAGTTCAGCCACGTCACCACGACCGATACACCGAAGGGCCTCGGCGCCGAGCGATTCAAGAAGCTCGCCGAGGAGCGCACTAACGGCGCGGTGAAGGTCGAGCTCTATCCCAACAGCCAACTCTACAAGGACAAGGAAGAGGTCGAGATGCTCCAACTCGGGGCGGTGCAGATGCTCGCCCCCTCGACGAGCAAGTTCGGGCCGCTTGGCGTCAAGGAGTTCGAGGCCTTCGACCTGCCATACATCTTCCCGAACGACACCGTGTTGCGGAAGGTTCAGGACGGACCGATCGGGCAGGGCTTGTTCAAGAAGCTGCAATCCAAGGGCATCCAGGGGCTGGCCTACTGGGACAACGGCTTCAAGATAATGACTTCGAACAAACCGATGCACCTGCCTGAGGATCTCAAGGGCCTCAAGTTCCGGATCCAATCCTCGAAGGTGCTGGAGGCGCAGTTCAAGGCGGTCGGCGCGCTGCCTCAGGTGATGGCGTTCTCTGAACTCTACCAGGCCCTGCAGACCGGCGTGGTCGACGGCCAGGAGAACCCGCCCTCGAATGTTACCACGCAGAAGCTCAACGAGGTTCAGAAGCACGCGACTCTGTCGAACCACGGCTATGTCGGCTACGCGGTGATCGTGAACAAGCCGTTCTGGGACGGGCTGCCGGCCGACATCCGCAAGACCCTGGAGGGCGCGATGGCCGACGCGACCACCTACGAGCACGAGATCGCGCAGAAGGACAACGACAAGGCGCTTGCCGACATCCGAGCCACCGGCAAGACCACCGTCTACGAGCTCAGCGACGCCGAGAAGTCCGCGTGGCGCAAGGCGCTTCTCCCCGTTCAGAAGGAGATGGCCTCGCGCGTCGGCAAGGACCTCGTGGCGGAACTAAACAAGGAAGCCGAGTCCGACGGCGCCAACAACTGACCGCGTTCGCGGCACGAACATCGGGACGCGTCACGTCATGATGCTCAAGATCCTCGATCGGCTCGAAGAGGTGCTGATCGGCAGCCTGATGGCGGCGGCGACACTGATCACCTTCGCCGCCGTCGTCCACCGGTTCCTCTCCGGCGTGCCGGCGCTGCAGCCCTACACCGAGCGCCTCGACTTCGGCTGGGCGCAGGAACTTTGCATCTACATGTTCATCTGGGTGGCGAAGTTCGGAGCCGCCTACGGCGTCCGGACCGGCATCCATGTCGGCGTCGACGTACTGGTGAACAAGCTGCCGCCGCGGGCGCGCAAGGGCATGGTGCTGACGAGCCTGCTCTGCGGGGCCCTGTTCACGGCGATCGTCGGAACGCTGGGCACCAACTTCGTCTGGCGCATCGCGCACACCGACCAGACCACGCCCGACATGGAAATCCCGGTCTGGCTGGTCTACCTCGCGATCCCGCTCGGCTCCTATCTCATGTGCTTCCGCTTCCTCCAGGTGGCCTGGCACTATTTGCGGACCGGCCACCTGCCGGCCCGCGACCACGCCCACGTCGACGGCGTCGAGACGGTCGAGGGCGTCGACCCCGTCCAGATGGGTAAGCTTGGAGGCCCGGCATGAGCGCGCTGATCATCTTCGGCCTGCTGCTCGGGCTGATGCTGACGGGCATGCCGATCTCGATCGCGCTCGGTCTGACGGTGCTGACCTTCCTGTTCACGCTGACGCAGGTGCCGATCGAGAGCGTGGCGCTGAAGCTCTTTACCGGAATCGAGAACTTCTCGATCATGGCGATTCCGTTCTTCATCCTGGCCGGCAACTTCTTGTCGCATGGCGGGGTGGCCAAGCGGATGATCGCCTTCACCACCTCCCTGGTCGGGCACTGGCCCGGGGGCCTCGGCCTTGCCGGGGTGGTGGCCTGCGCGCTGTTCGCTGCCGTGTCAGGATCGAGCGTCGCGACGGTTGTGGCGATCGGCTCGATCATCTTGCCGGCGATGGTGGCGGAGGGCTATCCGCGCCGCTTCGGCGCCGGGATCATCACGACTTCGGGCGCGCTCGGCATCCTCGTGCCGCCTTCGATCATCCTCGTGCTCTACGGCGTGTCCACGAACTCGTCGATCGGCAACCTGTTCCTGGCCGGCGTCATGCCCGGCCTTGTGCTTTCCGGCCTGCTTGCCGCCGTCACCCTAGTGATCGCGTGGCGGCGGGGATACCCGCGGATGCCGCGCGCCACCTGGATGGAGCGGTTTCGCGCCTTCCGCGACAGCCTTTGGGGCCTGCTCCTTGTGGTGATTGTGATCGGCGGCATCTATGCCGGCGTCTTCACGCCCACCGAGGCAGCGGCAACGGCCGCCGTCTACGCCTTCGTCATCGCGGTGTTCGTCTACAAGGACCTGAAGCTGTCCGACGTGCCGCGCGTACTCTTGGCCTCGGCCAACATGAGCGCGATGCTCCTGTACATCATCACAAACGCGGTGCTTTTCTCGTTCCTGATGACCTCGGAGAACATCCCCCAGACTATGGCGGCTTGGCTGATCGCCAAGAACTTCAGCCCGCTGGTGTTCCTGCTCGTGGTCAACGTCATCCTGCTGATCGCTGGCAACGTGATGGAGCCGTCCTCGATCCTGCTAATCATGGCGCCGATCCTGTTCCCGATCGCGGTGAAGCTCGGGATCGACCCGATCCATTTCGGGATCATCATGGCGGTCAACATGGAGGTCGGCCTGTGCCATCCGCCGGTTGGGCTCAACCTCTACGTGGCGAGCGGCATCGCTCATATGGGCATCAGCGAACTCACCGTGGCGGTGCTACCCTGGCTGCTTACGATGCTCGGCTTCCTCGTGCTCGTGACGTACTGGCCGGCGCTTTCTCTGTGGCTGCCCCGCGCGCTCGGCGCGATGTAAGGATAGGGATGAACCGACCGCAGCCCCGCTGGCGCTCGCTTCTGTTCCTGCCAGCCCACGTGCCGCGCTTCGTCGAGGGCGCACACAGACGCGGTGCCGACGCGCTGATCCTCGACCTCGAGGATGCAGTGCCGCCGGGCGAGAAGGCGGCGGCGCGTACGGCGCTGCCGGCCTCGATCGCCGCGGTCGGGCGCGACGGCGCGGCGGCGATGGTGCGGGTGAACCACGGTTTGCGTCTGCTGGCCTGCGACCTCGAGGCGGCGGTGGTTCCGGGCCTCGCGGCCCTGGTGCTACCGAAGGTCGAGGAAGCCGGGTTCGTCCGCGAGGTCGCAGAAGCTGTATCGGAGATCGAGGCTGAGCGCGCAATGGCGCCGGGATCGGTGCGTCTCGTCCTGCAGGTCGAGACACCGACGGCCTTCCCCCGCCTCGATGCGATCGCCAAAGCCGATCCCCGGGTCGCCGCGATCACCCTCGGTCCCGAGGATTACGCCGCGGCGATGGGCGGTGTGCCCGATCCCGACACCTTGCTTGCGCCGAGCTATGCTGTCCTCCGCGCCGCCCGCGCTGCCGGCATCGTGCCCCTCGGCTTCATCGACAGCATCGGCGCCTACGCCGACCTCGACGCCTTCGCCGCGACGGTGGCGCGGGCGCGCCGCTTCGGCTTTCGCGGGGCGATGGCGGTGCATCCCGCGCAGGTGCCGCTGCTTAACGCGGGCTTCAGTCCGACCGCAGATGAGGTCGCCTGGGCGCGCCGGGTTTTGGCGGCTGATGCCGCGGCCCGCGCCGAGGGCCGCGGCGCGTTCGAGCTCGACGGGCGGATGGTCGACGCTCCCGTCGTCCGGCGCGCCGCCGACATCTTGGGATCGGTGGGCGGGGACGCGGCACCATGAGCGTCCGCATGGGGCATTGGCCCGCGGACATCCCCGGCTACGGTCCGGTTCGGCCCTTCGCCGGCGCCTTTGCCGATCGCGGACGGGTCACGCGGGCGGGGCTGACGGTGCATCCGGCGCGGCCAGAGGGCAAGAAGCTGCTACCTGATCTCGACGCCGCGATCCGTGCCTGCGGCCTGCGCGACGGCGCTACGATCTCGTTCCACCATCACCTGCGCAACGGCGACGCCGTGCTCAACCAGGTCCTAGATGCGGTCGCGCGCGCGGGTCTGCGCGGCATCACCGTCGCCGCGAGCGCGCTGTTCGCCGTCCATGCGCCGCTGATCGAACACATCCGCGCAGGCGTCGTTACGGGGCTCGCCGCCAGCACCATCTACGGACCGCTGGCGCTGGCGGTCTCGCAGCGCATCCTGACCAAGCCGGTGTTGATGTACACCCATGGCGGCCGCGCACGAGCGGTCGAATCTGGCGACCTGCGCATCGACGTCGCCTTCGTGGCGGCACCGGTCGCCGACAGCTACGGCAACCTCAACGGCACGCATGGACGCGCCGCCTGCGGACCCCTCGGCTACGCCGTCACCGACGCGCAGGGCGCTGAGCGTGTGGTCGCCGTCACCGACACCCTCGTGCCCTATCCGGCGGTACCCATCGAGATCGGGCAGGACTGGGTCGATTTCGTCGTTCCGATCGCCTCGATCGGCGATCCGTCGCTCATAGTATCGGGCACCACGCGCGCGACCACCGACCCGGTGGCGCTCGGCATCGCCGAGACCGCGGCCAGCGTGATCGCCGCCTCTGGGCTGCTGACGGACGGCTTCTCGTTCCAGACCGGCGCCGGGGGCGCCTCGCTCGCGGCCGCGGCTTACCTCGGGACCATCATGGCCGAGCGGGGCGTGGCCGGCAGCTTCGCCGCCGGCGGTATCACGGCCGGGATCGTCCGGATGTTCGATGCCGGGCTGTTCCGCGCGCTGATGGACGTGCAAGCCTTCGACATCGATGCAGTCGACAGTTTCCGCCGAAGCCCGGCGCATCAGTCCATGTCGGCCTCGATGTACGCCAACCCGCACAACCGCGGCTGCGTGGTGAACCGCATCGACGCCTCGATCCTCGGCGCCGCCGAGATCGACCGGACCTTCAACGTTAACGTCACCACCGGCACCGACGGGATCATCCTCGGCGGCTCCGGAGGTCATGCTGACACCGCCGCCGGTGCATCGCTGACCCTGATCACAACGCAGCTCGTCGCCCGGTCTCACGCCAAGGTGGTCGACCACGTCACCACGGTTACAACACCGGGCGAGACCGTGGACGTGGTGGTCACCGACGGTGGCGTCACCGTGAACCCACGCCGCCTGGAACTTGCGGACCGGCTCCGCGCAGCCGGGATCCCCCTCGTCGGGATCGACGACCTGGCCGCGGAAGCCAGGCGTCGGGCCGGTGCTCCTGCACGCCCCCGTGCAGCTGACGGACGCATCGTCGCTGTGGTTGAGTATCGGGACGGCACCGTTATCGACATGGTTCCAGCAGTCTAGCGCAGATATCTGCGCAAGTACTCAAAACTTAGTTGCGGCTTCTTGTGGGCCCTCCCTCACCATTCGACCAAAACGAAAGGTAGCTCTGACTAATCGTGAACCTGCACTTTTTTTCTGGACGGCCAAAGGCTCGTCGGCTCGATGAGCGCATCACAGGCTCAGTTAGCAATCAAGTATCCAATCCTGCCAAGCTGCAATGTCTGACCCGACTTCGGATATTGCTTCCGACGCGCACTCCTCGATCACCTCGACCATGGGAGGCGGAGGCGAGCACCGTTACCTATCTGCGGCAACCGCTTGTCATCAAATTTGACGTCGACGCTGGTACTGTTAGCTGGTACAGAATGAGTCGTGGCGCCAAACGAAACGCCCTTGATTTAATTGAGTTTTTAAGTCCGGCCGGACAGTCCCCCCCCTCTCCGCCAAATCACCCTTAAACCATTGTGATGACGGTATCTTTTTGATGCCGTAGGCCTTTCAGCGCGCTCCTGCTATGAAGGAGTGCTACGAAGCCATGAGGTAGATGGTGGGGCTCGTCCAGCGTCGGGGCATCTTCTATGTCCGTTGCACCATCCCGGATGCGCTGCGCGCCGACATGCTGGCGGTGCCCGGAACGGCAGGGCCTGGCATCTTCGACGAAAGCGCGCCCGTCTCGCTGAAGGGAAGGCGGGCCGGCCGGGAGTTCTGGGTCAGCCTCGGCACCCGCGACGCGGACGTGGCACGCGATCGGGCCCGCCGGCTGGATGGCGAGGCGGACGCACTCGTCCGCTTGGCGAAGCGCCGTCTGCCTCAGCGCTCAGCCGAAACTCTCGGACCTCGACGACACGGTTCTTCAGGGTCTGGTCGCGACGTTCCGCCACCGCAAGCTCGCCGCGGATGAAGCGCGGCGGCGCGGCGTCGACCCCCTCAGTCGCGAAGGGTTCGACGCACTCGGACGGGAGATCGCGTCGCGGGAGGCCGAATTGCGCAATGCCAACGCGCGCGGCGACTGCACCGCCACGCATTTCGATTTCGATGCGATGATGACCGTGCTCGATGCCGGACTGAACATCGCGTTCGGATCGCCAGCGGATCGTCGTCTCCATCTGGCGTTCGTCGAAGCCGAACTCGAGGTGATGACCATCATCAAGGACCGGCACTCCGGGAATACCCGCCCCACACCCTCGCCCCCGCCGAAGGAAGACCTTCGAACGGAGGCCGTGTCTCGGCCGAAGCAGGAGAGGATCGAGGCACCGAGCCCGGAGCAGATTCTGGAAGGCTGGAAGACGGATCAGGCGCCGACCGAGAAAACCTTCTATACGTTCTCCAGCAAGGTGCGCCGGTGGACTGGCCTGCCCCTATCCTGTGGCCCAGGTTCGAAGTTAGTGCATCGTCGGTCGCGTGACGATGGCGGGTTGTGCGAGCGGCGCTGAGCTGCTCGGTTCGGTTGGCCAGATGACGACCTCCGGCGCGGGCGGCTGATAGCCGAGCGACGAGTGCGGTCGGAGGGTGTTGCCGTGCCTCCGCCATTGCTCGATCACGATGCAGGCCTCCTTGAGGGTGTAGAACACCTCGCCGTCGAGAAGTTCATCGCGCAGCTTCGCGTTGAAGCTCTCGCAATACCCGTTCTCCCACGGACTGCCTGGCTCAATGTAGGCCGTTGCTGATCAGACCGCTGCGATCCAGTCTCGGACAGATCGAGCGATGAACTCAGGTCCATTGTCCGAGCGGACATGGCCCGGCACACCGCGCAGGCTGAACAGATCCGAGAGCACGTCGATCACTTCGAGGGCCTAAGCTTGCGGGATACGCGGATGGTGAGGCACTCGCGCGTGAACTCCTCGATCACGTTCAGCATCCGGTACTTGCGCCCGTTGTGCGTGCGGTGCTCGACAAAGTTATACGACCAGACGTGGTCAGGTCGCTCCGGCCGCAGTCGCAGGCACGAGCCGTCGTTGAGCCAGAGCCGCGACCGCTTCGGCTGGCGAGCGGGAACCTTGAGGCCCTCGCGGCGCCAGATCCGTTCGACCCGCTTCACGCTCACCGTCCAGCCGTCACGCCGGAGCAAGGCCGTAACCCGACGATAGCCGTAGCATCCATGCTGCAGCGCCAGGGCGACGATCGCAGCCGTCAGAACAGCTTCGTCCTCGACCACCACGGCGGCCTTGCGTTGGGTCGAACGATGCTGGCCCAGGACACGGCAAGCGAAGCGTTCCGATACGCCATGCTCGGCAACGACGTAGTCGACACACGCCCGGCGGCGAGCCGGGCTCAGAAGTTTCCCGAGGCTGCCTCCTTCAGGATCAGCTTCTCCAAGGTCAGATCGGAGATCGCCCGACGAAGCCGCTGATTCTCCGTCTCCAAAGATTTTAGCCGCTTGAGCTGATCACCCTTCAAGCCACCGTACTCAAAACGCCAGCGGTAGTACGTGACCTCCGTCACCTCGATCGACCGGATTGCTTCGGCGACCTTACGGCCTTGCGAGACCAAGACATCAACCTGGCGCAGCTTGGCGACGGTCTCTTCAGCCGTATGATTTTTCCGTCCCATGACAACATCCTCCACATGGCTCGAAGCCATACCTCAGGGAGGACCACTTTTCAGGGGGCAGGCCATTTCTGTCGTCGGGTCATCCGGGAGATCCTGCCGGAGCGCAAGGCGATCCACGTGAGCGACATCACCCTGCGGATCGGCGCGGACCTGGTTCACGAGGCCGGCGAGCACGTGCAGGCCTGGCGCGTCGAGACGGTCAGGGGAGGGGCCATCGACGAGCGAATGTACCGCAACGGTTGATTCGTGAGCGAGGGCGCCGGACGCTATCGGACGCCCAGGTCGGAGGACGGCGGGGTCGCCGTCTGAAGTTCAACGAGCCGCGGGGTGTGCAGACGACGTTGAGTGCAACCGGCGCAGCTACCTTGGAAGTCGTGTCGGCAGACCTCACCTTGCCCCCAATGGGCAGCGCGTTCGACGTCATCATCGTAGGGGGAGGCGCCGCCGGCATCGGTGCCGCCCGGCGGCTCGCGGCACAAGGCTCATCGGCCTTGCTGCTTGAGGCATCTGCGCGCCTCGGAGGCCGCGCGTGGACGCAGGACATCGGAGGGTACCCGCTCGACCTCGGTTGCGAATGGCTCCACTCCGGCGATCGAAATGCATGGGTCGGCATCGCCGAGGCATCGGGCTTCCCGGTCGACCGAGGCGAACCGCCATGGGCGAAGGCCCACCCGGGCATCGAGCACGATGAGCACGCACAAGAGGCGGCGCAAAGGGCGTACGGCGACTGGGAAGACCGGCTCCGCATCGTCGCGGCGGGCAGCGACCGGGCCAGCGACGCCCTTCAGCCGGGCGGCCCCTGGATCGCCTACGTGCGGGCCATCGCCGGCTTCATGAGCGGCATGGCGCCCGAGCAGATCTCCGCGACCGATTACCTCGCCTACGACGATGCCTCGACGGGCCGGAACTGGCATCTGCCGTCCGGCTACGGCACGTTGGTCGCTGCCAGCCTGCCGTCCACGACGACGCTGCGGCTCGCCACCCCCGCCGACCGGATCGACCTGACGGCGGACGGCGTCGCCGTGACCACCCGCGCCGGCACCATCCGCGCCGGGGCCGCCATCCTCACGATCTCGACCGCGGTCCTGGCCGGCGACGCGATCCGCCTTCCCGCCGGGACCGAACCCTGGCGCGAGGCGGCCGCCGCCCTGCCGCTGGGCCGCAACGAAAAGATCTTCCTGGAGATCGGGCATAACGCAGCGTTCGAGCCAGACTCGCATGCCTACGGCAACCTGCACGGCCCAAGGTCGGCTGCCTACTCGATCCGACCGAACGGATGGCCGGTGATCGAGGCGTTCCTCGGGGGCGACGGCGCCCGTATCGTGGCGGAGGGGGGGCCGGCCGCCGGCTTCGCCCACGTGTCGGCCGAACTGGCCGCCCTGTTCGGCAGTGACGTGGCGTCGGCCATCCGCCCCCTCGCGGCGACGTCCTGGAGCCGGATGGCGTCCATCGGTGGGGCGTATAGTTGCGCCCTGCCGGGCCGATCCGATGCGCGGGCGCGGCTGGCCCGGCCATTCGAGGACCGCCTGTTCTTCGCCGGCGAGGCGACGCATCCTTTCGACTTCACCACTGCACATGGAGCCCACGACAGCGGGATACGGGCCGCCGACGAGGCCTTGGCGGCGCTCGGGGACAGGCGGGGCGAAGCGGCCTAGGCGAGGTCCCGGAGGCGTCCGCATGGCCGCAGGGGCCGGAACATCCGGGGGCGGGGCCGATTTCCGAAGTTCCCGGACAGCATCACCCAAGACGCGCGCCGCACGGGCTGTCCCGTACGAAACCGGCGCGCCAGGACAACCTCATGACCGACGCCTCCGACCACCGCCTCAAGATGCAGGACCCGCGCACCCAATACCCGCAGCCGCCGTTCAAGCGGCAACCGCAGGAGGCGCCGGGCCTCGCCGGCGCGATGGACCCGAAGCCGGACCACGGCGAGACCAGCTACCGGGGCCACGGCCGCCTCGCCGGCCGGAAGGCCCTGGTGACCGGCGCCGATTCGGGCATCGGGCGCGCGGCGGCCATCGCCTTCGCCCGCGAGGGCGCGGACGTGGCGCTCAGCTTCGTCGAGGCCGAGATGCCGGACGCCCGGGCGGTGGCGAAGCTCATCGAGGCGGAGGGCCGCAAGGCGGTGCTGCTGCCCGGCGACATCACCGACAAGGCGTTCTGCGACACCCTGGTGCACAAGGCCGTGGTCGAGCTCGGCGGTCTCGACATCCTCGTCAACAACGCCGGCAAGCAGACCAACCAGACGGACATCGGCGACATCACGGACGAGCAGTTCGACCGGACGCTGAAGACCAACCTCTACGCGATGTTCTGGATCACCAAGGCGGCGATGCCCCTGTTGCCGGCCGGCGCGTCCATCATCAACACGGCCTCGGTCGTGGCCTACAACCCACCCAAGATCCTGGTCGACTACGCCACCACCAAGGCCGGCATCATCGCGTTCACGAAGGCGCTGGCCAAGCAGTCCATCGAAAAAGGCATCCGCGTGAACGCGGTGGCGCCCGGCCCGTTCTGGACCGCGCTGCAGCCCTCGGGCGGGCAGCCGCAGGAGGCGGTCGAGAAGTTCGGATCTGAGGTGCCGCTCGGCCGCCCCGGCCAGCCGGTGGAACTCGCGCCGGTCTACGTCTTCCTGGCCAGCCAGGAGGCGAGCTACGTCACCGGCGAGGTCTACGGCGCGACGGGTGGCAACGGCACCGCGTGAATTCGCCGAACCGGCGGGAAAACCGCTTCCCGCCGGCTGTCATGCTTGGCACTGCCTGTTCGAGACAAACGTAGCATTCGCCCGAGCCGTACGCGCGCTACAGATCTTCGAGGGGGTGGACGCCAGGCGTTGCAGGCGGGGATACTCTACTTGGCTCGCCCGGTGGGACCGATCATGCTGCAGCTTCAACCGATGCCGAAGGTCATCACCTTCGATTGCTACGGCACCTTGGTCCGGTGGCATGACGCCGTCCGGTCGGCGGCCCACGCGATCCTTGCCCGTCGCCTCCCGGAAGCCGATGCGCAGGAGCAAGCGGCCATCCTGGCCGATCGATTGCGAGAGGCTGCGGTAGAGCGGCAGAAGCGTCCGCAATTCCGCGACTACAAGTCGATCCTGCGATCCGCCCTAGCCGAGGCCCTCGCCGATGCCGGCCATACGGCCAAGCCCGAGGACGGCGACACGTTGCTGAGGGTCCTGGGACGTATCGAGCCGCACCCTGAGGTTGCCGCGGCGCTCGACCGTCTCCGCGCACGCTACCGGCTGGCGGTCATCAGCAACACGGACGACGACCTGATCGCAGGCACCGTCGCGGCCATCGGAGTGCCGCTCGACTTCGTCGTCACGGCCGAGCAGGCCCATGCCTATAAGCCCGATCACGGGCTCTTCCTACACGCCTACAAGACCATGGGCGTGCGGAAAGAGGAAACCATCCATGTCGGCATGGGGCAGTTCACCGACCTCAAGGTCTGCCACGAGCTCGGAATCCGCTCCGTGTGGATCGACCGGGTGGGCGAACCGCCGAACCTTGCATGGCCACCGCATGCGTCGCTCAAGGATCTCTCGCGCCTGCCGGACCTGCTCTCGCCGGAGTGAGCGAACGCCGCGAGGAACCTGATGCCTTAAGATGATGCTCAGCCAGTTCGGCACGGCGATCCGAAGCGGACGTTCCGCATCCCACCCGTCTGAAACGCTCAGGCAGGCGGTCTGCGGCGGCCGATGCTGGCCGAAAGCCGCTGGTCCGCTCCAAAGTAGGTTCGCCGCAAACGTCGACGTTCTCTGCAGCGAACCTCGACAACAACGCTCATGCAGGGCGAGGCTGCATCGCCCCCCGCTGCCAACCACAGTAGGCTCTGCTCGCAGGGCTTGATGAAGCGCACCGTGCGCGTCCGAGCCGACCTGTGGCCGGCGATGGTAGCCGGAAGTTTCCATCAGTCATTCAACAGCCGCTACGCGCTAGCCGAGGCGCCGACCATGCTCGCCCGCATGAGGAAAAACGAGCCTCTCGGAAAGATCGTTCTAAGCGTCTGACGCACAGTCCCGAGCGTCGGCCTCAAACGAGCCGGTCCAGCGCGCGGCGGCCACTTCACGACTGGATCGCGCCGTTTCGCCGGGAGATCGCGGATGCCCCGATGCCCGGCCGGCAGGATGCGGCGGCCGACGTGCGCGGATTAGAATAGGGCGCTCCAGCCTTCACCACTGTATTCAGCGCATGGGGTAGAGTGTCGAGAACTGCGCGGCATGAGAATCTGAGATCGAGGCAGCGGGCGCCCATGGATCAACGCGTTGCCAGAGCAGAGGGCCGCGTACTCCGGACTATGGCTTTTGGCTGGGCGGCAGGATCATCGCGGTGTCTGGGTCGGAGACGTCGCCCTCCTGTTGCTGATCGAGCGAGAGCTTGGCCGCGAGGTCCGGCTCCTGTCCGTTCGCCAACTCCTGCGCAGCCGCAACTTCCTTATCACGTGCCTGCTCCGCCGTGAGCTCGCCGCGCACCACCGCCCGGGCCAGGTTCAGGCTCAGGACGTTCTCGGCCTCGCTAGCGCCGTAGGCGGTGAGCGTGCCTCGCGTCCGGTCCGGAATGACGCTGCCGTTGAAGGTGGCGACCGCGCTGAAGAAGTTGAGCGGGACTTTGTAGGGCAAGCTCTGCTCTAGCACGTCGTTGTGCTTGGCCGGGAAATCGTGCTCGGCTCCCATCTTGTGCACCACCGTCCGGATCCAAGGCCCGTTGCGGTGCCAGATCAGCAGTGTCGCCGTCTGCTCCTGGGGTGCGCCGTACTTGTCAGCAACGGCTTCAGCGGCCTTGCGGGACGGCTCGGGCCAATCCTGAGCGAGGCGCTCGGCGGCCCCTGCGGGGCCCGCGGACAGCGCGAGGACGAGAGCGAGGATGCATCGGCTGCGGTTCTGCGAGGGCATGCGCTTCCCTGACGGCGCCGGGGGCAGCACGGCTTCCTGCAGCGAATGGGAATCGCTGTCACGCCGCCGCGTTGCTCCGGGTCTACGCCGGGTATAGGCCGAGCACCCGAGAATGGTTCCAGGGAGATGCCCGATGGTGCAGCTGATGTCGCTGGACGTGAATGGGCGCGCGGCGCCCGTGAGCGTGGACGACCCCGATACGCCGCTCCTCTACGTGCTACGCGATGATCTCGGCCTGCACGGGCCGCGCTTCGGCTGCGGGCTGGGCCAGTGCGGCGCCTGCACGGTGCATGTCGATGGGCAGGCGGTGCGCTCCTGCATCACCCCGGTCTCGAGTTTAAAGGCGGGGGCCAAGATCGTGACGCTCGAAGGGCTCGGCAGCCTGGACAAGCCGCACCCGGTGCAGGCGGCCTTCATCGCCGAGCAGGCGGCGCAATGCGGCTACTGCATCAATGGCATGATCATGCAGTCGGCTGCCCTGCTCAACGAGACGCCGAAGCCCAACGAGACCGCGATCCGGCAGGCGCTCGCCCAGAATCTCTGCCGGTGCGGCACCCATCAGCGGATCGTGCGCGCCGTCCAGCGCGCTGCCGGCACACTCTGACAGAGGTTGTTGTCATGACCGCACCCGCCCTCTCCCGCCGCAGCCTGCTCCTCCAGGGCGGCGCCCTCGTGGTCGGCTTCTCGCTGTCTGACCGCGGCGCCAGCGCCCAGACCTTCGCGCCGGTCGCCACCAACGGCTTCGCGAAGCCCGTCGCCCCGGACCGCGTCGACAGCTTCCTGGCGCTCGGCGCCGACGGTCACGCCACGATCTTCTCCGGCAAGGTGGATCTCGGCACCGGGGTCGAGACCGCCCTGACGCAGATCGCGGCTGAGGAACTCGACCTGCCGCTCGACCGCGTGACCGTCGTCCAGGGCGATACGGCGCTGACGCCGGATCAGGGACCGACCTACGGGAGCCTCTCGATCCAGAAGGGCGGCGTCGAAATCCGGCAGGCGGCGGCGACGGCCCGCGCGCGCCTCGTGCAGATGGCCAGCGAGCGCCTCGGCGTACCGGCCGACGAGTTGGTGAGCGAGAACGGCACCGTCCGGCCGAAAGCTGGCGGCCAGGGACTCTCCTACGCCGATCTCGTGAAGGAAGGGCGCCTCGACCTCAAGGTCGATCCGGCGGTCAAGACGAAGGATCCGGCTCAGTTCGCCCTCGTCGGCAAGCCGGTGGCGCGGGTCGACATACCCGAGAAGATGACCGGCCGCTTCACCTACATGCAGGATTATCGCGTGCCCGGCATGGTGCATGCGCGGGTGGTCCGTCCCCCAACCATCGGGGCGGATCTGCAGGGCGTGGATGAGGCCTCGGTCGCGGACATCCCAGGACTGATCAAGGTCGTGCGCCAGGGTAACTTCCTGGCCATCGTCACCGAGAAGGAGTGGGCGGCCGTGAAGGCCGCAAAACAGCTGAGGGCGACGTGGTCGGAATGGGAAGGCCTGCCCGAGCAGGGCAAGCTCTGGCAGCACGTGCGCGCCACGAAGGTCACCAAGGACGACGTCACGAGCAGCACGGGCGATGCCGAGGCGGCGCTCGGACAGGCGGCCCGGAAGCTCGAAGCGACGTACGATTTCGCCATCCATACCCACGGCTCGATCGGGCCGTCCTGCGCCATCGCAGAGCTGAAGGACGGGTTCCTGACCTGCTGGACGGCCTCGCAGATGACGCACGCCCTGCGCAAGCAGCTCGCGGCGATGACCGGCCTCGCGCCGGAGGCGGTGCGCTGCATCTACGTCGAGGGCTCGGGCTGCTACGGCCGCAACGGTCACGAGGACGCGGCGGGCGACGCCGCCCTTCTCGCCCGCGCGGTCGGCCGCCCCGTGAGGGTCCAGTGGTCGCGCGCCGACGAGCACGGCTGGGATCCGAAAGGACCGCCGACCCTGATCGACCTGAAGGCCGGGCTCGACCCGCAGGGCAACGTCACCGCCTGGTCCTCCCAGTTCCACATCCCGGAGGGGGCGGCCGGTAACGTGCCGCTGGTGGCGGCCTCGCTGGCCGATCTGCCGCACGAGACTACGATGGCGCCGGGCAACATCATCGGCAACTCGGCGCTGCCCTACGCCTTTCCGAACGTGCGCACGGTCTGCCACCGGCTGGCCTCGACGCCGTTCCGGCCCTCCTGGATCCGCACCCCCGGGCGGATGCAGAACACCTACGCCAACGAGGCCTTCCTCGACGAGTGCGCGGCGGCAGCCGGCGCCGACCCGCTGGAGTACCGCCTGCGGGCGCTGAAGGATCCGCGCGGCATTGAGGTGCTGAAGCGGGTTGCCGAACTCGCCATGTGGCAGGCGCGCCCCTCGCCGGTGAAAGACGCCGCGGGCGACGTGCTGCGCGGCCGCGGAATCTCCTACGTGAAGTACGAACTCAATCGCACCTACGTAGCGGGCGTGGCCGAAGTCGAAGTGAATCGCAGCACCGGGCAAGTGCGCGTGCCGCGCTTCTTCGTGGTCCAGGATTGCGGGCAGATCATCAACCCCGACGGCGTGCGCAACCAGCTCGACGGCAATGTCATCCAGACCGTCAGCCGTGTGCTGCTGGAGGAGGTCACCTTCGATCGCGGCGCCGTGACGAGCCTCGACTGGTCGAGCTACCCGATCCTGACCTTCCCGGACGTGCCCGAGGTCGTGATCGACCTGATCGACCGGCCAACCGAGAAGCCGTGGGGCGCCGGCGAGCCGTCCGCCGCCATCGTGCCGGCGGCGGTCTCGAATGCAGTCTTCGACGCGACCGGCGTACGCGTGCGGTCCGTGCCGTTCACCCCGGCCAAGGTGAAGGCGGCTCTGCAGGGGGCCTGAAACGCGAGCAGGCAGGATCGTCGGGGCGTGGCGCCGGTCCCGCGGCGCGAGCCCGGATCGCGATCCGCCGGCCGCGCCGCGGACACCGGGTGGTGCCTCGGCCGCCGGGATCGACGCAGCTTGATAGAGGCGGCTGGCATGGGCCGGCCCGTGCCGGGGTCCGGTCCGGCACCCTTTGACCGCACCGTGGCGGCGCTCGAACATCTGCTGCTTTACGTTCGTCCCGTACGCTGGCTCCTCGACGGCGGCCGGACAAGGATGGAGCTGTTGGGGGCCTACCCTAACATCGCGAGCGGACCGCCTGCCTATGCCGACGAGGCGAGAAGACACTCCCACCGACCCTGCCGAAGGCGCTTCACGCTGCCCTCCGACATTAAAGTGCTTAGATAGTACTAGGCTGTGAGACGTGGTATCGGATCCGCAAGGCCCCACAGGCGCTCGTTGCAGGTTTACCCGGAAGCGGACGTTCCGCATCCAACTCCACACGGATGCAACAAGGGATCTAGGAGGCACCCGACAGTGGATATTCTCTGCGCCATTCCAGTGATCTGGGTCAGGCAATCTTGCTCACTGGCAGGCGGTTCGTAGGATGCGGGATTGCTGCTGCGATCCATGACCTCATGGTTTAACTGAAAAACTCTAGGGACGGCAGATCGATTGGATATCCTAGGCCGACTTGCTGGTCTGACGGTTGTCGAGCTTGCGCAATTCGGTGGCGATGTCCTGGAGACTGGAATCTCCCTTTCGCAAAACGCGATCGGCTTCTGATAACCGGTCCCGCTCCTCGGCCGTGACGTCCCGGGCGCTGAGGACCACTACCGGCACATCGGCGCAACCCGGCAATCTTCGCAAGCGGTCAAGGAACGAGAACCCGTCCATCACCGGCATGGTGAGATCGAGAAGGACGAGGCGCGGCACGCCAAGCCCGACCTGCTCGAGCGCCTCGCGGCCGTCGCCGGCCTCGCGGACGCTCCAGCCGTTGCGTTCGAGGGCCGTCCGTAGGCGGTGCCGCATGTCCGCGTCGTCATCGACCACGAGGACGTCGCCGTCCGCTGCCCGGAACTGATCCAGGATCGTCCGGAGGCGCGCCCAGTCCACCGGCTTCGGCACCGCCTCGATGGCACCGAGCGAGGCGCTGAGCGTCGCGTCGGCAACGAAGCTCACCATCACCACCGGGATGCCGGCAGTCTCGCGATCCGACTTGAGAGCGGCGAGCACCGACCAGCCGTCCATCTCGGGCATCATGACGTCGAGGAGGATGGCGCGGGGCTTGAGCGACTGGGCGAGGTTGAGGCCGGTGCGCCCGTCCGCCGCCGTGCGCACGGAAAAGCGCTGGCGTTCGAGGAAGCGGGTCATGAGCTCGCGCTGGGATGCCTCGTCGTCGATCACCAGCACCAAGTCATCCATGCGTTCGCCGTTCTCCGGTACGGCATCCGGCGCGACATCGACCGTCCGGTCCGGTGCCACCGCCGGCACGCGCAGGGTGAAGCTCGTTCCCTCGCCCTCGACGCTCGTCACGGAGATGTCGCCGCCGAGCAACTGGGCGAAGGCGCGGCTTAGAGCCAATCCAAGACCGGTGCCGCCATAGTTGCGTGTGGTGCTCTCGTCGGCCTGCGTGAAGCGCTCGAACAGGCGCCCGACCTGCTCCGGGTTCATGCCGATGCCCGTATCCCGCACCGTGAACTGGAGCCAGCCGCCGCGGATACCTGCCTCGCGCCCGGCTTCCAGCGTGATGGTGCCGCCCTCGGTGAACTTGGCCGCGTTCGAGAGCAGGTTGAACAGGCACTGGCGCAGCTTCACCGCGTCCGTTCGGGCTCGGCCGACGCCATCGGCCACGTCGAGCACGAGGACGTTTCCCTTCTTCTTGACGAGCGCCTCGACGGTGGCGGCCGCGTCCATGACGAAGGCGGCGACGTCGATGTCCTCGGGGTAGAGCTCCATCTTCTCCGCCTCGACCTTCGACAGGTCGAGCACGTCGTTGATCAGGCCGAGGAGGTGCTGGGCGTTCGATTTGATTTTTCCGAGATCCTTGAGGAGGCTCTCCTGACCGAGCTCCTCCGCCTCCTCCTCGAGCATCTCGGAATAGCCGATTACGGCCGAAAGCGGCGTGCGCAGCTCATGGCTCATGTTGGCCAGGAACCGGCTCTTCGCCCGGCTGTGCTCCTCGGCCGCGTCCCGCGCCTCCTTGAGCGCCACCTCGAACGCGTGTCGCTCGGTGATGTCCTCATGGACGCCCACCCACTCCCGGATCGCGCCGTCGGCATCGCGCACCGGCACTGCCCTTGCCACGTAGCGGCGCCAGCCCGCCTGGGCGGTGCGCACGCGATGCTCGACCGTGTAGGGGGCCTCGGCTCGCAATGCGTCGGTCCAGGTCGCGATCGTCGCCGGGAGATCCTCGGGATGGATCGCCTTCGCCCAGCCCGCGCCCATGTACTGCTCTGGGGTGTGCCCGGTGATCTCCGCCCACCCTGCTTGCTCCTCGACGAAATGCCCGGCGGCGTCGGTCGTCCACATCACGCCGTTGACGGCCCTGACGGCGGATCGGAAGCGCGCCTCGCTGACGTGCAGGCGTCGCTGCACCCGACGCTGGTCGAGCGAGGAAGCGATCATCGCCAGGAACAGGATGAGGAAGGTAACGCCGGCGACCGCCAGGGCGAGGTCGCGTTGGCCCGCCGCCAGGGTGGCTACGTGGGCCGCATGGGCGCCGCTCTCCTGCGCGGTGAAGGTTGCCGCGGCCATCCCGGTGTAGTGCATCCCAGCGACTGCAAGCCCCATCACGCAGGCGGCGGCGAGTTTCTGCCAGGGCCGATTGCGGCGGAAGGTAAGCCACAGGGCTGCGGTCGCAGCCGTGACCGCGATGGCGACCGAGACCGCCACCACAGCCGGGTTGTAGGCAAGGTTGCCCGGCACGCGCATCGCCGCCATGCCGGTGTAGTGCATCGCCGCCACGCCAAGGCCCATGAGCGGGCCCGCGACCAGCAACGAGCCCGCACCCGTTCCCCGGCGTGCAACCCAGGCAAAGGCGCCGGCCGTGACACCCACCGCGATCAGCAGTGACAGGACCGTCAGTCCGAGATCGTAGGCCGCCGCCATTCCCATCTCGAAGGCGAGCATGCCGACGAAGTGCATCGACCAGATGCCACCGCCCATCGCCACCGCCGCGCCAGCGCCCCAGGCCCAGCGCGCACCGGCGTCCGGACGCCGGACGCGGGCACCGAGGTCCAGCGCCGCATAGGACGCGAACACCGCGATGACGATGGACAGCGTGACGAGTAGCGGGTTGTATCCGGTATGGGCCATAGGATGTCCGGTGGGGGCACGGGGTCCGTAGCACCGAAAGGCAGCGCTCCTGGGACCAATCTTTCGGCCCGGAAGCGCAAGACCTTGCGAGCCGTCAGCGCGATGGCTCTCGAAGGATCAGGCCGGGCTTGGCGAAACCACCGAACGCAGCAGCCTAGTGAGGTCGTCGAGACCGACCTGGCCCTTTCTGAGGACCTTGTCGGCCCGTCCGGCCAGACGCCGCCGGTCGTTCACGTCGACGTCCTTGGCCGTCAGCACGACGACCGGGATCGAACCCCATTCCGGCTTGGCCCGCAGGGTGGCGAGGAACGCGAAGCCATCCATCTCCGGCATCATCACATCGAGAAGGATGAGGCAGGGTTGCACTGTCGCGACGACCCCGAGCCCGACCTTGCCGTTCTCGGCCGTGACGACCCGCCAGCCTTCCCGGGTGAGGTGGGTCGACATACGATCCCGTGTGTCGGCATCGTCATCGATGACGAGTAGCGGGCCTTCGTGGTCCCGGGGTCGGAAGCGGTCCATCACCCCCTGAAGCTCGTCCCAGTCCACCGGCTTCTGCAGGTAGTCGGTGGCTCCGAGGGAGAAGGCTAGGTTCTGCTCGTCCAGCACTGTGACCATGACTACGGGCGTGTTGCCGAGTTCTGGATCTCCCCTAAGTTCTCGTAATACCGACCAGCCGTCCAGCTGCGGCATGGTCACGTCGAGCAGGATAACCCGGGGCCTCAGGATCCGCGCGATCTCCAGGCCCTCCCGCCCGTCGACGGCGGCGACGGCCTTGAACCCGTCGCGTTCGAGGAAGCGGGTGAGGAGATCACGCGTCGCCGGATCATCATCGACGACGAGGACGACGTCCTTGCCGCACACATCGTCGGATAGAGGCGTCCCGACACCCGCTTCCATTGCCGGCTGGTCGTTCGTGCCGGCGATGCGGGCCGGGACCGAGATGGTGAAGGTGGTTCCTCGACCCTCCTCGCTCGCCACCTTGATATCGCCGCCCAGCATGGATGCGAACGCCTGGGTGATGGACAGCCCGAGGCCGGTGCCGCCAAACTTCCGCGTCGTCGAGGCATCCGCTTGGGTGAAGCGCTCGAACAGGCGCGCCTGCTGGTCCGGGCTCATGCCGATCCCGGTGTCGCTCACCTGGAAGGTCAGCCAACTCTCGCCGTCGCGTTCGCCCCGTTCGGCCTTCAGGGTGATCCGGCCACCTTCCGTGAACTTGGCGGCGTTGCTCAAGAGGTTGATCAGGCACTGGCGCAGTTTGGTCACGTCGGAACGCGCTTCGCCGAGGTCATCGGCAAGGTCCAGCGTGAGGACGTTCTCTTTTGCGGCGACGAGGGATTCGACCGTCGAGGCGACATCGCGGACGATCGCGTCGATGGCGAAGTCCTCGACGTAGGTCTCTATCCGCTCCGCCTCGATCTTCGACAGGTCGAGCACGTCATTGATGAGACCGAGGAGGTGGCGCGCGTTCGCCTCGATCTTGCGCATGTCGGGAAGCAGGTCGTCGTGGCCGCCGTCCTCCATCTCCTCCTGCAGCATCTCCGAGTAGCCGATCACCGCCGAGAGCGGGGTGCGCAGCTCATGGCTCATGTTGGCGAGGAACTCGCTTTTGGCCCGGTTTGCCTCCTCGGCAGCCTCCTTGGCGGCGGCCAACTGGAGCTCGCTCCGCTTGCGCCCGTCGATATCAGTGACGACGACGACGGCACCGACGCGGTGACCATCAACGTCGAGCATCTGCGCCGCCGAGAACCCGATCCAGGCACGGCTGCCGTCGCCGCGGCGGTAGTCGACCTCAAGATCCGCGCGCGACTCGCCGGCATGCACCACGCGGTCGAGGGGCCAATCCCCGGGCTCGACCTGGCATCCGTCAGAATGGAACCCGACCCAGCGGTCCTTCCGGTCGGCGGACGTATCTGAGACCACATCATGCCCCAGGATCACGGTGGCCCGGGCGTTGTGCCCGACGATGCGGCCCGTCGGAGCCTCGGCGATCAGGACACCGACGGGCAGCGTCTCCATCACCGTGCGGAGGGTGGCCTCGCCGGCCCGCATCCCACGGCGCGCCTCCGCCTCGCCCGCTTCCGCCAACCCGGCCGGAATGGTGCCGGCGAACAGGGTGGCGACGTGGAGGTCGAGGCCGGTGAAGGCATCGGGACGACTGGACTGTAGCTTCAGGACACCGACGGCGGCGTCCCCACGGAGGATCGGGACACAGACTGCCGAGCGTGCGTTGAGCGGGTCGACGAGGTCGCGACGGACGCGAGGGTCAACGAGGAGGTCCGGACACAGCACCGGCTTGGCGGTCGCCAGGCAATGGCCCGAGAGGCTGCCGTCGATGGGGATGCGCAGCCCGACATGGGGTTCGAGCGCACCGCGTGCCGAGCGATAGACGAGGTCGTCGCCCTCACGGAGCTCGATCACTGCGCCCTCGGCTTGGGAGACCGCCGCCATCACACCGCCGACGAGGGTATCGAGGATCACGCCACGGTCCCCTGCCGCCCGGGTCACGCTGGCCTGGGCGGCGATCAGGGCGTTCTGCTGCGCGATCAGCGCGGCCTGGCCGGAAAGAAGTCCCTCGCGCTCAGCGACCGAGCGGCGCAGTTCCATCTGGGACATGACTTGCCCCGCCAGCGCGCGTAGGGCTACCGCCTGCCGATCCGTGAGGCCCTCCGGGCGGGGCGCGAGGTCGATCACGCACAGGCTGCCGAGACGCTCGCCGTCGGCCGCCTCCAGCGGCGCCCCGGCGTAGAAGCGCAGGTACGGTTCGCCCGTGACGAGGGGATTGTCCCTGGTACGGGAGTCCAGCGACAGGTCGGCGATTACGAGCAGGTCCGGGGAGCCGAGGACATGCGCGCAGACCGACTTGTCCAGGGAGGTCTCGCAAGGCGCGAAGCCCGACCGCGCCTTGAACCATTGGCGGTCGCCGGCGACCAGGCTGACCAGGGCGACCGGGACAGAGCAGGTCATTCGGGCCAGCTCGACGATGTCGTCGAACCCTTTCTCGGGGGGCGTATCGAGGATGCCGTACCCTCGGAGTGCGTCCAGGCGACGGGCATCGCCGACTTCGGGTGGGAGCGTATCGTCGGTCATGTGCGGCTCGCTCATGGGAACGGATGGGCTCGCCGACGCAAGGCCGTGGGATGACGCGATGCGGTGTTCGGGTGCCCTCGACAACACGGTGACCGTGCGGTGGTTGCCCGCCCGTCCCGGTCACGTCTTCGAGTGGTCCCTGATTGGCGTCTGTTCCGGAGCGACGGGTCACGCCCTGGGGCAGCCGCCGGGGATCAGTCCTTCTCGATGACCGAGACCTTCCCATCCCGCTCGACGATGGCAACGGCGACCTGATCCATGTCATCGAGGCCCTGTTGGCGGGCGGCGGTGCGCACGTCGGCCTGCTGCATCCGCAGGCGCCGCATCTGGGTCTCGTCCCAGTCGCCGTCTCGGTAGACGACGATGGGCGTGCCGTCGCAGATACGCTCGAACCAGACGTAGCGCAGCTTCAGCCATGAGACGGCCACGTGCATGAGGCCGACGGTGAAGATCGCGCTCATCGCGCCGACGAACGACTTGTCGTCGCCGAGCACCGCGCTGACGCTCATACCGCCGAACAGGAACAGCACCACCATGTCGATGGGGGCCTGCTGGCTCGCGGTCCGGCGTCCGATGAGGCGGATGACGAAGAGAACGACGAGGTAGGCGGCCGCGGCCTTGAAGACGGTGCTCATGCCTACGGCACCGAATACTGCGACCAGGGCAGGGTCTCGCCTGCATCCAGCCGTGCCCAGAGATGGATGCTGCCTCGGAAGCCGGGCGAGCCCGCGAACAGGATGGTGACGCGTTCCTGACCCTTCACGACGGGGAACTCCATGCGGATGCTGTCGGCGCCGGCTTCCCAGACAGAAGGACGCGGGATGATGCTCTCCAACCCAAAATGATCGGCCAGCCCCTTTGCCATGGTCACGGCGACCTTATCGCCGCCGGGCGGGACGCGGGTGTCGAACTGGACCTTGGTCGGAGCACCGAAGCGGACCACCGGCTCGTAGCGGAGCTTGATCGAGGCATCGGCGTTGGCAGCCTCGCGCTCGCTGAACAGCCCCTGCCCGAACGCTCCGAGAACGGAGGCGCCCACGAATGCGACCATGGCCCAACGGCCGATGATCTCGGCACGCCGCCAACGTCCCTCGAACGCCGGGTAGAAGCCGCGCGCGATCTCCTCGCGCATCGGCGGGTCGGGATGGATGACGTCCAAGATATTTTCCTTGGGCAGGGATCTGGGCGGAACCGCCCGGGACGGGAGCCAAGTCGTCGGACCTGCCGTTGGCTCCCTGCAGGTGCGGCGTTATCTGGGATGACGCGGGAACGTGATCGCTCCTTCGGGTCGGCAAACCGGATCACGACCGCCGGATTGCGGCTGCGATCCGGCTCGGTCTCTCAGGCGGCGAGCGGTTTGGCCGTCCGAATCTTCCCATAGAGCTCGACGTGGATCTCGTGTCGAATGCCGTCCTTGGCGCCTACGATCTCGAAGTGCTTCGGCTTGCGTTGAGGCTCTCCCTCGACGGCGTAGCCCTCGGCCTTGACCGCCGCGAGGACCGCCGCCGGATCGGCCGGGGTCTGGTTCGCCTTTTCCGTGTGAAGCTTCCGCGGCCACGCGATCTCGCAGACGGTGCCGTCCTTGAGGGTGATGAGCGTCACTTTGATTTCCGAGGGTTTGGGCTCGCCCGTGATCGTAACTGTGTCGCCATGGGCGATTGCGATGACCTCGGCGCCCTTCGGCCCAAGGTCGGCGAGGATGCGTCCTTCCTTGCCATCGATGGCGAAGCGGTGGCCGAAGACGGCCCAGACGGTGCCGGTGATGGTCTGCATGTCGTTCATGTCGAGTCTTCCTCGGGTGTCGTTTGCCGGCCTGGGCCACGGGATGCCCGGTGTACCTGGACGGGGCCAGTTCCTGGCGATGCCGGTGGAGACTGGCATCGGCCCCTGTCGGGGTTGACGGCTCTCTAGGGCCAGGGTTCGAACTCATCTTGAACCGCGCCGTTCAGCCTCCGTTAAGCGCCGGCGACCCGGCCCGACCGCTCATCGGATCGGGATTGTCATCTCGAAACGGAGTCCGCTGGCGTCGATGGTCCGGCGGAAGCACCCCTGCAGGCTCAGCTCGATGATTTGCCTTGCGCGAACAGTGCCCGCCCCTGTGTGCCGATTGCCGATGAGAACTTGCTGGCGACCTAATCGGCGGGCGGAACCGGGTCTTGATTTTGATATGCCCCGCAAAAGTCAGTCAGAGGGCTTGCGAGAAGGACCATCGCGTTCGCTCGTCCTGAGCGGAGGCAACAAATGTTGCCAACGGGCCGTGCTCGACGACTACGCCGCGGTCGGTGAAATAGATCTGTCGGCTACACCACCGTCAGCTTTTCCGGCGAACTCTGTCAGAAACGGACCAGCGTCTTACGGCCAAAAACTGCCAAATGTCGAACGTCCGCCTCTGAAGTTTGACGCTCAAAAGCACACTGGCAGAAAACCACCCACCCCGGACGTTGGCCTCTACCTCAACAGCCCGGAAGCGGACCTTCCGAAGGTCGCCAAAGGGTCAAGAGTTCGCGTCAGGATTGATCGGTGGAGCAGCAGCAGTGAAGCCGAGCCACCGCCTCCATCGACAGCAGCGGCCAGCTCGACGTCGTCGGCACCGGCCCGGACGTGATCACCCTGGCCGCCGGCCTGACCACGGTGGGCGAGTTCACTGCCGACGCGACGGAGACCGCCAAGCTCACGGGCGGGGCAGCGTTCACCACGGCCGGCGGCACCTCGGCCCAGCGCTCGGCCCTGATCGACCAGTTCAACAACCTCGGCACGCAGGTCGACCAGGCGGCCAAGGATGCCGGCTTCAACGGCACCAACCTGCTGGCCGGCGACAACCTGACCATCGCCTTCAACGAAAAGACCGGCTCGGCCCGGTCCAAGCTCAGCGTCCAGGGCACCGCCCTGTCGGCGGCCGGCCTCGGGATCGGCAGCTTCGTGGACTCGGCCACCGCCCAGGGCGGGGCGAACTTCGGCGTGCAGAACAACGCCGACCTCGCCAAGGCGTCGGACGCGCTGACCAACGCGCTGACCAGCCTGAAGTCGCTGAGCTCGACCCTGGGCTCGAACCTCTAGGGTTCAGACGCGGCAGGACTTCACCAAGCAGATGGTCGACGGGCTCAACACCGGAGCGGCAAACCTCACGGATGCGGACATGAACGAGGAGGCCGCGCGCTCGCAGGCGCTGTCGACGCGCCAGTCCCTGGCGATCTCGGCGCTGTCGCTGGCCAACACCGCCAACCAGGGCATCCTCCAGCTCCTGCGCTGAGCCGGGACTGGCCGGCGCGGCCGTGCCGTCGCGCCGGCTGCCACGTGGGAAGGCGCCCAGGCGGTCGGGGGGGGCGCAACATACGCCGGTGCGCCGATACCGACGATCTCGTGGGTTATGACGTCGCCATCACCGTCGTAGGACTCCACGCGACGTCCGGAGGCTCGACCGTGTGCTCGCACGCCCGAGGCAGCTGAGGAAGCGGCCACGCCGACAATAAGGCCCGCCGTGGAGACGAGCCCGACATCGGCACCGAGCACGGCGGCACGCAGCCAGCCGATGCGGTTGACGAGATGCTTTTCCATATGGATTGCGCGCATCGGCTTCAGGGTTTCTCGAGGGGACGCTCGCCTTTGTCCGGGAGTTCGAGGGACGGGGGTCAGCAAAAGCAATCGGACCCCGATCCACTCTTCACGAAGTCCCCGTCGGGGAGCACCGGCTTACCGGTCTTCTCGCCCTCAAGCTCGCGTTCGGCCTGGAGCCAGAACTCGACCTCGTAGCCATGAGGGCGGCCACGCATGTTCCAGAGCTCAAAGGCTCTGAGACGGATGTCGCCTTCGGTCTGCGTCGTATCGGTGGGCATGCTCTGGTCCTCGCGATGGTCGGGATCGATGGTCATGGGCGCCGCCACGCCTATGCCGGAGGCGTCTCCGGCGATGCCCTGTGCAAGGCCGCATGACGCTTACTCATCGCTCCCTGGATCAGGGTCGCGATGGCGTAGCCCATGGCGCCGACGGCCAGGGCGGTTGCCAAGGGCGATGTCAGGCCGCGCTCCCCCCGTCCCGGATGTCCGCCGCGGCTCGACCGTTCGGCCTTGCGGATGCCAGCCCGTCCGCGGTGGAGGGTATCCTGTGCCAGATGGGTCGCCCGCTTGGCGACGTCTTCAACGGCGTCGTTCGCGCGCCAGAAGATCTCGTCGGCGGCACCCTCGATGCGGCGGCCTCCATCGGTGCCGGTATCCTCGTCGTCCGTGGACTGGCGATGCTCGTTGTGGGGCTTCGTCATGGTCGATTTCCTGTTTCGGAGGTCGGAATCCCTGCCGGGCCCACGAGGACCGGCAGGGGCTTCGCGTCGCTCAGACGACGCTGATGCGGTTCTCGACCGCGGTGGTGCCAGGGGAGGCCCACGCGGCTCCCATCGCCTCCCTGCGCTCCTGCATGGTGCGCACGGTCCCGCCGAGGTAGACGGTCCCGCCATCCGCCTTGACGGTCACGGTCTTCGGGTCGAACAGCCAAGAGCGATCCAGCGCCTCGCTGATGCTGTCGCTGACGGCCTCGACGTCGACCTGGGGCTTGACCACGATCCGGTTGTTCACGGCGACGACACCGGACAACTGCCGAAGCTCGCGCTCGGCGACCTCGGACTGGAAGCGATGGTCGACGTCGCCGGTCAGGATGACGGTCCCCTTCGAGACCTTCACCATGACGCGATCCGGAGGGACGGCGACGTTCCAGGCGAGACGGGCGATGGCGGTCGCGGCGATGTCCTCGTCGGACCGCTTGCGGGCGTAGGGCACCACGACCTCGATCTCCTGCACGAGGGCCCTGACGCCCCTGACGCGGCATGCGGCGGCCTCGGCGGCGATCTTCTCGTCGTAGGTCCCCACCTGACCGGACAGGGCGACCACGCCGTCCCTGGCCGTGACGCCGATCTCCGAGGAGGTCACCGCCGGATCCCAGATGAGTTCGGCCGTGACGCGGTGTTGCAGGCTGGTGTCGTGGGACATGACGGTCTCCTTGGGGGCTGCCGGGATCGCCGATGCGCGGAAGGGCTCGGCGACCCCGACCCATGCGAGGCGGTCCGGCGACGTCGTCGAAACGCGTCCCGGCATCCGGTGAACACTAGGTGGCGGAACCGGAGCAGTCCTTGATCCAGCGCAAGGATCAGGCGTCACCGGAATTGTTCATGACCGAACGAGCGGCTCGGGCGGCGAGCACGGGTCCACCGGGAACACCGGGGTTGATCTCGATCAAAGACCGGGCCCGACAACGCGGCCATCCCTGGGTCGTGGTCGGCCGTAATAAGGCGCGACCGGAAATCAGGGGTCCATCGGTCATGAGCACGGACGTCGCATCGTTGACCAATGTCGCCGTCACGCGAGCGACGCCGACTGCGGCATCGCTCGATCCATTGACGGAGAGCCTGCGGATGCTGGGGGTCGCCGTCCTCGGATCGGCAACCGCCGTCTGCCTGATGTGGCTCGTATCCTGAGCGACGTCCCGGTCGCCGCCCTACCGTCGAGCCGACCCGCCGCCTGGACCTTCCGCGTCGATGGGGGCCTGCCGGCCTCGCTTCTCGGATGCGTCCGGCGCGAGGCGCGTCATGGCATCAGCCGAACCCGGAGCCATCCCATGTCCATTCGCCTTCCCGTATCCGCGCTGCTCATGACCGGCCTCCTACAGGTCGCGGCGGCGGCCACGGATGGACAGGTCCAACGTGGCAAGACCTTCGTCGGCGCGAACTGCGCCACCTGCCATGCCGTCGGCCGGATCGGGGAAAGCCCCCTGGCCGTCGCACCTGCATTCCGGGAACTCCATACGAAGTATCCGGTCGAGGACCTCGGCGAGGCCCTGGCGGAGGGCATCACCACGGGGCATCCGACCATGCCCCAGTTCGAGCTCGAGCCCGATCAGATCACGGACGTGTTGGCCTACCTGAAGTCCCTGGAGCAATGACCGTCCTGCCATGGAGGCTTCCAAACTGCATCCCTAGGAAGCGGACATCGAAAACCCGTCAGGGACGCGTCGCCTTCTCGGCGCTGGCACCGACCGCCTTGGCGAAGGCCTCGATCCGGGTCGACTGGTCGGCCAGCATGCCCTCGAGACGCTCCATCCGGATGCGGTCGAGCTTGTCGTGCGAGGCCATGATCTCGACCTCGGCCTTCAGGTTGATCTCGTAGTCGAGACCGGCCGCCATGCGATCCCGCGCCGCCTGGCGGTTCTGCGACATGAGGATCACCGGCGCCTGAAGAGCGGCGACCATCGACAGGATCAGGTTCAGGAAGATGTAGGGGTAGGGGTCGAAGGCGCCGGCGCGGGCCAGGACGACGGTGTTCACGACGACCCACGCGACGAGCATTCCCGTGAAGACCAGGATGAAGCCCCACAAGCCACCCAACTGGGCGACGCGGTCCGCGAGGCGCTCGCCGAAGGTCTGGTGCTCGACGAGGACGCGGTTCACGTCCCGGGACACGTACCGCCGCTTGGCGACATGAAGGATCACCCGCCGCTCGCGTTCGGAAAGCCCTTCCAATCCGTCTTCCATCAACTGCCGGGCCAGCTGGGTGACCGCACCGTCGACCGGCGGCTTACTGCCGTCATCGGCATTCGCGGGAGGGATCATGCCGCTCGTCGGGGCGTGCTCGGTCATCAGTGGCTCAGGAAGCTGCAGACGGGGCAACGGCGCAGGACATCCCGGGTGACGCCGCCGGGGACGGCCTCCCGCAAGCGCCCATGACCGTAGGCTCCCATGACGATCAGGTCGGTCGCGCCCTCGGACGCCAGGTCGAGCAGGGCTTCCGTGTCGCCTGCGAGATCGACGGACACCATGATGCTCGCCAATGTCATGGACGGGACGGCTCGCTCGGCTGCGGGAAACCGGACGATGCCCGTCCGCCAAGGTGCCGGCTTTGACCCAACGCAAGGGCGGGGCCGGAAATCGTACCGGGCCATCGTCGAGGGACGACGATGCCTGGCCTTTCGCCGCCCGGAACGGGTTTGCGCTGGATCAACGATGGATGCCCGGCCAACAGGCATGGTCCTCCCCTCGTCACCGGAGGTCCACCATGTCGTATGCCAGCATCATCGTCGCCGTGGATCCCGGGGAGCGGACGGCTCCGCGGATCGGTGTGGCCGCGCATCTCGCGCAACGGCTCGATGCACGCCTCATCGGCGTCGCGGCCTGGGCACCGGACTACCCGCGGGGGTTCGGGGAGACGTCCGTGCCGACCGGATACGGGATCGAGGACCTCCGCCAGAAAGCCTTCGGTGAGTTGCACCGGGCGGAAGAGACTTTCCGTCTTGCGGCCCGGCCGGCGGAGCGGATCGAGTGGCGTTCCGAGCTCAGGGAAACGCTCACGTTCCTCGCGGAGCAGTCGCGGGCGGCCGATCTCGTCGTGGTCGGGCGTCAGGGGAAGAACGACCTGCCGCATCACGCGGCCGCCGTCGGACCCGGTGACGCACTGATGACGGTTGGCCGGCCGATCCTCGTCGTGCCGCACGGCGTGGAGCGACTGTCGGCGACCCGCGTGGTGGTGGCCTGGAAGGACACCCCGCAGGGCCGCAGGGCGATCTCCGATGCGATGCCGTTCCTGACGCTCGCCGAACAGGTCCAGGTCGTCCAGGTCGCGGAGGGCACCGACCGGACCGAGTTGGAGGACGTCGTCGCCTATCTCGGCCTGCACGGCGTCAAGGCCGTGGGGGTTCTCAAGGCCCCGAAGGCTGGCGGGACGGCCGAGACCCTGCTCGACGCCGCCGAGATGTTCGGGGCGGACCTGATCGTCAGCGGAGCCTTCGGGTACAGTCGCCTGCGGGAATGGTTCTTCGGCGGCGTGACGCGCACCCTCCTCGACCACAGCCCTGTCTGTTGCCTGATGTCTCACTGAACGCCATCCGGTGGATCGACGTCCGGCGAGGTCGTTGATCCACCGCAAGGACGACGCCGGCCCGGCATCTACGGTGATCCCCGCGCCTGCACGGTCGACGCCCCGCGTTCGACCACGGCGAGAAGGAATTCGAGGTGACCTGTCCCCGCGCCGTCGAGGCCCTGACCAAGCAGCGTGACCGTCTCGTCGAGGTGCTCCGCCTGATCGACGACGGGCGGTGGTGGACCGGGGACGACGCCTGCCGGATCGACGAGGACGAGGTCTGCCTGCAGGCCGACGGGATCGGGGCTGCCCTCGACGTGGTCGAGCGTCTCGCCGGCGAGATGGCTGCGGAGGACGGCACCGGCACCGGGTCGCAGCTGGCTCCGAAAGCGACGCATGCCGTCTTGACACCGGGACATCATGTTCACGAAGGCCGCGCCGCGCCGGAAGGCTTCGGTCCGTTCTCTCGGGGCCAGGTTGGTCCCCTGCAAGACGAGATCCATCCGTCGGGGGGATACGAGCAGCGGGCCCGGCGGCTTTCCGGCGGCGTCCCGAATCTCGCCTGATCAATAATAAGCGACGCACCCTGGGCCATCTCGCCGTGGCGATCCGACGGGAGCCGGAGGATACTCGGGACCGGATCGCGGGTGTCATCCGCGAGGTCGCGGTACGCCACGAACGGGACCTCCCGACCGAACAGGCTGACCCGAAGACGTATCCGGCTCGGTTCGGGCGGAGGCGCGTCGCGGCTCGCAGGGAAAGCCCCTTCATCGCGAGAGGAATGCCGGTACCTGACGTCCGATTTCCCTCAGGGCATGCGCTGTCGATCGTCCTTTCGTGAGCGACCGACGGTTTTTCGAGGTGGTCCGGACGATGTCGAGGGCGGCGACGACCGCGATACCAACACCGAGGACGAACGCCATCGAGATCGCGGGCTCGGCCATCGGCGGTCGACTGACGGCGCCCATTGGTAGGAGAGCCCGTTAAAGCATCCAGGGCGAGACGGCGACCCAGGCACCCAGCACACTGGATGCCCACCGTGTCCAGGGCTCTGGTTCGGGCCCGTCGAGGAAGGCCAAGCCCATGACGGCAAACCCGCATGCGAAGGCGTTCAGTGCGGCGGGGGAGTTCCCGGTCTCCAAGAACAGGAACGGAGTGAGGACCACGAGCGCCCCCAGCACCGCCGAGATGCCGTCGAGCATGGCCCCGACGTTGCTCCCATCCTTCGGGAACCTTTGAGTTCTCCCGCCCATGTCACCCGTTCCTCGTGGGCCGATCACGGTCGCGAGCGAGGTCCGCCCATCGAGGTGCCAGCTGGGAACGAGCCTACGGCGGGAACGCGGGCGGTATCCTTGATCCAGCGCAAGGCTTCGTCCCGAGCCCCGATCTAGGGTCTTCGTGTCCCCTCGTTCGCTCGCAGGACGCGTCCCCTCACCAGGGGCTCTCGATGTCGCGAACGACCATGGAAGAACGTGCTTTCCGGGCGGGCATCACGAAACCGCGGTCAGCCGCGAATGCCGGAGAGATCTCGAAATGGTGGACGCGGCAATCGCCAAAAGCGATCCAAAAGACCTCTCGGTGGCGGCGCCTGCAGGTGGACGATCCGATCCTTCGCCGCCGGCCGAGCTCAAGCTCCTGTTCCTCCTTTCCTGGGTGCTCTGCGCGGTCTTCTACTTCTTCCAGTACGCGGTGCGGTCTGCGCCCGGGGTGATGCAGGCGGAACTCGCCTCGGCCTGGGGTGCCAATCACATCGGGACGATGATCTCGGCCTATTACGTCGCCTACGCGGTGATGGCCCTGGTCGCAGGCGTCCTGCTGGACCGGTACGGCGCCCACCAGACCATCCCGTACGGCATCGCCGTCGTCGGCCTCGGATGTCTCGTCTTCGCGCAAGGAAGCGAGGCGGCCGGCATGATCGGCTTCGTCCTTCAGGCGACCGGGGCGATCTTCGCCTTCGTCGGTTCGTCCTACGTGGCGGCCCGCTACCTGCCGACGCGCATGCTGGCGCTGTTCATCGGCCTCACGCAATGCCTGGGCATGGCCGGCGCGGCGTTCGGATCGAAGCCCGTTCACATGGCCATCGACCCGGCCGGCGGCTTCAACGTCCCCTGGCAGCATGTCTGGGTCGCCTTCGCCGCGATGGGCTTTGTCTTGGCCCTCGCGACTTGGTTCGTGATGCCGCGCGAGACCGGCGACAGCCCGAGCCACCATGCCGGGTTCTCGGTCTCCGCCCTGCTCCATCCGTTCAAGGTTATCTTCGGTAATCCGCAGAGCTGGCTCGCCGGCATCGTCGGGGGCCTTCTGTTCCTGCCCACCACCATCGGCGCCCTGGTCTGGGCCACGTCTTTCCTCCATGCCGGCGAGAACCTGTCGATGGCGGAGGCCGCGTCGGACGCGGCCATGGTGCCCATCGGCTGGGTCCTCGGCTGCCCGCTCCTCGGATACGTCTCGGACAGGCTCGGCCGGCGTAAGCCGGTGCTGCTGGGCGGCGCCCTGCTGATGCTCGCCGCGGGCCTGACGGCCATCTACGTCCCGGTGGGCACGCTGCCGCGCTACTCCGTGGCCCTCATCCTCGGCATCGCGTCCGGGGCGGCGATGATCCCCTTCTCGATGATGAAGGAGACAAACCCGTCGGAGGTGAAGGGCACCGCGGCCGGGGTGATGAACTTCCTCGTCTTCGTGACGACGGGGATCATGTCGCCGTTCATCTCGCACCTGATGCTACCGCGGCAGGGCGTACCCTTGACCCTGGCCGACTTCCAGACCGCCTTCCTGCCCCTGGTGGGCGGCGTCGTCCTGGCCTTGGTCCTCGCTCTGTTCCTCTGGGAGACCGGCACGGCCGAGCAGGGACCCCTCGCGCAGGACGGCACGAAGCCTTTCGTCTCAGTCCTGGCGCCCGCCTGAGCGGCTTCGTCCAAATGCCTTCTCCTCGAACGCCCTCACGCCCAAGGATGACCACATGGATGTCGCGGTCTTCAGCACCAAGCCGTACGACCGGCGCTTCCTCGACGCGGCGGTCGCGGGCCGCCACGCCCTGACCTACATCGATGCGCGGCTCGACCGGACCACGGCGGTCCTTGCCGGCAAGGCCCAGGTCGTCTGTGCGTTCGTCAACGACGCGGTCGACACCGCCGCCCTCAATGTGTTCGCGCAATCCGGTGTGCGCCTCGTCGTCCTGCGGTCCGCAGGGTTCAACAACGTCGACCTCGCCGCCGCCAAGCGGCATGGCATCGTCGTCGCCCGGGTCCCGGCCTACTCCCCCGAGGCCGTTTCCGAGCACGCCGTGGCGCTGATGCTGTCCCTCGACCGGCACATCCACCGCGCCTACGCCCGGGTCCGGGACGGCAACTTCGCTCTCGATGGCCTGCTCGGGTTCAACCTGCATGGCCGCACAGTGGGAATCGTGGGAACCGGCCGGATCGGCCTCGGCGTCGCTAGGATCATGCTGGGCTTCGGCTGCACGGTGCTGGGATACGACGTCGAGCCGAGCCCGGCCTGCGAGGCCATGGGCGTCGTCTACCGCCCGCTCCAGGACCTGCTCGCCACCTCGGACATCATCTCCCTGCACTGCCCCCTGACGCCGGAGACGCACCATCTCATCGATGCGGCCGCCATCGGCGTGATGAAGCGCGGCGTGATGCTGATCAACACCAGCCGCGGCGCCATCATCGATACCAAGGCCGTCGTTGCCGGCCTGAACGAGGGTCGGATCGGACACCTCGGCCTCGACGTCTACGAGGAGGAGGAAGAGCTTTTCTTCGAGGACAAGTCCGACGCGGTGATCCGGGACGACGTCTTCGAGCGCCTGCTGATGTTCTCGAACGTGCTCGTCACTGGGCATCAGGGCTTCTTCACGGTCGAGGCGATGACGGCCATCGCCGAGACGACCGTCGCCAACATCGACGCGTTCGAACGGACGGGACGACCGGTCCACGAGGTCCTCTGACCCCGCGGGGGCGCGTACCCTCACCGATGGAGAACACCACGCTGCCCCACGTCACCCTGACATTCGCCCGCGGACCGGATTTTCCCAGTGGAAGCGTCGACCGCCGCTACGAGATCGACGCGCCCCTCGACGCCAGGGGAGAGCTCGATCCGGTGCTCTGGCGCAAGATGCGGGACTTTTGCCGCGTCCGCTGGTTCTGGCTCGGGGAGCCGTATCGCGACGGGCGCCTGATCCACCGGCAGGGTGGCTTCGGTGGGGGCACGGGGCTGATCGACGACGACGACAGGACGACGGATGACGACGAGCCTGGCTACCGGCTGGGCAGCCACCGTTTCGTGGAGGGCGAGTATGTCTCGATCAGCGAAGACGATACGATGCGGACCTTCGGGGTTGCAACGTTCGTCGGTCTTGACGGTGGATCGGGAGCGGGTTCCGACGAGCATGGTCGCCCGCCTGCGTCGTCGAGGGTGCCATGGCCGGGGGCCGGCGTCACCCGTAGGTGGCCGCCCCGACGGTCGCGCAGGCGCGATCCTGTTCCCGTGATGCCTCGCCGTAGACGCCTATGGCACCGATGAGGGTGCCATCCCGCCGAAGGGGAATGCCGCCGCGCTCGTGGAACGCCGCGGTTCCCTCGCCTTCGACGACGGAACAATAAAGGTCATCCCCGGGCGGCGGCATGATCTCGCTCGGCTCGCCCGAGATGGCCGAGGCCACGGCCTTCCCGATGGCCCCGCGGGCGCTCATGCAGCCAGCGCCGTCCATTTTCGAGAAGGCGACGAGACGGCCCTGTGCGCCACAGACCGCGACGCTCACGGTGATCCCGAGCCGGCAGGCCTCGGTGACGGCGCGCCGGACGATTGCGGTCGCCTCCTCCAGCGTCAGGTCGCGGTCGTCGACCATGGAAACGCGGGCGTTCATGACAGGTCGTCCCGGGTCAGCATCCCGCGCCCGAGCGCCAGCAGCTGGCTGTCCGTCGCCGCCGAAAGGTCGATGGTCGCAGTCGCCACGACGCGTCCCTGTATCTCGTGGTGATGCTCTCGCAGGCGATCCGAGAGGACGGCCATCGCGCTGGCCTTGCCGGTCCCGTGGCCGACGATGGCCACGCGCGGCGCTCGTGCGACGGCCTCGGCGATGCGGTCGTAGTAGCCGAGGTCCTCGGGCGCGCGCTGGCCGCGATCGTTGCCGTCCTCCTTGTCGGAGAGATGGTGGATGTAGCCCTTCGGGTCGTAGGGCCGTAGCGTCGTCTCGGTCTCGCCGCCCGCGGTCTCGGGATCGAGGCGATAGATCCGCGCCTCGTGGTGGTCGACGACGATGAGGGCATCGCTCTTCACCGGGGTTGGCGAGGCCTCAAGGATCTCGGTGGAGTAGGGCGACAGCCCGGCATCCTGCATCAGGTGGCGCAGGCGCTCGACCTCGCGTGGGTCCATGTCCTTGTCCCGCGGACGCAGGAAGGTCGCGGTCCGGCCGGCGAGGGTGAAGCCCCACGTGTCGTCGCCCGTCTCCTCGCTAAGGCCGATCCGCCCCACGAAGGCCACCACCTCCCGCCATGCCAGGTTGTTGCTGGCAGGGTGGTGGAAGATCCGGCCGAGGAGGGTCCGGTCGTGACCGTGTATCCGGGCATTGATCATCGGATGGGGTTCCTGACGGACTCCGCACCGGGCGACCTGCCCGGTGCGGTGACGGTGGGGGTCGCAGTTCGCTCAGACGACGCGGATGTCGTTGTCGACCGTCGTCGCGCCGGGCGCGCCCCAGGCCGTCCATCCGGCCAACTGTCGGTCGTACCAAGTGTGGACCGTGCCGCCGAGGTGGACGACACCGCCGTGGGCGGTGACGCTGATGGTCTTCGGGTCGTACCAGCTCCGATGAAGCGCCTTGGTGATGTCCGCGCTGATGTCGGTCGCGTTCGGATGCGGGTTGATCGTGATCAGGTTCGTGATGCCGACCACGCCGAGCATCCCGCGGATGTCATGCTCCGCGGCCGCCTTCTGGTACTGCCACTCGACCCTGCCGGTGAGCGTGACCCAACCCTTCTCGACCTTCACCTTCACCGCCTCGTCGGGAACGGAGACGTTCCAATCGAGCCGCTGCACGAGGGCGGCGGCGATCTGGTCGTCGCTTTTCCTGGCCTCGAACGGAAGGCGGACCTCGATCTCCTCGGCGACGGCGCGGACGCCCTTGACGCGTCCGGCGGCCTTCTCGGCGGCGTGCTTCTCCATGTAGTTCTGCACGTGGCCGGTCAGGGTCACGACACCGTCCTTGGCGGTCACGCCGATATGGGCGGCGGTCACGCTCGGCTCCCAGCTGAGCTCGGCGAGGACGTTCGTCTGAAGCGTCTTGTCCATGGTCATGATCTGTTTCCTGGATCGTGGAGGATGCGGACCGTCTCCGGCGATGCCTGGCGAGGCCGGGGCGGAAGGGCGCGCGGCCCGTCGGCTTGGGAACCGCCGCTGGGGAGGGCCGGTAGCAGGACGGTTCCGTCGGTGCCGACGGGACGGACCCTAGTCGCCGGTCCCATGGGGTCCTTGATCCAGCGCAAAGTCCGTCGGTGTCGATACGCGCATGCTGGCCATGACGTCGGGGTGGCCAAGACACTCGCCCCGGAAAGGACGGACGACGACAGGATCGATCAGGACCGCGTACGCCGCCTTCGGGGCGCTTCTCGTCGGGACGACGGTCCAGGCGGCGCACGCAGAGGAAACCCGCGCCCTGTCCAACGGCCGATCATGCCGCGATCCGAGGAGGTGGTGCCGAGCGACATCCACCCGCAGGATCCACTCGCCACCGGAACGAATCTGAGACCCGATGCGCCGGTACCGAAGCCTCGGTGGTATGACCTCAGGCGGCCGCCTGTCCGCCCCCCGGACCTCTGACGGCATCGCTGCCGAGGCGCGGACGATTGGGAGGACGGCAGGCACCCGACTCACTCCCGGTCGTTCGCCCGTGGGCCCAGGCTCAGTGCGCCGACATCCGGGCGAGGCGCGCCTGGTCAAGGAGGCGGACGCCCCCTGGCACGATCAGGAGGCAGCCGTCCCGGTCGAGGCGCGACAGGGTCCGGCTCACCGTCTCGATGGTCAGGCCGAGGTGGTCGGCGATGTCCAGGCGTCCCATCGGCAGTTCGAGGGTGACCGCGGATAGCCCGATCCGGACGTAGCGTTCCTGGAGCCCCACCAGGAACGCACCGATCTTCTCCTCCGCGGTACGCCGCCCGAGAAGCATCATCATGTCCTTGGCCCGGGACAGTTCCTGTCCGGTGATCTCGTGCAGGTGCATCATCAGGCCGGGATGTCCGCAGATCAGGTCCTTGAACGCCAGCCGTTCGAACCGGCAAGCGGTGGCCGAACCGAGTGCGTCCGCGGAGACGGCGAACCGGTCGAGCAGGGAAAGCCCGAGGAAGTCGCCCGGGAACGCGAAGCCGGTGACCTGCCGGCGCCCGTCCGGAAGGATGCGGTACAGGCGCAGCGCCCCCGAGGTGACGTTGAAGACCGAGCAAGCGGGCTCGTCCTGTCCGTACAGGGTCTCTCCGTGGGCGAGCGAGACGCGTCGGCTCAACGGCTCTAGGACATCGCGTTCCACCAGCGGCAGGGCCGCCGAGAGGCTGATGAGGCGGGCCTTTCCGACCCCGTTGCGAAGGAGCGAATTTGGGATGGGCCGGTAGGGTGCGGGAATGACCGTAAGTGGATGGATCGACATGGCTCTGTCCTTCCGGTTCGGTGAGGCTTCGTCGAACGGCCAGGGAGATACGTCGCGTCAGCGACCGCGCCAGCGCTCGGTCGCACGGACGCGCTCCGCATGCCGGGCGAGGTCGAGGAAGTGGTTCCGGGCACCCTCGTCGAGCGTGAAGGCGCGCTGCAGGGCGCCGGCGGCCAATCGGACCGTGACGTCGTCCCAGGCACGACTGTCTTCCGCTCCGTCACGCAGGGTCGTGACCGACTTGGCTAGAACGGAAAAGGCGTCGGCTCTGAACATTGTGACCTTTCGGAGCGGGCAATCCAGGTCAGTCTACGCCTAAGTATAACGTGCATGCGGCGTCAGGGTGCGGAACCAAAAGCGCCGACCGGAGATGCAGTTTTGCTTGCATCCCGAGACCAAGGATCTGTGTCCGCCACTCAATCGAACCGCAGGATCTCGCTCAGGATCGCCGTGGCCGAAAAGAGGATGCCGGCCGGGCGGTAATCGATCTCGGCGGTCCCGCCGATCTCGACCGCCGGGGCGCGTTCGATCATACGAGACCCGAAGCCCGCCCTGGTCGGCGGGGCAACGGCCGGTCCCCCCGCCTCCTCCCAGGTGAAACGCAGCCGTTCCAAGCCGTCGACCTCGAGGATGTCCCACGTCAGCAGGACGCTTCCGGCCGCCGTGGACAAGGCTCCGTATTTGACGGCGTTGGTGGCGAGTTCATGGAGGGCCATGGCGAAGGCCAGCGCGACCCGCGAGGCGAGCTGGACGCTGGGCCCCCGGCACGTGAAGCGCCCCTCCTGGTCTGTCCCGAATGGGCGCAGCGCGACGCCGACGACCTCGCCAAGGGTCGCCCCCTCCCAGGTGTCGCGGATAAGCACGTCGTGCGCGGCCGACAACGCCAGGATGCGGGCGTCGAGGATGGTCTCGGCCTCTTCCAGGGAGGCGGACCTGCGGAGGGTCTGGCGGACGATGGACTGCACCGTCGCGAGGGTGCTCTTGACCCGGTGGGCCAGTTCCTTCGCCAGCAGGTCGCGGTGCGCCTCGACCCTCCTGCGGTCGGTGATGTCGAGCGAGATGCCGGCGATGGTCAGGGCCGTCCCGTCCATTCGGTAGGAGGCATGCCCGCGGGCGTGTATCCAATGGACCGCCCCGTCCGGGTAGGTGATCCGGAATTCGTGGTCGTATTGCGTGTCCCCGGCGATGGCCGCCGAGACCGCTCCCTGCATGCGTCCCCTGTCCTCCGCGTGGACACCCTCGATCCAGGCCTCGTAGGTGAAGGGTGCGAGGGGATCGCGTCCGAAGTTCGCCTTGCATCCCTCCGATGCGTCGAGCGACATCGTCGCGAGGTCGAGGGTCCAGGAACCGATGCGTCCGGCCTCCTGGGTGAAGCGGAGGCGCTCCTCGCTCAGGGCCAACGCGGCCGCATGCACCTTCGCCTCCGTGGCAAGCCGATCGAGGATCACCACCCCGTGCACGTCCCGGTCGTGGAACACGGCGGGCGGCGAACCAAGGATCGGAGGCGGTTCCACTCTTGTCCGAGGTCTCGCGCGGCGCTGTCCCAACGCGGAAAGGAACGATGTGACGGTCATGTCCGGCCTCGTTTCAGGCGGCTGCGGCGGGTGCGAGCGCGATGTCGAGATGGACCGGGTTGTGAAGGGTGTTCGCCACTGCCGACCATAGAACCGTATGCCTGACGAGCGCCGCCAGTGCCTTTCGGGACGCATCGGCGTCCATCCTCACCGACACCCGGATGCTCTCGAAGCCGATGGTCCTCGGTTGCCGGTCGCCGCCGCCCCAGACCGAGGTCATGTGGATGTCGGCTTCGACGTCGAGTTCCAGCGAGCGGATCCGGATGCCCTGGGCGAGGGCGTTGGCGTGGATACCGATGGAAAGGCATGAGCCGAGGGCCGCGAGCAGGGCCTCGGAGGCGTTCGGGGCGGCGGCCTCGCCGAGCGGGCCCTCGGGCGCGTGCTCCGTCACCGGCTGCGGCGGCAGGTCCCGGATGTAATTGAGCTGGCTCAGCCTTCCTTGCGCCACAGTGCGGCAGCGCAGGGTCCGGACGGCGGTCGGGTCGGCCTTGCCCTGGTGGATCACCGTCTGGAGTTCGCGCTTGTCGATGGGGGCGGCGGCTCCAAGACCTGGTTTGACGGGTGGTGGTGCCATCGAATTCTCCAGGAAGGAAATAGTGGCCAGGAGAATTCTCGGATGGCGAAAATATTTCCTGCGTGGTTATTTCCTGCCATTCAGCATAGGCTCATCCGCGACGAAGTCGGCCACCAAAGCTGACGAGGAGGAATGCGAAAACGGATCGCGGGGAGCACATGCTGGACTGGGACGACCTGAGATTTTTTCTGACGCTCGTCCGGCACGGCAGCCTTTCAAGCGCCGCCAAGGTGCTCCACGTCTCGCAATCGACCGTGGGACGGCGCCTGAACTCGCTGGAGGCGACCCTTGCGGTGCGCCTGCTCAACCGGACCCCCGACGGCTACGTGCCGACGCTGGCCGGGAAGGAAGTCCGCGAGAAGGCCGAGCGTCTGGAAGCCGAGGCCCTGGCCCTTGAGCGGGATGTCACCGGCCGCGACAGCCGTCTGCGGGGGCTGGTCCGGGTGACCTGCGCCGAGACGATGGCCGCGCACCTGCTGGCACCGAGCTTCGCCGGCCTGCACGCCAGGCATCCCGACATCATGATCGAGCTGATCCCCAACCCGAGGGAACTCAGCCTGGCGATGCGCGAGGCGGACATCTCGGTCCGCATGCGGCAGCCCGAGCAGAACGACCTCGTGGTGCGGCGCATCGGCGGCATCGCCTTCGGCCTCTACGCCACGTCGGATTACATCAGGGAACGGGGCGACCTGAACTTCGCCGAGGGCTGCCCGGACCATCACCTGATCACGCAGATGGAGGACAGCCAGGAGATGACGCAGTCGGCTTGGCTGACCGAGATGGCCTCGATGTCCCGTGTCGTCCTGCAGACGAGCAGCCACGAGGCCGCCGTGCAGGCCGCTGCCAGCGGCGGCGGGCTGGCCTGCCTCGCCCGTTTCCGAGGGGACGACGAGCCCAGGCTGATCCGTATGGACGTGCCGACGGAACCGCCCAGCGCCGACATCCTCCTGCTGGTCCACAAGGACAATCGCGACACGCCGAGGATACGGACGGTGCTCACGCACATCACGGAAAGCCTCCAGGCGCTCGCCCACCTCCTCCAGCCACCGGGCGCGAACGAGGAGGACGTGCGGGCCGTCGGCGCCTGACAAGGCGCCTTCACCCACCGACGTGGGCCGGACTTGATCCAGAACAAAGTATCGAGGGGGCCGAAGGGGCAAACCCGGGGGATGAACGGGGCGAGCAGTCTTTGGGCGCCCGACAACCCGGAACACGAACATGCAACGGCCAGCCAGATCCATCGCCCTCGGGGCGGTCGTTTCGCTCTCCCTGATGGCCCCGCTCCGGGCCGCCGAGGAGCCGAAGGCCGGACCCATGGCGGAGACGGATGCCAAGCCGGCGCAGGCCTGCCTCGACCACCTCAAGGCCTTCGACGCCCGGATGGAGAAAGACGGCTACTGGCTCGGCGGGTCGGGCTACGGATACGGCTATCCCCTCGGCGGATACTTGTTCGGCGGCTTGGCCGGGAACAACGGCATGGCGATGGGCGCCGCGTCCGCGATGACGGGGTACGCAAACGCCCGTCCCGGATACGAGGTCCGGGTGCTCCTCTCCGCCGCCGACATCCTGGCGCGCCACGGCAGGCAGCAGCCGTGCGAGGACGTGCTGGTCCAGATCCAGGCCAGCTACGACCGGTACAAGACCGGCATTCAGGGCCGGGACCTCCGGGTCGCGAACGCCTTGGGCTTCCGCGAGCAGGAGCTCTCGCTGGCGCGGCCGGTCGTGAGCCGGTCCGTCGCCTTCCGGTCGGACGACCTGCTCGGGAGCGAGGTGCGCACGCCGAACAACGTGGCGCTCGGCAGCGTGGACGACATCGTCATGGGGCCCGAGGGCGGCGGGATCGCCTACCTCGTCGTCGCTCGCGGCGGCGTCTTCGGCCTCGGCGAACGCCACGTCGCGGTCCCGTGGGACCGGTTCAAGGTCTCGCCCAACCTGAACATCCTCGTCCTCGATACGACCAAGGACGCCATGGACCAGGCTCCGCGTATCGTCGAGGGCCGGTTCGTCAAGGCGGAGCCGTTCGCCCTGCAGACGGCGAAGGCGGACGCCTATTGGGGCGTCGCCTCCAAGACCCCGCAGGTCGATTGAGAACGCCCCCGTCGGCAGGCCCGCCCTGCCGTCTACACCCCACACCACGAATGGATCGCGACATGAGAACGACGACGGTACTGACTGCGACCTTCCTCGCCCTGACGACGATAACGACGGCGATGGCGCAAACGCCGATGGCACCTTCCACGGATGCCGCGGCGACGATGCGGGAGGCCGGGCGCGAGGCGAACGAGGCCGCCGATGCGGCCCGTGAGGCGGCCCGGCTCGCGATGCAGGCCTCGAAGGCGGCGGTGAAGGGTGCCCCGAAGCAATCCGCCGACATGATCGGGAAGCTCGTCACCGACGCCGCGGAGGCCGCCAACCGGGCCGAGACCAAGATCGCCGCGGCCAACAGGGCGGCGGGGGTCTCGGCGAACGCCTCGATGCGCAAGGCCGCCGATTCCGCGCAGAAGTCCGTGGAGGCGACGCAGGCGGCGGTGCGGAAATCACAGGATGCCGTCGCGGCCTCGATCAGCTCCAACATGGCGGCGATGCGTCGGGCGGCATCCGGAGCGCGTGCGTCCATCGTTCGCGCGGCGACGGCCACCGCGAACGCCGCCCGCGCCGCCCGCGAGGCGGCCAGGACGACGTGGGACCGCGACATGGCGCAGAGCCAGGTCCGCGGCTGACGAGGGCCGCACGCGGCTGATGGGCACCAATTCGGGGGAAGGACGATGGCGATGAGCAAGATGGCACGGATCTGCGAGGAAGCCGCGCACCAGCATGACCGGGCCGCCGCCCATTACCGGCATTCCGCCAGGCATCTTGCGAACGGCGAGCACGCCGCCGCCGCCAAGGAGCGGGACCTCGCCCTCGACCACTCGGAGAAGGCCCGGATCGACGAGGTCGGGCTCCGACCCGATGGCATCGTCTCCCACGAGCGCACGACGTCCGAGGCCGCCTGGCACTTCATGGGCTAAACGCCCAGGCCACCTTCGGATCCCACGCACCCCGACGAGGAAGCCCCGATGCCCCCGAGTGGCCCGACCCTGCTTTCCCGAACCCGTCACTGGCCCATCTCTCCTCAGGCCGATCGGAGCCCGCTGTCGGAGCCGCAAGGCGTGCCGGACTACGGGCCCGGACATCCGCTGGCCGCAGCTTGGCAATAATCACACCGGGCTTCGGAGACTTGGCAATGCCATCCGTTCTGCAAGTCCAAGTGCCATACCATAGGGCGGACGCTTGAACCGGTTCGGAGCACGCTCGGGCAACGCCATACGCCAAACCAAGGCAACCTCCGGCGTCCTGCTCGGCCGTCAGCAGCAGGTGGCAGGCAATGGTGGGGAAGGGTGGACGAGGTCGTAAGCCTAAAATGCTTAAGCAGCCCTGAATGGCGATTCATCGTCGATGAAAGCCAAGACGTCGGTGCGGAACCGGATCGCTCGACTGACAATCGATTTGCTCGAATCGAGCAGCCATGCCTAAGCTTGACCGTCATTACTTGTAGCTGCTTGCAGACGGTCACCGCAAATGCCCGGCGCCACGGACGTGCGCACCTTGCTGCGCGGCGCACTCACGTCACTCCGCGAGGCAACACGGCGCGCAAAGGTCGACCGGCCGGCCGTGCTGCTACAGCGCCCGATGGAACGCTCGTTTGCACGCACCTGCGAGGTCAACGATCTCTTGATCGAGGGCACGGAGGCGGTGCTGCGCGAGAGCGGCCGCCTGCCGCCCTACCGGGACACGAGCTGAGAACCGTCGCGCCTCGATCCGAAGGGCCACGGCATCACGACGCTCCGACGTCATGACGCTCCAGCATCGCGGCGGATCGATGCGGCGCCTCACACGCGGAAGCCGGACGAAGACTGCCCGGTCCGCACCGTCTCCGCTCTCGGACATTCGGGTTCGACGGTCGCCGGGGTGGCGCTCCTGCCGCTACCACTCGTTGTCGCCATCGGCTCGCTGGTTCTCAGCGGCCTCGCGGGCCGGATCGCGTCCAGACCCCGCCTGATTGCAGGTCCCCTGGCCGTCGCGGCCGGGTTCCCTCTGCTTCTGCGTATCGGCGGACACAACGCCCACGGGTCGACGGTTCTGCCCGGCACCTTCGTCGCGGCACTCGGCATGGCCTATGCCGTGGCACCGCTCACGAGCGCGGCGGTCGGTTCCGTCGACGAACGCTACAGTAGCTTGGCCCAGGGGTTCAACACCGCCGTCGCCCGTGCGGGGCTCGTGGCCACGAGCTCGATCGGAGGGATCCTCGCCGCCCGTGGCTCTGTGCTGGTCGATGCCGTCTTCGTCGCCATCGTCGCGAACGTGGTCGCCTACATCGCTGCCGCCGCCGGTCTGATGCCAAAGCGCCCAAACGCCTGAATGCCGGGTCCCGGCCTAGTGCCGTCGGACCGCTCGATCAATTCAGCGCCGACGGCTTCACCCGAGCGGTGCTGTAAGCCCGTTCATGACGTCGCTCAACGCCGCCTGGATCATCTCGCGTCAGGATCACGTGGTGGCGCCCTTCACATTCCGACAGCCTCCGGACGTGACCGTCGACCGGCGTCGCCGCGGTGGTTCGTCAATTCGCTCCACGGACGAAGGCATAGCGACCGACGGAGGCGGCACCGCCGCGATGATGCACGGGCGCCGGTATACGATTGTCCGGTTTCGCGCCGGGCGCACGACGGGCATCGGACGCGTGAGTGGAGGCGGCGCGCAAGGCGCTGCGCAGGCGCAGGACCTCGTCGCGAAGCCTCGCGTTCTCGCGCTCGACTTGCCCCAGCCGCTCGACACCCTCCGGCGGCAGGCCGCCGAGCCGTCGGCGCCAGCGGTAGAACGTACCGATCGAGACGTGCGCGGCGGAGCAGATCTCCGCGATGGCGGTCCCGGCTGCGGCCTCCTTCAGGAGGAACGCCACTTCCTGGTCGGTATGCCGGGATCGACGCATGCGCAGCTTCCCTGTTCGGAGCCGTCCGGTCGCCGCGATGCAAGAGCAGTCTTCGCGGCGCCCTCGACGCCTTGGAATGCCCGATCTCTGCAAGAGCCGGACCGACGCCCAAACGGCAATTTTGACGTTTGGGCACGACCGCGCCCACAGGGCGGGCGCCATGCCGGCCATTTGCGCACGCCGCCGCCATGCCTGCAGTCACTTTGGTCTTCCGCGCACAGCCCCGCGCCCGGACAATCCGACAGCGAGGCAGGGGCATGGGTCCGATGGCAGAATTCACGAGACGGGGCTTGATCGGAACCGCCGCGGCGCTCGCCGCCCCAGCCCTGATTCGCCCAGCTTGGGCGGCAGAGACGGTCAAGCTCGGCTGCCTGTTCTCATCGTCTGGAACGATGGCCAACATCGAGGGGCGGCTCAACTATGTCGTCCGCATGGCCGCAGACCAGCTGAACGCCAAGGGCGGCGTCAACGGGCGCCAAGTCGAGGTCGTCACCTCGGATCCGGCCTCCGATTGGCCGCTCTACGCGCAGATCGGCCGGCAGATGCTGCAACAGGAGAAGGTCGCCGCCCTGTTCGGCTGCTGGACCTCGGTGTCGCGCAAATCCGTGCTGCCGGTGGTGGAGCAGAACGACGGCCTGCTGTTCTATCCGCTCCATTTCGAGGGCGAGGAGAACTCCAAGAACGTCGTCTACGTGAACTCGCCGCCGGCAAGTTCCGTGCTGCCGGCCGTGGATTACCTGATGGGGTCCGAGGGCGTGTCCGCCAAGCGCTTTTTCATGATCGGCTCGGACTACGTCTGGCCGCGGACCATCAACAAGATCCTGAAGGGATACTGGGCGTCCAAGGGCATCGCCGAGAGCGCGTGGCGCGAGGAGTACGTGCCGCTCGGCTTCTCGAACTTTCAGACGCTGGTGAACCAGATCCGCACGTTCGCCGCCCAGCCCGGCGGCCAGCCGATCGTCGTCCTCACTGTCGTCGGCTCCTCGATCCCGGACTTCCTACGCGAGTTCGCCAACCAAGGCATTCTCGCCACCGACGTGCCGATCCTCGGCCTCGACATGGTCGAGGCGGATCTGGAGGGCCTGGATACGACCAAGCTGATCGGGCATCTCAATTGCTGGGCATACCTTCAGGCCGCCAAGGGTGAACGCAACGCGGCGTTCCTTTCGGATTGGGCGGCCTATGTGAAGGCCAAGAACGTGCCCTTCAGCGCCGACACGGTGATCGATCCGATGGTGTCGGCCTACGACAGCGTCCAGCTTTGGGCGCTGGCGGCCGCGAAGGCGAAGAGCTTCGCGGTGCCCGAGGTGCGCAAGGCCTTTGCAGGGCTCAGCTACGAGGGACCGTCCGGTTACACGCTGACCATGACAGGCGAGAACAACTACGTCTCGCGCGGGATCTTCATCGGCTCGGTCAACGAGAAGCGCGGCTTCGACGTCTTGTGGCAGTCGCCGGATGCCCCCAAGCCTGTGCCGTTCAGCCCGTATGGCTGAGTTGCCGCAACCGGTGTCGTTTCTCGTTCGCGGGGTGCGGGTCGCCCTCGCCTTGATCCTGATGGTGTCCGCTTCGATGGCGCAGGCCGCTGCGGACCCCATCGACCGCTCGGCCCTCGCCAGGGCCGTCTGCAGCGACGGAGCCGGCCTCGCTCGCGGCGCGGATGATGTTGTCCGATCCGCCGCCACCGCCAGCGCCGACGACCTCGCGTTCTCCGGCTCCATCCTGCGGGCGCTGCTCGACCGACGCCTCGCCTGCGTCGGGGACACGTCGGTCCTGCTCGATCGCCCAGGGGGCAGCGAAGGCCGCGATGCCGCGACCGGCGCGACGCGGTCGGCCGCCGGCGCACGCTCGCCGGTCCTCGGCCTGCGCCAACGCGGGCTCGTCGAGACAGGCGCTGGGGTCGTCGCGCTGCTCACCGGCGCCAGCACCGCCCAGCGTTCGGCCGGACTCGCCACCCTGGAGCGACGGGCCGCAGCGGTGCCCGAGGCCGACACCATCCTGGAGCGCGCCCGCGCCGCCGAGACGGATGCGGTTCTACGCGCCGCGATCGTTCAGGCAATGCAGGCCGCCGCGCTGAACGCCCCCGAGCCCGCGCGCCGCCGGGCGGCCATCGGCGCCATCGCCGACGCCCCGTCGAGCGCCGCACGCTCCCGGCTCGCGAGTTTGCGGACCGATCCGGCCTATGCCGCGGATCCGGCGTTCAAAGCCGCGCTCGATGCGGGGATCGCGCGGGTCGAACGCGCGGTCACCATCGGCGATGGACTCGCGCTCTCCTACAACGCCCTGAGCTTTGCCAGCATCCTGTTTATGGCAGCGGTCGGCCTCGCGATCATCTTCGGGCTGATGGGGGTGATCAACCTCGCCCAGGGCGAGCTCATCATGGTCGGCGCCTATGCCGCCTACGGCGTGCAGGAGGCCTTTCGGATGGTCGCGCCGGGTCTGATCGACCTCTACCTCGTCGCGGCGATTCCCGTCGCGTTCCTGGCATCGGCCGGCGTCGGCATCGTCGTCGAGGCTTTGATCCTACGCCACCTCTACCGAAGGCCGCTGATGAGCCTGCTCGCCACATGGGCGGTGAGCCTGTTCCTGATCAATCTTGTGCGCGTCGTCTTCGGCTCGCAGAACCTACAGTTCGGCATGCCGTCCTACGTCAGCGGCGGTGTCCCGCTCTACGCCGACTTCATCGTCACCTGGAACCGGCTCTTCGCCATCGCCTTCGCCGCGGTGACGCTCGCCGCGACGCTGCTGATCCTCAAGCGCACGCCGCTCGGCCTCGACATCCGCGCGGTGACGCAGAACCGCGACATGGCCGGCGCGCTCGGCATTAGGACCCGACGGGTCGACCGCCTCGCCTTCGGTTTCGGCTCAGGGCTCGCTGGGCTCGCGGGAGTGGCCCTATGCCCGATCTACAGCGTCAATCCGGGCATGGGCGCGACCTTCATTGTCGACAGCTTCATGGTGGTGGTCCTGGGCGGCGTCGGCACCGTGGTCGGGACGGTGGTGGCGGCGCTCGGCATCGGCGGGGCCAACGTGCTGATCGAGCCGTTCTACGGGGCGGTCGCGGCCAAGGTGATCGTGCTCGTCGGCATCATCGTGTTCCTCCAACGACGCCCCGAGGGCCTATTCGTTGCGAGGCGTCGGCGATGAGCGGGGCAGCCGACAGCCTGCCGTCCCCGGTCAATGCTCGTCCGCGTCGGTCGGCCGCGTGGCTTCACGAACCGCTCCTCGTCGGCATCCTGCTGCTAATCCTGGCTGCTTGCCTGGTGCTCGTCGGACTGAAGCCCGCCCCCTACGTCGTCAACACGATCGGGCAACTCGCCGTCTTCGCGATCCTCGCCGTGTCGCTCGACCTCATCTGGGGCTACCTCGGAATCCTCAGCCTCGGTCACGGGCTGTTCTTCGCCATCGGCGGCTACGTCTGCGCCATGCACCTGTTGTCGCACGCGTTCTCCGCGACGGGGGTCGCGCCGGACTTCGTGCAGTTCATGGGCTGGAAGACGCTGCCGGCCTACTGGGCCGGGCTCACCAACGCGCCCTACGCCCTGTTCCTGGCGATGGCGCTGTCGGGGGCCGTCGCCTTCGTCTTCGGCTTCGCCTCGTTCCGCTCGCGGGTGAACGGCGTCTACTTCTCGATCATCAGCCAGGCACTCGTCTACGTCGCCATGTTGCTGATGTTCCGCAACGATACCGGGCTTGGCGGCAACAACGGCATGACCGGCTTCCCGCTGCTGTTCGGATATCCGATGGGCTCGGCGGCCGTGACGACGGGCCTCGCCCTAGCCTCGCTCGGCGCGCTGGCGGCGGTTCTCGTCGGCACCCGCGCGCTGGTAGCGGGGCGGATCGGGCGACGCATGCTGGCGTGCCGCGACGACGAGACCCGGCTGCGCACCCTCGGCTACGGCACGACACGGCTGAAGCTCGGGATCTGGTGCCTCTCGGCGATGATCGCGGCGCTGGCCGGCGTGCTCTACGTGCCGCAGGTCGGCATCATCAACCCACGGGTGCTCGCCCCCGACCTGTCGATCGAGATCGCGGTCTGGGTGGCGATCGGCGGGATGGGTCGGCTCGGCGGTGCGGTGATCGGCGCGGTCGCAGTCAACGCGCTCAAATTCTGGCTCAGTGCGGCGATGCCGGAGGCGTGGCCCTTCATCCTGTCGGGGCTGGTGCTCGTGGTGGTGCTGGCATTGCCGAACGGCCTGCTCGACTTCGCCTCCCTCCGCACCAAGCCGACATGGCTGCGCAACGGAGGGGGCCGGTGAGCGCCCTTCTGGTCGACAAGCTCGATGTGGTCTTCGGCCGCTTCCGGGCGCTGACCGCGCTATCGCTCGCCGTCGATGCCGGCGAGGTCCGCGCCGTCATCGGCCCGAACGGGGCCGGCAAGACCACGCTCCTCGACGTGATCTCCGGAATCACCAAGCCCCTCCGCGGTCGGGTGATGCTCGGCGACAGCCTGGACCTAGCCAAGTGCTCCGAGGCTGGGATCGCCAAGGCAGGCGTGCGGCGCAAGTTCCAGAAGCCGAGCGTCTTCCCGGCGCTGACGGTGTACGAAAACCTCGACATCGGCTGCGGCGCTGGGCTCCCGGCATCGGAGCGCGCCGCGCGCATCGGGGCGGTGCTCGGCGAGATCGGCCTCGAACCCCGCGCGCACGCACTCGCCGGGGCACTTGCCCACGGCGAGAAGCAGTGGCTGGAAATCGGCATGGTGCTGGGTTCGAACCCCAGGATCATCCTGCTCGACGAGCCGGTGGCGGGGCTCTCGGACGCGGAGACCGAGCGCACCGCCGCGCTGATCCGCGCGCTGCGAAGGCCCGACCGGGCCATCGTGGTGATCGAGCACGACATGGCCTTCGTCGAGGCCATCGCGGACCGGGTGACGGTGCTGCACGAGGGCCGCACCCTCTACGAGGGCGGGATGCGCGGCGCTCGGGCAGATGCCCGCGTGATCGAGGTGTTTCTAGGCCGATGAGCATGCCCGAAGCACCGCCGATGCGGCTCACGGTCGAGGGGCTCGACCAGCATTACGGCAGCGCGCAGGTGCTGCGCGGCGTCGCGCTCACGATCGAACCGGGCAGCTGCCTTGCAGTGCTCGGCCGCAACGGCGCGGGCAAGACCACGCTGCTGCGGTGTCTGGCCGGGCTGATCCCGGCGAGCCGCGGGCGGATCGCCTTCGACGAAGACGAGATCGCATCCTGGCCGATCGATCGGCGCGCGCGGGGCGGGCTTGCGACGGTGCCGCAGGGCCGCGAGATCTTTTCGGATTTGACCGTCGCAGAGAACCTGCGCGTCGCCGCCCGCGCTCACGGGCTGGAGCGCACCGGGGCGGTGGACGAGGCGGCGGCGCTGTTTCCTGCGTTGCGCGAGCTTTGGCACCGGCCCGGGGGCAACCTCTCGGGCGGGCAGCAGCAGCAACTCGCCATCGCCCGCGCGCTGGCGACGCGCCCGCGGCTGCTGCTCCTCGACGAGCCGACCGAGGGCATCCAGCCCTCAATCGTCTCGGCGATCGAGGCAGTGATCGCCGGCCTCAAAGGTCGGATCACCGTGCTGCTCGTCGAGCAGTATCTCGATTTCGCGATCCGCCTCGCCGACTCCGTCGTGGTCCTCTCGCGCGGGGGCATCGTCGAGCGGAGCGAGCGCGGCGCGATCAGCCACGCCGACCTCACCCGCCACATCGCCGTCTGACATCAGGAGCGCACATGCCGACGCATCACGAGATCCCGGCCACCCCCGACAAGATGGTGCTCGGCTACTTCGACGCCGCGCTGCCGCCGGTGCTCGAGATCGCGTCCGGGGACACGGTCACCCTCCATTCC
>NZ_VRUU01000089.1 GCF_008039875.1 Methylobacterium sp. WL119 | reverse complement strand
TTTTTTTTTAATTTATCGGCGCCCAACGTCTTGTACAAAAGGTTTTTCGTGGGCATGGTTATTTTTTTTTAAGAGACAGGGTGGAAACCGGCCGAAGCGGCAAGGGGCGGCGGCAGCCGCCTCGCCCGGCCCGGCTCAGCCCTCCTTGAAGCCGTATTCCGGCACGCCGTCCTCGCTGCCGTAATACTTGTACGGCAGGAACTTGCCGGACATGCCGAGCTTCACGCGGTCGCCCTTGTTGTTGGCCTCGCGCTCCATGGTCATGTTGAAGTCGATCGCCGACATGATGCCGTCGCCGAACTCCTCCTGGATCAGTTCCTTGAAGGTGGTGCCGTAGACCATCACCAGCTCGTAGAAGCGGTAGATCAGCGGATCGGTCGGCGGCATCGACGGGATCGAGCCGCGATAGGGCGCCTCGTTGAGCATCCGCTCCTCGGATTCGGTGAGCCCGAACAGCGCGGCGGCCTTGGCGGCCTGCGCCTTCGGCAGCTTCATCTGGCCCATGCAGGCGGCGGTGATCAGGATCGGCGAGAGCCCGCCGATCTCGTCCTGGATGTACTTCCAGGTCCAGCCCTTGTCGCGCTTGATGTCGAGGAGCTTCTCGGTGAGGTCTTCGCGCTTCATGGTCGGCACTCCGGCAGGTTGTGAGATCGGTCGCGCCCCGCCGCGTGGTCTGCCGGCGGGGCGCGCTCGAGCGAGGCTTGCGCAAGCGATGTGCCAGCTGGGTCGTTGCGAAGAACCGCCGCGGGAGCAGCGACTTGGCCTAAGGATGATCAGCTACGAGATCTCGTGCCCGACGAGATCTCGTGGTATGACCACGAAGTCTCGTAGCGAGACGGGTGCGTTGGGGCCGACATGATCGAGGATTTCGGGCCGGTCTTCGAGCAGCACCGGGAGGCGATGCTGGTGCTGGAGCCCGAGGCCGACCGGATCGTCGACGCCAACCCGGCCGCGGCGCGCCTGCTCGGCTACGACCGCGCGGCGCTCCGCAGGATCACGGCGAGCGCGCTGCATCCGGGCCAGCGGCCCGCGCTGGTGGTGTTCACGCAGGGCGCCTTCGCCAAGGGGCAATGGTGGTCGCGGACGCTGGAGCCGCGCCACGCGGACGGCCGCGGGCTGCGCCTCGAATACGCCGCGAGCCCGCTCGCGGGCGACCCGCTGCGGCTTCTCCTGACGCTCTCCGATCTCGAGGCGCGCCGTCGGCGGGCGGTCGACGGGCAGGCCGACGACCACATGCGCGCCGGCATCGCCGAGTGGCAGCGGATGGAGCGCATCTTCCGCGACATCGAGCGCGGGAACCAGCTGATCCTGCGGGCCGCCGGCGAGGGCATCTACGGCGTCAACGCCGATGGGGCGACCACCTTCGTCAACCCGGCCGCCGAGCGCATGCTCGGCTGGCGGGCCGCCGACCTCGTCGGCAAGGACATGCACGCCACCGTGCACCACACCCGCTCCGACGGCGCGCATTACCCGCACCGCGACTGCCCGATCTACGCGGCCTTCCGCGACGGCGCGGTGCGCCAGGTCGACGACGAGGTGTTCTGGCGGCGCGACGGCACCGCGTTCCCGGTGGCGTACACCTCGACGCCGATCCGGGATCGCGGGCGTCTGCTCGGCGCCGTCATCGTGTTCCGCGACATCAGCCAGCGGCGCGAGGCCGAGGAACGGCTGCGCAGCGCGCTCGCCGAGGTCGATTCCCTGCGCGAGCGGCTGGAGCTGGAGAACGCCTACCTGAAGGAGGAAATCCGGCTGGAGCGCCACCACCAGGGCATCATCGGCCGTTCCCCCGCCATCGCGGCGACGTTGCGCCAGATCGACCTCGTGGCCGGCACCGACGCCACCGTGCTGATCACCGGCGAGTCCGGCACCGGCAAGGAGCTGATCGCCCGCGCGATCCACGAGGCCAGCCGGCGGCGCGACCGGCCGATGATCCGCGTGAACTGCGCCGCGGTGCCGCGCGAGCTGTTCGAGAGCGAGTTCTTCGGCCATGCCCGCGGCGCGTTCACCGGTGCGCTGCGCGATCGCGTCGGGCGCTTCGAACTCGCCGACGGCGGCACGCTGTTCCTCGACGAGGTCGGCGAGATCCCGCTCGATCTCCAGGGCAAGCTGCTGCGGGTGCTGCAGGAGCGCTCGTTCGAGCGCGTCGGCGAGGAGCGCACGCGCGCCGTCGACATCCGCCTCGTCGCCGCCACCAACCGCGACCTGCGGGAGGAGGTGCGCCGCGGCCGGTTCCGCGAGGACCTGTACTTCCGCCTCAACGTCTTCCCGCTGGCCGCGAGCCCGCTCCGCGAGCGCCCCGAGGACATCGCGCCGATCGCCCAGCACGTCCTGACGGGGGCCGCACGCCGCCTGAACATCCCCGAGCCGCGGCTGACCGAGGGCGACGTGCGCCGGCTCGCCCGCTACGCCTGGCCCGGCAACGTGCGCGAGCTGGAGAACGTGATCGAGCGCGCCGCCATCCTCGCCGTCCGCGGCCGCCTGCGCTTCGACCTGCCCGAATCCGAACGGCGCGAATCCGAACGGCCCGATCCCGCGGGCCCCGTCGACGCGACGCCGCCGGCGCTTCCCGCCGACCGGCCGCCGAAGGAGGCCGACCGCCGCGCCCGCGACCGCGCCGAGATCGCCGCCGCCCTTTCGCTCACCGGCGGCAAGGTGTTCGGCCCCGGCGGCGCCGCCGAGCTCATGGGGCTGCGCCCGACGACGTTGGCCTCGCGCATCAAGGCGATGGGGATCGAGAAGACCCGTTAACCGCCGGGCAACCGCGCGGGCGTCCAGTGACCGGCTCGCGCGCTCGACGCGGGCGCGCTCCGCGAGGAAGACCCGATGCCGACTTCCGCTCCCGCGTCGGGCTCCGTCCTTCCCGCGATGCCGGGCGATGCCGCCCTCCTTGCCGCCGCCCGCGCCTGGGGCCTCAGCCTCGCGGCCGAGCGGCGGATGTCCGCCAACACGGTGGAGGCCTACGAGCGCGACCTGCGCCAGTTCCTCGCCCATCTCGACGCCCGCACCGGCACGCCGACGATCCCCGCGATCGTCGCGTTGAAGCCGCGCGACGTCCGCGCCTTCATGGCCGCGCGGCGGGCCAACGAGGTCGGCGGCCGCTCGCTGATGCGGGCCCTGGCCGGCCTGCGCTCCTTCGCCAAGCACCTCGAGCGCGAGGGTCACGGCACCGTGGCGGCGCTCGGCGCCGTGCGCTCGCCCAAAATGGAGCGGCGCCTGCCGCGTCCGCTGCCGGTGGCGGCCGCCCGCGCCCTCACCGACGTGTCGCTGCGCGCCGACGAGGACCGCGACCCTTGGATCCTGCTGCGCGACGCGGCGGTGCTCGCGCTGCTGTACGGCGCGGGCCTGCGCATCTCGGAGGCGCTGGGGCTGGCGCGGCGCGATGCCCCGGTGCCCGGCATCGACGCGGTGACGGTGCTGGGCAAGGGCGCGAAGCAGCGGATGGTCCCGGTGCTGCCGGTGGTGGCCGAGGCGGTCGCCGCCTACCTCGCCGCCTGCCCGCACCCGCTGCCGCCGGAGGGGCCGCTCTTCGTCGGCGCCCGCGGCGGCCCGCTCTCGCCGCGGATCATCCAGTACGTCGTCGCCCGCGCCCGCGGCGCTCTCGGGCTGCCCGACAGCGCCACGCCGCACGCCCTGCGGCACTCCTTCGCGACGCATCTCCTGGCGCGGCAGGGCGAGCTGCGCGCGATCCAGGAGCTGCTCGGCCACGCCTCGCTCTCGACGACGCAGCTCTACACCAAGGTCGACGCGGCCCGCCTGATGAGCGCCTTCGACGCCACCCATCCGCGCGCCGGCCGTGCCGTGCCGACGGGGGCGTGACACGCGACGTGCATTGAGATGACACGTTGACACACTAGACAGAGCAAATAGCCGGTTCGGCCAGCCATTAAGCTTGCCGAGAGATTTGAGCGCTATTTCTCTTGTCATAGGATCGGACTGGACAGGAACCATGGCGGGCGAACACGCCGATATCGGAAGCGCGGTCCGGCCCCCGCAAGCCGGCACCGTCCTCATCGCCGATCGCGACGCGGGACGCCGGGCCGAACTCGCCGCGGTGGTGTCGCACTTCGATCCCAGGGCCGTGATCGTGCAAACGGCCTCGGGCGAGGCGCTGATCGATCTCGCCCTCGCGCACAAGCCGGCCCTGGCCTTCGTCGGCCTCCAGCTCGAAGGGGTGAGCGGCCCGGAAGCGGTGGCGGTGGCGCGCAAGCGCGGCGCCACCCTGCCCTGCCTCGTGCTGATCGCCGCCCGCGTCTTCGCGCAGTGGCAGGAACTCGCGGTCTCGCTCGGCGCCTACGAGGTGCTGAAGGTGCCCCTCGACACCGCCCACATCGAGAGCCTGCTGCACGCCGACACCCGGCGCCGGCAGCCGACGCGCATCCTGCTCGCCTCCTCGTCGGACGCGGCGCGCGCGGCGATCGGGCGGGTGCTGGCGCGCAGCGGCTTCGCCCTCGAGATCGACGAGACGGATTGCGGCCGGCACGCCCTGAAGCTCCTGAAGACCGACGCCTACCCGCTCGCCTTCGTCGACGTGAAGCTCAACGGGACCGACGGCCTCGAGCTCGCCTGCCAGGTTCAGACCCTAAACCTGACGACGCGCCTCACGATGCTGACCAGCGGCGATCCCGAGCCGATCGCCCAGGCCGCCCGCTACTTCGGCGCCACCTTCGTCCTGAAGATGCCGTTCCACGCCCGCGACATCGACCTCACGCTCCACCACGCGCTCGGTCTGCGGCGGCCGTACCTGTTGAACGCGATCACCGCGCCGCCGGCCCCGACCGCCCTCCTGCGCATCGCCGCCCTCGCCCCGGCCCGCCGCTCGGCCTGAGCGACGGGCGCGGCCGCGTCCTCAGACGTGGATCGCGCGCTTCCCGACCGCGAGCGCGGCCTCCTTCACCGCTTCCGTCAGGGTCGGGTGGGCGTGGCAGGTGCGGGCGATGTCCTCGGCCGACGCCCCGAACTCCATCGCCACCGCCACCTCGGCGATGAGGTTGCCGGCATCGGCGCCGACGATGTGGACGCCGAGCACCCGGTCGCTCGCGGCGTCGGCCAGCACCTTCACGAAGCCCTCGGTGGTGCCGTTGGCCTTGGCCCGCCCGTTGGCGGTGAAGGGGAACTTGCCCGCGTTGTAGGCGATGCCGTCCTTCTTCAGCTCCTCTTCGGTCTTCCCCACCGAGGCGACCTCCGGATAGGTGTAGACCACGTTCGGGATCACCGCGTAGTTCACGTGGCCGGACTGGCCGGCCAGGATCTCGGCCACCGCGACGCCCTCGTCCTCGGCCTTGTGCGCGAGCATCGGCCCGGCGATCACGTCGCCGATCGCGTAGATGCCGGTGACGTTGGTGGCGTAGTGGCTGTCGGTCTGGATCCGGCCCTTGTTGTCGAGCCCGACGCCGACGCCCTCGAGGCCGAGCCCCTCGGTGTAGGGCACCCGCCCGATCGCCACGAGCACCACGTCGGCCTGAAGCGTCTCGGATTCGCCGCCCGCCGCCGGCTCGACGGTGACGGTCGCGCCGCCCGCGCCGGTCGCCACGCCGGTGACCTTGGTCGAGAGCTTGAAGGCGATGCCCTGCTTGGACATGATCCGCTGGAACTGCTTGCCGACCTCGCCGTCCATCCCCGGCAGCACCCGGTCGAGATACTCGACCACGGTGACCTCGGCCCCGAGCCGGCGCCAGACCGAGCCGAGCTCGAGGCCGATCACGCCCGCGCCGATCACCAGGAGCTTCTTCGGCACCGCCGCGAGCTCGAGCGCGCCGGTGGAGGAGACCACGGTCTTCTCGTCGATCTCGACGCCGGGCAGGCGCGTCACGTCCGAGCCGGTGGCGATGACGATGTTCTTGGTCTCCAGCATCTGGTTTCCGCCGTCCTCCGACGTGACCTCGACGCGGCCGGCGCCGGCGATCCTGCCGGTGCCGCGGATGGTGTCGACCTTGTTCTTCTTCAGCAGGAACTCGACGCCCTTGGTGTTGCCGTCGACGCCGCTCTGCTTGAACCCCTGCATCTTGGCGAGGTCGAGCTTCGGCGTGCCGACCTCGATGCCGAGATCGGGAAAGTGCTTGGTCGCCTCCTCGAACGCCTCGGAGGCGTGCAGCAGCGCCTTCGACGGGATGCAGCCGACGTTCAGGCAGGTGCCGCCATGGGTCGCGCGCTTCTCGACGACGGCGGTGCGCAGGCCCAGCTGCGCGGCGCGGATGGCGCAGACATAGCCGCCGGGGCCGGTGCCGATGACGACGAGATCGTAGGTGCTCATGGTTCTGTTCGTTCCTGCATGCGCGTGCGGCGACCGCCGTGGCGGGTCGCCGCCGGATTCATTCGTTGCCGGGGATCACCGACCGCCCGAGACGTCGAGGATGGCGCCGGTGGTGTAGGCCGCCTCGTCGGAGAGCAGCCAGAGCACCGGGGCGGCGACTTCGTCGGCGGTGCCGGCGCGCCTCATCGGCACGCCCGGTCCCATCGCCGCCACCTTGTCGGGCGTGCCGCCGCTGGCATGGATCTCGGTGTCGATGATACCGGGCGCCACGGCGTTCACCCGGATGCCGGCATCGGCCACCTCGCGGGCGAGGCCGATCGTGAAGCTGTCGATCGCTCCCTTCGAGGCGGCGTAGTCGACGAACTGCCCGGCCCCGCCGAGGCGCGCCGCGATCGACGAGACGTTGACGACGGCCCCGCCCCGGCCGCCCTGCTTCGTCGACATCCGCCGCACCGCCTCGCGGGCGCAGAGGAAGCTGCCGACGACGTTGGTCGCCATCATCCGGTGGAGCCGGGCGGCGCTCATCTCGGACACGGGCGCGGAGAGATCGACCACCCCGGCATTGTTGACCAGCGCCGTGACGGTGCCGAGACGGTCGGCCGCCGCGAACAGGGTGATCACGTCGGCCTCCTCCGCCACGTCGCAGCGCACCGCGACGGCCTGGCCGCCCTCGGCTTCGATCGCCGCGACCACCGAGGCGGCCGCGGCCGCGTCGGAGACGTAGCTCAGGCAGACGCGATAGCCGTGCCGCGCCGCGAGCAGGGATACCGCACGGCCGATGCCGCGGCCGCCGCCGGTGACGACCGCGACGGCATCGGGGGTGAGCATCGCGCCGGCCTTACAGATCCAGGACGAGCCGCGCCGGATCCTCCAGCGCCTCCTTCACCCGCACCAGGAAGGTCACGGCCTCCTTCCCGTCGACGATGCGGTGATCGTAGGAGAGGGCGAGATACATCATCGGCCGCGCCTCGATCTTGCCGTTGCGGACCACCGGGCGCTCCTCGATGCGGTGCATCCCGAGGATGCCCGATTGCGGCGCGTTGAGGATCGGGGTCGACATCAGCGAGCCGTAGATGCCGCCGTTGGTGATGGTGAAGGTGCCGCCCTGCATCTCGTCGATCGAGAGCTTGCCGTCCCGGGCCTTGCGGCCGAAGCCCGAGATCGTCTTCTCGATGCCGGCGATCGAGAGGTCGTCGGCGTTGCGCACCACCGGCACGACGAGACCCTTGTCGGTCCCGACGGCGATGCCGATGTGGTAGTAGTTCTTGTAGACGAGGTCCTGCCCGTCGATCTCGGCGTTGACCGCCGGCACGTCCTTGAGCGCCCCGATCACCGCCTTGGTGAAGAAGCCCATGAAGCCGAGCTTCGTGCCGTGCTTCTTCTCGAAGACGTCCTTGTACTGCGCGCGCAGCGCCATCACCGCGCCCATGTCCACGTCGTTGAACGTGGTGAGCATCGCGGCGGTGTCCTGCGCGTCCTTGAGGCGGCGAGCGATGGTCTGGCGCAGCTTGGTCATCCGCACCCGCTCCTCGCGGGCGGCGTCGTCCGGCTTCGAGGCCGGGCGCGGCGGCGTCGGGCGCGCCTCCTTGGCCGGGGCGGGAGCCGCCTGCGCGGGCCGCTTCGCGATCGCGCCGAGCATGTCGCCCTTGGTCACGCGGCCGTCCCTGCCGCTGCCGTTGACGCTCGACGGGTCGATGCCCGATTCCCGCGACAGCTTGCCGACCGCCGGGCCGTTGTCGTCGGAGGGGCGGGCGGCCGGGGGCGCCGCGTCGCCGTGGTTGCCGTAGCCGGCGGCCGATTCCTTGGCCGGGGCCTCCTCGACCGCCTTGGCATCGGGGGCGGACGCCTTCGGCGCCTCGCTGCGGCTCTCGGACTTGGCCTCGGCCTCCTTCTTCGGCGCGGCCTCCTTGGGCGCGGCCTCCTTGGGCGCGGGCTTGGCGCCGCCGCCGCTCGCCTCGACGATCGAGCCGAGCAGCGCGCCCGGCTCCACCGTCTCGCCGTCCTTGACCAGGATCTCGCCGAGCTCGCCGGCGGCGGGGGCGTTGACCTCGAGGGTCACCTTGTCGGTCTCGAGCTCGACCAGGGGCTCGTCGGCCGCGACCGTGTCGCCCGGCTTCTTGAACCAGCGGCCGATGGTGGCCTCGCTGACGGATTCGCCGAGCGTCGGGACGAGGATGTCGGTTGCCATTGTGTCAGCTCATGCCGGATCGGTTGGGCCGTACCGGACGGCCGGGAAGGGTGAGCGGCGGCCCCGGAGAGCCGCCGCCATAGGTGAGGACATTCAGACCGCGAGGGCCTCGTTGAGGAAGGCCTGCAGCTGGGCCTGGTGCTTCGACATCTGCCCCACGGCGGTCGAGGCCGAGGCCGGGCGGCCGACGTAGCGGGCGCGCTTCACCGCGGAGCCGGCCTGGCCGAGCACCCATTCGAGGTAGGGCTCGACGAAGGCCCAGGCGCCCATGTTCTTGGGCTCCTCCTGGCACCACACCACCTCGGCATTGCGGAAGCGGCCCATCTCGTTGGCCAACGCCTTGAGCGGGAATGGGTAGAGCTGCTCGACGCGCAGCAGGTAGACGTCGTTGACGCCGCGCTTCTCGCGCTCCTCGAACAGGTCGTAGTAGACCTTGCCCGAGCACAGCACGACGCGGCGGACCTTGTCGTCGCGGACGAGCTTGACCCCGCTCTCGTCGTGCTCGGCGTCGTCCCACAGGATGCGGTGGAAGCTCGACCCCTCGGCGATCATCTCGATCGTCGACACCGCCCGCTTGTGGCGCAGCAGCGACTTCGGCGTCATCAGGATCAGCGGCTTGCGGAAGTCGCGCTTCAGCTGCCGGCGCAGGATGTGGAAGTAGTTCGCCGGCGTCGAGCAGTTGGCGACCTGCATGTTGTCCTCGGCGCAGCTCTGGAGGTAGCGCTCCAGGCGGGCGGAGGAGTGCTCCGGCCCCTGCCCCTCGTAGCCGTGGGGCAGCAGCATCACGAGGCCGGACATGCGCAGCCACTTGCGCTCGCCGGACGCGATGAACTGGTCGATCACCACCTGCGCGCCGTTGGCGAAGTCGCCGAACTGCGCCTCCCACAGCACGAGCGCGTTCGGCTCGGCCGCCGAGTAGCCGTACTCGAAGCCGAGCACCGCCTCCTCGGACAGCATCGAGTTGATCACCTCCAGCGGCGCCTGGCCCTCGCGGATGGCGTTGAGGGGCGTGAAGCGCTGCTCGTTCTCCTGGTCGATCACCACGGCGTGGCGCTGCGAGAAGGTGCCGCGCTCGACGTCCTGGCCCGAGAGCCGGACGCGGTTGCCGTCGAGCATGGTCGCGCCGAAGGCCAGGGCCTCGGCGGTCGCCCAGTCGATGCCGACGCCGGTCTCCACCGCCTTGGCGCGGTTGTCCATGAAGCGCTGGATCGTGCGGTGCAGGTGGAAGCCGGGGGGCGCCTGGGTGATCTTCTGCGCGATCTCGCGCAGGGTCTCGACCGGCACGCCGGTGCGGCCGCGGCGCGGGTCGTCCACGTCCTCGTGCACGGCCTTGAAGCCGGACCAGCGCCCGTCGAGCCAGTCGGCCTTGTTGGCCTTGTAGGTGCCGGCGACCTCGAGCTCGGCGTCGAGCATCGCCCGGAACTCGGCCTTTCGGGCGTCGTAGGCCTCCTGGCTCAGGGTGCCGTTCTCGATCAGCTTGCGCGCGTAGCTCTCCAGCACCGAGGTGTGCTTGCGGATGCGCTGGTACATCTTCGGCTGGGTGAAGGCCGGCTCGTCGCCCTCGTTGTGGCCGAAGCGGCGGTAGCACAGCATGTCGATCACGACCGGCTTGCCGAACTTCTGGCGGTACTCGACCGCGACCTTGGTGGCGAAGGTCACCGCCTCCGGGTCGTCGCCGTTGCAATGGAAGATCGGCGCCTCGACCATCTTCGCCACGTCGGACGGGTACGGCGAGGAGCGCGAGAAGCGCGGATCGGTGGTGAAGCCGATCTGGTTGTTGATGATGAAGTGGATCGAGCCGCCGGTGCGGTGGCCCTTCAGGCCCGACAGCCCGAGGCACTCGGCGACCACGCCCTGGCCGGCGAAGGCCGCGTCGCCGTGGATCAGGAGCGGCATCACGCTGGCGCGCACGACGTTCGGCTTGGCGCGCTGGTCCTGCTTGGCGCGGACCTTTCCGAGCACCACGGGATCGACGATCTCGAGGTGCGACGGGTTGGCGGTGAGCGACAGGTGGACGTTGTTGCCGTCGAAGGCGCGGTCGGACGAGGCACCGAGATGGTACTTCACGTCGCCCGAGCCCTCGACCTCGGCCGGCGAGGCTGAGCCGCCCTTGAACTCGTTGAACACCGCACGGAACGGCTTTGCCATCACGTTGGTGAGCACGTTGAGGCGCCCACGGTGGGCCATGCCGAGCACGATCTCGCGCACGCCGAGCGCGCCGCCGCGCTTGATGATCTGCTCGAGCGCCGGGATCATCGCCTCCGAGCCGTCGAGGCCGAAGCGCTTGGTGCCGGTGTACTTGAGGTCGAGGAACTTCTCGAAGCCCTCGGCCTCGATCAGCTTGTTGAGGATCGCGCGGCGCCCTTCGGGGGTGAACGAGATCTCCTTGTCCTTGCCCTCGATGCGCTCCTGCAGCCACGCCTTCTCCTCAGGATCGGAGATGTGCATGAACTCGACGCCGAGGGTCTGGCAGTAGGTCCGCTCCAGGATCGCGACGATCTCGCGGATCGTGGCGAATTCCAGCCCGAGCACGTTGTCGAGGAAGATCGGCCGGTCCCAGTCGGATTCGAGGAAGCCGTAATGCTGCGGATGCAGTTCCTCGTGGTCGCCGCGGGGGGCCAGCCCGAGCGGGTCGAGCTTGGCGTGCAGGTGGCCGCGCATGCGGTACGAGCGGATCAGCATGATCGCGCGAACCGAATCCTTGGTCGCCTGCTCGACCGAGACGCCGGTCTTGCCGGTGACGGCGAGGCCGTCGGCGGGCTTGCCGGGCCTCTGCTCGCCCTTCTCCGCGCCCTTGGCGAGGATCCTCTCGCCGACCGCCTTCTCCAGGGTCGCCCAGTTGCCGTCGAGCGCCGAGACGATCTCGCCGTTGGCCGGCACCGGCCAGTTCGGCTTGGTCCACGAGGCGCCGGCCGCGTTCTTCTCGACCAGGGTCTCGTCCTCGCCGAGCCCCTTGAAGAAGCTCTGCCACTCGGGGTCGACCGAAGCCGGGTTGCGGGCGTAGGCCGCCTGCAATTCCTCGATGTAGGCGGCGTTGCCGCCGTAGAGGAACGAGGTTTCCAGCAGCGCTTCGTTCACGTCCTGGCGTGCCATCGGCGGGTCATCCTGTCCTTCGGGCCCTCCGCCGGTGCGGATGAGCCGCGTCATCGCGCGGGAGGCGCCTCCGCGAGCGGAAGGCGCGGGCCGCGCTGCGATTCCTGTGGGCGCACGAAGCGGGCGCTCCGTCGCCCATCATATGGGCGTCACCGGCTTGCGTGCGCTGCAACACAGCCGCGCGCGGGTCATACGCGCGCGGCTGTCACTCGGTTTCAGCCCTTCAGGACCTCGACCAGCGTCGAGCCGAGGCGCGCCGGCGACGGCGAGACGCGGATGCCCGCGGCCTCCATTGCCGCGATCTTGTCCTCGGCGCCGCCCTTGCCGCCGGAGATGATCGCGCCGGCATGGCCCATGCGGCGGCCCGGAGGCGCGGTGCGGCCGGCGATGAAGCCGACCATCGGCTTCTTGCGGCCGCGCTTGGCCTCGTCGGCCAGGAACTGCGCCGCCTCCTCCTCGGCCGAGCCGCCGATCTCGCCGATCATCACGATCGACGTCGTCTTCTCGTCGGCGAGGAACATCTCGAGCATGTCGATGAACTCGGTGCCCTTCACCGGGTCGCCGCCGATGCCGACCGCGGTGGTCTGGCCGAGGCCGGCGGTCGAGGTCTGGAACACCGCCTCGTAGGTCAGCGTGCCGGAGCGCGAGACGATGCCGACCGAGCCCGGCTTGAAGATGTTGGCCGGCATGATGCCGATCTTCGATTCGCCGGCGGTGACGACACCGGGGCAGTTCGGCCCGATGAGGCGCGACTTCGAGCCGATCAGCGCACGCTTGACCCGCACCATGTCGAGCACCGGGATGCCTTCCGTGATGCAGACGATCAGCGGCATCTCGGCCGCGATCGCCTCGCAGATCGCGTCGGCCGCGCCCGGCGGCGGCACGTAGACCACGGACGCGGTCGCGCCGGTGGCCTCGCGGGCCTCGCCGACCGTGTCGAAGACCGGCAGGTTGAGGTGCTTGGAGCCGCCTTTGCCGGGCGAGGTGCCGCCGACCATCTTGGTGCCGTAGGCCAGCGCCTGCTCGGAATGGAAGGTCCCGTTCTTGCCGGTGAAGCCCTGGCAGATGACCTTGGTGTTCGCGTCGATGAGGATGGACATAACGCTTCAGCCCTTCTTCACGGCGGCGACGATCTTCTGCGCGGCGGCGTCGAGATCGTCCGCCGGGATCACGTTGAGCCCCGAGCCGCTGATGATCGCCTTGCCTTCCTCGACGTTGGTGCCCTCGAGGCGCACGACGAGCGGCACCTCCAGGCCCACCGTCTTCACCGCCGCGATCACGCCGCGGGCGATGACGTCGCACTTCATGATCCCGCCGAAGATGTTGACGAGGATGCCCTTCACCTGCGGGTCGGCGGTGATGATCTTGAAGGCCGCGGTGACCTTCTCCTCGGTCGCGCCGCCGCCGACGTCGAGGAAGTTCGCCGGCTCCTCGCCGTAGAGCTTGATGATGTCGAGCGTCGCCATGGCGAGGCCGGCGCCGTTGACCATGCAGCCGATCGTGCCGTCGAGCGCGATGTAGGCGAGGTCGTACTTCGAGGCCTCGATCTCCTTGGCGTCCTCCTCGGTCTCGTCGCGGAGCGCGACGATGTCGGGGTGGCGGTAGAGCGCGTTCGAGTCGAACGAGATCTTGGCGTCGAGGCACTTGAGATGGCCGTCGCCGGTCAGCACCAGCGGGTTGATCTCAAGCATGCTCATGTCCTTGGCCGTGAAGGCCGCGTAGAGCTTGGCGGTGAGCTCGCCCGCTTCCTTCGCCTGCGGGCCGGCGAGCCCCAGCGCCTTGGCGACGGCGCGGCCGTGATGAGGCATGATGCCGGTGGCCGGGTCGACCGAGAAGGTGACGATCTTCTCGGGGGTGTCGTGGGCCACCGTCTCGATGTCCATGCCGCCCTCGGTCGAGACGACGAAGGCGACCTGCCCGGTCTCGCGGTCGACCAGCATCGACAGGTAGAACTCGGCGGCGATCTGCGCGCCTTCCTCGATGTAGAGCCGGTTGACCTGCTTGCCGGCCTCGCCGGTCTGGATCGTGACCAGCGTCTGGCCGAGCATCTCGCCGGCGAACTGCTTCACCTCGTCGATCGACTTGGTGACGCGCACGCCGCCCTTGGCCCCGGCCGGCGCGCCCTTGAAGGTGCCCTTGCCGCGCCCGCCCGCGTGGATCTGCGACTTCACCACCCAGACCGGGCCGCCGAGCTCGCGCGCGGCGGCTTCCGCCTCCTCGGGCCTGAAGATCGCGACGCCCTTGGAGACGGGCAGGCCGAACTCCTTCAGCACCGCCTTGGCTTGGTATTCATGGATGTTCATGTGCGCTCCGCAGGCGAATAGGGAGTGGCGAATGGCGAATAGCGAGCCGGGGCAGCAGAGAGCACGTGGCTCTGTCTTCGCTAGCCCCTATTCGCTATTCGCCCAATGTTTTTAGGCGAGCGCCGGGTTCACGCCCTTGCAGGCCTCGATCAGCGTGTTCACCGCGCCGACCGACTTCTCGAACATCGCCTTCTCGGCCGCGTCGAAGGTCACCTCGAGCACGCGCTCGACGCCGTTCTCGCCGATCACGACGGGCACGCCGACATACATGCCGGAGATGCCGTACTGGCCGTCGAGGTAGGCGGCGCAGGGCAGGACCCGCTTCTTGTCCTTGAGGTAGCTCTCGGCCATCGCGATGGCGGAGGCCGCCGGCGCGTAGAAGGCCGAGCCGGTCTTCAGCAGGTTGACGATCTCGCCGCCACCCTTGCGGGTCCGCTCGACCATGGCGTCGAGCTTCTCCTGGGTGGTCCAGCCGAGCTTGACCAGGTCGGTCAGCGGCACACCGGCGACCGTCGAGTAGCGAGTGAGCGGCACCATGTCGTCGCCGTGGCCGCCGAGCACGAAGGCGGTGACGTCCTCGACCGAGACCTTGAACTCCTCGGCCAGGAAGTGGCGGAAGCGGGCCGAGTCGAGCACGCCGGCCATGCCGACGACCTTGTTCGTCGGCAGGCCCGAGAACTTCTGCAGCGCCCAAACCATGGCGTCGAGCGGGTTGGTGATGCAGATCACGAACGCGTCCGGCGCGTTCTCCTTGATGCCGGTGCCGACGGCCTCCATGACCTTCAGGTTGATCCCGATCAGGTCGTCGCGGCTCATGCCGGGCTTGCGCGGCACGCCGGCGGTGACGATCACCACGTCGGCGCCCTTGATCGCCGAATAGTCGCTCGCACCCGAATACTTCGCGTCGAAGCCGTCGACCGGGGCCGATTCGGCGATGTCGAGCGCCTTGCCCTGCGGCACGCCGTCGACGATGTCGAACAGCACGACGTCGCCGAGTTCCTTCAGACCGGCGAGGTGCGCCAGCGTTCCGCCGATCTGGCCGGCGCCGATGAGCGCGATCTTGCTGCGTGCCATGTCCGAGACGTCTCCAGCTTAGCGTGAAAGGGTGAGGCGAGCGCGTCGACGACTCGGGGGTCGAAAGTCCGTCCGAGGCGCCGCCCGACGCGACCGGTTTTCCTGCGCGGCTGTGTGGCCGAAAAGCACCGCCCCATCAACCCGACGCAGATCGCCCAAGCAGGGTTCGGGCCAGGGCGGATGTGCGGCGCACAAAACAAAGCCCTCGAAAAGCTAAGCTTTTCGAGGGCTTTAGGAGGAGATTGCCAATTCGGGATCGGCGCTATGACAACTTTTTGAACCTGTCATTCCGCTCAGAGGATACCCGCGCGCAGCACCCGCTGGATCGCGTGAATCACCGCGCCGAAGCGGGCGTCGACCAGATCGCGCGGCACCTCGGCGTCGTGCTGGATCGCCAGGGGATGGGTGAAGCGGTAGCTCGCATCGAAGATGTAGGCGATGGCGCGCTCGCGGTCGCGCGCCGAGAAGGTGCCGGTGGCCATCCCCTCCTCGATCACCCGCTCGACCAGGCTGCGCAGGCGGACCCGGTGGCGGCGGGCGATCGGCCTGGCGGCGACCGTGGCGTCGAGATGGACCGCGAACAGGTTCGGCTCGTCCTGGAGCGCGTCGCGCTGCAGGGCGGCGAGCGCGGTCAGCAGCCGCTCGATCTTGTCGTCGGCCGGGTCGGGCGCGTCGGCGATGCCGGCCAGGCGGGTCTCGATGTCCCGCAGCCAGCGGCCGGCGACGGCGTCGAGCAGGGCGTCCTTCGAGGGGAAGTAGCGGTAGACGTTGGCGTGCGTCATGCCGGCTTCGGCGGCGACGGCGACGACGGTGACCCGCTTGGGGCCGAGCCGGGCCAGGTGCTCGGTGGCGATCCCGAGCAGCCGCACGTCGGCGGAGATCGGCGCCACCCGGGATCGGGCGGCCGCGGGGGCGCGGGCCGGACGGTCCGCATCGGACGGGGACCGTCCCGTCGCCGTCGCTTTGGCGGCGGGCTCTTCGGAACGCGGCTCGGGATCCGGTTGAAGGAAGGGAAGCGGGAGGCGTGAGGACGAGAGGTGGTAAGGCGAGACGGACCCCCATCTGACCGAAAGAAGCGGGAACACGCTTCCGTTGACGTCGAGCCTCCCTCCGGGAGCCTATCGATCAGACGGTTTAGCGCCTGTCGAATGTCCTATGTTCACTTCTCTTTGAGAAGGCAACAAAATTTCCTTGAAAACCTGTGCGTCAGAAGCGGTTCTTCCATTCTCGCAGTGCAACAAAAACCGTTGACGGGTCAGCAGCTTCGTCGAGTCCCACCGCCGTCTTCAGTGCCGGCAGGCCGCTTCGCAGGAACGGGTTGGTCGCCCGTTCCGCCGCCATCGTAGAGGGAACCAGGAAGCGGCCGGAGGATTTTAGCTCTTCCGCTTCGCGCAGGCGGCCGTGCAGATCCGCGTTGCCGGGCTCTGCTGCGACCGCGAAGCGGGCGTTCGACAGCACGTAATCGTGCCCGCTGTACACTTGTGTCGCATCCGGCAGCGGCAGGAACCGCTCGAGCGACCGCCACAGGGTCTCGGGCGGGCTTTCCATCACCCGGCCGCAGCCGAGGGTGAACAGGGTGTCGCCGGAGAACACGATTCCCGGCTCGGCGAACCAGTAGGTGACGTGGTCGGCGCAATGCCCCGGCGTCTCCCACACCTCGGCCGAGAGGTCGCCGACCCGGACGGTGTCGCCCTCCGACACGGTGCGGTCCACGTCGGGGATCGCCGGGCCGGCCTTGGCCGGGGCAGTGACGCGGGCGCCGGTCGCGCGCTTGACCTCCGGGATGCCCGCGATGTGGTCGCCGTGGCGATGGGTGACCAGGATGTCGGTGAGCCGCCAGCCGGTCTGCGTCAGCATCGCCAGGACCGGCGCCGCCTCCGGCACGTCGATCGCCGCGCAGGCGCCGGTGGCGGGGTCGCGGATGAGCACGCCGATGTTGTCGCTGCGGCACAGGAAGGTACGGATCTCGGGGGCCGTGGCCATGAACGCGTCTCCGGGCTCGCGGCCGGTCCGGCCGTATCGGGCGGGGAACGGATGCGGAAACCGGGGGGTTCCCCGGCGCGTCGCCCTGCAAGTCGCCGCCTGCGCCTTGTCGCGGCGGGTGCCCGGCCCCATTGAATCGCCATCGGGCCGGGACGCCGGCCTTCCCCGACGCCGCTCCAGCTCCGACCCATGCGCCTCGACGTCACCGACCTGCGGGCCTTCTACGCCACGCCGCTGGGCGTCACGACGCACCGGATCGTCGCCCGCACCCTGCACGGCTTCCTCGGCTCGGTCTCCGGCCTGCGCGTGCTCGGGCTCGGCTATGCGGTGCCTTATCTGAGCCCGGTTCACTGCATCGCCGAGCGGACGCTGGCCTTCATGCCGGCGACGCAAGGGGTGGTGAACTGGCCCGGCGCCGGCCGCTCGTGCTCGGCGCTCGCCGACCCGACGATGATGCCGCTGCCGGATGCGGCGATCGACCGGGTGATCCTGGTGCATGCGCTCGAGGCGGTGGAGAGCCCGACGGAACTGCTCCGGGAGGTCTGGCGCACGCTGACGCCGGGGGGGCGGATGATCCTCGTCGTGCCGAACCGGCGCGGGGTCTGGGCGCGGCGCGACGCGACGCCGTTCGGGCACGGCCAGCCCTACAGCCGCTCGCAGCTGAGCCGGCTGATGCGCGACACGCTGTTCTCGCCGGAGGACTGGGCGGAGACGCTGTACATGCCGCCGCTGCGCTCGCGGGTGATGCTGCAGACCGCCGCCGCCTGGGAGCGGGTCGGGACGGGCCTCTCGCTCCCCTTCGCCGGCCTCCACGTGGTGCACGCCACCAAGCAGCTCTACCGGCCGATCACCGTGCAGCAGGTCCACCGCGCCCGCCGCCTCGCGCCCGCGCGGGTGCTCGTGCCGGCGCCCGCGCCGGGTTAAGCCCGACGCTCCGCACGCCGACGCCGGCGGCCCGGCCCAACCCCGTCTCGACGGAGATCGCGAAGACACCATGAGCGTCGAAGCGGCCATCCAGCAGTTCCTGCTCGCGCTCTCGAGCCTGTTCTCGATCGTCAACCCGCTCGGCGGGGCGCTGATCTTCGCGCAGGTGACGGCGGGGCACAGCCACGACGACCGGGTCTGGCTCGCCGGCCGGATCGGCGGATACGCGCTGCTGATCATGCTGGCGGCGCTGTGGGCCGGCGCGCCGATCCTCAACTTCTTCGGCGTGTCGCTCGGCGCGCTCCGCATCGCGGGCGGGCTCGTCGTCGGCGCCTCCGCCTGGGGGCTGCTGAACCGGCCGGAGGCCCGCGAGGCGCGCAAGCAGGCCGAGGTCTCCTCGACGACGGGACCAGGAGCGACCCAAGCGGCAGCGCAAGCCGGAAGCCAAGCGGCGGCGCCGACCGCGCCCCGAGCGGCGGCGGCCGCCGCTCCCGCCCAGCCGCCGGCGGATGGGCAGAGATCGGTCGATCCCCTGTCCGAGATCGCGTTCTTCCCGCTGACCCTGCCCTTCACCACCGGCCCGGGCACCATCGCGGTGGCGATCACCCTCGGCTCGAACCGTCCGGCCGTGATGGCCGACCGGCTCGGCTTCTACGTCGGCGTGTCGCTGGCCGCGCTCGGCGTCGCCGCCACGGTGGCGCTGATCTACGCCTCCGCCGACCGGGTGGTGAGCCTGCTCGGGCCGATCGGGGCGCGGGTGCTCGGCCGGCTGTTCGCGTTCCTGCTACTCTGCGTCGGCACCCAGATCACCATCAACGGGGTGATCGACGTGTTCGGGCCGCTGCTCGCCGCGCGCTGAGACGCCCGCGTCACCGCGCGGCCTCGGCCCGCGCCAAACCCTCGATCCGGTCGAGCCAGCGCTCCAGGCGGGCCCGGTTGCCGCCGGCATCGAGCAACCCGAATTGCGGGCGGGCGTACAGGGCCAGGGTCGATCGGCCCTCGCCGGCGCCGAGAATCGCGACGGCGACCGTGTCGGGCAGCCGCAGCCATTCCGAGCGGACGACGTAGCGGTCCTCCTCGGCCCAGCGGGCCTGGAAGGCCAGCTCGGTGCGCGGCTCCTCGGCCGCCACCGCGGCGACGATGGCGCGCAGGCGCTCGCCCGGCACCGGCAGCACCGGCGGCACGCGATCCGAGACCGCGCGGCACTGGCCGGGCGGGCAGGCGAGCGCGTCGCCCGCGCTTCGCGAGACGGTCGGCAGGTCCACCGCGCCGCGGTCGGGCGCGCCGAACAGCAGCCACACGTCCTCGATGCCCCCGGGCTCCGGCCCGCGCGCCACCAGCACGGCGCCGGCCAGATCGGCGGAACGCTGGCGCACCTCGCCGGTCTGAAGGAACTCGGCGACGTCGTGCTGTT
>NZ_VRUU01000088.1 GCF_008039875.1 Methylobacterium sp. WL119 | reverse complement strand
GACCCCGCTGCTGACCCACTTCGACCGCAACGGCTTCGGCTACACCCTCAACCGCGCCACCGGCGAGCTCCTCGTCGCCGAGAAGTTCGACCCGGTCGTCAACTGGGCCTCCAAGGTCGACATGGACAAGGGCTCCAAGACCTACGGTCGCCCCCTCGTCCAGGCCAAGTACTCCACCGAGCAGAACGGCGAGGATACCAACTCCAAGGGTATCTGCCCGGCGGCCCTCGGCACCAAGGACCAGCAGCCTGCTGCGTTCTCGCCGAAGACCAACCTGTTCTACGTGCCCACCAACCACGTCTGCATGGACTACGAGCCGTTCCGGGTGACCTACACCCCGGGCCAGCCCTACGTCGGTGCGACCCTGTCGATGTACCCCGCGCCGAACAGCCATGGCGGCATGGGTAACTTCATCGCCTGGGACGGCGTCGAGGGTAAGATCAAGTGGTCGAACGCCGAGCAGTTCTCGGTCTGGTCGGGCGCTCTCGCCACCGCCGGCGATGTGGTCTTCTACGGCACGCTCGAGGGCTACCTGAAGGCCGTCGACTCCAAGACGGGTAAGGAGCTGTACAAGTTCAAGACCCCGTCGGGCATCATCGGCAACGTGATGACCTACCAGCACAAGGGCAAGCAGTACGTCGGCATCCTGTCGGGTGTCGGTGGCTGGGCTGGCATCGGCCTCGCGGCCGGCCTGACCGACCCGAACGCCGGTCTCGGCGCGGTGGGTGGTTACGCCGCCCTCTCGAGCTACACCAACCTCGGTGGTCAGCTCACCGTCTTCGCGCTGCCGAACTAATCGGTCGCACGAAGCCGCTCTGAAATGAGTGCCGGCGCGGGTTTCCGCGCCGGCATTCTTATGATTAGAATGCCCTCAAGAAGGCTGCGAAAGGCCGCCTGAGAGCGGCTCGACCTTCAGGTCCCAGGGAGATTTTTGCGTTGCATTACCTCAGCAAATCCGTCACGCGGCCGTTCCTGGCCGCCCTCGCCCTAGCGTCCGTCTCGATGGTCGCCGTACATGCTGAGGATGCCAAGCCCGCCCTCGCCAACTCGCTGAACACCGACGACAAGTCGGCCGAGCCCGACGACAAGCTCCTCAAGAAGGATGCCGCGGTGAAGGTCGAAGAGGGCAAGTACTTCGATGCCGAAGGTCACCCGACCTTCCACATCACCGACGCGGGCAAGAAGTTCGACTGGTACACTTACTCCGGCTACCGCCGCTATCACGCCGAGTGCCACGTCTGCCACGGCCCGGACGGCATGGGCTCGACCTACGCGCCGGCGCTCAAGGACTCGCTCAAGCACCTCTCCTACGAGGAGTTCATCGGCATCCTGGCCGGCGGCAAGCAGGACGTGAGCTCGTCCGACCAGAAGGTCATGCCCGCCTTCGGCGATAACAAAAACGTCATGTGCTACTCGGACGACCTCTACGTCTACCTGAAGGCCCGCGCCTCCGGCGCGATGGGCCGCGTCCGCCCGGGCGACAAGGAAGACAAGCCCGAGGCCGCCAAGAAGGCCGAGAAGGAGTGCATGGGCGGCTGATGCGCCGCGCACGCACCCACGCCGCCGTCGCGATCGCGCTCCTGCCTCTCCTGGTAGGGGTGCGGGACGCGGCGGCGCAGAACGTCCCCGATCTCGTCACCGCAGACGTGCTTCGCGTCTGCGGCGACCCGGGCAACATGCCGTTCTCCGAGCGCAAAGAGGACGGCTTCGAGAATCGCATCGCGGCGATCATCGCCGACGAGCTGAAGATCAAGGTCCGCTACTACTGGCTGACCCAGGGGCCCGGCTTCGTCCGCAACACCCTCGGCACCGGACTGTGCGACCTGATCGTCGGGTCGGCCCTCGGCAGCGAGGGCGTCCAGAACACCAATCCGTACTATCGCTCGGTCTACACGCTCATCGTGAAGCAGGGCGATCTGGCGGGGGTGTCCGGGCTCGACGACCCCAAGCTCAAGGGCAAGCGCATCGGCGTCATCGCCGGAACGCCGCCGGTCAACCGGATGGGCGACCTCGGCCTGATCTCGAGCATGAAGGCCTACGCGCCGTATCAGCTCGACCCGGCACGCAAGAACCAGACGGTGGGTGCCGAGATCGTGTCCGACCTTGCGGCCGGGCAGATCGACGCCGCGGTGCTCTGGGGACCGTCCGCCGGATGGCTGGCCAAGCAGAGCGGCACGGCGATGGACGTGATTCCGCTCCTGAAGGAGCCGGATCGCCCGCCGATGAGCTACCGCATCGCCATGGCGGTACGGATCGGCGAGAACGACTGGAAGCGGTCGCTGAACACCATCCTGCGCAAGCGCCGCTCCGACATCGAAGCGGTGCTTCGCGACTTCGACGTGCCGCTGCTCGAAGAGGAAGAGAACAAGCTGCTCGCGCCGAACGCGCACTGAACGCGTCGTCGACAGGATATTATAACACTCGCGAAGGGTCGGGCGAACGCCCGGCCCTTCGTCGTTCCGGGATGCGTTCAGTTCCGCTCGATGCCGCTGCGGTCGAGCTTGGCCAGCGCGTCGGCGACGGTCTCGCCGCCGATGACGAGGTCGGGCGCGATCTCGGCGAGCGGCACCAGCACGAAGGCGCGCTCGCGGACGTAGCGGTGCGGAAGGACGAGGCGCTCGTCCGAGACCTCGGCGCCGGCATAGGACAGCACGTCGATGTCGATCACGCGCGGCCCCCAGCGGCGCTCGCGGATGCGGCCGAGATCGCGCTCGACGCCGAGGCAGGTATCGAGCAGGGCGTGCGGGTCGAGGTCGGTCTCGATGGCGAGGGCGCCGTTGAGGAACCAGTCCTGATCGGTCTCGCCCCAGGGCGGGGTGCGGTAGTCGGACGACCGCGCGGTGATCCGGATGCCGGGAACCGCCGCGAGACCCCGCACCGCGGCGGCGAGATGCCCGGCCTTGTCGCCGATGTTGCTGCCGAGGCCGAGATAGGCTTGCGTCATGCCCGGGCCTCCCGCCTGCGGGTGATCAGGACCGCGATCCCGTCGAGGTTCGCGGGAACCGGCGCGCTCGGCTTGTCGACCCGGACGGTGATCGCCTCGAGAGCCGGAAACCGCGCCAGGATCTCGCCGGCGATCGCCTCGGCCAGCGCCTCGATCAGGTCGAAGCGCCGCTCGGTGGCGATCGAGACCGCGATGGCGGCGAGGTCGGCGTAGCTCACCGTCCGCGTCACGTCATCGGAGCGGCCGGCGGGCGCCAGGTCGAGGGCCGCATCGAGCGACAGGTAGAAGCGCTGCCCGAGGCGCGTCTCCTCGGGCAGCACGCCGTGATGGGCGAAGACCGCGATGCGCTCGACGAGGATGCGGTCGCTCATCGGCGGTCTCCCGGGCGCAGGACGGCGTCGACCACGCGCATCGCGTCGACATGGGCGGCGACGTCGTGGACGCGGACGATGTCGGCGCCGAGCGTCGCGGCAAGCGCATGCGCCGCGAGCGATCCGTTGAGCCGGTCGGCCGGCGCGGTCTCGCGGTCGTGCAGCCGGCCGAGCAGCGACTTGCGCGAGATGCCCACGAGGATGGGGAAGCCGAGGGCGCGGATCTCGGGCAGGCGCCGCAGCGCTTCGAGGTGCTGGTTCCAGCTCTTGCCGAAGCCGATGCCCGGATCGAGCACGATGTCGCCGTCGGGGATGCCGGCCCGGCGGGCGATGCCGAGTGAGACCTCGAAGAAGCGCAGCATGTCCGAGACGATGTCGAGGTCGGCGTCGACAGTCTCGCGGTTGTGCATGATCATCACCGGCGCGCCGTGGTCGGCGGCGACAAGGGCGATGTCGGGCTCGCGCTGCAGGCCCCAGACGTCGTTGACGATGCGGGCGCCGGCCGCCAGCGCGCTCTCGGCGGTCGAGGCCTTGTAGGTGTCGATCGAGATCGGGACGGAGAGCCGGTTCGCCAGGGCCCGGATCGCCGGAAGGACGCGGGCCTGCTCCTCCTCGGCCGGCACCGGAACGTGGCCGGGGCGGGTGGACTCGCCGCCGATATCGACAAGCGCGGCGCCCTCGGCAGCCAGCGCGTCGGCCTGCCGGCAGGCGGCTTCCTCGCCGACGAAGCGGCCGCCATCCGAGAAGGAATCCGGCGTGACGTTGAGGATGCCCATCACGAGGGTCCGCCGGCCCAGTTCGGGCAGCAAGCCGGCGAGGGCGGCGGGTCGATGGCTCAAGGGGCGTCGCTTCTCTGGCTCGTCGCGGGCGGCTCCCGCCGCGTCGATGTGGCCGGTTTTTCCGGGCGAAGCAACGGCGCCCGTTGCCATGAGAAAAGGCCGCCCGGTACCGGGCGGCCTCTCCAAGGTTCCTGGGCGACGCCTCAGCCGCGGTAGCAGCGGATCTCGGCCTCGGCCTGGGCGCGGCGGAGGTCGGCGACCTTGTCGTCGAACACCTTGGTCGACTTGAACTCGTTCGAGCGCGCGCCGATGCCCTGGCGCATCGAGAGCACGGTGCTCGCCTGCACGTACTTGTCGTAGGGCAGGATCGCCGCGAGCTGGTCGATCGAGCAGGTGCAGCGCTGCATCGCCTCGCGGGTCTGGCCGTTGGCGGCCATGCAGCCGAAGACGTAATCGACGCGCGCGTCGGTCGGGTAGTCGTTCTCGGCATCCGCCGCGACGACCGGCATCGCCAGCATCGTCAGCGCGACACCGGACAGGGCAAAGCCCTCAACCAGCTTTCTGATCATAGCTCAGCCGCTCCTCCAAGAGTTCGCCGCCCTCGGCATTCTTCGATTGCGCCTCGATCGAGACGATCTCGCCGGGCACCTCGGGAGAGGTGACGAAGGTGTAGGTCATGTTGTCCATGCCGCGCATGCGCTGGGCCATCCCATCGCCGAGGAAGGGCCTGGACACCACCTGCCAGGCGTCGACCGAGCGGCCCTTGTAGTCGACCTTGATCGGCGTGACGGTGGCGCCGTCGCGAAGGCCCTTGCGGATCGCGAGCTTCAGGTAGCGCGGGTTGGCCTGGAGCACCCGGGCGAGATTGGTCAGGTGGTTCTCCAGAAACAGCGGGATCACCGGGTTGCCGGACATGTCCTCGAACGGGCCGGCGGGGAACCGGTTGGTGCCCGAGAACATCTCGACGGCGATGTTGCGGCCGTCGCCGCCCGTGCCCGGCTCGAGGGTGAGCTTGATCGTGTCGTCGAGCGGCGGCCCGAACGGGCCCTTCGCGATGCCGGACCGGCGCAGGTAGTCGTAGGTCAGCGTCGAGCCGGCGGCGGCGTTCTTCAGCTGCGGCTGCTCGAACAGCAGGTCGGCCGCGCTCGGGGGCGCCGCGGCGTTCGCCTGTTCCGGCGCGGCTGCGGCGGGGGCAGGAGCCGGGGCGGCGGGCGCCCCCTCGACGGCGAGCGCCGGGGTCGCGGCAAGCAGCGCAGCGACGATCACGAAACACTTCACGAGAGGGCGTCCTCCTTGCGTGGCGCCGGGATATTGGCCCCGATCGTCCGGTAGGTGTAGTCGGGCGGCGTCTCGGCCGCCTCCTCGACGGCGAGCGCCCGCACCTTGGCGTGCAGGGGCGACAGCGAGCAGGCGGGGTCCGTCGCCGCCGCATCGCCGGCGAGCGCCAGCGCCTGGCAGCGGCAGCCGCCCCAATCCTTCTCGCGCCGGTCGCAGGAGCGGCAGGGCTCCTGCATCCAGTCGGTGCCGCGATAGGCGGTGAAGGCCGGGGCGTTCGCCCAGATGTCGCCGAGCGAATGCTCGGTCACGTGCCAGAACTCGAGATGGCTGATCGTCTCGGCCGCATGGCACGGCAGCACCTTGCCCTGCGGCGTCACGTTGATCAGCTTGCGGCCCCAGCCGCCGGCGCAGGCCTTCGGGTACTTCGCGTAGTAGTCCGGCACGACGAGATCGATGACGAGCTGGCCCTTGAGGCGCTCGCGGGCCGCCTCGACGATGCGGATCGACTGATCGACCTGGGCCTTGTTCGGCATCAGCGCGGCGCGGTTGACGTAGGCCCAGCCGTAATACTGCGTGTGCGCCACCTCGAGGCGCTTGGCGCCGAGCTTCACCGCGAGGTCGATGAAGCCCTCGACCTCGTGGATGTTGCCGCGGTGGATCACCGAGTTCAGCGTCAGCGGCAGGCCGAGCTCGGTCACCTTGGCAGCGAACTCCATCTTCTGCGGCTGCGCGTTCTTCAGGCCGCCGATCTTCTCGGCGTTGGCCGCGTCCACGCCCTGCACCGAGAGCTGCACGTGGTCGAGGCCGACGTCGTAGAGCGCCTGGAGCTTGGACAGGGCGCCGCCGACGCCGGAGGTGATCAGGTTCGAGTACAGCCCGAGCTTGGCGCAGGTCTCGGTGATCTCGACGATGTCGTTGCGCGCCGTCGGCTCGCCGCCGGACAGGTGGACATGGAGCACGCCGAGGCCCGCGGCCTCGGTCAGCACCCGCTGCCAGGTCGCGGTGTCGAGCTCGCGCGAGCGTCGGTCGAGGTCGAGCGGGTTCGAGCAGTACGGGCAGCGCAGCGGGCAGCGGTGCGTCAGCTCGGCGAGCAGCCCGACCGGGGCCGGGATCGCCGCCGCGTTCGGGGTCAGCGCGTTCATCGCTCCAGCACCCTCTTTCCGGCGAGGTCGTTCAGCATGGCCAGCACGTCGACCTCGATCGCGCGCGGGTCGGCGGCGTAGGTCTCGCCGAGCCGGTCGGCGATGGCGGCGACGCTGGTCTTGCCGTCGACGAGGTTGAGGACCGCGACGGCGTTGGCGTCGAGGTCGAAGGTGCGCTCGGGGGCGAGCAGCACGTGCTTGTCGCGGGTCTGGTCGAACCGCATCCGCACGCCGCGGGGCAGGCGCGGCACGTCGGTCGCCGACAGGCGGCCGGTGCCGGGTGCCCCCGATTGCGTCTCGGCGACGAGCCCGGTGCCGGGCGTCCAGGCGTCGGGCGGGATCATCCCGGGCGCGACGTAGGCGAAGTACAGCGCGTCGAGCTGGGTCCATAGCACGTTGCACTTAAAGGTCAGCGCCGCCATCGCCTGACGTTGCAGCTCGGGCGTGGTGGCATGGCGCTTGACGTAGTCGAGGGCGAAGTCGGCGTCGCGCGGCGCCTGGGTCATGCGCTTCTCGAAGTACGCCAGCGTCTCCTTGGTGATGAAGTCGTAGTTCTTCAGCATGCCCGAAACGCGCTCGGAGATGATGTTCGGCGAGAACATCTCGGTGAGCGACGAGGCGATCGCCTCAAGCAGCGAGCGCTCCGCGACGAAGTGCACGTAGGCCTCGACCGAGAACTTGGTGGCCGACAGGATGCCGGCGGTCGACTCGACGTAGTCGCGCCGGAAGCCGACGCCCTCGGCGAGCTTCAGCCAGCGCTCGATGCCGCCGTCGCCCGGCACGTCGCCGTCGTGGTCGACGATGCGCTGGCGCCAGACGCGGCGGAGCGCGGCGTCGGTCATCCGCGCCAGCACCGCGGCGTCCTTCACCGGGATCATCGCCTGGTAGTAGTAGCGGTTCAGCGCCCAGGCCCGGACCTGATCCTTGCTCAGCTTGCCGTCGTGCAGCAGGCGGTGGAACGGATGCAGGTTGTGGTAGCGCCGGGCGCCGATGTCGCGCAGCGCCGCCTCGAGCTCGTCGGGGCTGAGCAGGCGCTCGGACGTGTCGGATTGAGGGGTCGGGAACACTGCGTTCATGGCGTCACCAAGCGTCCGTTCGGAGGCGTTTCCTAGTCGTCTGTCGATCACCGCGTCTGGCGGCGGCTTCGCGGCGCAATCGAATCGCGCACGTCCCGTCATGAGATAGGTCGCGGGGCCGTCAAATGCCAACCGCGCCCGGTCGTCGCTGTCAGAGGCTCAGGGTGAGCCCGTCATGGGCGACGACCCATCCGTCCGCCTCGACCGCCGCGCGCTCGGGCGAGCCTTCGACGAGGACGGGGTTGGTGTTGTTGATGTGGACGAAGACGCGCGAACCGATCGCGACATCCTTCAGGCCGGCGACCGAGCCGCCGTCGCCCCGCATCGGCACGTGCCCCATGCGCCATCCGGTCTTGGTGCCGACGCCGGCGCGGATCATGTCGTCGTCGTGCAGCACCGTGCCGTCGAAGAGCAGCGCGTCGACCCCGCCGATCCGGGCCTTCAGATCCTCGGTGACGCGGGCGCAGCCGGGAATGTAGGCGAGGCGGCGGCCGCCGGCCTCGATCATCGCGCCGACCGTGCTCTCGGATTCGGCGCCGAGCTCGAGATCGGCATCCTCGAGCCAGAGCGGGACCTTGCCGGGCACCGAGAACAGCGTGACCGCAAGTCCCGGCAGCGGCTCGAAGCGCTGGCCGAGCGTGATCGCCTCCCGGACGACGACGCCCTCGGCCATCACGTCGAAGACGCGGTTCTCGGCGACCGAGCCGAGGATGCTGCCGGTGCCGTATAGCGTGTAGGGCTGGCCCTCGCGCAGCGTCAGAAGGCCGGCGACGTGATCGACGTCGCCGTTGGTGAGCAGCACGGCGCGGATCGGCGAGTGGCGCAGGCCCTCCCGCGGATGCATCGCCGGGTTGTCGAAGAGTTGCTGCCGGATGTCCGGCGAGGCGTTCACCAGGAGCCAATCCCCGCCATCGGTGGAGACGGCGATGCTCGACTGGGTCCGCGGCCTGACGCGGTCGGGCTCGCTGCGGGCGAGCCGGCAGTTCGGGCAACGGCAATTCCACTGGGGAAGCCCGCCGCCGGCAGCCGAGCCGAGGATCAGGACGCGCATGGAGTGGTCCGATGCAGCCAACAACCCTCAGCTCGGCGCAACACCTCAGTTGAAGGTGTCGATCTCGGCGGACTCGTAGCTGGTGACTTCCATGCCGACGCAGATTTCGGAAACGATCGGGGCAGCCCAGGTCATGGTGTTTCTCCGTCTGATTACGAACATCCGGTGCCGAAAGGTAAACTTAAGAGTACCCTAAGACACTGATGGCGCTTTTGTTTTCCGGCGCGGCACGGGTATCCGCAATTCCGGCCCCGGCATCAAGCACTAAATTGCCTAATGCTCCCAAATTTTTTGTGAGGCTTCGGCGTCGCAGGCTCCCGTGGGACGCGACGTCTCCGTGGCGAGCGTCAGTGCCGGTAGTCCGGCCCACGCGAGTCCAGCATGAAGCCGCGGCCGCGCACCGTGACCAGAAGCGGGCCGCCGTGCCGGACGAAGTCGGCCATTTTTGAGCGTAGGTAGCCGACATAGACGTCGACCACGTTGAGGGAGAGGCCGCCCTGGCTCGCCCACAGCCGCCCGAAGATGTCGGCTCGGGTGACCGGGCGGTTCACGCTCTCCATCAGCATGGCCAGAAGCTCGGCCTCGCGCGGGGTCAGGCGGGCTGAGGCATCGCCGCAGGTGACCTGGCGGGTGTCGAGGTCGAGAACGAGCTTGCCGGCGTTGATCAGCGTGCGCGGCCCCTCCGCCGCCTGCCGGCGCAGCAGGTGCGTGCGCAGCCGCGCCACCAGCTCGTCGAAGACGAACGGTTTTACGATGTAGTCGTCGGCGCCGAGCGCGAGGCCTTCGGCGCGGTCGCGGATCTCGTCACGGGCCGAGAGGAACAGGATCGGCCCGGGATAGCCGCCCTCGCGCAGGCTGCGGCAGACGTCGTGCCCCGAGCCGTCGGGCAGGGTGATGTCGAGAACCACCGCCTCGGGGCTCTCGTTCCGCGCCGACGCGAGCGCGTCGCCGACGCAGCCGGCGGTGCCGACGGAGAACCCCTCCGCCTCAAGGCCGCGGGTGAGAAGGCCGCGGATGTCGATGTCGTCCTCGACCACGAGGATTCGCGTCATGCCGCGTCGTCCTTCCGAATCTGTCGTTCGTCTCGGCTCGTCACGTCGTCGAGCGTCAGGTCGAGGAGCGGGATCTCCAGGGTCACCCGCGCCCCGGCGCCGTTCTCGCCGGCGCCGAGAACGATGGTGCCATCATGCTGCTCGATCAGCCAGCGCGCCAGGGCCAATCCGATCCCGAACCCCATCTCCGCCGGGCGGTCGCCGCGGCGGAAGCGCTCGAACAGGCTCTGCTCGCGGTCGCCGAAACCCGGCCCGTCGTCGGTGACGGTGATGCGGGCCGGCGCCGTGCCGCCGCCGGACAGGGCGACCTCGACCCGGGTGAGGCCGGTGGCATGGCGCAGGGCGTTGTCGATCAGGCTCTCGACGACCTGGCGCAGCCATTCCCGGTCGGCCAGCACCTCCAGGTTCCGCGGGCCCGGCTCGAACGCGAGCGCGACGCGGCGGCGGGCGCCCTCCGAGGCGAGGTTGTCGACCGCCTCGGCCAGGACCGGCGCGAGCTCGAGGGCGCGGCGGTCGAGCTCGATCTCGCCCGATTCCGAGCGCGCCACCCGCAGAAGATCCTCGACGCGCAGCTTGAGGCGCATCGCGCGCTTCCGGATGGTGGCGAAGGCGGGGGCGTGGTCGGTGATGCGCGGTCCAGCGCGGGCCGCGAGGTCGCATTCCCCGAGGATGACGGTGAGCGGAGTGCGAAGCTCGTGGCTGACGTCGGCGAAGAAGCGGCGTCGCGACCGGTCGACCGCCTCGAGGCGCGCATTGGCGGCGCGGAGGTCGGCGGTGCGCGCCTCCACCGTGTCCTCCAGGGCCGCGCGGTCGGCGGCGACGCGGCCCTCGCGCCGGGACAGGCGCGCGGCCATGCGGTTGACGTTGGCGACTAGCAGGCCGAGCTCGTCCCGGGTCGCGACGGAGAGACGCGTGTCGAGCTTGCCGCCGCCGATGGCGCCCGCGGCGCGACGCACCGCCTCGATCCGCGCCAGGGTGGGGCGGGTGATGCTGCGCCACAGCAGCACGACGAGGCCGAGCGCCGCGAGCACCGCCAGCGCGGCCGCGATCCGCAGGCGCTGCGAGAGGTCGCGCGCCGCATCCGAGCCGAGCACCATGCTGCGGCGCTCTGCCTCGATCAGGAACGAGAGCGGCTGGCCGGTCATCGCACCGAAGCCGTTGAGCGCGCCCTTAATGGAGTTCTGACGCTTCTCCGGATCGGTCTGGCGGACGATCTGCGCCACCTGCCGGTCGAGGATCACGCGGGCGGCGCGCAGCTGCGCCATCGGGCGGCTTCGCAGGGCGTACTGCATCCGGTCCTGCGGGTCGTCGCTGCCGGCGACGGATCTCGACAGCGCCTCGTCGACGGTCGTGAGCGCCCGGTCGACGTTGCTGCGCGCGATCCCCATCGCCTCCGGTGCGAGATCGGGATTGCCGATGGTCTCGACCGCCGCCATGCCGAACTGCGTCATCCGGCCCGACAGCTCGGCCAGAAGCTCGAGGCGGCCCTGCGCCGCCAGCGTCCGGTCGATGGTGCGCTCGGCCGCCCCGATCGCCGCGAGCACGCCCGCCGCCGCCAGGACGACGACGAGGGCGATCGACCCGAGCAGCAAGGCGAAGCGGACCTTCAGCGAGCGCATCGTCCCATTCCCGGCCGCATGCGCGGCGCTCCTCGTCCTCGGTTTCCTCAGGGCGCGACCGCGTCGAGAACCGGGCACGGACGCGACCCCCGCATTTCGAGAGAGGGTTTTGGGTCGTTTCAGCGCGAAAGCCAACACGGGCCGCGCCCTGTCACGCCTCTCCGTCGCGAAGCGGATGCAGTCCCTCTCTCAGTCCTGGCTCGGGCCGCCCTCGGCCTCCTCGACCTCGCGGCTCTCCTCGACCTCGGGCGCGACCTGGCCGTAATTCAGCACCGCGACCAGGGTGATGCCGCCGAAGACGTTGCCGAGCAGCGTCGGCACGAAGAAGCGCTCGGCGTACTCGCCCATCGTCGCCGCGCCGGTGACCACGAGGTAGAACGCCTCGACCGAGCCGGCGACGATGTGGGCGAGCCCGCAGAGCGAGACCAGCCAGGTCATCAGGAAGATCACGAACGGCGCCGCGGTCCCGGTGGCCGGCAGGAACCACACCATCAGGGCGATCATCCACCCGGCGAAGATCGCCTTCAGCACCGTGTCCCAGAACGGAAACGCGATGGCCTGATGGCTGATCTCGGCGAAGGCCGCCTTCACCGACGGCTCGAACGCGCCGGAATGGGCCAGCACGGCGGCGATCGCCAGCGTCGCCAGGATGTTGCCCGCAAGCACGACGATCCACAGGCGCAGCACCCGCCACGCGGTCTTGGCCGAGCGGTCGTGCAGCAGCGGCAGGATCGGCGTGATGGTGTTCTCGGTGAACAGCTGCTGGCGCCCGAGCACCACCACCAGGAAGCCGACCGCGTAGCCCATCGTCGTCAGGATCTTGGTCCACTCGCCCTCGGGCAGGTGGGTCTTGAGCACCCCCGGCACGATCAGCGAGAGCGCGATGCTGAGCCCCGCCGCGAAGGCCGAGAGGAACAGCGCCCCCCCGTTCCGCCGCAGTTCCTCGTTGCCCTCGCGCCGGATCACCTCGTGCAGGACGAAGGCGTCGGGGCGACCGATCCCGGCCACCGCCTCCTTGTGCGCGTCGCGCCGAGCTTCCTTGTCGTCCTGCTTCGGCTCGGCCATCACGCAAACGCTCCACGAACCGGATTCAGGGACGGATCGGCCGTCAGCCGCGAAGGCGCGACACCAGCGCCTCGATCTCGGCCCGCGCACGCGCCACCGAGGCGGCGTCCTTGCCGCGGGCGACGATGCGGTTGGCGAACCCGTCCTTCGTCATCGACGGATAGGAGCCGATCGACACGTCGGCGTAGGCCTTCGCGATCTCGGCGAGGTCGGCGGCGTAGTTGCCCTCGGGCAGGTTGCCGGCCTCCACCGTCTCGGACAGCATCCGCGCGCCGGTCGGCAGCGTCGGGCCGATCTGGTCGAGCATCGCCTGCATGATCGACGGCACGCCGGCCATGACGAAGACGTTGCCGATGCGGAAGCCCGGCGCCTTCGAGATCGGGTTGGCGATCAGGTCCGCGCCGTCCGGGATCCGCGCCATGCGCAGGCGCGCCGCGTTCAGGTCCTCCGGCTTGTGGCGCTCCAGCAGCATCGCCCTGGCGCGGGGATCGACGTCGATGCCGACGCCGAAGGCCTTGGCGACGCAATCGGCGGTGATGTCGTCGTGGGTCGGGCCGATGCCGCCGGTGGTGAACAGGTAGGTGTGGCCGGCCCGGAGCGCGTTCACGGCGCCGACGATGGCGTCCGGCTCGTCGGGGACGATCCGAACCTCGCGCAGGTCGATGCCCACGGCGGTGAGATAGTCGGCGATCGTGCCGATGTTCTTGTCCTTCGTCCGGCCGGACAGGATCTCGTCGCCGATCACCAGGATCGCGGCGGTGATGCTCGTGGAATCGATTGTCATGGGGCTCGCCGTCCTCGGTCCCGCCGCAGATAGCGCGGCGGCGGCTGCGCGACCACCGACGGCGCTTTCATGCGCGGGCGCCTGTCGGCTATGGACCGCCACCGCGACGCAGCCCGGACCCCATGCGCTTTCCCGAACCCCTGATCGAAGGCCGCCTGGTGCAGCGCTACAAGCGCTTCCTCGCCGACGTGGACCTCGCCGACGGCACGCGCGTCACGGCACATTGCGCCAATCCCGGCGCGATGATGGGCCTGAACGCGGCCGGCAACCGGGTGCTGCTCTCGCCGGCCGACGGCCCGACGCGCAAGCTGAAGTATTCCTGGGAGCTGGTGGAGGCCGACCTGCCCGGCGGCCCGCAATGGGTCGGGATCAACACGATGCTCCCGAACGCGCTCGTCGCCGAGGCCTTCGCCGCCGGCGGTCTCGCGCCGCTCGACGGCTACGCGGCATTGAGGGCGGAGGTCCGCTACGGCGCGGCGAGCCGCGTCGACTTCGTGGCGAGCGGCGAGGGGCTGCCGCCGGTCCACGTCGAGGTGAAGAACTGCCACCTGATGCGGCGGGCGGCCCTCGCCGAGTTTCCCGACTGCATCGCCGCCCGCAGCGCGCGGCACATGCGGGACCTCGCCGAGGTCGTCGCGGCCGGCGGGCGCGCGATGGTGATCGTCGTGGTCCAGATGCGGGCGGACGCCTTCGACGTCGCCCGCGACATCGATCCCGCCTTCGACCGGGCTTTTCGCTTGGCGCGTGCGGCGGGGGTCGAGACCTACGCCTATCGCTGCCGAATCGACCGGGAGGGCGTGACGATCGCCGACGCGATCCCGATCGTCACGCCGCCCTGACGCGCGTTTTCCGCGCTCCCCGGCGCATGGTACGGTGGTGGCGAGGCTGCGGCGTGCGCTCCGGCCGCCCGAGGCATCCCGATGGCCGATCGCGCGATCCGTGAACCCGTCCTGTTCGATGTCGCCGACTTCCGCGAGTTCCTCGAGACGCGTCCGTCGGAGGAGCGATGGGAACTGATCGCGGGGCTTCCCATGCAGTCGGCGGCACCGCGGATCGGGCATCAGCGCATCGCCAGCAACTTCGAGCGCCATCTCAACGCTGCGCTCAGGAGCCGCCGCCCGGAATGGCACGCCGACCGCGAGATCGGGATCGAGGTCTCGCCGGATTCGCCCTATCGACCCGAGCCCGAGGTGACGGTGATCGACACCGACATCGACACCGAGCGCAATTTCACGGATCGCTTCCATCTCGTGATGGAGGTGCCGTCGGCGAGCGACCGCGGGCGCATCCTGGCGAGCAAGCTCCGGTTCTATCGGGACCACCCGCCGAACCGCTGCATCGTGATCGTCGACCAGGATGCGGTCGCGGTGACGATCCACGAGCGCGACGCGGCGGACCTTTGGGCGGTCCGGGTGCTCCGCTCGGCCGGCGACGTGATCGAATTCGCCGGGCTCGGCTCGATCTGCACGGTCGGCGACCTCTACGAGAACACGCATCTCGACCCGCGGCGCGCGGCGCCGACCTGATCCTCGCAGGATCGGTGAAACCGGCGGCCGGTTTTGCGATCGGAGCCTGCTCAGGCGCTCCGCTCGAACATCCGGTTCAGCCGGGTGCGGCCGATCTCGCGGTAGCCGTGGCCTTCCAGGAGCTTGGGCAGATCGATCTGCCACTGGTCGGTGCCGTCCTCGATCACCAGCAGCGTCGGCAGCAGGGCAGGGGGCGCCTCGCGCAGGAACGGCTCGAGGATCAGGTCCTCGGCGCCCTCCACGTCGAGCTTGATCGCGTCGATCCGGGTCAGGCCCTCGCTGCGCACGAGGTCCATCAGGGTCACCGCAGGCACCTTGATCTGCGCGCTCTCGTTGGTGCCGACGATCTTGAGGCTCGATTCGCCGCGATTGCGCGGATCGACGAACAGCGTCAGCTCGCCGGACTTGTCGGCGACCGCGCAGGCCACGGCCTTGACCGAATGGAATGCATTCTGCGCGATGTTGAAGGTCAGCCGGTCGAACACGTCGGGCTGCGGCTCAACCGCGACGATCCGCGCCTGCGGGCCGGCGAACGCGGCCACGAACAAGGCGTAGGCGCCGATGTTGGCGCCGATGTCGAGGAAGACGCAGCCCGGCCGAAGCCGCGCCTTGAGCAGGGCGCGCTCCTGCGGGTCGAAGAATTGCGGCGTGAACAGCACCTTCTTCTCGCAGTTGTTGTTGTAGGGGTGCAGCCGCATCCGGGCGCCGAGGCGCTCGACGTCGAGGGGCTTGCCGCGCATCAGCGTGATCGCGAGGCGGCGCAGGAACATCGCCATCCGCCGTCCGCGCCAGGACTCGGGCGAGATCCGCACGGTCCGCCGGGCGATCGCCGCGACGAGACCGGCCGGGGCGTAGGTGCCGTAGGGCTGAAGGTCGCTCATGCCGGGCTGATGCCAGCCGCGCCGCCCGCGGGCAAGCATCACGCGCGTTGCCGATCGGCGCCGCGGCTCTTACAGCCGGCACGGACCGCGCGGGCCGGTACGCATGATGGGGAGCGGCGACCATGGACAGCTTCGATTCGGACGGCGTGCGCATCGCCTACATCGACGTGCCGGCCTCCGGCGGCTGCGGCGACCCGATCCTGCTCATCCACGGCTTCGCCTCGAACCACGTGGTCAACTGGGTCAACACGACGTGGGTGCGCACGCTCACGCAGGCCGGCTACCGCACCATCGCGTTGGACAACCGCGGCCACGGCGAGAGCGAGAAGCTCTACGACCCGGCCCGCTACGGCTCCGAGGACATGGCCGGCGACGCCGTGCGCCTCCTCGACCATCTCGGGATCGAGCGCGCCGACGTGATGGGCTACTCGATGGGCGGGCGCATCACCGCGCACCTCGCCCTCGACCACGCCGCGCGGGTGCGCTCGGCGCTGATCGGCGGCCTCGGCCTGCATCTCGTCGAGGGCAAGGGCCTGCCCTCCGGCATCGCCGAGGCGTTGGAGGCGCCGGCGGGCGCGAAGGCGGCGAACCCGACGGCCGCCGCCTTCCGCACCTTCGCCGAGCAGACGAAGAGCGACCTGCGCGCGCTCGCCGCCTGCATCCGCGGCTCGCGCCAGACGCTGTCGCGCGCCGAGATCGGGCAGATCGACGTGCCGGTTCTCGTCAGCGTCGGCACCCTCGACACCGTCGCGGGCTCCGGCCCGGGCCTCGCGGCCTTGATGCCGAACGCGCGAAGCCTCGAGCTCGAAGGCCGCGACCACAGCTCCGCCGTCGGCGCCAAGCCGCATCGCGACGGCGTGCTGGCCTTCCTCGCCGCGCGGCCCTGAGGCCGGCGCGGCCGCGTCACTTCAGCTTCGCATAAGCCTCGTCGAAGGCGGACTTCACCTCGGCGCAGGTGGCCGCGTCGGGCGCCGACATCGAGCGCACGCCGTCGGCGACGCCCTCCTTGAAGCGGGTCATCGCCGGGCTCGGGCCGCCGGTGTCGATGCCCGAGCCCGTGAGCATGGTGTCGGCGAGCTGAGAGACCTGATCCTTCGGCATCTTGCAGAAGGTGGCGGCGCCCGTGAACTGGCCGAAGCGGGGGCCGGGCCGGCAAGCGCGCAGGCGAGCAGGAGCGTAGAGAGGGCACGGTTCATCAATCGTCGTCCAGGCAGTGGCGTGAAGTCCAGCGACGAGGCATGCCGGCCCGGCCGTTCGCGGTCCAGGCGCGCGCAGGCGGTCCCGACGCGTTTGGGACGTACGGTCAAGGATACGGGACGGCGCGTTTCCCGGCGCGGCAGCGGCCGGTCGAGAGGCGCGGGCGGGGGCTTAGGATTGACCGGCCCGGCCGCCTCGACTACGAACCGCTCGTCACCGCGGCTCCTTCAGGGGCCGCTTGGCGTTTTCATACGCACCCGTGAGTCGCCTTCGAGGCGGCTCTGTCGTCCCGGGCCGCAAGGCCGGCGGGAAGAGGAGGGCGCGTTCCTCACTATCTCGTTTGCGAGAGGACACGCGATATGTCGAAGCGGATTCAGGCCAAGCACAAGCTCGACCGCCGCATGGGCCAGAACATCTGGGGCCGCCCGAAGAGCCCCGTGAACCGCCGCGAGTACGGCCCCGGCCAGCACGGCCAGCGCCGCAAGGGCAAGATGAGCGACTTCGGCACGCAGCTGCGCGCCAAGCAGAAGCTCAAGGGCTATTACGGCAACATCACCGAGAAGCAGTTCCGCCGCTACTACGCCGAGGCGATCCGCCTGCGCGGCGACTCGAGCGAGAACCTGATCGGCCTGCTCGAGCGCCGCCTCGATGCCGTGGTGTACCGCTCGAAGTTCGTGGCGACGCCGTTCGCCGCCCGCCAGTTCGTCAACCACGGCCACATCAAGGTCAACGGGCGCCGGGTCAACATCCCGAGCTACCTCGTGAAGCCGGGCGACCTGATCGAGGTCAAGGAAGCCTCGCGCCAGCTCGAGATCGTGGTCGTCGCCTCGCAGCTCCCCGAGCGCGACGTGCCGGACTACATCGAGGTCGACCACCAGAAGATGACCGCCCGCGTCACCCGCGTGCCGGGCCTGACCGAGGTGCCGTACCCGGTGCAGATGGAACCGAACCTGGTGATCGAGTTCTACTCGCGCTGAGCCGATCGACGGATCACCGTCGTGCCGCTGGGAAGGGTCGTCCGAAAGGGCGGCCCTTTTCCATGTCCAGGGGGCGGACGTGTCGCGCGCTCGCGCGCGTTCACGCGTCCCTCCGTCGCCCGTCATAGCCGCCCGTCATTCCGGAGCGCCGGTGGCGAGCCCGGAATTCGGAACCGCAGGTCGTGCTCCCACCTGCCGCTTCGGCGACTCTGGCTTTCGGGCTCCGCTGCGCGGACCCGGAACGACGGCGCGGGTCGGAAGTGCCGGGTCGGGGCAGGCCGGATCGCCTGTGCAGAACCGGCGACGGCCGAGCCGTTCGGTATCAGGCTTCGCGCTTGCCGACCGCGCCCGCCCGCCGGACCGCATCGAGCGTCACCACGTGCGGCCCGGCGGGACCGGCGACCGCGAGCCGGGTGCGGCCGCCTGCCAGCATCATGGACAGCGCATCGCGCAACGTCGCCGTGTCCGCGATCTCCGGCGCGTCGGCGGCCGTTCCGGGCTCGGCGGCTTCGGAGACGGTGAGCAGCGCGAGGCGCCGCAGCGCCCGATCCTCGCCGACGAAGGAGGCGACGAACGGGTCGGCCGGCGCGGCCAGCAGCGCCTGCGGCGCATCGGCCTGGACGACGCGGCCAGCCCGCATCAGCACGACGCGGTCGCCCATCAGCATCGCCTCGTCGATGTCGTGGGTGACGATCAGCACGGTCTTGGACAGGCGCTTGAGGATCGCGCCGATCTCGTCTTGGAGCCGGCCGCGCGCCACCGGATCGACCGCGCCGAAGGGCTCGTCCATCAGGATCACCGGCGGGTCGGCGGCGAGCGCGCGGGCGACGCCGACGCGCTGGCGCTGTCCGCCGGAGAGCGCGTCCGGGCGGCGGTCGCGGTAGAGCGCCGGATCGAGCCCGACGAGGCCGAGCATCGCATCGACGCGCGCCGCGATCCGCGTCTTCGGCCAGCCGAGCAGCTCGGGCACGGTCGCGACGTTCCGCGCGACGCTGCGGTGCGGGAACAGGCCGATGCCCTGGAGCACGTAGCCGATGCCGCGCCGAAGCGCGATCGGGTCGACGGCCGCGACGTCGTGCCCGCCGAGCATGATGCGGCCGGCATCCGGCTCGATCAAGCGGTTGACCAGGCGCAGGGTCGTCGACTTGCCGCAGCCGGACGGCCCGATCAGCACGCAGGTGGTGCCCTCGGGGATCGTCAGGTCGAGCCGGTCGACGGCGGGGCCGGGCGCCCCGGCGAAGTGCTTGGAGACGCCCTCGAACCGGATCACCGCCGGCGCGGCGCGCTCGGACCCGTGCCCTCAGCAGCCCTTGCAGATCGAGGACATCGAGTTGCGCGTGCGGGCGTCCCAGGCCTTGTCGCGGGCGGCCGAAGCCTTCTGCGCCTTGATCATCTCGGCCTCGTTCGCCGCCTTCATCGCGGAGGCCTTGCTCGCCTCGCTGGCGGGGGGCGCGCCGGACGGCCGCGGCACGGTCGCGCCGGTGGCCGCCTTCTCGGCGAGGGCGGGGGC
>NZ_VRUU01000087.1 GCF_008039875.1 Methylobacterium sp. WL119 | reverse complement strand
CTCCCCCCCTGCTCCGCAGGGTCCCCTCCCCCGCAGAGGGGGGAGGGACGCGCGGGCGGCCGCCCATCCCTACTTCGCCGCCCCGATCTCGACCGAGCCGAACGCGGTGCGGCCGAAGCGTTCGGGGCGGTACATGTCCTCGATGGTCGCGCCGGGATGGACGTAGGTGCCGGGCGAGACCGCGCGCACGGTGTAGGCGGCGGTGAAGAAGGCCGACTGCTCGGGCGAGCGGTCGTAGGCGGCCACGAAGCGGTCGTCGCGGAACTCGGTGTGGACCGGCTGCACGTCGGACTTCGCGAAGGCGAGGCCGGTGAGCGCGTCGGCGTCGAGGAGCTTCGGGTTGTCGATCTCGAGGCCCGCGGGCAGGTGGTCGACCAGCAGCAGGCGGCCGGCGCTGGCCTTGGCCTCCGTCACCTTCAGCACCACCACGAGGCGGTCGTTCTGGCGGATGCCGCGGGCGGGGTCGACGACGCTGCCGTCGAGGCGGTGATAGCTCCGCTCGATGGCGTAGCCGCGCGCGTCGGCCGGCTCGGGCGACACGGGATTGCCCGAGACGCCGACCACCACCTGCACCGGCGCCCGGCCGGTGTTGGCGATCGCCACCGGCCGCTCCAGCGCCGCCGCCCGGTAGCTCCGCGCCAGCGGGCCGGCCTGGGGCGCGCCGTCGACGGTGAAGGACAGCGCGTCGGCTTCCTGCGTCAGGCCCTGGGCCGCCAGCACCATCCAGGTGTTCTCCTGCGTGCTGGTGACCCGCCCGGAGGCGCGCTCCTCGACAAGCACCGCGGAGACCGGTGTCAGCGCGGCCTGCGAGAAACCGGTCTCGGCGGCGAGCGCCAGCAGGCCGGCGCCGTCGCGCAGGCGCGAGCCGTAATCGGCGCGGTAGCTCTGCCTGTCGCGCTCGGACCGGAGCGCCGTCAACGCGGACTCCATCGCCTTGGCGGCGCGGCCGCGGTCGCCGAGGAGCGCCAGGGCCGCCGCGATCTGCGCCCGCCCGAGGGGGGTGGCGAAGTCGGCGAGCTTGGTGTCGGCGAGGTAGCGGAGGTCCCCCATCACCGGGCGGCCGTTCCGGGCCAGCACGTAGGCCGCGTAGGCGAGGTCGGTGCCGCCGTCGCGCACCTCCGTGGTGTTGGCGACCGCGTTGCGCAGGCGGTCGAGGGCTTGGCCGAACGCCACCTGCGGCACGGCGAAGCCGCGCTCGCGGGCCCGCGTCAGGAAGTCGGTGACGTAGGCCGACAGCCAGAGGTCGTTCGACCCCTGCGCCGACCACAGCCCGAAATCGCCGCTCGCATCCTGGCGCGACAGCACCCGCTCGATCGCCTCGCGGATGCGGGCGTCGACGGTGTCGTCGAGGGCCAGCCTGTCCTTGGCCGCGAGCGCGTTGACGTAGAGCAGCGGCATCGCCCGACTCACCACCTGCTCGGAGCAGCCGTAGGGGTAGCGGTCCAGCGCCAGCAGCAGCGCCGGCACGTCGATGCCCGGCAGCGCGCCGGCCGCCACCGAGACGGTGCCGGTGCCGGGCAGGATGTCGGCGAGCAGGTCCCCGGAGAGCTGTAGGCTCGCGCCGGGCGCCAGCGTGCGCACCTCGCGCCGCACCAGCGCGCCGGTGCCGGGCGAGACGGGAAGCGTGAAGCGCTGGCCGACGCCCGCGGCGAGGCCCGGGCCGGAGAGCGTCAGGTCGAGGCTCGCGGTGCCGGGCCCGGCCGCGGTGATCTGCACCACGAGCTGCCCCTTGGCGCCCGCCTCCAGCCGCATCGTCGTGCGCACCGCCTGCGCCCCGACCAGCACCGGCCCCGACAGGTCGAGGTCGAGGGTGTAGTCGCCGCCCTGCCCCTCGACGTTGTCGAGCGCCAGGAAGACGCGGGAGCGGTCGCCGGCATTGAGGAAGCGCGGCAGCGTGCCGGTGACGACCACGGGATCGCGCACGATCACGTCGGCCGAGGCCTGGCCGACGCGGCTGCCGCTCCAGGCGGTGACCATCACCCGCGCGGTGCCGTTGAATGCCGGCACCGGGAAGGTGACGCTGGCGCTGCCGTCGGGGGCCACCGTCACCACGCCGGAATAGAGCGCGAGCGGCGCCTGGGTCGGCGGCGCGTCGGCCAGCTCCCCGCCGGCGCCGTCGCCGCCGGAGCGGATCGCGCCCAGCGTGCCCTGCATCCCGTCGATCAGGTACCCGTAGAGGTCGCGGATCTCGGGTCCGAGCGCCTTCTGGCCGAGGAAGTAGGCGACCGGGTTCGGCGCCTCGTAGCGGGTGAGGTTGAGGATGCCGACGTCGACCATCGCCACGGTGACGCGGGCCGCCTCGCCGGCCTTGAGCCCCGCGAGCCGGATCGGCAGGGTCAGGTCCTGGCGCGGGCGCGTCTTCTCCGGGGCCTCGACCGAGACCGTCAGCGCCCGCTCGGCCCGGTCGACCGAGAACCACGCCAGCCCCAGCGCCCGGCCCGGCAGGCGCTTGGCGGCCTGGTCAAGCGGCCGGTAGGCGGTGGCGACGAGATAGGCGCCGGCGCCCCACTCGGCCTTGACCGGGATCGACACCGTGACGCCGCCCTCCGGCACGTCCACGTCGAGCACCGCCTGCAGCCGGTCGCCGACCACCGTGACGGTGGCGCGGCCCTTGAAGCGCGGGTTCAGCCGCGCCTGGAGGGTGTCGCCGGCCGTGTAGGCCGCCTTGTCGAGGGTGAGGTCGAGGAGGTCGGGCACCTCGGCCGTCTCCGAGCCGCTCCAGCCGACGCTGAAGCTGACGGAGGCCGCAGCCCCCGGCCGGCCCGGCGCGCTGACCTCGAGGCGGTACTTCCCGAAGCCGAGCGCCCGGGCCACCTTGGCCGGCGCGTCGGCCTTCAGGTCGAGGGTGCCGTCGGCGACCCGGCGCACGGACTTCACCGGCTCGAACGACCAGCGGCCGTCGGCGCGATACCATTGGTAGGTCTGCTCCAGCCGCGACAGCGTCCAGGTCGCGCCGGCCTGCGCCAGGCGCGTGCCGTCGGGCGCGGCCATCACCACGTCGAAGCCGGCGGTGCCGCCGACGGGCAGGTCGTCGCCAAAGCCCTTGCGGATCGCCAGAACCGGGCCCTCGGGCAGGATCGGCAGGGTGAGGCTGCGCGACAGCGCCCGCCCGCCGGGCTCGCCGACCGCGAGCGTGATCTTGGCCTCGACCGGGCGCGGCGCGGCCAGCGCCTGCACCGGCACCGCGACCACGGCCTCGCCCTTGGCGTCGGTGGCGGCGCGCGCCTCGATCTCCTGGGTCGAGGCCTCGATCGCCTCGTCGTCGAGCCCGACCGAGAAGCCGTCCAGGCCCTTGATGCCGCTCGCGGCCGCCGCCTGCACGGTGACGCTGCCCGAGACGTCGAGGCCCGAGCCCGGCGCGCCGTAGAGGTAGCGCGCCGCCACAGCGACCCGGGCGGCCTCGCCCCGGCGCAGGCTCGGCTGCTCGGGCTTCAGCGTCACCTCGAGCCGCTCGGGGACGTAGTCCTCGAGCAGGAACGAGGCCTCGCCGACGGCGGGCGCCTTCGGATCGGTGAAGGCCTGGATCAGCCAGGTGCCGTGCATCGCGCCCGAGAGCAGCGGCAGCGGCAGGGCGCGCCCGCCGAGGCCCTGGTCGGCCACCGAGACGCGGCGGTACTCGACGCCGTCGGGGCGCTTGACCACCAGGGTCAGCGGCAGGCTCGGCACCGCCTTGCCCTGCCCGTCGCGGAGGAGCGCGGTGATCTGCACGGTCTCGCCGGAGCGGTAGACCCCGCGCTCGGGGAAGACGTAGGCCTCGATCGAGCCGGCGTCGGCCCGGCCCTTCACGCCGCGGTCGGTGAGGTCGAAGGCGGCGAGGTCGAGGTCGAGGAAGCCGTAATCGTCGCCGACCTGCGCCACCACCAGGCTCGGGGCGACGCCGCCCTCGCCGCGGGCGAGCCCCGGATCGAAGGCGGCGTGGCCGCTCGCGTCGGTCCGGCGCGCGGCCAGCACCTCGTTGTTGCGGGCGATCAGGCGGATCTCGGCGTTCGCGACCACCGTCGCGCTGGCGAGCGAGCGCGCGAAGACGTGGACGCCGTCGCGGCCCTTGAAGGCGGTGAGCCCGAGATCGGAGACCACGAACCACTGCGTCGCCTTGGCCTCGTAGCCGCCATCCTCGCCCTCCGCGGTCGCGGCGGTGCCCGAGGCCTGCGCCAGCATCACGTAGAGGCCGGGCTCGAGCCGGCCCACGGCCTGGAGCACCGGGAAGGCGGTGACCGATTCCTGGTTGACCTCGGCCTTGGCCGTGTCGAGCGTGCCCTTCCAGACCTGGACGCCCTTCTGCGCGGCGATGGTCCGGGCGGTGGCGCCGTTGAGCTGGCCCAGGAACTCCTCCGACCGCAGCGACGGCAGCAGGCCGCGGTCGCCGATGCGCAGCACCTCGACGTCGACCTTCGGCGCGTTGACCGAGACCAGCGGCACCCCCGCCTGCCCGGTGCGGGGCAGGACGTAGTTGCGGCCGGTGAAGCGCACCTGGGGGGCGCGGTCGCGGACGTAGACCTCGTAGTCGGCCGACTTCAGCAGGCTCTCGCCCACCGCGGAGGGCAGGCCCTGGCGCACGACGAAGGCGTAGGAGCCGCCGTGCTTCAGCCCGTCGACGCAGACCTGGGAGCCTTCGGCCGTGACCGCGGCGTTGGTCGCGCCCGACACCGCGACGAAGGGGGCGAAGTCGGCCTTGGCCGCCAGCGGCTCGGAGAAGGTGAAGCACACCCGCGGGGCGGCGGCGTCGGCGTCGACCTTGTAGTCGAGGATGCGGAAACCGTGCTCGGCGCGCATCGTCTCGTAGGCCTCGCGCACGGACGCCACGTCGTTCAGGGCCAGGCTCGCCCCGTAGGCTTCGAGCGCCGGGCGCCACTCCGCCCGGCCGCCCTGGATCTCGGCGAGCAGCGCCAGGGCCTCGGCCGCCTCGGGCGCGGTCCGCGCGCGCTGGTAGGCCTGGTAGGCGGCGGCCGGGGCCCGGCCGCGCAGGCGCGCGCGGCCCTCGTAATCCTTGTTCTCGTCGTCGCCGGCGACCGCGTCGGCCGCCCGCGCGTAGCCGAGCCAGGCCTGGACGTCGGACGGGTCGGCCGCCACCGCGGCGGCGAAGGGCGGCAGCGCCTCGGCGGCCTTCTCGTCGGCGAGCAGCGCCTCGGCGGCGCGGCGGGATTGACCGGGCCCCTTGAGCGCGCCGGCGGCCTCGCCCTTCAGCGACGTTTCGAGCCGCACGGCCGCGCTCGCCAGCCCCTCGCGCACGAAGGTCCTTGCGATCGCCGGTGCGGGCCGGGCCGCGGGCGCCGGCCTGGGGACGGCACGGGCGGCGGGCGCCGGCGCCTGCGCGAAGGACGGCGTCGTCGACGGCGCCGCGATCAGGAGCCCGGCCAGCAGGCCGATCCGACGCCCGAACCCCGATCCCAGCATGATCGTCCTCGCCCTGTCGCGCCGGTCGGCCCCTCGGGGCCGACCGGCGATTCGCGTGGCGCAAATGCCGGGCGGACCGTAGCACCCGCCCCGCCGGCCGCAATCAGCGCGGGGCCGCCGTCGGCCCCGTCCCGCCAAAAATCGGGTCCGCGGCGGCGGCGTCGACGATGACCGCCGCATCCTCCGGCAGCAGGAAGCCCTGGGCCTCGGCCTCCCGGGCGGCCTCGCGCACCCGGTTCACGTAGTCGGCCTGGCTCCGGTAGCGCTCGGCCAGCGACGGCGGGCCGCCCTCGGTCGCCCGTCGCGGGAAGGGCCGGTAGGCGCCGACGAGCGAGCAGGTGAAGGTGGACAGCGGCGCGTTCTGCAGGCCGTGGACGCCGAGCGGCGCCGCGATGTCGGGCAGGCGCACGCCGCCGACGGGATTGCCGTCGGCGTCGCGCCGCGGCACCTGGACGACCGCCCCCTGCAGGGTCCTGGGCGCCTGCAGCACGCTCGCGTCGCCGGTGGCCGGCACCAGCGGCATCAGCCGGGTCCCGGGCGGGGCGAGGTTTTGCGCGACCCAGCCGTCGAGGCGCTGGAGCGTGGCCCGGGCCACGGGAGCCCAGTCGAGGCGGCCCGGCGGCAGGCTGCAGGCCTCGGCCCGGACCACGGTGACGTGCGAGGCGCCGGCGACGTCGTACATCCGGACGTTGGCCGGCAGCGCGAGGTCTTCGGTGCCGGTGGCGCCGGTGCGGCCGAGCGAGGCGCGCAGCGACGCGTAATCCGTGGTCGAATTCAGGAGCATCGCCTTCGGCGCCACCTCGCCCCGCGCCTCGGCCGCGGCGACGATCGCGCCGATGGTCAGCGGCCCGTCGTGGACGCCGGGAAACTCCGGATCGGCAAAATTCGGCGCGCCGTCGGCGCTCGATCCCGGCCCGGTGCCCGATCGCAGGATCGGCAGCAGCCCCGCGCCCGAGACGAAGACGTGCATCCCGTCGAAGACGCGCCGGCCGTCGGCGCGGTTGAAGCCGTGCAGCAGGAAGGTCTTCAGGAAGCGCCCGTCCTGCGACTTGCCGGTGGCGAGCGTCCGGCTCACGCTGCCGGCGAGCGGGTTCGGCGTGCCCGCGGCATCGGCCGCCGCGTGGGCGAGGAAGTCGGCCGTATCGCGCACGATGGCGAAGCCGACCCCCTCGACGAAGCGCCGCTGTCCCTCGCCGTCGGTGAAGGACGGCAGGTCGGCGCCCTGGCCGAGCTCCCAGTACACCTCGGCGACCCGGTAGCCGCGATCCTCCAGGAAGCCGGTGCCGGCATCGAGGTTGCCCGACGCCATCGGCAGCGCCCGCGGGCTGTTGTAGAGCGCGTGGGCGTAGGCCTTGCCGCGATTGGGCACGTCGACCAGCAGCGCGCCGTTGCCGGCGGCCGCATCGACCGGCAGGAACAGGATCACCCGCGCCGCGTACTCGACCCTGCCGGCGGCGTTGCGCGTCGCCCTGTCGAGATCGGGAATGCCGGCCTCGCCGGGCGCCAGATCGCCGACGACGCGCCCCTCCCAGCGCGCATAGGCCCCCGCCGCGAACGTGCCGTAGGGCTGCTTGGACGCGATCTCCAGGCGGACGACCCTGGCCTCGGCCGCGCCCGCGCCGAGGGCGAGGAGGAGGGCTGCGGCGTGGAGGATGTGTGGCATGGGAACCCCTCGTTTCGGCAGAGCCTGACGCCGTCGCGGCGTGCCGGCCGGGGGGACGATCCGGGGGCGGATGGAACCGCGCTCGGCGCTCGATCCCGACATGGAACGCCCGATGCGCGCGGCCGTCACTTCCGCAGCGGCACGCCCTTCGTGGTGAAACGCGGCGCGCCCGGATGGCGCCCGGGTCGCGGCTGGCCGCCCGCCTTGCCCAGGCCCGTTCCCGGCGGCTGCGAGAGCGGGACGAGCTGGTCCGGCCGCGGCCCGATGAGATCCGCGCGGCCCATCGCCCGCAGCGCCTCGCGCAGCAGGGGCCAGTTCTCGGGGTCGTGGTAGCGTAGGAACGCCTTGTGCAGCCGGCGCTGGCGCATCCCCTTGATCGCGTCGACCGGCTCGCTGCCGCCGCGCCGCACGCCCTGCAACGGATTGATCTCGGTGTGGTACATCGTCGTGGCGGTCGCCATCGGCGAGGGCAGGAACGTCTGCACCTGATCGGCGCGGTAGTCGTTCTTCTTGAGCCAGACGGCGAGGTTCATCATGTCCTGGTCGGTCGTGCCCGGATGGGCCGCGATGAAGTACGGGATCAGGTAGTATTTCTTGCCGGCCTTCTCGGCGGCCGCGTCGAACATCTCCTTGAAGCGGTCGTAGGTGCCGATCCCCGGCTTCATCATCAGGTCGAGGGGGCCGCGCTCGGTGTGCTCGGGGGCGATCTTCAGCCGGCCGCCGACGTGATGGGTCACGAGCTCCTCGACGTATTCGGGGCTCCGGACCGCGAGGTCGTAGCGCACGCCGGAGGCCACCATCACCTTTTTGACGCCCTTGACCTCGCGGACCTTGCGATAGAGCCGGATCAGGTCGTCGTGCGAGGTGTTCAGGTTCGGGCAGATGTCCGGGAAGACGCAGGACGGCAGCCGGCACGCCGCCTCGATCTTCGGGTCCTTGCAGGCCATCCGGTACATGTTCGCCGTCGGCCCGCCGACATCCGAGATCACGCCGGTGAAGCCCGGGGTCTTGTCGCGGATCCGCTCGATCTCGCGCAGGATCGAGCCTTCCGACCGGTTCTGGATGACGCGGCCCTCGTGCTCGGTGATCGAGCAGAAGGTGCAGCCGCCGAAGCAGCCGCGCATGATCGTCACGGAGAACTTGATCATGTCCCAGGCGGGGATCTTCGCGTCGCCGTAGGCGGGATGGGGGGCGCGGGCGTAGGGCAGGTCGTAGACCGCATCCATCTCCTCGCTGGAGAGCGGGATCGGCGGCGGGTTCAGCCACAGGTCGCGGTCGCCGTGGCGCTGGACGAGGGGGCGGGCGTTGCCGGGGTTGGCCTCCCGGTGCAGCACCCGCGAGGCGCGGGCATAGGCCTCCTTGTCGTCCTTGACCTCGTCGTAGGCGGGGAGCCGGATCACGGTCTCGCCGGGGCGGCGGCTGGCGGCCTCGTCGGCCGAATCGAGGTCGTCGGCGGGCAGCTCGGCGTAGTGCGCGGGCACGCGGCGGAACAGGGCGACGCCCCGGACGGAGTCCAGCTCGTGCGGCGCCGCGCCGGCCGCGAGGCGGTTCGCCACCTCGACCACGGCGCGCTCGGCATTGCCGTAGAGCAGCAGGTCGGCCTTCGCATCCGCGAGGATCGAGCGGCGCACCTTGTCGGACCAGTAATCGTAATGGGCGATGCGGCGGAGCGAGGCCTCGATGCCGCCGAGGATGATCGGCACGTCCTTGTACGCCTCGCGGCAGCGCTGCGTGTAGACGATGGTCGAGCGGTCCGGGCGCCGGCCGCCCTCCCCGCCCGCGGTGTAGGCGTCATCGTGGCGCAGGCGACGGTCCGCCGTGTAGCGGTTCACCATCGAGTCGAGATTGCCGCCGGTGACGCCGAAGAACAGCGCCGGCCGGCCCAGGGCCTTGAACGGCTCCGCCGATTGCCAGTCGGGCTGCGCGATGATGCCGACCCGGAATCCCTGCGCCTCGAGCAGCCGGCCGATGATGGCCATGCCGAAGCTGGGATGGTCGACATAGGCGTCGCCCGTCACCAGGACGATGTCGCAGGATTCCCACCCGAGCGCGTCCATCTCGGCGCGGCTCATGGGCAGGAACGGCGCCGCCGCCTTGGAAGACGGCCGCTTGCAGGCGAGGGGAGCCGGGGATCGACTCGCGGAAGCTTGGAGGAGGTCCATGGGGCCCGTGCATAGACCGCCGGGGCCGCGACCTCAACGAACGGCGCGGCGGGTCATCACGGACCAGCCCGCCCCCTACCCCTCCTCGCCCGGCATCGCCGTCGGCCAGTCGACGATCCGGTCCGGGAGCTCGTCGTCGGAGAACTCCTCCTCGTTGCCGGCCATCCGGCCGCGGATCGAGATGCCGGCGTCGTGGACGCTGTTGCGCGAGCCCGAGATCAGCGGGTGCCAGTCGAACAGCGGCTCGCCGTCGCGGACCAGGCGGTAGGCGCAGGTGGGCGGCAGCCACGGGATCGTGCGCACCGCCTCCGGCGTGAGGCGGACGCAGTCCGGCACGCGGACCTGGCGCTTGGCGTAGTCGCGGCAGCGGCAATGGTGGCCGTCGAGCAGCGTGCAGCCGACGTCGGTGTGGTGGACCTCGCCGGTGTCGTCGTCCTCGAGCTTGAGCAGGCAGCAGCGGCCGCAGCCGTCGCACAGGCTCTCCCACTCGGCCGGCGTCATCGCATCGAGGGATTTCTCCCGCCAGAACGGCAGGGCGGCACCCGCGGGGGCGGGCTTGGGGTTCCCCATCGGGAACACCTCTCGTGTCTCAAGGGCTGAAGCGCTCTCCTGTGCCGCATGGGCGCCGGCCGCGCAACCTCGCCCCGGCGCCGCCCCAATCCCGCATCAAGACTGACGCGACCTTTCTCGGGCGCCCGCCGGACCCATCGCCGCGAGGGCCGCGTTCCATCTCGCGAAAGGCCCCGCGGCTTGGTAGAGAGGGGCACGGCCCCGTCGTCCGCGGGTCCGTCGAGGCGTCTCTAGGAGCCGGAACCCCGTCGTGCGCCTGCTGAACGTCTCTCGTCTCCTCACCCGCATCAGGCACGCGTCGCTGGCCTTCGACGCGTGGGTCAATGCGGGCCTCTACGACAGCGGCGTCTCCGGCGGCGCGGCCTACGGCCGCTTCCAGGAGCGGATGAAGGTCTTCGCCTTCCGCGGCTGGAAGCGGGTCGCGCTCGACCTGACGAGCGAAGCCACGACGCTCGGCACCGGGGCTGCGATCCTGATGCTGGCGATGGCGCAGCCCGCCTTCAACCTCACCAGCGACAACTGGCTGAAGCAGCAGGACCTCGCGGTCACCTTCCTCGACCGCTACGGCACCGAGGTCGGGCGGCGCGGGATCAAGCACGACGACTCGCTCAAGCTCGACGAATTCCCCGACATCATGATCAAGGCCCTGGTCTCGACCGAGGACCGCCGCTTCTACGAGCACTGGGGCATCGACCCGATCGGCACGATGCGGGCGCTGGTCAACAACTCGCGCGGCGGCGGCAACACCCAGGGCGGCTCGTCGATCACGCAGCAGCTCGCCAAGAACCTGTTCCTCACCAACGAGCGCTCGCTGGAGCGCAAGATCAACGAGGCCTTTCTGGCCCTGTGGCTCGAGAGCCACCTGACCAAGAACGAGATCCTGAAGCTCTACCTCGACCGCGCCTACATGGGCGGCGGCACCTTCGGCGCGGTGGCGGCGGCGGACTACTATTTCGGCAAGCCGCTGAAGGACATCAGCCTGGCCGAGGCCGCGATGCTGGCCGGCCTGTTCAAGGCGCCGAGCAAGTACGCGCCGAGCGTCAACCTTCCGGCGGCCCGCGCGCGCGCCGTCGACGTGCTGCACAACATGGTCGAGGCCGGCTTCGTCACCGAGGGGCAGATCCAGACGGCGCTGCGCAACCCGGCGACGCCGGTGACGCGCACCCGCGACATCACCGCCGACTACTACCTCGACTGGGCCTTCGGCGAGATCAAGGCCATGGCCGACGCGGGCAAGTTCAAGAGCGACCGGGTGCTGACGGTGAAGACGCCGCTCGACCTCGGCATCCAGAAGCGCGCCGACCAGGTGGTGGCCGACATCCTGCGCAAGTCCGGCGAGGCCTACGACGTCGACGAGGCGGCGATGGTGATCCTCGATCCCGACGGCGCCCTGCGCGCGATGGTCGGCGGCGCCGATTACGGCGAGAGCCAGTTCAACCGCGCCACCGACGCGCTGCGCCAGCCCGGCTCGTCGTTCAAGCCCTACGTCTACGCGGCGGCGCTGAGCTCGGGCCTGTTCCGGCCGGACACGGTGGTCGTCGACAGCCCCGTCTGCCTCGGCAACTGGTGCCCGCAGAATTACGGCCGCTCCTATTCCGGGCGCCAGCCGATGTGGCTCGCGGTGGCCAAATCGATCAACACGATCCCGATCAAGGTCTCGATCGCCATCGGCAAGGGCCTCGGGATCAAGGGCGACTTCCCGGCGGCGAAGGCGGGCCGCGCCAAGATCATCGACACGGCCCACCGCATGGGCATCACCACCCCGCTGGTCGATTCCGTCTCGCTGCCGATCGGCTCGGCCGAGGTGACGGTGATCGACCAGGCCGCGGCCTACGCGGTGTTCGCCAACGGCGGGCGCAAGGCGAAGCCCTACGCGGCCTCCGAGGTGAAGAACTCCAGCGGCGAGGTGATCTACCGGCACGACGACGAGAAGCCCGAGCAGGTGCTCTCGACCCAGGTCGTGGCCGACATGAACTACATGCTGAACAAGGTGGTCGAGGAGGGCACCGGCCGCCGCGCGCAGCTCGAGGGCATGAAGGTCGCGGGCAAGTCCGGCACCACGAACGCCTACCGCGACGCGTGGTTCGTCGGCTACACCGGCAACTACGTCGCCGCGGTCTGGTTCGGCAACGACGACCACACCTCGACCAACAAGATGACCGGCGGCTCGCTCCCCGCCTCCGCCTGGCACGACGTGCTCGAGGTCGCCCACCAGGGCATCGAGCTCAAGCCCCTGCCGGGGCTCAAGGCCCCGAACGCCGCCGCCGCCCAGGCCGCCGCCGCCGCCCCGACCGATCCGGCCGCGACCAGCTACGGCAAGCTCTCGCGCCGGAGCTTCGAGGTGATCGGCGGCCTCAACGGCCTGTTCCGCACCGTCGAGCGGGCCCGGCCCGATGCGGGCGAGGCCAAGCCCGCCGCCGGCGAGCCGCGCCCGGGCGCGAGCCTGGCGCCGGCCGCCACGACCCGCGACGTCGCCGAAGGCACCCGCTCCGTCGGCGGCCGCTTCGAGACCCGGTGACGGCCATGGCGTCGGGCATCGATCCGGCCGCGACGGCGGTCGCGCCGCAGGCCGCGGACGCGCGGCGCGAGCCGAGCCCGCGGCAAGGCACCGACAGGGGCACGGACAGGGGCACCGGCACGGCCGCCGGCCGTCTGCGGAAGCTCGCCTCCGGTGCCTCGCCGGCCGCGCTCGCCCTCTACGCGCTCGCGCTCGGCGCCGGCCTCGGGCTTGCCAGCGCCGACTGGGCGACGCGGGGCGGCTACCCGTTCGGCGGCGTCACGGTGGGGGCCTGGACCGCGTGGCCGCGGGCCGGCTCGACCGCGGCCGACCCCTATACCCGCGCCGTCAACGCCCGCCGGGGCGAGGTGCCGCTCGCGGTCGGCGAGGGGCTGCTGCTCACCGCCGCGGTCGACGATGCCGGGCGGGCGCTCGACGCGACCTGCACCTACCGCATCGCCGGCGTCACCCCGCCGGCCCGCGCCTGGACGCTGACGGTGGCCGGCCGCGGCGCGCCCGAGCCCGGCCGCCAGCCGGTACGCGAGGGCTTCACCGCCACCGAGATCCTGCGCGAGGCCGACGGGCGCTTCGCGATCCTCCTCGGCCCCGAGGTCGAGCCCGGCAACTGGCTGCCGAGCCCGCGCGCCAGCGGGCCGATCCGGCTGGCGCTGCGCCTCTACGACACCCCCGTGGCCGCCAGCGCCGGGACGCTCGACCGCGACGCCGTCCCGGCCATCACCCGGACGGGATGCGCCTCGTGAACCTGCGCGTCATCTACGCCACCGCCTGCGGGCTGGCGCTCGCCGGCATCGTCCACGTGGCGACGGTGCTCGCGATTCCCGCCCTGTCGGAGACCGACGCCCTCACCCGCGCCCGCTCCAGCGAGAGCCTGGAGCACCCGCAGCGGGTCTACACGCTGGCGACCCACGGCGAGGCGGCGCCGGCCGAGGCGTGGCTGCCGATCCCCGACCCGTCGGTCGCAGTCGGCGTCTGCGCCTACGACCTGGACGACGGCCCGATGCGGGTCTCGGCCCGCACCGGCGCGATGATGCTGTCGCTGGCGGTGCACGGGCGGAAGGGCGCCTTCTACGCGGTGACCGACCAGGCGGCGGTGCGCGGCGCCCTCGACCTCGTGGTGCTGACCCGGGCGCAGTACGACGCGGCGCTCGCCAGCGACGACGAGAACGAGCCGAGCCGCGACGTGCGGATCGTCGCCCCGAGCGACCAGGGATTCGTCGTGGTCCGCGTCATCGCCGCCCTGCCGAGCCAGCGGCAGGCCGCCAACGACGCGGTGCAGGCGGTCTCCTGCACCACCGACAGCCCGGACGAGCCGGATCCCGACCCGGCGCCGGCCAGCGCGTCGCCGGCGAGCCCGCCGCCCGCAAGTCCCTCGCCGACAAGCCCGCCGCCGGCCGGCCGGGCCAAGCCGAACGGCTGACGTGGAGCCGAACGGCCGACGTCACGCCGTCGGCGCCGGCCGCTTCCGCGCGAAGTAGGCCCGGCGCTCGGCCTCCGACCGGTTCACGGCGGCGCGGACCTGCAGCAGGTCCTTGCGCGTGACGAGCCCAACCAGCGCGCCGGTCTCCGCATCGGTCACCGGCAGGCGGCCCTGGCCGGTCGTCAGCATCAGGTCGACGGCGTGCGCCGCGACGTCGCCCGGATGGACGACGGCCAGCGACCCATCCGAGACCCGCTCGCTCAGCCGCTCGCCCGCGCGGTTCCCCTCCGCCCGCCACAGCAGCGCGTCGCCGCGGGTGACGAGGCCGACGGGGCGGTGCGCGCCGTCCACCACCGGGTAGGCGTCGTGGCGCCCCGCCTCCACCGCCGCGACCGCCTCGGCGAGCGTCAGGCCGGCGTCGAGCGTCTCGACCGCGGGCACCATCACCGCGGCGACGCGGGTGAGCTCGTAGGGGTCGATGCCGTATTCGCGGGTGATGTGCTGGCCGCGCCGCGCGATCTTCTCCGTCAGGATCGAGCGCTTGAGCAGCAGCACCGTCACCCCGTAGGCGGCCGCCGACGCCGCCAGCAGCGCCGGCAGCGCGTGGACGTCGCCGGTCAGCTCGACGGCGAACAGCGTGCCGGTGAGCGGCGCCCGCATCGTGCCGCCGAGCATCGCCGCCATGCCGAGCAGGGCCCAGAACCCGGGCTCGCCCGGCAGCACCGACCCGACGAGCCAGCCCATCGCCCCGCCGAGGATCAGCAGCGGCGCGAGCACGCCGCCCGAGGTGCCGGACGAGAGCGCGACGAGCCAGATCGCCGCCTTGACCAGCAGGATCAGCAGGACGGCCCGGACCAGCATGTGCCCGCCGAGCAGGTCGGCGATGACGTCGTAGCCGACGCCGAGGGCGCGCGGCTCGACCAGCCCGCCGAGGCCGACGGCGAGGCCGCCGAGCGCCGGCCACCACATCCAGTGGATCGGCAGGCGCTCGAACGCGTCCTCGATCCCGTAGAGCAGCGTCGTCAGCACGCCCGAGAGCAGCCCCGCGACGACGCCGACGGCGACGCAGGCGGCGAGCCCCCACCACGGCAGCACCGGGTCGGCGGCGAAGGGGAAGAGCGGGCCGGACCCGAACAGCGCCGGCCGCAGCATCGTGGCGGTGACGGCGGCGGCCACCACCGGGATGAAGCTGCGCGGGCGCCACTCGAACAGCAGCAGCTCCACCGCGAGCAGCACCGCGGCGACCGGCGTGCCGAAGATCGCGGTCATGCCGGCGGCGGCGCCGGCGACGAGGAGCGTCTTCCGCTCGGCGGCGCTCAAGTGGAAGAACTGCGCGAACAGCGAGCCGATGGCGCCGCCGGTCATGATGATCGGCCCCTCGGCGCCGAACGGGCCGCCGGTGCCGATCGAGATCGCGGACGAGACCGGCTTCAGCACGGCGACCTTCGGCGACATGCGGCTGCCGCCGATCAGGATCGCCTCGATCGCCTCGGGAATGCCGTGGCCGCGGATCTTCTCGGAGCCGAACCGCGCCATCAGGCCGATGACCAGGCCGCCGAGCGGCGGCACGCAGACCATCCAGAGCGACGGCGTCGCCCGCGCCAGCGAGGTCGCCGTCGCGTCGACCCGGCCGAACCAGACGAGGTTCGTCACGAAGGCGATCAGCGCGAGCAGGGCCCAGGCCGCGACCGTGCTGCCGAGGCCGATGATCACGGCCATGGCGCAGAGGCGGACGAGGCGTCGGTCGGTCCGGAAATCGCCGAGAGCCCGACGCCCGGCGGGCGCGGCTGGCTGGGTGGCCTGCATGCGGTCGAACCTCCTGTAGGATGCGGTGACGCCCGATATATATCGTAATACGATATATTAAACCCCTGACCGGAGATGCTCGATGGATTCGGATGCGGGGCCCGTCCTCTCGCGGGAGGCCTATGCCGCGATCGCGCGCTTCCGGCTGGAGCTGCGGCGCTTCCTCGCCTTCAGCGAGGCGGCCGCCGGCAAGGTCGGCCTGCCGGCGCAGCAGCATCAGGCGCTGCTGGCGATCGCCGGGCATGACGGGCCGCCCACCGTCGGGTTCGTGGCCGAGCAGCTGCTGATCGCGCCGCAGACCGCGGCGGAGCTGGTCGCGCGCATGGTCGACAAGGGCTTCCTGACCAAGGCCGCTGAGGCCCGGGACCGGCGCCGCATGGCGCTGACGCTGACGCCGAAGGCGATGGCGGTGCTGCAGCAGCTGACGACGGCCCATCTCGCCGAGCTTCAGACGCTGGAGCCGGCGCTGGCCACCGCCCTGGCCACGGCCCTCGACCGCGTGCACGGCCGGCCCGACGCCGGGTGCCCTTGAGGAGCGCCGGGCTTGCGGAACCGGGGCGCTCCGGTCCGAATGCCGGGCGGAGCGGCCGCGGGCCGGCGGCGCGGGAGGACGACCCTGATGATCGAGCTGATCCCGCGGGCGCACCTGTTCGGCAACCCGCTGCGGACCGCCTACCGGATCAGCCGCGACGGGACGCGGCTGGCCTGGCTCGCGCCGGTCGAGGGCGTGCTGAACCTCCGGGTCGGGCCGGCCGGCGACCCGGCTTCCGGCGCGCCGGTGACCGCCGACCGCCACCGCGGCATCCGCGACTACGAATGGGCCTATGACGGGCGCCACCTGCTCTACCTGCAGGACACGGACGGCGACGAGAACCACCGACCCGCTGGCCTACGCGGTCGACCGCGCGCGCCGGCGCTGGCACGTCGCCGACCGGATCCGGGTGCCGCTGCTGATCGCGCAGGGCGCGAACGATCCGCGGGTGCGGCAGGCGGAATCCGACCAGATGGTCGCGGCGCTCGTCGCCAAGCGCATCCCGGTCACCTACCTGCTGTTCCCCGACGAGGGCCACGGCTTCGCCCGGCCGGAGAACAGCCTCGCCTTCCACGCCCGGGCCGAAGCCTTCCTCGGCCGCCACCTCGGCGGCCGCGTCGAGCCGATCCACCGGCACGAGGTTGAGGGACGCGCGATGCGGATCCTGCACGACGATCCGCCGGCCTGAGAACGGTCGCCTGCGCCGCGACGCGATCCCCTCACGAAAGCGTGTGGCGATCCGCAGCCGAATTGTATGGATTTTGTATTCAAACCGGCAACCTTCCGACCGGTACGTTCGTACCGATGGCATGGTCAACGACAACGTGCATTCCCTGCAAGCGATCGCCGACGCCCTCGGGCTGCCCGTGGAAGCCTTCGCGGCCGGAGCGCACGGGGACCGAGCGCAAGGGGCCGGAGAGCGAGAGGCCGGAGCACAGTCGGCCGGCGAGCTCGGCGAGCTGGCGTCCCTGCTGCAGCTCTGGCTCTCGATCCGCGATCCCCAGGCCCGGCGCCGCGTCCTCAACGCGATGCGCGGCGAGGCGGAACGCCCGGGCAGCGGCGGCTGAGCCGGCGCGGGCGGCCGCCGCGCGGACCTTCAGGCGGGCGGGAGGGCGTCGAGCGCGCGGGACAGGTCGGCCAGGAGATCGTCCTCCGCCTCGAGCCCGATCGACAGCCGCAGTAGCCCGTCGGTGATGCCGGCGATCACGCGCGCCTCGGGATCCATCGCCGCATGGGTCATGGTCTCGGCGTGCGAGATCAGGCTCTCGACCCCGCCGAGGGACTCGGCCAGCGTGAACACCCGCAGCACCGCCACGAACCGCCGCACCGCCTCGCGCCCGCCCGCGAGCTCGAAGCTCAGCATGGCGCCGAAGCCGCTCTGCTGCGCCTTGGCGAGGGCGTGGCCCGGATGGGTCTCAAGGCCGGGATAGTACACCGCGGCGACGGCCGGGTGGCCGGCCAGGAACGCGGCGAGACGCCCGGCGGTCTTCTGCTGCTGCTCGATCCGCACGAACAGGGTGCGCACGCCCCGCAGCGTGAGGTAGGCGTCGAACGGCGAGCCGGTGACGCCGATGGTGTTGGCCCAGGCGGCGAGCTCCTCGCCGACCTTGGCGTCGGCCGCGACCACCGCGCCCCCGACCACGTCGGAATGCCCGTTGAGGAACTTGGTCGTCGCGTGCACGACGAGGTCGGCCCCGAGCGCCAGGGGCCGCTGCAGGGCCGGCGACAGGAAGGTGTTGTCGACCACCGAGAGCGCGCCGGCCTCGCGGGCGAGCCCGGTGACGCGGCGGACGTCGACGACGCGCATCAGCGGGTTGCTCGGCGTCTCGATCAGCACGACCTTGGGCCTTCCCGCGAAGGCCGCGGCCAAAGCCGCCGGGTCGTTCTGGTCGACGAAGGCAACCGTGTAGTGCCCGCGCGCGCTGCGCAGGCTGAGCAGGCGGTGCGTGCCGCCGTAGCAATCGTGCGGGGCGATCAGGAGGTCGCCCGGCCGCAGGCTCGACAGCGCCAGGTCGAGGGCCGCCATGCCGCTCGACACCACGACCGCGCGGGCGCCGCCCTCGAGCTTGGCGATGGTGTCGGCGAGCTGGTCGCGCGTCGGGTTGCCCAGCCGCGAGTAGTCGTACGGCCCCGGCTTCTCGAAGGCCGGGAACTTGTAGGTCGTCGAGAGATGGATCGGGGCGATGACGGCGCCGTACGCGGTGTCCGCGGCCACGCCGTTGGTGGCCGCGATCGTGCGCGCTGCTTTCGGTTCGGTCATCGCTTCCCCTCCTCCCGGGAATCGGTCCGCGGTGCGATCCGACGGCCCCGCCGAGGCGTTCTTTATAGAGGACGAAACGATCTTACAACGGAACGTGACGTCGCGCGCCGCCTTTCAGTCCTTCACGACCAGCGGGCGCACCGGCGGCAACGCCGCGGCCCCATCCTCGCCGGGCACGAGGCCGCAGCGGAAGGCGGCCTCGCGCGGGAGCAGCGGGTCGAGCAGCGCGCGGCGGGCGGCGAGCACGCCGATGCTGCGCTCCGCCCCCACGGCCTCCGGGCCGGGCAGCGCGACGACGAGGTGCTCGACCGCGTAGCGGTAGCGCGCGGTGCGCTCGGCCAGTTCGAGCCGGACCCAGGCGATCAGGCATCGGTTCTCGGCCACCCGCATGGCGGCGTTGCGCACGTCGACATCGTCGAGCGCCCTGGCGAAGGGAAGGCTGCGCAGCCGCAGGGCGTCGGCGTCGATCACCCGCGCGGCGATCGCGACGAAGGGCGGGATCAGCCGGGCGTCGGCGGTCGCGTCCTCGGACAGCCGGCGGTAGCGCGAGACCGGCGAGCGGGCGGGCTCGGCGACGAGGGCGTCGTGATAGGCGGCGACGTCCCCCGGGCGCCACGAGGGCGGCAGCACGCGGGCGCGGGTGAGGTTGGCGAGCACGTCGACGAACGCGGCCTCGGGGGCCGCCGGCATCAGGAAGCGCCAGGCGCGCGCGCGCAGCGTCTGCTCCTCGTCGGTCAGCGGGAAGGCGGAGGCCGGCTCCTCGCGCTCGCGGGCGGCCAGCGTCCCGGTGGTCTCGACCAGGCTGTTCCAGGCGCCGGCCTTCGGGCGGCCGAAATCGCCCTCCTGGGCGCAGGCGGCCAGCAGCGCGGCGAGGAGCGCGGCGGTGAGCGCGCAGGTCGCGACCGGGCTCGCGCGGCGCCGGGCGCCGGCGATCGGAATCGGCACGCGCCGGGCCTGACTCGGCCGGGGCTGACTCGGCCGGCCCTGACTTGGCATGGTCCGCCTCGTTCGGGTGTCGATGGGGTGGGACGCGGGGATCGTCGGGCCGGCGGGTCGCCCGCCGGGGGCCGGATCAGGAGGCGAGGCGCTCGTAGCGCACGCCGAGGAACAGCAGGATCTCGCC
>NZ_VRUU01000086.1 GCF_008039875.1 Methylobacterium sp. WL119 | reverse complement strand
TCGCCGATCTGTTCCAGGCGGCGCCCTGGCTCGGCGGCGTCGCGCTCGGCGGCCGCGGCCAGCATCGCGGCCTGGGCCTCGGCCCGCGCCAGGTCGAGGGCGTTGCGCTCGGCTTCCAGCGCGCGCTGGCGGCGCTCCTGCAGGATGGTGTCGGGGGTGCGGGTGTAGCGCACGGCCGAAGGGACGGGCGAAGCGACGGCTGAAGCCGTCGCGGAGCGGTCGGAGGGCCCCGGAACCGAGCGGGCGACGCCGCGCGGCCGGTCGATGTCCTCCGGCGTGATCGCGGCGGGCCGGCGCGGCGAGCGCACGAGCACGCCCGGCGAGGAGGCGGAGGCGTCGATCCGGCTCTCGGGCCGGGCGCCGTCGAGCATGTCGAGGGTCGCCCGGTCGTCGAAGATCTCGGCGGGCCAGGCATGGGCGAACACGGCATCCTGGCCGGCCCGCGAATCGGTCCAGCCGCCGGCATCCGGCTCGGCGCCGCGACCCAGCATCGCGTTCGGCGGCGTGAGCCAGCTCGGCGCCGGCCGGGTACCGGCGATGGCGTAGCTCGGGCGCTGCGGCCCGCCGACGAGGCGCCGCGTCAGGCTGGCCCGCAACGACATCAGCCGATGGGCCAGCGCGCCGAGCGTGAGGCTCGGGCGGTCGCCGCCGCGACTGGGGCGAGAGGGGTCGCGATGAGAATAGGGAGGCCGTCCCGATGCGCGCATGGGTTCTCAAAAACTCGAAACACGGAAGGCCGTCCCGCCCGGAACGGTCGATCCGAGTTAGGCCGAACGTCGTTAACAGAGCCTTGAAACCGGTCCGGCGCGGGCCGCTGGAGGGGCGGGCCGCCAGGCGGTAAGGTGGCGCGGAACTCCTCCCTCGCGCGGGTCGTGACGCCCTTGGCACCCACCCAACTCCCACGGGACTTCCGGTCCCTCTACGCCCAGGGCTTCGCCCGCGTGGCCGCCTGCACCGGGCGCAGCCATCCGGGGGACCCCGAGCGCAACGCCGACGCGATCCTGGCGCTGGCGCAAGACTGTCACCGGCAAGGCGTCGCGGTGGCCGTGTTCCCGGAACTCGCCCTCTCGGCCTACGCCATCGAGGACCTGCTTCTGCAGGCGACGCTGCTCGATGCGGTCGAGGCGGCGGCGGAACGGCTGATCGCCGCCTCGGCGGCCCTGCGCCCCCTCCTCCTCGTTGGTGCGCCCGTGCGCTGGCGCAACCGGGTCTACAACGCGGCGCTGGCGATCCAGGGCGGCCGCCTCCTCGGCATCGTCCCGAAGATCCACCTGCCGAACTACCGGGAGTTCTACGAGAAGCGCCACTTCGCCTCCGGCGCCGGCATCGCGGCCGAGACGGTGCGCTTCGCCGGGCACGCGGTCCCGTTCGGCGCCGACCAGCTGTTCGCGGCCGAGGACGTGCCGGGCCTGATCGTCGGCGTCGAGATCTGCGAGGACCTGTGGGTGCCCGACGCGCCGGGCATGCACGCCGCGCTCGCCGGCGCCACGGTGCTGGCGAACCTCTCGGGCAGCCCGATCACCGTCGGCCGCGCGGAGTCGCGCGCCCTGCTCTCGCGCGCCGCCTCGATGCGGGGCCTGTGCGCCTACATCTACGCCGCCGCGGGGCTCGGCGAATCCACCACCGACCTGTCCTGGGACGGGCAGACCAGCATCGACGAGAACGGCGTGCGGCTGGCGGAAGGGCAGCGCTTCGCCGCCGGGCCGGTGGCGACGTTCGCCGACATCGACCTCGACCTGCTGGCCCAGGAGCGCCTGCAGGCCGGCAGCTTCGACGACAACGCGCGGCCGGGCTCCCGCCCGGCCTACCGCCGGGCGTCGTTCCGCCTCGATCCGCCGACGGGCGACCTCGGGCTGATCCGGCGGATCGAGCGGTTTCCCTTCGTGCCGGCCGATCCGGCCCGCCTCGCGCAGGATTGCTACGAGGCCTACAACATCCAGGTCGCAGGGCTGGCCCAGCGCCTCGAGGCCACCGGCACCCGCAAGGCCGTGATCGGCGTCTCGGGCGGCCTCGATTCGACCCACGCCCTCATCGTGATCGCCAAGGCGTTCGACCGGCTCGGGTATCCGCGCTCGGACATCCTGGCCTATACCCTGCCGGGCTTCGCCACCTCGGAGGCGACGAAGGGGAACGCGCACGCGCTGATGCGGGCGCTCGACACCACCGCGGCCGAGATCGACATCCGACCCGCCGCGCGCCAGATGCTCGCCGATATGGGCCACCCCTACGCTGCGGGGGAGGCGGTCTACGACGTCACCTTCGAGAACGTGCAGGCGGGCCTGCGCACCGACTACCTGTTTCGGCTGGCCAACCACGCCGGCGCGATCGTCGTCGGCACCGGCGACCTGTCGGAGCTGGCGCTCGGCTGGTGCACCTACGGCGTCGGCGACCAGATGAGCCACTACGCCGTCAACGCCGGGGTGCCCAAGACCCTGATCCAGCACCTGATCCGCTGGACGATCGCCTCGGGCCAGTTCGGCACGGAGGAGGGGCGCGTGCTCAGCGCGGTGCTCGACACCGAGATCTCGCCCGAGCTGGTGCCCGCCGAGGCCGACGCGGCGCCGCAGAGCACCGAGGCCACGATCGGCCCCTACGCGCTGCAGGACTTCACGCTGTTCTATACGCTGCGCCACGGCTTCCGGCCCTCGAAGATCGCGTTCCTGGCCCTGCATGCCTGGGGCGATGCGGCGGCCGGCGCCTGGCCGCCGGATTTTCCCGCCGACAAGCGCGTCGCCTACGGCCTGCCCGAGATCCGGCGCTGGCTCGGGGTGTTCCTGTCCCGCTTCTTCGGGTTCAGCCAGTTCAAGCGCTCGGCCTTGCCGAACGGGCCGAAGGTCTCCGCCGGGGGCGCCCTCTCCCCGCGCGGCGACTGGCGTGCGCCGTCCGACGGCTCGGCCCGGATCTGGCTCGACGAGCTGGAGCGCAACGTCCCCGAAACCGGATCGACACAAACCGGACAGAGTGTGTGATTAACCACACGGTCAAGCCGGATCGTCGGGTAAGACGGATCCGGCCAGAGGGGTCGGCTGAGCGGAGATTCTCCGATGCAGAGCTACAACCTGTTCCGCCTGAAGAGCGTCGAGGGACTGTGCTGCGCCGTTCCCGAGTCCAGCCGCGTCCCGAGCTTCCTCGGCGGCGGCCGCTGGACCTTCGGGGGCAAGCTCGACGAGAGCTCGGGTCTCCCCCTCGATTTCGACGGCCGCGCCGCGCAGACCGGGGTCCGCTTCAACGGCTTCTACCTGTTCCAGACCGTAGACCGGCGCTTTTTATAGGTGAGCCGGGCGGAGTCGGCGATCGCGGCGAGCATTCCTTAAGGGGCGCCGTGGGACGATCGAGCCTGAATTTTCGGTCCTGAGGCTCGTTTCATGTCGTCGGAGAATCGCAACGAGGTCCGGCAGAGGGTGTTCCTCAAGGGACGCATCCTGTTCAACAACGGCTCCTCGAGCATGGATTGCCTCGTGCGGGACTTCTCCTCGACGGGTGCGCGTCTCGTGCTCAGCGAGACCGCGACGCTGCCGGAGATGTTCGACCTCTTCATCCCGCAGAAGGAGCGGACCTACCGCTCGGCGATGCGCTGGCGGCGCGCCGACGGCGTCGGGATCACCTTCGCGGTCGAGACGCCCAAGGCCGCGCCGGCGGTGCCCGCCGCCGAACCTGCAGTGGACGAGACCTCCATCGCCTTCCTGCTCCGCCGCGTGAGCGAGCTCGAAGCCGAGAATGCGGCCCTGCGCCGGCTCCTAACCGGGGTGGCGCCGACCGGTGCAGCGACCGCCGCCTGAGGCCTCAGCCCTTCAGGGCGTCGCGGATCCGCTGGGCGTGGTCCGCGAGCACCGCCGGATCGGCCATCCCGCCCTCGTGGCGCTGGAGCGGCACGCCCTCGAAGCGGGGCACGACGTGGACGTGGAGGTGGAACACCGTCTGCCCCCCGGCCACCTCGTTGAACTGGAACACCGTCAGCCCGTCCGCCTTGAACGCCGCCTTCACCGCCCGTGCGACCGTCTGCACGCTGGCGGCGAGCGCGGCGAGCGAAGTGGGCTCGGCGTCGAGCAGCCCGCGCGCGGGCGCTTTCGGGATCACCAGGGTGTGGCCGGGGCCCTGAGGCATCACGTCCATGAAGGCCAGCGTGTCGGCGTCCTCGTAGACCCGGTGCGCCGGAATCTCGCCGCGCAGGATCTTCGCGAAGATGTTGTCGGCGTCGTAGGTCGTATCCGGCATGCAGGCACCCGTGGTTGCGGCATCCAGGATGCACCGGCCCGCCTCCGGCGTCCACGCCGCCGGAACTCCCCGGCGGTCCATGCGCTTGTGGTCGGATCGCTGCGGCCCAGCTGCGATCCGACCCGGCGATCGGACAGGACCCCACACGCATGGCACATGAGAGCACCGGCGCCATCTACACCGCCGCCGGCGCCAACCTCGCCATCGCCGTGGCGAAGTTCGTCGGCGCCTTCCTCACCGGCTCGACCGCCATGCTGGCCGAGGGCGCGCATTCGGTGGTGGACACCGCCAACCAGATCCTGCTGCTCGTCGGCCTGAAGCGCGCAAAGAAGCCGGCGGATGCCAAGCACCCGTTCGGCTACGGCCGCGAGGTTTACTTCTACGCCTTCATCGTCGCGCTGCTGATCTTTCTCGGCGGCGGCATCTTCGCGATCTACGAGGGCGCCCACAAGATCCGACACCCCGAGCCGGCGGCCGACGCGAGCCTGTTCGGCTACCCGCTGCCGGGGTTCTGGGTGAACGTCGCCATCCTCGGCTTCTCGGTCGCGGCGGAGGGCTACTCCTGCTTCGTCGCGATGCGCGCGTTCTGGGCCGAGAAGGGCGACCGCTCGCCGCTCAGCGCGATCCGGCGCAGCAAGGACCCGGCGCTGTTCACCATCCTGGTCGAGGACGTCGCCGCCCTGATCGGCCTGGTCATCGCGTTGACCGGCGTGGTGCTGGCGCACGTCCTCGACAGGCCGGCCCTCGACGGATGGTCGTCGGTCGGCATCGGCCTCGTGCTGGTCGGGATGGCGATCTTCCTGATGATCGAGACCCACGGGCTGCTGATCGGCGAGGCCGCCGACCCCGAGGTCGTCGCGGCGATCCAGGAGGTGGTCGGCGCGGAAGCGGGGGTGAACACCGTCAACGAGGTGCTGACCCAGCACATGGGCCCATCCGACATCCTGGTGAACGTCAGCCTCGACATGGCCGACGACCTCAGCGCGGGCGAGGTCGAACGGGTCTCGGCGCGCCTCGACCGCGACCTGAAGGCCCGCGTCCCGAACGTGACCCGCGTGTTCATCGAGGCGCAGGCGCGCGCGGCATCCGTACCCGCGATGGGCAGGGTCGCCGCTGAGGCGACGGCCGGCTGACGGTCCGGGAAAAGGTCGGGTGCGACCTACCGGGGCACGTGCCCGATCTGCTGCAGGCTCAGCGCCCAGGTCCGCTCCTGCACGCGCTCGTCGCGGCTGTGGCGCGACGACCCCGTCTCGCGGCTGCGCGCGAAGTAGCGGCCGCTCACGCCCTCGACCGCTGGCGCGGTCGCCACGTGCAGCGTCGTCGTCGCGCCCTCGGCGGGCTTGGTGAGGAACGGCCGGATCAGGTTCCAGGCGAAGCCGAACGCGCCCCCGGTGTACTTGGCGAAGCCGGTATCGATCACCCCCGGATGCAGGGCGTTCACCGTGACGGGCGTGCCGGCGAGGCGGCGGGCCAGCGCGTAGGTGAACAGCACGTTGCCGAGCTTGGCCTGCGCATACGCCCGCATCGGGCCGTAGGAACGTTCGGCCTGGAGATCGTCGAAGGCGATGCGGCCGCGGGTGTGGGCGGCCGAGGCCACGTTGACGATCCGCGACGCGGCACCTGGCCGGCCGGAAGCTTTCAGCAGGTCGAGGAGCTCGAGGGTGAGCAGCACGTAGCCGAGATGATCGAGGGCCCAGGTGCGCTCCAACCCGTCGACGGTGACGAGGCGACGGTCGAAGATCGCGCCGGCGTTGTTCACCAGCACGTCGAGGCGCGGGTAGGCGGCACGGACTTCGCCCGCCAGACGCCGGATCTCGGCCTGCGACGAGAGGTCGGCGACGAAGGTGTCGACCGCCCCCCCGGGCACCGCGGCAGAAATCGCGCGCGCCGAGGCGGAGACCTTCCCCGCGTCCCGGCCGACGATGCCGACCCGGGCGCCGGCCTTCGCCAGCCCCAGGGCGGTCTCGTAGCCGATCCCTGAGGTGGCGCCGGTGACGAGGCAGGTGCGCCCGTTCAGGACGGCGCCCGGCCGCGTATCCGAGGCCACCGTCCGGGCCTCAGAACACCGCCTGCCCGACGGCGAAGGCGATGACCACGATGACGATGGCGATGACCAGGAAGATGCCGAACAGGATGCGGGCGAGCGATCCGGCGCCCGAGGCGATCCCGGTGAAGCCGAGGCCGCCGGCGATCACCGAGACGACGAAGCAGATGAGGGCCCATTTGAGAAGGGTCATGCCGAACACTCCGGAACGAACCGGCGAACGGCCGGCAGGGAAGGCGACCGATCAATGCGGGCCAAGCTCAACCGTTCCCGCCCGCGCGCGCGTTCGATCCGTTATTTCTCGCCCTCGATTCGCGTCTCGTCCTTCGCCGGCTCGGCGCGCGCGAGCATGATCTCGGCGAGCGTGTGGTACAGCCCGGTGCGGCAGACCGTCTTCGAGGCGGCGTCGGCCAGCACCGCCGCGATCATCAGCGGGATCATCATCGCGTGGTCCTGGGTCATCTCGGTGACGATGACGAAGGCGGTGATCGGCGCCTGCAGCACGCCGGCCAGGTAGGCGACCATGCCGGTGAGCACCAGCGCGCCGATCGGCACGCCCGGGAAGACGTCCTGCAGCATGCCCCCGAGGCCGGCCCCGACCGCGAGCGAGGGCGCGAACAGGCCGCCGGGGATCCCGCTGATCGCCGACAGGGCGGTGGCGCAGAACTTCAACGGCGCGAAGTCGAGCCGCGCCGCGGAATCGCCGTGCAGCAGCGCCTTCGCCTCCTCGTAGCCGGTTCCGTAGACCGACCCGCCCGAGGCGAGCCCGGCGAGCGCGACGCCGAGGCCGCAGAGACCCGCGAAGGCGATCGGATGCCGGGCGATCCAGCGGCCTGCGCGGCCCGGCAGCCCGCGCGCGAACAGGATGACGAGGCGGCTGAACACGCCGCCGGCGAAGCCGCCCGCCGCTCCGAGGACGACGACGACGAGCCAGCCCTTGCCGAGCGGCAGCGTCACGTCGCTGGTCCCGAAATAGGTGTAGTTGCCGACGAGCCAGAGCGAGGTGAGGCCGGCCGCGACGATGCCGGCGACGATCAGGCCGGACGAGCGCGGCTCGTAGGCGCGGCCGAGCTCCTCGATCCCGAAGACGATGCCGGCCAGCGGCGTGTTGAAGGCGGCCGCGACGCCGGCCGCACCGCCGGCGAGGATCAGGCCGGGCAGCCGGTCCGGCGTCAGGCGCCCGACCGCGGCCATGATCGCCGCGCCGACCTGCACCGTCGGCCCCTCGCGGCCCGAGGAGGCGCCGCAGGCGAGCCCCAGCGTCATCACCACGATCTTGCCGAAGGCGACGCGGAGCGAGATCAGCCGGTGGCGAAAGCCCGGATCGCGGGTGTGGCGCGCCGCGATCACCTGCGGGATGCCGGAGCCCTGCGAGTTCGGGAACACCGTTCGCGCCAGCAGGGCGGCGAGCGCGAAGCCGGCGGGCGTCACGACGAGCGCCGCCAGCGGCGATACGCCGACGAGCGCCTTGAAGCCGACCTGCGCCGCGTCGGCGCATCGCGCCATCAGGACGGCGGCGAGGCCGACGCAGATGCCGCCGACCAGGAACAGCAGCCGTCCGCGCCAGAGCGGATAGGCCCCGATCGAGGCGCTGCGCAGGCGCGCGATCGACGCGCGGGTGCGGAAACGGGGCGGCATGGCGCGAGAACTCGACACGGACGGGGCACGCTCGCCTCGGCAAGTCGACCGGAGCCGGGTTGCGTCAGCCCCCGTGGCTTAAAGCATTTTCGAACGCGGTGAATGGCGGCTCGCGTGAGAAAAATGCGACTTCACGACAAGGAAGAGCATGTTCCCCGATCCGGTGATCTTGGAACATGCTCCCGCGAGGAGCTTGCTATGCCCCGAGGGGCAGGGCGGCTATTTCTCCGCCGCGCAGAGCGTCTCGACGGTCTTCACGTAGGACTTGGCATCGAACTTCTTGAGCGAGTTCTCGCTCTGATAGCGCACGGTGCCGAACACCTTGCGGCGTGCCCACGGGCGGTCGTGCAGGCCGTAGACCCAGGCGACGTTGGTGAACGAGTTCGCATCGCGCCCGTCGAGGAAGTAGCGGTTGTTGATCCGCAGCGTCCGCTCGAAGCCGACCTTCGGCGAGGGCGACCATTCGAGGATCTTCTTGCCCCAGTACATGCGCAGCTGGTTGTGCATGTAGCCGGTCTCGCGCATCTCGGCCTGAGCGGCGTTCCAGTAGCGGTCGTGGGTCTCGCCGGCCGCGAGCTGCGCTTCGGTGTAGCGGTAGGGCCGCGGATCGTCCGCGTGCTCGGCCAGCGTCTTCTGCGCCCAGTCCGGCACCGCCTTGGCGTAGTCGTCGTAGCCGTCGGTGTAGAACACGTGGTTGGAGGCGAGCTCGCGCCGGACGATCAGCTCCTCGAGATACGCCCCGCGGTCGTCGCCGTCGCCGTCCTTGGCTGCGCGCACGGCGAGCGCGATCTCCACCGGCGAGATCTGGCCGAAATGCAGGTAGGGGCTCATGTGCGAGGCGGCCGCCGCCTCGGGCCGGTTGCGGCCGTTGCCGTAGCCGGACAGCCCGTCCGCCAGGAACGCCTTCAGGCGCTTGCGGGCCTGGGTCTCGCCGCCGACGAAGCGCTTCACCGGTGCGATCTCGGTGTCGAGGCTCATGCCGGCCAGGACCTTCATCGGGTCGGACACGTCGATCTCGCTCGCGAGCTTCAGGCCGTCGGCCCCGTGCGCGACCTTGCGGGCCGAGAGCGGCTCCAGGAAGTCGTCCCAGAGCTTGTGCAGCTTGGGCCGAAGCGTGCGGGCGGCGAACTCGTGCTTGGAGGAGGCGACCTCGACCGGCACCACGACGTCGCCCTCGACCTGGACGACGCGGGCCTCGACCGCCTTCGCGATCTCGCCGTACCAGCGCTTCTGGATCGCGAGGTAGCCGCGATCGAGCACGAGGAGCGCTGCGTCGCGGGCGAGGTCGATGGCGATCTCGGCGGGCGAGGCCTTGCGCATCACGAAGCCGACGCCGCGCTTTTCGAGCCCAGACTTCGCATCGGCGAGCCCCTGCAGCAGGAAGGCGTAGTGCCGGGCGTTGGCCTCGGGGAACCCGCTGGCGCCGTCGAGGAGCCCGAAGCAGGCCACCACCGGCAGGCCGAGACGGTTGCCCTCCTCGATCGCGAATTCGAGCGCCGGATTGTGATGCGCCCGGTTCGCCTGCTGCAGCAGGTAGAGCACGTAGGTTCCGCCCTGCCGCGGTGCGGCATCGTTGAGGACCCGGAAGCGCTTTTCGTGAATCGCCATGTCGTCGCGTCGTCCCCGTCCGGCTCGCATCGCGGAACCGTGTCGGCTCAGCTAGAGCGTGGAGCGCGATCGTCCCGCTGCGCGCGAGACGCGATCGCAAGCGGTCCCGCCCGCTTCGATGCTCCGGCGGGGGTGCTAAAACCTGTTCCTAGTCATAGACTTACCGATTATCGACCGGCGGCAGCCCGGCCATCGAAGGCCGAAAAACGGGTGCGCGCGCCTGCGACATTTTCAACACATGCCGCGATCGACCCGAGCCGGCCTGCGAGAAACGACAGGATCACTGACCGAAACCCCTTGCATTTCCGATCGGGAGGATCAGATTGTGCAGCGCGGGACGGCGATGGCGTCGCGGTCCTGTTGCCCTTCTTGGGCGTTTCCTCCCTAGACTTCGGGCCGCTCCTTCGGGAGTGGCCTTTTTTCTTGGGCGCGGTCGTCACGAGGCGCTGCGCCCGACGGTTGTGGTGGATCTGTCACCCGTCGCGCCGCGCCGACACCCCCGCCCCCTGGCCTCCCGCCGAGACCCGCCGCAGACTGCGCCCGCAGGCGCCGGAAGTGCGCCGCCGGGAGGAGATCCACATGCCTAAGCTCGGCGAGACGCTGGCGGTCGGGCTGTTCTGGGCCGCGACGGCGGTCGGTCCGTGCGGTGCCGTCGAGGTGCCGACCTTCGAGGTCGACCCGGCCTGGCCGAAGCCGCTGCCGAACGACTGGATCATGGGGCAGGCGGCCGGCGTCGCGGTCGATGCCCAGGACCATGTCTGGGTGGTCCAGCGCCCGCGCACGCTCACCGACGACGAGAAGGCGGCGAGCCTCGATCCGCCGCGGACCAAGTGCTGCAAGCCGGCGCCCCCGGTCCTCGAGTTCGACCAGGCCGGCACGGTGCTGCGCTCCTGGGGCGGGCCGGGGCAGGGCTACGACTGGCCCGAGAACGAGCACGGCATCCAGGTCGATCCGAAGGGCTTCGTCTGGATCGCCGGCAACGGCGCGAACGACGGGCAGCTGCTCAAGTTCACCGTCGACGGGCGGTTCGTGATGCAGATCGGCAAGTCCGGGCCGCAGACCGACAGCCGCGACACCAGCCGGCTCGGCAAGCCCGCCAACGTCGACTTCGACGCGGCCGCCAACGAGGTCTACGTCGCCGACGGCTACTACAACCACCGCATCATCGTGTTCGATTCCGAAACCGGGGCGTTCAAGCGCATGTGGGGCGCCTACGGCCGGCCGCCGACCGACGACAAGCTGCCGCCCTACGATCCCGCCGCCGCCCCGTCGCAGCAATTCGCCAACCCGGTCCACTGCGTGAAGATCGCACGCGACGGGCTCGTCTACGTCTGCGACCGGACCAACGACCGCATCCAGGTCTTCAGGAAGGACGGCAGCTTCGTGAAGGAGATGTTCGTCGAGACCAACACCCGCGCCAACGGCTCGGTCTGGGAACTCGCCCTATGGCCCGATGCCGACGAGAGCTTCCTCCTCAACGCCGACGGGGCGAACAACGAGGTCCGCACCCTGTCGCGCGCCACCGGGAAGACCCTCGGCGCCTTCGGCCGCAACGGGCGCGGCGCCGGGCAATTCCACTGGGTCCACAACCTTGCCGTCGACTCGCGCGGGAACGTGTTCACGACGGAGGTCGACACCGGCAAGCGCGCGCAGAAATTCCTCGCCTACGGCACCTTCGTGCTGCGCAAGCGCACGCCCTGACCGCCGGACGCGCCCGCCGCGCGTTCACGGCCGCTTTCTCGCGCGGATCCGTGCGATACTGTCGCCGGATACGAGGCTGGAAGAACCGTGAGCACGATGGACCCCTTCGGCGACCGAACCGTGCCGGCTCCGCTGGCCAAGCGCCGCGTCCTGCTCGTCGAGGACGACGACTTCATCGTCTCCGACCTAGCGCGCAGCTTCGAGGCGGGGGGCGCCGAGGTGGTCGGGCCGGCCGCCACCGTCGCCGACGGCCTGACGCTGCTCGCCGAGACGCGCCACCTCGATGCCGCCGTTCTCGACATCAACCTGCAGGGCGAGATGGTCTTTCCGCTGGCCGACGCGCTGGCGGCACGCGGCATCCCCTTTGTCTTCGCGACCGGCTACGACCGGGAGATGGTGCCGCCGCGCTACGCCGACGTCGCCCATTGCGAGAAGCCGGTGGAACCGGGCGCGATCGCCCGCGCGCTGTTCGGGGCCTGACCGTCCGATCCAAACAACCTACGCGTCGAGCCCGTCCTCGTCCGCCGACGGGTCGTGCACGATGCCGATCCTCGGCACCAGAGCGAAGCGGATCGCGCAGCGCAGGCCGCCGGGAGCGTAGGCCAGGCTCGTCTTCGCGCCGAACTCGTAGCGCAGCGTGTGCTCCAGCATCTCGGTGCCGAAGCCGCAGCGCGCGGGCTCGGCCGGCAGGTCGTGCAGCCCGGTCTCGGTCCAGGTGAGCGACAGGATCGGTGCCGCCGCGCCGGGCTCCAGGCGCCAGGCGACGGCGATGCGGCCGTCGGGGATCGTCAGCGCCCCGTATTCCATCGCGTTGTTGGCGAGCTCGTGGGCGGCGAGCGCGAACACCTCGGCGGCGCGGGGCGCCAGCAGAACCTTCGGCCCCTCGATCGCGACCTGCTCGCCCTCGCGGGCGAGGAGGGCCAGCAGCTCGTCGGCGAGGATCGAGTGCAGGTCGATGCCGCAGAACGCAGCGGTGATCCCCGCGCTCTGCACGCGGGCGATCGCCCCGAGGCGGCCGTCGAGGCGCATCAGGCACTCCTCGACGCTGCGATCGGTGTCCGCCGAGCGCCGGATGATCGCGCGGATCATCGCCAGGGTGTTGCGGGTCCGATGGAGGACCGCGACCATCGCCGGTGCGGTCGAGGTCGCCGGCGGCGACCCGAGGTCGAGCCCGGCCGCGCCGAGGTGCCGACGCAGGGCTGCGTTCTCGGCCTCGAGCGCGGCGATCCGACCGTCGATGGTCATCGGGCCCCGGTCCCTGCGAAGCGGTCGCTTCGTTCCGGGGCAGCTTGGCAGGTCTCGGCGTCCGGTGCGAGGCCGACCTCAGTTCGCATCGAGATGCGCGCCCTCGTGATCGAGGTGGAGGTATCCGGGGTCGAACAGGGCGAGCGCCATAAGCGCCGGCAGGTCGTGGATCGTCACGCGTCGGCCCTTCCAGGTGATCTGGCCCGCGCCGCGCAGCTCCTGGAGGGTTCGGTTCACGTGGACGCTCGACAGGCCGAGGGTGTCGGCAAGGTCGGCCTGCGTCACCGGCAGGTCGTAGGCCGTCCCCTCGGTGAGGCCGACCGCGCGCAGGCGCAGATACAATTCGCAGAGCAGGTGGGCAAGGCGCTCGACGGCCGAGCGCTGCCCGAGGCTGACGGTCCATTCCCTTTGAACGGCGGCGTTGTGCAGCATCTCCCACCACAGCGTCTCGGCGATGCGGGGCGAGGCCGCCGTCATGCCCTCGATGGTCTCCTGCGTGATCCGGGCCAGCGTCACCGGCGTCAGGGAGGCGACGGCGTGATCCATGCGGCGCAGGGTGAAGATGTGCGGGTCGCAGAGGTCGCCCGGCAGGAAGAACGCGATGATCTGCCGGCGCCCGTCCTGCAGCTGCTTGTAGCGGCAGGCCCAGCCTTCCAGGACGAGGTTGACGGCCCGCGGCTCGTCGCCCTCGTTGATGATGTCCTCGCGCGCGCCGAGCCGGCGGAGGTTCTGGGCGGTCGCGTCGGAGAGCGCCTTCCGATCCGCCAGGGAGAAGCGGGTGAAGTTCTCCAGCTTCCGAATGAAGGGATTGGTCATGCCGTCTCGAACCTGGCCGCCGCGCAGGCCGCGCCGGTCACGCCGCCTGACGGATACAGGTGTAACCTCTTGACGCTACAACTCATAGGGGCATCTCGATGCGGCAACGGACGCCGTCCGTCCCGAGCTCGAATCGGGCCTGGGCGCGAAGGCTGTAGCTCAGGGCCTTCTCGATCAGGTCGCGCCCGAAGCCGCGGCGCTCGGGCGCGGCCGGCATGACGACGCCGCTCTCGATCCAGTCGAGGACGAGCAGCCGCCCGCCGGCGGGACTCGCGCCCAAGGTCCATCCGATCGCCAGGCGCGCCTCTGCCTGCGCCAGGGCACCGTGCTTGACCGCGTTGGTGGCCAGCTCATGCAGCGCGAGGGCGAAGGTCTGGACGTGCTCGAAGTCGAGGGCGACGGCCGGCCCCGAGACGGTGATCCGGTCGTTCTCCTCGCCGCCATGCGCACGCAGCTCGAGCCGCACCAGCTCGGCGAGGTCGACCGCACCGCTGTCGGAGCGGCCGAACAGGCCCTGCACCCGGCCGAGCGCCTTCAGCCGCTCGGCATAGCCCTCGACCGCCGGCCCGGTCCCGAGGGTCTGGCGGGCGATCGACTGGACCACCGCCAGGAGGTTGCGCGTCCGGTGCTGCAGCTCCGCGACCAGGACGCGCTGGCTCATCTCGGCGCGGGCGAGCACGGTGACGTCCATGAAGCTGACGACGACGCCCTCGATCCGGTTCTCGCCGTTCCGGTAGGGCGCGAGCCGCACCAGGAAGCGTGCGGCGTCCTTGCCACGGTCGATCTGCCGCTCGATCGTGTCGCTGCCCCGCATGATCGCGGCGACGTCCTCGGCGAGGTTCGGCAGCGTCAGCCGGCCGGCGAAATCGGTGATCGGGCGGCCGCGGTCGCTCGGCAGGATGTTGAAGATCTCCGTCACCGCCGGGGTGTAGCTGCGGATCACCAGCTTCGCGTCCAGGAACACCGTCGCGATGTCGGTGCTGGCGAAGAGGTTGTGCAGGTCGGTGTTGGCGCGGTCCAGCGCCTCGACCTTGCCGTTCAGCTCGGCGTTGACCGTGTAGAGCTCCTCGTTGACCGATTGCAGCTCCTCCTTCGAGGCCTCCAGCTCCTCGTTGGTCGATTGCAGCTCCTCGTTGACCGAGACCAGCTCCTCGTTGGAGGATTTCAGCTCCTCCAGCGCGGTCTCGTACTCCTCGATCAGCGATTGCAGGCGCTCGCGGGTCTCGCGCAGCTCGCGCTCGAGCTGGAGCGCGACCTCGTCCTGGGCCGAGACCGAGCGCTTCTGCGCCGCCTCGCGGCTGATCGACGGCCCCTCGTCGCTGAACAGCACCAGGAACAGCGGTTCCTCGGAGCGCTGCGCCACCAGGGGCTCGACGGTCACGGTGACGATCTGCACGCGGCCGTCGTCGCCCTCCACGACGAGTCCCTCGCGCACCGCCTGGGCGTTGGTGTCGACCGCCTCGCGGAACGCCGCCCGGAGCTCGAGCCTGAGGCCCTTGCGCGCCATCGTCAGGAGCTGGCGGGTGGGAAGGCCCGGCGCCGCCTCGAGGTACTTGCCGGTCCGGTTCGAGTAGTAGACCACGTCGCCCTGGCGGTTGACGGCGACGTGGGGCGGCGAGAACCGCTCGAGAACCTGCACCTCGACCGAATGGCGAAGCGCCAGGCTGCTGCTGCCCGACTGACGCGGCCGCAGATCTCCGATCTGGGACATCGCGCGCAATCCGCTGAGGGCGAGCGGAACGCGCGGCTCCGTCGCGTGGTCGGCGCGGCTGCGGAAGATGCGGTGCTTCTTGTCGATCGGCGCGAACAGGTCGGCGAACTGGCTCAGGTTCTCCGACATGCCGAGGAAGAGGAAGCCGCCGGGCTTCAGCGCGTAGTGGAAGGTCGGCAGCACCTGGTTCTGGATGCTGAGCCCGAAATAGATCAGCAGGTTCCGGCACGAGACCATGTCGAGCCGCGAGAACGGCGGGTCGCGGATGACGCTGTGGGGCGAGAAGATGCACAGGTCGCGCACCGGCTTGATCAGCACGAAGCTCGCCCCGTCCCGCACGAAGAAGCGGCGGCGGCGCTCGGGCGAGACGCCGTCGAGCAGCTGCTCCGGATAGCGGCCGGTCCGCGCGACGCCGAGGGCGTGCTCGTCGATGTCGGTGGCGAAGATCTGCACGCGGCAGACCGCGCTCAGCGTCTCCATGTGCTCCAGCATCAGGATCGCGAGCGAGAACACCTCCTCGCCGGTGGCGCAGCCCGGCACCCAGACCCGGACGGTCTGGTCGGCGCCGCGGCCCTCGAAGAGCTTCGGGATGACGCTCTCGCTCAGGACGGCGAAGGCGTCGGCGTCGCGGAAGAACGTGGTCACGTTGATCAGGAGGTCGCGGAACAAGGCCGAGACCTCGGCCGGATCCCGGCGGAGCCGCTCGACGTAGGCGGCGACGGCCTCGACCTGGAGGATCTGCATCCGGCGCTGGACCCGGCGCAGGAAGGTCTTGGTCTTGTAGCCGCCGAAATCGTGCCCGACCTGGGCGCGCAGGATCGCGTAGATCTCGCCGCGCAGCGCGTCGGGAGACCGGCCGGCCTCGTCGGGACCGCCGCCGGCCAGGATCGCATCGGTCATCGACAGGCTTCGGCGGTAGGCGACGAGCTTGTCGCCCATCTCGTGGGAGGGAACGCCGAAATCGACGTACCCGGTCGCGATCGCGCTGGAGGGCATCTCCGGGTGCTGCGGCCCGTCGCCGTTGGCGACCTGGGCCAGCGTGATGCCGCCGTGCTCCTTGATCGCCTTGATGCCGAGCGTCCCGTCCGAATCGCCCCCCGACAGGATGACGCCGCCGGAATACTCGCCCTGGTCGGCCGCCAGGGCGCTGAGGAAGATGTCGACCGGGTGCCGCTCGCGCTGGTCGGCGCCTTGGCGCTGCACGACGAGGATCCCGTTGCGGATGCCGACGACGGCATCGGCCGGCAGGACGTAGACGTGGTTCTCCGCGACCGCGTGGCCGTCGGCGGCCACCTCGACCGGCAGGTCCGTGAACCGCGAGACGATCTCGTGGAGGACGCTCTCGCGCCACGGGCTCAGATGCGTCACGATGACGATCCCGAGCCCCGGCAGGCTCGGCATGCCGCGGAAGAAGCCCTCCAGCGCCTCGATCCCGCCGGCGGAGACCCCGACGCCGACGATCAGGCAACGCCCGGAGCGCTCCGGCACGTCGTCGAAGGTCTCGGGAACGAGATTGTCATCGGGCATTATCGAACGCTGTTCCGCGACAGTTTCGGTGCGATCCCGCGACGGCTTGGGACTTGCAGCCGCGGGCAAACCTCCGAGGATCGCAATCTTGCCACGAAAACCGAAACCGCGGCACCGCGCTTATCCGCGCGCCCGCGCACGGATCATGAAATTGTCGTAGGTATACTCCGCCACCTGAAACCAGAGATATTCCTCGTTGCGGAAGGTCTTCATCGCTTCGTAGATGCGGCGGAAGTCCGGGTTCTTGCCCGCGATCTCGGCGTAGACGTCGTTGGCGGCCTTCAGCGCCGCCTCCATCACGTCCTGCGGGAACGGGCGGAGCTGCGCCCCGGTCGCCACCAGCCGGCGGAGCGCACCCGGGTTGCGGGCGTCGTACTTGGCCTGGACGTCCGCGGCGACCTCGGCCGAGGCCGCCTGGAGGATCGCCCGGTAGGGCTTGGGCAGCGCCTTCCACGTCTCGGCATTGAGCCAGAAGTGCAGCATGGCGCCGCCCTCCCAGAATCCGGGATAATGGTAGATCGGCGCGGCCTTCTGCAGGCCGAGGCGCTCGTCGTCGTAGGGGCCGATCCACTCGGCGGCGTCGAGGCGCTTGGCCTCGAGCGCGGCCGCGATCTCCGGCCCCGGGACCGCCTGCGGCACGGCGCCGAGCTTGGCCAGCACCTGCGCCCCGAGGCCGCCGATGCGGATCTTCAGGCCCTGGAGGTCGGCGACCGTCTTGATCTCGCGCCGGAACCAGCCGCCCATCTGGGCGCCGGTGTTGCCCCCCGGCAGGCTCGCCAGGCCGTTCTTCGCGAGCAGGTCGGCGAACAGGTCGTTGGCGCCGCCGGCGAGCCACCACGCGTTCTGGCCGCGGGCGTTGAGGCCGAAGGGCAGCGCGGTCGCGAGCGCGAGCGTCGGATCCTTGCCGGCCGCGACGGTGGCCGGCCCGTGACCCATCTCGACGGTGCCGGCCGCGACCGCATCGAGAAGCCCGTCGGCCGGCACCGGCTCGCCGGGACCCGTCACCTGGATCGCGAAGCGGCCGTCGGTCGCCTCGCCGACGATGCGGGCGAGCGTCTCGGACGCGCCGAACAGGATGTCGAGGTTCTTCGGGAAGGCCGAGGCGAGCCGCCAACGGACCTCGGGACCGCCCTGGGCCGGGGTGGCGGCAAGTGCTGGGGAAGCAAGAGCGGGGGAGGCGAGGGCGGCTCCGAGCCCAGCGGTGAGGAGCGCACGTCGCTTCACGGTCGTCATGGCACCTCCCTCGGCATCGGCTGCGATCCCGCGGCCCCTAGCACGTCCGGTGCGGGTCTCGAAACCGTCGACGTGCCGTGCTAGGCCCCGCCGTCGTGACACCCGCCTCCATCACCCTCCACACCGTCTGCGGACTGGAAGAGCTTGCGCGCCACGGCGACCGCGGCGTCGACCGGGTGCTGTCGCTGCTGGATCCGGGCACGCCGGAGCCGGCGGACTTCGCCGCCTACGGCCCCCATCGGCGCACGACCCTGCACTTCCACGACTGCCTCGGACCGGGCGAGGGGCTCGTCCCGCCGGAGCCCGAGCACGTCGCCGCGATCCTGGCCTTCGGGCGCGACCGCGAGGCGGGACCTGCCGCGCATCTCCTCGTCCACTGCCATTACGGCCTGTCGCGCTCGACCGCGGCGCTGCTGATCCTGATGAGCGACGCCGAGCCGGAGACCGACGCCGAGGTCCTGGTCCGGCGCCTGCACGCGATCCGCGAGCCGGCCTGGCCGAACGCGCGGATGATCGGCTTCGCGGACGCGATGCTCGACCGTCGGGGCACGCTCGACGCGGCGGTGCGGTGCCTGCACAAGCTTCAGCTCGGCGTGCGCCCGCACCTCGCCGAATTGCTGCGCGGCCTCGGCCGCGGGCCCGAGGTCGACGCCGCCGAGGCCGCCTGAGCGGACGGGCTACTTCGGCGCGGGGGTGAAGACGCCGTCCTTCCAGACGTAGAGCACGTAGCCCTGAGCGGTGACGTCGCCCTTTCCGTCGAAGCCGACCGTCCCGAGCACGAGGTCGAAGCGCTCGGCGTGCAGCGTCGCGGCGATGCGCCTGGGGTCCTGCGTGTGGGCGAAGTTGGCCGCCGCGACCAGCGCCTGCAGCGCGGCATAGCCGTAGATCGTCGAGCCCGTCGGGTCGCCGCCCTCGGCCTTGAACGCCTTCACCACCTCGGCCGCCGCCGGCTGGCGGCTCGGGTCGAGGTAGAAGGTCATCAGCACGCCGTTGCTCGCCCCGCCGGCGATCTTGGCGAAATCCGGCGTGGCGATCGCGGAGGTGCCGAACCATTGCGGCCGGAAGCCGCGCTCGGCCGAGATCCGCACGAGCCGGCCCATCTCGGCGGCGTCGCCGCCGTAATAGGCGACCTCGATGCCGGCCGCCTTCAGCCGGTCGGCCAAGGCCGCGTCGTCGGCATCGCTCGGCGAGAAGGCGGAGAGCAGCGCCTCGTTGATGCCGATGCGGTTGAGGTTGTCCTTGGTCGCCGTGGCGAGCGCGCGCGCGGCCGGCGTCAGATCCTGGAGCAAGGCGATCTTGCGGTCGCGGAAGCGCTCGGCCAGCACGATCGCCGAGAGGCGCGCCTGGTCGTCGTCGCGGCCGCAGACGCGGAAGATCGTCGGCAGACCGCGATCGGTCAACCTCGCCGAGACCGAGGCCGCGGTGATCATCGCGACGCCGTTCTGGCTGTAGATCTCCGAGGCCGCAAGCGAGGCGTTCGAGCACACGTGCCCGACGACGAGGCCCACGTCGGACCGCACGAAGTGGTTGGCGACCGCCGTGGCGGTGTTGGAATCGCAGGCGTCGTCCTGCACGTCGAGGCGGATGGCCTGCCCGTCGAGGCCGCCCTTCGCGTTGGCGTCGCGGGCCGCCGCCTCGACGCCGCGCAGCACCTGCTCGCCGACCGAGACGTAGGCGCCCGAGCGCGGGACCGCGACGCCGACCACCACGTCGGCGCAGGCGGGAACCACGCTTAGCACCGCCAGCGCGAGGCCGGCACGGAGGCTGCGGATGCGGGACTGGGCCAGGGTCGGGTCGAACCGGGAAGCGCGTCCGATCGTCATCAGGCCCCTTCTCGGCATCGACGCACCTCCGGCACGGCAGCGGACCAAACACCGAGCCGCGTCCCGGACGGCCGCCTGTTTCCGGGAAAACCCGCGATCGGGCAAGTCGACCGGCGACGCATCGCGCACGGAGGCACCGCGTCGGGCGGGGAAAACGCCTACCGTGAGTAGGCGTAGACGGAGGCTGCGGATGCGACGGGGCCTGCGACGGTGGAGAAGACGCTGACGACCTTGGAGACTTCGGTGAAGGGGGCGTTGGAGACGTAGACGAGGTCGCGGTTT
>NZ_VRUU01000085.1 GCF_008039875.1 Methylobacterium sp. WL119 | reverse complement strand
GCGCGACAACTTAAGCGACCGCACGACCCACATCGAGCGGCCGGGGCCGCCGCCACCGTGAACGGCCGCTCGATCTGGGTCGTGCGGTCGCTGAACTTGTCGCGCAGCGTGAAGGCGAGGACGTACTCGCCCGGGTCGACGCCGGTGATGCCCAGGGTGACGTGGAAGGAGAACTTCGGGGAGCCGTCCAGCAGGGCGTCCTTCCCGGCGGTGAACTCCCGGTCGATCACGGCCTTCTGGCCGGCGAGGATCGCGCCGCCCCTGGTCTGCAGCGCGTAGTCGACGACCAAGCCGAACCGCACGTCGCCGCCGGCGACCGGCACCAGCGTCTCGCCGATCGGCTCCATGTAGGTGATGACCTTCTCGCTCGGCAGGAAGGGGCTCGCGGCGCGCGGGTCGGCGTCGCCGAAGCCGTCCGAGGGCCGCGTGACGAACAGCACGCGCCGGACCCCGAGCGTCTGGGTGGCGCCCCTCGCTGCGGCAGGGGGTGCTTGAGCGGGGGCTTGAGCGGGCGCTTGGGGCGCCGCCGCGGCGGCCCCCGGCGGCGGCTTGACCGCCTCGGGCGCGGTGGCTTCCGTCTTGCCCGTCCCGGCCTTGCCAGACGGGACGGCGGCACCGGACCAGAACCCGCCGCCTCCGCCGCCGGCCGGGACCGTCACGCTCTTCATGATCGCGTCCAGGGCGGTCCCGTTGGTCTGGCGGTCGTCCTCGGAGCCCCACACGGTCAGCAGGACCACCCAGTTCCGGCTCGCGTCGAGGGTGACGAAGTCGATGATCGCCTTGCCGTTCTTGTCCGTCGCCTGGTAGCGCTGCACCTGGCCCGGGGTGCCGTTGAAGTCGATGGTCTGCTCGGTCGGCTTGCCGACGAGCTTGACCTTGTTCTTGGTCAGGTAGGCCTTGCTGTCCTTGATCAGCGCGTCGAGGCGCGCCTTGCTGTCGGTGGCGATGTTGACCACGATGTCGCCGTCGGCCGAGACGGAGGCTATCTCGGTCTCGTAGACGCTGGTGTCCCAGTCGTCCGGCATCGTCGCGGTGACGGCGGGTTCCTTCGCCGGCAAGACGATATCCTTGGCGCAAGCCGGCGCGGCCAGCCCGGCGAGCAGGGCGGCCCCCACGATCCATCGCTTCATCTGACGTCCCCCGGACCGGGCTCGATCATCGATCCCGACAGGGTCCACTCATCCGGGCTGACGAAGGAACGGTCAAGGTTATGCCCGCCGGGTCCGCGGGTTTATGCTGTCGTTCTCGCAGCTTCGACCGCAGGGTGGCGAAGCATCGAGGATGTCGGTTTCGCGCCCCGAGGCCGTGCAGGGGTGAGCGGGTTGCAAGCTTAACGGGTCCTTGACAACCTCTGGGTAGGTTCGACCACGCAAGCACGGGGCGTGGACGCGATGACGATCGGCGGCAAACTCATCGGACTGGTCGGCGCCTCTAGCCTCGTGACCCTCGTGGTCGCGGGCGTCGGGCTCGACACCCTGCGGACCTTCAACGCGTCGGTCGGGGCCGCGCGGAACGCCACCGAGAACGCGCTGTTCGCGGCCGAGCTCACCCGGCTCACCACCGACACCGCACTCGAATCCCGCGGCATCTACGCCGCCGCCAGCACGCAGGCCGCGCGGACCTACGCCGGCGGCATCGTCCGCGATCTCTCGGCGATCGATGCGCTGCTGACCGAGTGGCTCCCGGCGGTGCCGGCGGAGGACCGGGCGCTGTTCGACCGCGTGGCGAAGGACGCCGCGGATTTCCGACGGCACCGCACCGAGACGGCCCGTCTCGGCACCGAGGTCTCGCCGAAGGCCGCCGCCGAGCAGGGCTTCACCGAGGAGAACCGCAACAACCGCATCGCCTTCCAGGCCGGGATCGAGGCCCTCGTGATGCGCAACCGCGACCGCATCGAGAGCCTGAACGCCGGTGCCGACGCGCTCTACACGGGGCGCCTGCGCCTGCTTCTGGCGCTGGCCTTCGGTGGCGCCCTGGGCGGCCTGCTCATCGGCGGGCTGTTCGGCCATCGCATGATCGCGAGGCCGCTGCGGGCCGTGTCGACCGCGATCCGCCGCCTCGCGGAGGGCGACCGCGACCTGCCGATGGTGAAGCCCTCGCGCGACGAGATCGGCGCGATCTGGGCGAGCATGCGCACCTTCGCCGACGCGATGGGCGAGGCGGACGCCCTGCGCCGCAGCCAGGCCCAGGCCGGCCTGGAAGCCGGCGCCGTCAAGCGCGCCGAGATGGACACCCTCGCCGACCGATTCCAGGGCAGCGTCGGCGGCCTCGTCGGCCACCTGGCCGCGTCCGCCGGGACGATGGAGGAGACGGCCCGCGCGATGGCGCGCAACGCCGAGCGCACCAGCCTGCAGTCGCAGGCCGTCATGGACGCCGCCGGCGCGGCCTCGATGAACGTCCAAGCGGTGGCGGCCGCCACCGAGGAGCTGGCCGCGACCGCTAACGAGATCGGCGCGCAGGTCTCGCAGACCTCGGTCGCCGCCGCCGGCGCCGTCGAGAACGCGCGACGCACCGAGCAGTCCGTGCAGCGGCTCGCCCGCAGTGCCGCCAGCATCGGCGAGGTCGTCTCGCTGATCTCGGGCATCGCCGGCCAGACCAACCTGCTGGCGCTCAACGCCACGATCGAGGCGGCGCGGGCCGGCGAGGCGGGACGCGGCTTCGCGGTGGTGGCCGCCGAGGTGAAGAGCCTCGCCGGCCAGACCGCGCTGGCGACCGACCGGATCACCGCCGAGATCGCCACGATCCGCGAGGCCACCGCCGACGCGGTGGCGGCGATCGAGGAGATCGGCGGCACCATCGGCTCGGTCCACGAGATCGCGATGGGCGTCTCCGCGGCGGTGGAGGAACAGCAGCTCGCCACCCAGGAGATCGCCCGCAGCGTGAGCGACGCCGCCGAGGGCACCCGGGCGGTGAGCGAGACCATGGCCGAGGTCCAGGCCGCCGCCCTGCAGGCGGGCGCCGCCGCGGCGCAGGTGCTGGCCGCGGCCGGCGAGCTCGCGCGCCGCTCCGAGGGCCTCGGCGGCGAGGTCGCCGGCTTCGTCGGCGAGATCCGCGCCGCCTGACGCCGGCCGGGGGATCGCACGCCGGATCGGCCGCGCGCTCGGCGGCGCGATCGACCCTGGTAAGCGTCCCGCTTCGCGCTTAGATCGGGGCGATGCGACGTCCCTCCCCGTGCCCGCCGGCCCTCCGGTGATCGACCCCGCGCTCCTGTCGCGCGCGGTCGCCCGCGGCATCCTCACCGCCGCGCAGGTGGAGGCCCTGGACCGGCTGGCCCGCGAGGAGGCGGTGCCGGTGCCCGAGCGCGTGGACGACGACGAGCGCCTGCGCTTCATCACCGGCTTCGCCGACATCTTCGTCACCCTCGGCATCGGCCTGTTCCTGGGCGCGGTCTGGCTCCTGGCCGGCGACACCCTCGGCGAGACGGGCAGCCGGGTGCTCGTCGCGGCCCTGGCCTGGGCGCTCGCGGAGTTCTTCACCCGCCGCCGCAGGATGGCGCTGCCGAGCATCGCCCTGCTGGCGATCTTCGCGGTCGAGTCCTTCCTGGCGCTCGCGTCGATGGCCGGCCTCGCGATCGGCTTGGGCAGCGCCCTGCCGGGACCGAGCGGATCGGGCGCGCCGGCACCGCTTCCCTATGCCGGGGCGGCGCTCGCGACCCTGGCGCTCTGCGCCCTGCATTACCGGCGCTTTGCCGTGCCGATCACCATCGCGGCGGGCGCAGCCGCGCTCGCCGGCACGCTGCTCGCGCTGGCCTTCGCCCTCGTCCCGACCCTCGATGCCGACGCCTTCAGCGCGCTGCTGGTCACGGCGGGCCTCGCCGTCTTCGCGCTGGCGATGCGTTTCGACCTCGGCGACCGCCAGCGCCAGACCCGGCGCACGGACATCGCGTTCTGGCTGCACCTGCTCGCCGCCCCGCTGATCGTGCATCCGATGCTCGCCACGGTCCTCCGGAACGCCGAGGCGCCGTCGACGGTCTCGGCGATCCTGGTGCTCGGCGTGGTGCTGCTGCTGGCGCTGGTGGCGCTGGTCACCGACCGGCGCGCCATCCTCGTGGCCGGCCTGACCTATGCCGGGATCGCGTTCGGAACCCTGATCCGCGACGCCGGCTTCAGCAACCGGGCCGCCCCCTTGAGCTTCCTGGCGCTCGGCGCCTTCGTCCTGCTGCTCAGCGCCGGCTGGCACGCGATGCGGGGCGTCGTCCTGCGCGGCCTGCCCGCGCGCCTGGCAGACCGGCTGCCGCACCCGATCGGAGCCCGATGACCACGTTTTCCCCCCGCGAGATCGTCTCGGAACTCGACCGCTTCATCGTCGGCCAGCACGACGCCAAGCGTGCCGTCGCCATTGCGCTGCGCAACCGCTGGCGCCGGCAGCAGCTCACCGGGCCGCTGCGCGAGGAGGTCGCGCCGAAGAACATCCTGATGATCGGCCCGACCGGCTGCGGCAAGACCGAGATCGCCCGCCGGCTCGCGCGGCTCGCCGGCGCGCCGTTCCTCAAGATCGAGGCGACCAAGTTCACCGAGGTCGGCTATGTCGGCCGCGACGTCGAGCAGATCGTGCGCGACCTCGTCGAGGTGGCGATCGGGCTCGTGCGCGAGGAGAAGCGCAAGGCGGTCAAGGCCAAGGCGGAGGCGGCGGCCGAGAACCGCATCCTCGACGCCCTGGTCGGCCCGACCGCGAGCCAGCCGACGCGCGACAGCTTCCGCAAGAAGCTGCGCGACAGCCAGCTCGACGACAAGGAGGTCGAGATCGAGTTCGCCGGCAATCCGTCCTCCGGCCTGCCGATGTTCGAGATCCCCGGGATGCCGGGCGCCTCCATGGGCGCGGTCAACCTCGGCGACATGTTCGGCAAGGCGTTCGGCGCCGCCAAGGGCAAGCCGCGCCGGATGAGCGTGCGCGACGCCTACGCGCCCCTGCTCGCCGAGGAATCCGACAAGCTCGTCGACGACGACGCGCTGATCCGCGAGGCGATCCGCGAGGTCGAGGACAACGGCATCGTCTTCCTCGACGAGATCGACAAGATCTGCGCCCGCGAGGGGCGGTCCTCGGCCGACGTCTCCCGCGAGGGCGTGCAGCGCGACCTGCTGCCGCTGATCGAGGGCACGACGGTAACGACGAAGCACGGGCCGGTGAAGACCGACCACGTGCTGTTCATCGCCTCGGGCGCCTTCCACGTCTCGAAGCCCGCCGACCTGCTGCCGGAGCTGCAGGGACGCCTGCCGATCCGCGTCGAGCTGCAGCCGCTCACCGTCGAGGACTTCAAGCAGATCCTGACCTCCACCGAGGCGAGCCTGCTCAAGCAGACGGTGGCGCTGATGCAGACGGAAGGCGTGACGCTGGCCTTCTCGGACGACGCGGTGGACGCGCTGGCCCGCGTCGCGGTGGAGGTGAACGGCTCGGTCGAGAACATCGGCGCGCGGCGCCTCTCGACCGTGCTCGAGCGCGTCATCGACGAGGTCTCGTTCACCGCCACCGACCGCTCGGGCGAGACGGTGGCGATCGACGCGGCCTATGTCCGCGACCGGGTCGAGAGCCTGGCGGCCAACGCCGACCTCAGCCGGTTCATCCTGTAGCGCCGTGCGCGGCCTCGAACGGCCGGGCGCGTCGGCGACGCTCCTGCCCGTCGTCGCGCTCGTCGCCGGCATGGTCTCGCTCCAGAGCGGAGCGGCCCTGGCCAAGAGCCTGTTCCCGATCGTCGGCGCGGCCGGCGTGTCGAGCCTGCGCGTCGGCTTCTCGGGCCTGATCCTGCTCGCGGTGTGGCGGCCGTGGCGGCGGAGCCTGAGCTTGCGCGAGGCCGGGATCATCGCGCTCTACGGCGCCGCGCTCGGGATGATGAACCTGACCTTCTACCTGGCACTCCGCACGATCCCGCTCGGGCCCGCGGTGGCGATCGAGTTCCTCGGGCCGCTCGCGGTCGCGCTCTCGGCCTCGCGCCGAACCGCCGATTTCGCCTGGATCGGCCTCGCGGTGCTCGGGCTCGGGTTGCTGCTGCCGATGCGCGAGGCCGGCGGCCTGGACCCGGCGGGTGTGGCCTACGCCCTCGTCGCGGCTTTGGCCTGGGCGCTCTACATCGTGTTCGGGCAGCGCGCGGGCCGGGTCGACGGCGGGCAGGCGGTGTCGCTCGGCATGCTCGCGGCGGCCATCGTGGTAGCGCCGTTCGGCTTGGCGAGCTCCGGCGCGGCCCTGCTCGATCCCGAGACGCTGGCGCTCGGCTTCGGGATCGCGGTGCTGTCGAGCGCGCTGCCGTACTCGCTGGAGATGGTGGCCCTGCGCCGGCTGACGCGGCAGGCCTTCGGGGTGATGATGAGCCTGGAGCCGGCGATCGCGGCGCTCGCGGCGTTGATCCTGCTCGGCGAGCGCCTGTCCCTGCTGCAATGGCTGGCAATCGGCTGCGTCATCGCGGCCTCCGCCGGCATCACCGCCGGTGGCCGGAAGGCGAGCGCGACGGAGCGGACCGCCTGACGGACGATCGAGAGGGCGTCTCCACCGTGACCGACGCGGGTGGTTCGTCCGCGGTCAGCCTTCCCACACCTGCCCCGGCCGCAGCGCGAGGAAGCGCGCGCGCGGCTGCCCGGCCTGGTCCATTGCCGCGTCCAACGCCTCGGCCGGCTGCGCGATGCCCTCGTCGGTGAGCCGGAAGGTGCCCCAATGATGGCCTAGCGCCTGGGTCGCCCCGAGCAGGTCGAGGGCGGCGACCGCGTCGGCCGGGTTCATGTGCTGCGCCTGCATGAACCAGCGCGGCTCGTAGGCGCCGATCGGCAGGGTCGCCAGCCGCGGCGGCCCGAAGCGGGCACGCACGTCCCGGAAGATCGCGCCGTCGCCGAAGCCGGTATCGCCGACATGGTAGTGGACGCCCCAGGGCGTGGTCAGCACGAAGGCGCACCACAGGGCCATGCGCCGGTCGTTCAGCCCGCGGGCCGACCAGTGGTAGGCCGGCGTCAGGTGGACGGCCACCCCGTCGCCGAGATCGACCGAGCCGCCCCAGTCGGCGGTCTCGACATGCATCGTGTCGTCGTAGCCGCGCAGGATCGTGTCGTTGCCGAGCGGCGCGACGACCAGCGGCTGGTGCGCCTGCCAGATCCGCGCGAGGCTCGGCCCGTCGAGATGGTCGTAGTGGTTGTGGGTGATCAGCACGGCGTCGATCGGCGGTAGGTCGGCCATGGCGATGCCGGGGGGGTTGACCCGCTTCGGGCCCGCGAAGCGCGTCGGGCTCGCGCGCGTGGCGAAGACCGGGTCGATCAGGATGTTGCGGCCGGCGACCTGCACCAGGTAGCTGGCATGCCCGATCAGCACGATGCGCAGGCCTGTGACGCGCTCCGGCGGACGGTCGGCCGGGAAGGGGCTCGGATAGGCCTTGGGCCACGCCGTTCCGCCGCGCTCGGCCTTCCAGCGGAGGACGTCGGCCAGGGCCTTGTCGGCGACCTGGCCGGGCGCGAAGAACCGCACCCCGTCGAAGTGGTCGCTTTCCGGCCCGCGGTAGTACGGGTTGCGCCCGCGCCTGTGCACGGCGTAGCCGACGCCGCCCAGGGTCATCACCGTGGCCGCGCTCGCGGCCGTGAGCAGGCTTCGCCGTTTCATGCCGTGATCACATGGCCGGCGCCGCCCCGGAATCAAGCGGATGCCGTTGCCGGCCCGTCCGTCATCGAAAACTTGCGCGAACTTCGACTTGTGAACAGACGGCGGCCTCGCGCTGCGCTATGGCCTTGTTGCACCTGGGAAACGAACCGCCCCGCCATGGCCGTCACCGCCGCCACGTCCTTCGGCAGGAACCTCCTGCTGCGCGCCCTCCAGCCCGCCGACCGGGCGCTGATCGCGCCCTACGCCGAGCCGGCCGAGTTCGCGCGCGGCGACATCGTGTTCGAATCGGGCGATCCGGTCTCGCACGTCACCTTCCCGTGCGACCACACCGTGGTCACCCTGGCGATCACCATGCTCGACGGCCGCATGACCGAGACCGCGACGGTCGGCTGGGAGGGCGCGGTCGGCGGCGTGGTCAGCCAGGGCTACCTGCCGGCCTTCAGCCGCGCCGTGGTCCAGATCGGCGGCCCGGGGCTGCGCGTGGAGGCGGGGCGCCTTCAGGCGGCCAAGCACGCGTCGAGCACGCTGCGCAACCTGTTCACGCGCTACTCCGACTGCCTGATCGCCCAGCTCCTGCAATCGGTGGCCTGCAACGCCCTGCACCCGATCGAGCAGCGCGCCGCCAAGTGGCTGCTGACCCTGCACGACCGGCTCTCGACCGACGTGCTGCCGATCACCCAGGACGTGCTCGCCGAGATGCTTGGCGTCCGCCGCACCTACCTGTCCGGCGTCCTGCGCGGCCTGCACGACCGCGGGATGATCGCGGTGTCGCGCGGCCGCATCGCCATCCGCGACCGGGCGGCCCTGGAGCGGGCGGCCTGCGAGTGCCACGACCGGGTGCGCCGTCATTTCGAGGAGGTGCTCGGCGCGGTCTATCGCGACGACGGCACGCTGGTGGCCGTCGACCCGGCCGCGGCCGGCGGGTCCGCGGCCGGCCAGCCCTCGCAGGGAAGGGCGGCCTGAGCGCCATGACCGCCGCACCGACGCCGGACGACCCGCTGGACGACGCGCGTCTCGCCGCCCTCGACACCTACGACATCCTCGACACGCCCGCCGAGGCCGGCTTCGAGGACATCGTCCTGCTGGCCTCGCAGGCCTGCGAGACCCCGACCGCGCTCGTCAGCTTCGTCGCCAAGGACCGGCAATGGTTCAAGGCCCGCATCGGCTTCGACCCGTGCGAGACGCCGCTGTCGCAATCGGTCTGCGCGCACGCGCTGGGCCGAGACGGCATCCTGGTCATCCCCGACCTGACCCGCGATCCGCGGACCCGCGACAACGCCCTGGTCACGGGCGATCCGCAGATCCGGTTCTATGCCGGCGCGCCGCTGCACACGCAGGAGGGTTTCGCCCTCGGCACGCTCTGCGTCATCGACTCCGTCCCGCGCCCCGAAGGGCTGACCGACCGGCAGATGGCGACGCTCGCCGCCCTCGCGCGCCAGGTGATGGTCCAGCTCGAGCTGCGCCGGGCGATCGAGAACCGCGAGCAGGCGCTCGCCGCCCGCGCGCTGGCCGAGGAGCAGCTGCGGCTCGCGGTCGAAGCCACCGGCATCGGCATCTTCGACTTCGACCTCGCGAGCGGCGAGCTGCGCTGGGACGCGCGGGTGCGCGCCCTGTTCGGCGTGCCGGCCCGCGGCCCGGTGACCTACGCCGAGACCTATCTCGGCGGCCTGCACCCCGACGACCGGGAGCGCGCGGACGCGGCGGTCTGGGCGGCCATGGACCCGGCCGGCACCGGCGCGCTCGACATCGACTACCGGGTGATCGCGGCCGACACCGGCGCGCAGCGCTGGATCGCCGCCCGCGGGCGGGCGATCCTCGAGGACGGCGTCGCGGTCCGCTTCATCGGCACCGTCCGCGACATCACCGAGCACAAATCCGCCGACCTCGCCCTGAAGGCGACCGAGGAGCGCTATCGCCTGGCGGCGCGGGCCACCACCGACGCGATCTGGGACTGGGACCTCGTCGCGGACCAGGTCCGGTGGAACGAGGCGCTGATGCTGGCCCACGGCCACGACCTCGCCGACGTCGCGCCGCAGGGCGCCTGGTGGCTCGCCCAGATCCATCCGGAGGACCGCGACCGGATAGCCCACAGCATCCATGCGGCGATCGACGGCGCGACCGAGACCTGGACCGACGAGTACCGCTTCCGGCGGGGCGACGGCAGCTACGCCGCGGTGATCGACCGCGGCTACATCATCCGCGACGGCGCGGGCCGGGCGGTGCGGATGATCGGGGCGATGCTCGACATCACCCGGCGCAACGAGACCGAGCGCCGCCTGCGCCAGAATCAGGCGCAGCTCGACACCGTGCTCCAGACCATGCCGGTGGGCATCCTGCTGGCCGAGGCCCCGAGCGGCCGGATCGTGTTCGGCAACTCGCGCCTGGAGCGCATCCTCGGCCACGCCACCCTCTACGCCGAAGACCGTGCCGGCTACGGCGCCTACCGCGCCTTTCGCTCGGACGGGGCGCCGGTGGCGCCGGAGGACTACCCGCTCGCCCGCCTCACCGCGGGCGAGGTCGACCACGCCGAGCTGGAAGCGCACTACCAGCGGCCGGACGGGTCGCGCCGCTGGATCGAGATCGTCGGCGAGGCGGTGAAGGACCCGTCCGGCGCCACGATCGGCGCCGTGGTGGCGATCAGCGACATCGAGGACCGCAAGCGCGCCGCGGCGCAGCAGGACATCCTCCACCACGAGCTCGGCCATCGCCTGAAGAACACGCTGGCGCTGGTCCAGGCGATCGCGACGCAGACCCTGCGCAACGTCACCGATCTGGACGCGGCGCGCGAGGCCCTTTCGGCCCGTCTCGTGGCCATGGGCAAGGCCCACGACATCCTGCTCTCCGGCGAGAGCGAGAGCGCCGGGATGGAGGCGGTGCTCAGCGGCGCGCTGAGCATCCACGACGACGGCGGGCCGCAGCGGTTCCGGCTGTCCGGCCCTGACCTCGCGGTCGGCCCGAAGGCGGCGCTGTCGCTGGCGCTGATGGCGCACGAGCTCGCCACCAACGCGGTCAAGTACGGCGCGCTCTCGGTGCCGGGCGGCAGCGTGGCCCTGGGCTGGCACGTCGCCGGCGAGGGGCCCGGCGCGGTGATCCACCTGCTCTGGCGCGAGCAGGGCGGTCCGCCGGTGGTCGAGCCGCGCCGCAAGGGTTTCGGCACCCGGCTGATCGAGCGCGGCCTCGTCGGCGCGATCGGCGGCGCGGTGGCGCTGGCCTACCCGGAAACCGGCGTCACCTGCACGGTCACGGCGCCGCTCAGCGGATTGATGGAAGCGTAGGGCGGATCGCCGCCGGGCAGCCGAGGCTCCGCTCAGCCCGGATCGTCCGCGGGCTTCGGGCCGGGCGGCGCGAAGAAATCCTCCGGCGGAGCGACGACGACGCGCCCGGCCGCCACGTCGAGCTCGGGGACGAAGGCCTTGGTGAAGGGCAGCAGCGCGGTGGCGCCACCCTGCGCGGGCTTGATCTCGAGGAGATCGCCGCCGCCGTAGTTCGGCACGGCGACGATGGTGCCGAGCACGGTGCCGGCGGCATCGATCGCCGGCAGCCCGACGAGGTCGGCGGTGAAGACCTCGTCCTCATCGGGGTCGCCGAGACGCTCGCGGGGGACGTGGAGGAGGGTCCGGTTCAGCGCCTCCGCGCCGGTCCGGTCGGAGACGCCGCGCACCCGCGCGATCAGCAGGTCGGTCCAGGAGCCGGGCGCCGGGCGCACGCTCGTCAGCTCGAACGTCCGGCCGTCGGCCGCGACGAGGGGGCCGTAGCCGGCGATCGCCTGCGGGTCGCCGGTATAGGATTTCAGGCGGATCTCGCCGTTCAGCCCCTGCGCCCGCCCGAACTCGCCCATCACGACGAAGCTCGGATCGACCGCGGCGGGAGCCGGCTTCGCCGCGGGCTTTGGCCGCGGCGAGGTCTGGGTGCCGGGCGCGATGGCGCCGCGGCGCGCGCCGTCGCCGCGGGATGGGCCTGCGGGACGACGCATGCTGGCGCTCCTTAAGCGGCCGCGTCCTCGGCGGGCTTGGCGGCCTTCTCGGCGCGCTTGGCGGCGCGCTCCTTGGCCTTCTCGCCCGGCTCGGCCTTCTGCGGGTTGTTGCGGGTGGGGCGCTTGGCGAGGCCGGCGGCGTCGAGGAAGCGCAAGACGCGGTCGGTCGGCTGCGCGCCCTTGGCGAGCCACGCCGTGATCTTCTCGGCCTCGAGCACGATGCGGGCCGGGTCGTCCTTGGCCTTCATCGGGTCGTAGGCGCCGACCTTCTCGATGAAGCGGCCGTCGCGGGGCGCGCGGGCGTCGGCGACGACGATGCGGTAGTACGGGCGCTTCTTGGCGCCGCCACGGGTCAGGCGGATCTTGAGGGACATGTCTTCAGCTCCTGATTTGCTTCGATCGATCGGCGAATCGTGGGTAGTGAGTAGCGAACAGATGGCCGAAAGCCCCGTTCGCTATTCGCTACTCCCCATTCGCCCTACTTCTTCTTCCCGAACGGGAAGCCGCCGAGGCCCGGCATCTTCGGCGCGCCGAGACCCGGAAGGCCCGGCATCTTGCCGCCGCCCCCGAGGCCGGGGGGCATCGGCGGCAGCTTGCCGCCGAACTGCTTCTGCATCGCCTCGATCTGCTCCGGCGTCGGCTCGGGCATCCCCGGGGGAAGCCCGGGCATCCCGCCCATGCCGCCCGGCATCCCGCCGCCGAGGCCGAACATCGAGCCCAGCGCTTGGCCGATGCCGCGCTTGCCCGAGCCCATCGCCTTCATCATGTCGGCCATGGTCCGGTGCATCTTCAGGAGCTTGTTCAGCTCCTCGACCTTGGTGCCCGAGCCGGCCGCGATGCGCTTCTTGCGGGAGTTCTTGAGGAGATCGGGGTTCTTGCGCTCCTGCGCCGTCATCGAGGAGATGATCGCGCGCTGGCGCTTGAACATCTTCTCGTCGAGGTTGGCGCCCTCGACCTGCTTCTTCATCGCGCCCATGCCGGGCAGCATGCCCATCAGGCCGCCGATGCCGCCCATCTTCTCCATCTGGGCGAGCTGCATCGACAGGTCGTCGAGGTCGAACTTGCCCTTGCGCATCTTCTCCGCGGTGCGGAGCGCCTGCTCGTGGTCGATGGTCTCGGCCGCCTTCTCGACGAGCGAGACGATGTCGCCCATGCCGAGGATGCGGTTGGCGACGCGGGAGGGGTGGAACTCCTCCAGCGCGTCGACCTTCTCGCCGGTGCCGACGAGCTTGATCGGCTTGCCGGTGACGGCGCGCATCGAGAGCGCCGCACCGCCGCGCGAATCGCCGTCCATGCGGGTGAGCACGATGCCGGTGACGCCGAGGCGCTGGTCGAAGGCGCGGGCGGTGTTGACCGCGTCCTGGCCGGTGAGCGCGTCGGCGACGAGCAGGACCTCGTGGGGTTTCGTCGCCGCCTTCACCTCGGCGGCTTCCTGCATCAGGGCCTCGTCGACCGTGGTGCGGCCGGCGGTGTCGAGCATCACCACGTCGAAGCCGCCGAGCCGGGCGGCATCCATCGCACGCTTGGCGATCTGCACCGCCGACTGGCCGGCGACGATCGGCAGGCAGGCGACGCCGACCTGGCCGGCGAGGACGGCGAGCTGCTCCATCGCCGCCGGACGGCGGGTGTCGAGCGAGGCGAGCAGCACCTTGCGCTTCTCGCGGTCCGACAGGCGGCGGGCGATCTTGGCCGTCGTGGTGGTCTTGCCCGAGCCCTGCAGTCCGACCATCAGGATCGGCACGGGGGCGGGCGCGTTCAGGTCGATCACCGCGGCGTCGGTGCCGAGCATCGCCACGAGCTCGTCGTTGACGATCTTCACGACCATCTGGCCGGGCGTCACCGACTTCAGCACGACGGCGCCGACGGCCTTCTCGCGCACCGCGTCGGTGAAGCCGCGGACCACCTCGAGCGCCACATCGGCCTCGAGCAGGGCGCGGCGGACCTCGCGCATCGCGGCGGTGACGTCGGCCTCAGTCAGCGCACCCCGGCGGGTGAGGCCGGAGAGGATGCCGGACAGGCGGTCGGAAAGGCCCTCGAACATGGCGCTACTGGTCCAGCCCCGACGCGGCGGCGCGACGCGCCTGGAACGCATCCTCGAAGGCGCCGACCGCGCGGGCGAACTTGTCCCGGCAGCCCGGATTGCAGAAGCCGACCACGGCGCCGTTGTACAGCGTCAGCGAATCGGCCGCGATCGGCTTGCCCGACCAGGGGCAGACCTCGTTCACGGCATCCTCGATGCGCAGGGCGGCGGATGGGGTCATGGCGTGGGTCAAGGACGGCCTTCGTGAGGACGCTGCCGCCAACGCCGAGCACGCCCGAGGGCGCGGACGCGCTGTCGGGCGTTGACCTCCGGTCTCGGTGGACCGGTCGGCTTCGGAGTCGACGAACAACGTCGGATGGGCCGGGCGATACGTAAGCTCACGCGAAAAGTCAATTTCGCGACGGATCCGCAGCGGTCCGTCGTCCCCGCCGACGGCCGGGCTCGCCTTTTCGCACGGTCCTCCCACCTTCGGAAGACCAAGGCGCCAAGGAGGAGACCCGCATGGCATACGTATCGGCCAAGATCGTGGAAGAGGGCAGGGCGGCCAAGAAGCAGGGCGCGCCGCACTCGGCCGACCCCTACCCGGCCGGCTCGCAGGACAGCGCGGACTGGCTCGAAGGCTACACCTTCGACGAGCGCGAGCAGAACGTCGACCAGGAGAGCGACCAGGAGATCGAGAAGGGCGCGGGCTGAGGGGCAGGGCGGGATCCGGCCCACATTCCCGTCGTCGGACGGCGAGACGGCGTTAACCTTTACCGATCGTTAAGCATGTTCGGCGCTGAATGGCCTCGATCGTTGAGGACATGCCGATGTCGGACCCCGCCCGCAACCTGCCACCCTACGAGTCCGGTGGACGCCCGGCCCCGGGCCCGCTGCGCGACTGGCTCGCCGCCATGAAGGCCCAGGCGCCCGCCGCCCAGGCCCCGGCACAGCCCCAAGTCGAGGCGCGCCAAGTCGAGGCGCGCCCGGCGCCGCGTCCCGAGGCCCGCGCCGCCGAGCAGGCCTGGTCGCCCCGGATCGTGCAGCAGCCGGCCGAGGCCCCGCGCTCGAACTCGGACGCCGAGGACGTCTCGGAGCTGATGGCCGAGAACCTGATGCTGAAGGCCAAGCTTCGGCTCGAGGCCGACCGCCACGGCGAGCTGCAGACCCTGCTCGCCCAGGAGATCCGCGAGCTGCGCAACCACGTGCAGATCGAGATGAACGCCCTCCAGGAAATCCGCGCCGAGCGCGATCACTTCCGGGCGGAGCGCGATCAAATCCGCGACGAGCTCGACGCGATGCGCGAGGAGCGCGACCTATGGCGCGCCCGCACCGAGGCGCTGGCGCAGCCGCTGTTCCAGAAGCGCTGAACCGGCTTCGCATCGGCACGGCGACGCGATCGCCGTGCCCCCCGAAAAGCCGAAGGGCCGCCCGTGAGGGCGGCCCTTCCATTGCCGAACCGCGGTCCGGCCGAAACTGTCCCGAGTGTGCGGCTCGAGCGCCCTTAGAAGGAGGCGCCGGAGGCGACGGTCCAGGTCCGGTAAGCCGAAGACAGCGGCTGATGACAATGAGACACTGGATCACCTCCTTTCGTTCGTTGCTGGGACCCCGAAGGTAGGCGGTGGGCCCCGCCCTGTGAAGCCCCTCGCCTGCGTTGTCTCGCCGCCCCCCCGCGGCCGGCGGGACGTCAGGGGCGACTCGCGACGACGGTGGCGACGAGGTCCCGCAGGATCGTGGCCAGCTCGGCCTGCGCGGCGGGCGTCGCGAGGTTGTGGTCGGTGCCCGCGATGATCGCGACCGGCGCGCCGAGGCGCCGGGCGGCCCGCTCCGGCGTGCGGCCGACATGCCTGCGCAGGGCGGGGATCCCGGGATCGCCGACCGCGTAGACGAGGCGCAGAGGCGCGCCGCGCCGGCGCATCGCCGCGATCCGGCGCGCGACGCTGCCGCCCTCGGGCGCCGGACGGAACAGCGCCTTCCACCGGCGTTCGGCCATGCACAGGCCGCGGCGCAGGAGCACGCTGCCGATCGCCCGGACGCCGACCTCGCCCTTGAGCAGGCGGCGCCACGTGCTGCCGCGCCGGAGCAGGGCGGCATAGGTCGCCGCGCTTCCCACCGTCCGGCGCACGACGGCGTCGACGTCGTCGTCCGGGTGCCAGTCGAAGCAGTAGAGGTTGGCCAGCAGCGCGCCCGCGACGCGGTGGTCGCGCCACGCCGCCTGGAACGCCGCGTAGGCGCCGCTGCAATTGCCGACGAGGACGACCCGGCTCGCGCCCTGCGCCTCGAGGTGGTCCAGGGCGTGACGGAAATCGTCGAGGGTGTCGGCCGAGAACATCGGCGAGGCGCCGCCCGGCCGATCCGCGCTGTCGCCGACCCCGGCCAGATCCATCCGCAGCGACGGCACGCCCTCGGCCGCGAGAACGCGGGCCATCCGCGTCGCCTGCCGGCCCCAGCCGGAATGCGCGCTGAGGCCGGCGGCGATGAACAGGACCGTCGGCGCCCCCGTCGACGGGCCGGTCGGCCGGGTGTGGATGCCGAACAGCCCCGGCCCGAACCGGACCGCCTCCTCCCGCCAGCCGTCTCCGGCAAGATGGGCGGGCGCCGCGACGGCGCGCGCCGAATTCGGCCGGGGCAGGGCGCCTGCGGTCGCGAAGGCGACCACCTCGGCGAAGGCCGCCTCGGGTGCCTCCGAGAACAGCGGGTTGCCGACGAGCTGGGCGAGGCCGGGCAGGGCGCCCGCCGTCACCGCGGCGCCGAGCGCGGCGTAGCGCTTGGCGAGGGCGTCGGTCTCCGCGCCGAGGATCAGGATCTCGGGCGCCGGCCGAACCGTCGCCGAAGCGAGGTCGATCCGCGCGAGGTCGGCCGCGAGCTCCGGGCCGATCGGAAAGCCGCCGACCGAGAGGCGACCGGGCATCTCGGCCGGCGCGGTGCCGTCCGACAGCTGGTTCACCGCCGGGGCCCGCAGCTTCATCTCGCGCAGGTACCCGCGCCCGGTCCGGCACGGCGCCATCAGCACGAGCCGGTCGACGCCGCCCTCCTCGGCCACGAGCGCCGCCAGCGTCGCTCCGAGCCGCAGGCCGACGAGGACGACCTCCGTCACCCCCGCCTCCTCGCGCAGGAAGCGCACCGCCCTGCGGACCGCATCGCGCCACGCCGCCAGCGTCCCGGCGCCCGCATCCGCCGAATCGCCCTCGCCCGGATAGTCGAAGCGCAGGGTCGCGCAGCCGGTGGCGGCGATCCGTCCGGCCAGCGTCCGCCACGGGCGATGCGCCGAGAGCTGCTCGAAGCCGGTCGCACCGCACAGGATCACGCCGCGCCGGCCGATGCCCGGGCTGAACCATCCGAACAGGCCGTCGATCACGACCGGTTCCGCTTCGAGGGGCGACAGGCGCTGCGGCAAGGGAGCGTGCATCATCAAGGTTTTAGAACCTCACGATCTCGTTTGTGTTGACGGCCCGGACGATCCCGCGCGGACGGCCGTCCCCGACGAGGGCGATGCGCCGCCGCGTGCCGGGCGCGAGATGGAAGCCGTCGTCGGCGGGACGCGCGTCCGTCTCGGTCTCGATCCGCACGCAGAGCGCGAAGCGGTCCGCCGTGACCCGGAGGACGGGACCGGCCGCACCGGCCTCGATCGCGGCGGCGAGCCCGATCGGGCGCGGTGCCGGATCGCGCCCTTGCGGGAAGTGGAAGCTCTCGGCGAGGATGCCGTCGCGGTCCGGGCCGATCAGGCTCACATGGGCGAGGCTGTGCGCGGGGGGGCCAAAGCGGTAGCTTCCGGTGGCATCGAAGAACCGCCCGAGCAGCGTCGCGCTCGACCAGGTTCCCGAGCTGCGCGGATCGCACGCGATCGCGCGCTCGGCTTGGTGCACCACGCGCCCCTCGGCATCGCTGAAGACGAGCCGCAACGTTGCGGACAGCGGCGCGGCCGCCTCGTTGTGGACGTGGAGGTGCAGGCCGTTCAGGCCCTCGTCCGAGATCGTCAGCTGGATGGGGCGGAAGGCGCGCTTCAGGGCGTACCACGCCGACTTCGGGCGGCCGGCCGCATCGACGACGCCCCATCCGATCCCGGGGGCGAGGTCGCGGAAGTTCCACACGAGCCCGCCGGCGGTGGGCGAGCGCGCCCGGCGCCACTCGCCGAACACCGCCTCCATCACCTCGGCGCTCGTCGCGCGGGCGAGCGCGCGGTAGCGGTCCGGGTCGTCGCGACGCAGGGTCCCGGGGTCGAGCCCGAACAGCGTCCGAAGATAGTGGTCGCGGACCTGCTCGAAATCCCAATCCGCGCCGCGGTCGCGCGGGATCGCCGCGGCCCAGGCCGGGCCGGCGGGGTCCAGGAGGTCAGCCTCCCGCAGCGTCGCGTCCTCGGGCACGTTGGCGAAGGCCAGGCATTCCGAGGCGAAGCCGACCTCGGCGCGGCGCGCATCCTCCAGCGGCCGGCGGTAGGCGCCGACGCCGTAATAGTGGGCGAGCCCGGCCTCGGTCGAGAACGGCAGGTCCCCGCCGAAGGGCGAGTTCGGCACCACCACGAGGTCCGGCCGCAGGCGGGCGACGCGGGCGGCGAGGACGTCGTCGGCAAGGCCCCCGGTCCAGGCGTCTCGGGGGAACCCGAGCATCGCCGCCTGCTGCGCGACCTCGCTGCCGCCGCACAGGACGCAGAGCGAGGGCGAGGCCTGGGTGCGGTCGAGGAAGCCGTCGATCTCGGCGAGCAGCAGCTCCCGAAAGGCCGGATCGTCGACGGGATAGTCGAAGTTGGCGAGCATCAGGTCCTGGAAGACCAGGATGCCGAGCTCGTCGCACAGGTCGTGGAAGGCGTCGGATTCGTAGAGCGTGATGCCGGAGACCCGCAGCATGTTCATGCCGGCCTCGTGCGCGAGCGCCAGCAGCGGGCGGCACGCCTCGGCCGAATGGCCGACGAGGTCGGCCGGCGTCCAGCACGCGCCGCGGCAGAACACCGGCACGCCGTTGATCGTCAGGCTCAGGCCCTCGGCGAACGGCCGTTCCAGCGCGATCGTGCGGAAGCCGACGCGACCGAGCGCCAGCACATGGCCGTCGATCTCGGCCTCGACCGCGTGGAGCCGCGGCTCGCCGTGGGTGTGCGGCCACCACAAGGCGACCTCGGGAATCAGCACCTCGCCGGCGAAGCCGCCCGCCGCGTCGGCCTCGATCACCGCCTCTGCCCCGGCGCAGCGGAGCGTCAGCCGGGAGCCTCCGGCATCGGCGAGGGCGAGGCCGAGGCGCAGGCGGCCGGTGCCGCCGTCGAGCGCGGCGCGCAGGTCGACCGACAGCACGTGCGGACGCTCGGGACCGATCGCGGTCCGGGTGACGGGCCGGTACGGGCCGACCGTGTCGATCGGCGGGCACCAGCCGGGCATGAAGCCGAGCAGGCTGGTGCGGACGTGGCGCAGCGCTCCGGGCGTCGCCAGGCGAGGGCGCCAGCGCCCGCGCCGGTTGGGCCGGTCGAGATCGGCCTGCAGGGCGCGGAAGCACAGGGCGAGCTCGACCGTGCCCGTCCCCTCGACCGCGATGGCGTGGGCGAGGAACATCGAGCGCGTCTCGAGGCGGAGCACGCCGTCGACCCAGATCTCGGCGAGCGTCGCCAGCCCCTCGAAGCGGAGGGATTCGCGGCCCTGCAGGGTCAGCGCGGTGCGGTACCAGACGTCCGCCCCGTGGAGCGGCGTCGGCTCGGCCTCCGACCAGAGGCCGGCCGCACGGAGCGCGGCGGCCGCGGTGCCGGGGACCTCCGCCGGGATCCAGCCCGGCAGGCTCGCCGCCTCGCCCGGCCCGGCGCAGGCACCGGGCGCCGTCACCACGAGGGACCACGGCCCTTCGATCGTGCGGGCCGGGATGCCGTCGACGGCGTGGAGGCGGGCCACGGCGCCGTCCCTCAGCGCAGGGCGCGGTCGAGGGCGGAGAAGACCGCGTCGTAGCTCGCGGCGGGGCGCTCGAGCGCGGCCGCCAGCGGCGCGGCGTTGCGCCGGCCGAAGGCGCGGGCGAGCTGGAACTGGAACGCCTTGGTCTCCTGTGCCAGCCGCGTCGCCGCCTCCGCCGCGGTGGCGAGATCGGCCAGCCCCGCGGCGTCGAGCCAGGCCAGGTGGCTGCCGAGAAGCTCGAAGTTGGCCCCGAGCTGGCGTGTGGTGTTGAAGGCGTAGCGGTGGAAGACCGAGAGCGGCTGCAGCACGAGGGCCTCGCCGGTCTGCTCCAGCGCCGCCTGGAAGGCGCGCACGGGGTTCGTCCGCGGGGCGCGGGTGCGATGCCCGCACAGCAGCGTGCGGGCCGCCGCCCGCAGCGCGCGGGGCGGCAGGGGCGGGGCGACCACCTTCACGAACTCGGCGTAGGGCGCCAGCAGGGCAGGGCCGAAGATGCCGTCGTAGTCGTCGGCGGCGAGCTGGAAGCGGCCGGCATTGTGCAGGTAGTCGAGAATGCGCCCCCGCGGGTCGAGCCCGAGGATCGCGATCGTCGTCTTGGCGTGCTCGCGCCCGTAGGTGGTGCCGGCGGTGTCGGGCAGGTGGATCGCGTCGACCTCGACGAGCACCGGGCAGCCGCGGGCGACCTGGACGCTCGCGTGGCGCTCGAGCCCGTCGTAGACGGCGAGCTCCTCCAGGCGCAGGCCGTAGAGCGCCTCGATGTCGGCCATCGCCGGCTTGAAGAAGGTGAACTGGTCGCCCTCGAAATCCTGGCGCAGGGTGAAGCCGAGCATCCCCTCCGGTTCGAGCCCGCGGGCGTGCAGCAGCTCGATCCAGAGGTCGACGTAGCAGTTCGTCTCCGGCCAGGCGCGGGCCGGGGCGTGGAGCGGGTGGGGCGC
>NZ_VRUU01000084.1 GCF_008039875.1 Methylobacterium sp. WL119 | reverse complement strand
TAGGCTGCGGTCTCGTTGGCTCTGATATTTGTATAAGAGACTGGGAGGGCCGGGCCGGGTTCGGGCTGCTGGTGGCGATCGGCATGCTCGACAACGCGGCGCGGCCGGCCTTCCTCATCTACCTGCCGTTCCTGCTCCAGGCGAAGGGGGCGGCGCTCGCGACCGTCGGGATCGCGTTCGCCCTCGTCGCGGTCGGCGGCGCGCTGGGCAAGGCGGCGTTCGGCCGTCTCGGCGCCCGCTTTGGCGTGACGCCGAGCGTGATCGCCACCGAGGCCGGGACGGCGGCGGCGATCCTCGCCGTCGTCGCCCTGCCGCTCGCGCCAGCCATCGCCGTGCTGCCGCTGCTCGGCCTGCTGCTGAACGGCACCTCCTCCGTCCTCTACGGCACGGTGCCGGAGCTCGCGCCGGGCGGGCGCGTCGAGCGCGCCTTCGCCGTGTTCTACACCTGCACCCTCGGCGGCAGCGCGCTGGCGACGCCCCTGCTCTACGGGCCGCTCGGCGATGCGGTCGGGCCCGGCTGGGCGGCGATGGCGGCTGCGGCGACGGCGTTCGCCGTGATCCCGCTGATGCTCGCGCTGTCGCCCCGGCTCGCGCCGGCGCGGCGGTCGTGACGCCCATGCCCGGCGACCGCGCATGACCCCGCTCGTCCTCGCCTGCGTCGTCGGCGCCGCGATCCTCCATGCCGGCTGGAACGCGGTGCTGCGCGGCGGCAGCGACCGGCTGTGGTCGATGACCCTGATGATGATCGCCGTCGCCGCCGTCTCGGCGGTCGCGGTCGCGCTCCTGCCGTGGCCGGACGCGGCGAGCAGGCCCTACGTGATCGCCTCCGCGCTGATCCACACCGCCTATAACCTCTCCCTGGTGCGGACCTATCGCTCGGGCGACCTCGGGCAGACCTACCCGATCTCGCGCGGCTCATCGCCCGTCCTCGTCGCCCTCGGCGCCGCGGTGTTCGCGCACGAGACGCCCGGCGCGGTCGCCGTCCTCGGCATCGTCCTGGTCTCGGGCGGCATCCTATCCCTCGCCTTCCAGGGGCGGATGCGGGCGGATTTCGTCCCGGCCGCGCTCACCACCGGATCGCTGATCGGGGCCTACACCGTCGTCGACGGCATCGGGGTGCGGCTGTCGGGGAACAGCCTGTCCTACGCGGCGAGCATGTTCCTGCTGTGGAGCCTGACCATGCCGCCGCTCTACTGGGCGATGCGCGGGACGCCGCCGGCCTATACCGGCGCGCAGACCGCGATGGCGCTCGCCGGCGGCCTGGTCTCGCTGCTCGCCTACGGCATCGTGATCTGGGCGATGCAGTCCGACGCGATGGGGGCGGTCTCGGCCCTGCGCGAGACCAGCGTGGTCTACGCCGCCCTCATCGGACGGCTCTTTCTCGGCGAGGAACTGAGCCCGCGGCGGATCGCGTCCTGCCTCGCCGTCGCCCTCGGCGCGGCATGCCTGGCGTGGTGATCCGGCCGGGGCGGACCACCGAGGCCGCGGCGCGGCCGCGCGCGTGATCGGAAGTGGACGACGGAGGCGACATGGCGAACGACACGACGACCCTGACGGGCCGGTGCCATTGCGGCGCGGTCCGGTTCTCGGCGACGCTCGGCGACGGCTTCCGGTCGATCCGCCGCTGCACCTGCTCCTATTGCCGGATGCGCGGCGCCGTCGTCGCGATGGCGGCGATGGGCGGGGTCGAGATCCTGGAGGGCGAGGCGGCGCTGACGCGCTACCGCTTCCACACCGGCACGGCGCAGCACTTCTTCTGCGCGCGCTGCGGGGTCTACACCCATCACCAGCGCCGGTCCGACCGGACCCTGTACGCGGTCAACGTCGCCTGCCTCGACGGGGTCAGCCCGTTCGATTTCGCGGAGGTTCCGGTGATGGACGGGATCAACCACACCAGCGACACCGGCCAGCCGACCCGGCGCGCGGGCACGCTGCGCTTCGTCCCGGCCGATTGACGCCGGCGGGCCGGCGCAGGCGCGTCTCAGCGCAGGCCGCGGATCGCCATCTCCTCGGGCGCCTGTTCGGCGGCGTCCTGGCGGGCGAGCACCTCGGCGAGGTCGACCGGTCGGTAATCCTGCGCGTCGACGCCGACGTCGCAGGATCGGCTGGTGTCGGGCAGGCAGGCGTGGGTGTGGCCGTAGAGGTGCCGGGTCTCGCGCCAGAAGCCCGGCCACGAGCGATGCGGGTAGTGCGACAGGAACAGGCGCTGCGGGCGGCCGGCGGCATCCATCACGCTGATGCGGGCGCTGTCGACCGGCGGCTCGGCCCAGGGCAGGTCGAGCACGCGGTTGGTGTCGTGGTTGCCGCGCACCAGCCGCTTCACGCCGTTCAGCCGCCGGAAGATCGCGGCGCAATGCGCGCGGCTCGCCTCGGCGGCGAAGTCGCCGAGGTGCCAGACCTCGTCGTCGGCGCCGATGCGCGCGTTCCAGCGCGCGACCAGCGCTTCGTCGTGGTCCTCGACCGACCCGAAGGCGCTGCGCCGGCGCCGGACGAGGTCGGCATCGCCGAAATGCGTGTCGGCCGTGAAGTAGGTCGCCATGGATCCTGGGTCGCTCGAGCCCGGCTGGACGGTCGCCGAGACCCGAAGTGGCGCCCCGCGCGGCCGCCGCCACCCGACGCGGCATTGGACCGCTCTCCGGGCGGCCGGGCGCCGCCGCGCGTCAGGGGGCGTGACGCGGCGGCGGCTCCCGCTCGAGCCCGAGCAGGCCGGCGAGCTGTCCGCGGGCCCGGCTGACCCGGCTCTTCACCGTGCCGACCTGGCATTGCAGCCGGACCGCCGCCTCCTCGTAGGTCAGGCCCTCGGCCCCGACGAGGAGCAGCGCCTCCCGCTGCGTCGCCGGCAGCGTCTCCATCACCGCGTAGAGCCGCTTCAGGGTGACGACGTCCTCCTGATCGGGCACGGCGGTGAGCTTGCCGGCCTGGACCCCGTCCGCATCCTCGACTTCGCGCTTGCGCTTGCGGATCTCGGTGTAGAACTGGTTGCGCATGATCGTGAACAGCCACGCGACCAGGTTCGAGCCCGGCTGGAACCGGTGCTGGTTCATCCACGCCTTCATCAGCGTTTCCTGGACCAGGTCGTCGGTCCGGCTCATGTCGCCGACGAGCGAGAACGCGAAGGTGCGCAAAGCCGGAAGCACCGCCATCAGGTCGTCGCGGAACGCCGTGGTCGGCGTCTCGCCGCGGCTCGCCAGCAGCGCCTCGAAGCGGCGCACCAGCACGAGGAGCGGTTCCGGCAGGGCATCGCAGGTCGGCAGGGCAAAGTAGGCGCGCAGCTCGCCGCCGAGATGGTTGCGGACCGCGGCCGCGACGTCGACCTCGTTCAGCTCGGTCTCGAAGGTTTCGTCCCGACCGTTGGAGATGGCGTGCGTCATGCCGATGGAGCGTCCCAAGGTTCTTACGGTCAAGCTCTTTTGAGCCAGTCTAAGGTAATTGCATATTAAATTCTGAGCCGGTGATGAACGGGGCGCGAACGCGAGCGACTTCAGAAATCGTTGCCTCGGCAAGCAACGCCCCATCCTTCGGAATCACCGTGCCGCGCATCACGGGCTCAGGCAATCGCGCCCGGATGCTGAGCTTCGCGGATCACGGGACCGTGCGACCCGAATGCGCTGCCTGAAGGTCGGAACCGATACCATCGCGTCCGATTTCCTCACGGGCAACCTTCTCGCACGGGGAAGGTTGAGGTATCTATTCGTCATGCCTCGCTTGGTTTCCTATCGCATTCACGACCGGGACGACGGCCTGTTCGACGCCGTCGCCACGCTCGCACCCGACAAGACGTATCGGCGCGAGGGCTTCGCCTCGCTGGCCGAGGTCGAGGACTGGATCGACGGGTTGCGGATCCTGATGGCCGCGATCGGCGCACCGCTCGTGCGGGCGCAGCACGCCACCGGTCTCGACGAGGCCGCCGCCCTTCGTCCGGACGGCGACGCACCCGAGGCGGATTCGCGCTCGGCCCGCGCCCGCCTGCTTCGCTTCCGCGATGCGGTGTCCGGCGCCGACGACGCGACGGACTGACAGGGCAGCCCCGCGCTGCAGGGCCTCGAACGGAGGCCGAGCATGTTCGCGACGGCCTCGTCTCCCGCCGCCGCGCGCAGGCTGCGGCCTTGCCTTCGACGCCCGGCGAACCAGACTTCCCCGCGCGAGGGCGACCGCTCCGGTCCGCACGAGGAAACCGCCGATGGCCCGACCCCGAACCGGCGCGCGCGTGCTCGTCGACCAGCTCCTAGCGCAGGGCGTCGGGCGCCTGACCTGCGTCCCCGGCGAGAGCTACCTCGCAGTGCTCGACGCGCTCTACGACACGGACGTCGACGTGCTGGTCTGCCGGCAGGAGGGCGGGGCCGCGATGATGGCCGAGGCGGCGGGCAAGCTCACCGGCCGGCCGGGCATCTGCTTCGTCACCCGCGGCCCCGGCGCCACCAACGCCGCGTCCGGCCTGCACGTGGCGCAGCAGGACTCGACGCCGATGATCCTGTTCGTCGGCCAGGTCGCCCGCGCGATGCGGGACCGCGACGCGTTCCAGGAGATCGACTACCGCGCGATGTTCGGCACCGTGGCCAAGTGGGTGGTCGAGATCGACGACGCCGCGCGCATCCCCGAGCTCGTGGCCCGCGCCTTCCGGACGGCGATGCAGGGGCGCCCCGGCCCGGTGGTGGTGGCGCTGCCGGAGGACATGCTCGACGACGCGGTCGCGGTCGCCGATGCGGGGCCCGTCGAGCCGGCGGAGCCCGCACCCCGCCCGGAGGACGTGTCCGACCTGCGCCGGAGGCTCGACGGCGCGCAAAGCCCGATCGTCCTCGTCGGCGGATCGCGCTGGAACGAGGCCGCGCGCGACGACCTCGTCGCCGTCGCCGAGGCCGAGGACCTGCCGGTGGCGACCTCGTTCCGGCGCGCCCACCTCTTCCCGGCCGACCATCCGCACTACGCCGGCGAGCTCGGCATCGGCCCGAATCCGGCCCTCGTCGCCCGCATCCGCGCGGCCGACCTGCTGGTGATGATCGGCGGCCGGCTCTCGGAGATGCCGGCGCAGTCCTATCGCCTGCTCGGCATCCCCGATCCCGGCCTGCCGCTGGTCCACGCCCACCCGGACGCGAACGAGCTCGGCCGGGTCTACCAGCCGGCCCTGGCGATCCAGGCCGCGCCCGGCCCGCTGCTCGCGGCGCTCCGGGCATCGCCGCCGGCCGTCGCGGCGCGGCGTGGACGCGCGGTCGCGGCGCATGCGAGCTACCGCGACTGGTCGGAGCGACCGGCGGCGACGCCCGGCGCCTTCCAGTACGGCGAGGCGGTGACCTTCCTGCGCGGGCGGCTGCCGGCCGACGCGATCCTCTGCAACGGGGCGGGCAACTTCGCCACCTGGATCCACCGCTACTACCGGTTCCGGGATTTCCGCACCCAGCTCGCGCCGACCTCGGGCTCGATGGGCTACGGCGTGCCCGCCGCGATCATGGCCAAGCGCACGCACCCCGAGCGCATCGTGGTCGCGCTCGCGGGCGACGGCGACCTGCTGATGACCGGCCAGGAATTCGCGACCGCCGTGCAATACGCGATCCCGGTCGTCGTCGTGGTGCTCGACAACGGCATGTACGGCACCATCCGCATGCATCAGGAGCGCGAATATCCCGGCCGCGTCTCCGGCACGCGGCTGCGCAACCCGGATTTCGCGGCGCTGGCCCGCGCCTATGGCGGCCACGGCGAGCGCGTGGAGCGGACGGAGGACTTCGCGCCGGCCTTCGAGCGGGCGCTCGCCTCCGGGCTGCCGGCGATGCTGCACTGCCTCGTCGCCCCGCAGGCGCTGACGCCGACCCAGACCCTCGACGCGATCCGCGCCGGCGCGGTCGCGCAAGGCAAGCGCAAAGGCACGGGTCCCGACACGGGCAGCGAGGGCCCGGACGACGTTTGACGCGCCGTCCGCCGGGGGCCGCATCGTCAGAAGATCGAGATCAGCAGGATGCCGGCCACCATCAGCGCGGCGCCGCCGAGCCGCGCCGGGCCGGCCTTGACCTGCTTCATGCCGACCCAGCCGAAATGGTCGAGCGCCACCGAGGTCAGCAGGTTGGCGGTGATCAAGAGGCCGTTGAAGGCGCCGGCGCCGACCGTGTCGACGAACAGCAGGCCGCCGAACACCGCCACCGCGCCGGTGATGCCGGCGAGCGGCATCCACCAGCGCACGCCCTTCACGTCCTCGCGGGTCGGGAGCGGCGTCGGCCGCACGAGGAACACCAGCGCGAACACGAAGACGACGGGCAGGAACGAGACGGTCGCCGCGAGCCAGGGGTTCACCAGGGCGCCGCGCAGCTGGGAGTTCCACACCACGCCCACCGCCTGCAGGATGCCCGCGACGACGATGAACGGGTAGAGCAGCTTCGGGTTGAGGCCGTGGCCCTCGTCCTTCTCCCCGCCCGTGTCGGCGGTGGTGCGGGCGATAAAGAAGACGCCGACGGCCATCAGCAGGCCGCCGAGCCACGGCATCGGCTTGAAGCCGCCGCCCTGCAGCCCGAACAGGCCGAACGCATCCATCGCCAGCGAGGCCAGGATGTTGGCCGTCAGCGTCAGGCCGTTGAACGGCCCGGCGCCGACCTTGTCGATGAAGGCGAGGCCGCCGAACACCGCGACCGCGCCCGCGACGCCGCCGAGCGGGGCGTACCAGGGCATCTTGCCCAGCGTCTCCAGGGTCGGGAGCGGCACCGGCATGATGAAGAACAACGTCGCGAACACGAACACGATCGGGGCGAACGACACCGTCGCCGCCAGCCACGGGTTCACCAGCCGCCCCCGCAGCTGGGCGTTCATGGAGTTGCCGAGCGCCTGCAGGGCGCCGGCGACGAGGATGAAGGGATAGAGCAGGGCGGCGTTCACGGGGGGATCTCCGATCCGAAGGGCTGAGGGCTTGGCCGAGGCGTCAGGCGAGGAGCAGGCCGGCGAGCGCCAGCGCCAGCGCCGGCGGCATCACCAGCAGGCCGAGCTTGAGGAAGCGCCAGAAGCCGACATCCTCGCCCTCGCGCCGGATCGCGGTGAGCCAGAGGATCGTGGCGAGCGAGCCGGTGACCGAGAGGTTCGGCCCGAGGTCGACGCCGATCAGGATCGCGGCGGCGATGGTCTTGGAGACGGCCGCGGCATGGACCGCGGCGCCGGCGAGGAGGCCCGCCGGCAGGTTGTTGACGAGGTTGGAGCCGACGGCGACGACGACGCCCGAGCCCCAGGCGGTGCCGGCCGGGTCGGCCTGGGCGTAGGCCTTGAGCTGGTCGGCGATCATCTTGAGCACGCCGGACTTCTCCAGCGCCTCGACCAGGACGAACAGGCCGGCGACCAGCGGCAGCACGCTCCATGACACGTCCTTCACCACCGCGACGAGGCCGCTGCGCTTGATCGCGAGGACGACGAGGGTGGTGGCCAGCCCCGCGATGAAGGTCGGCAGGCCGAGCTCGATCCCGGCCGCCGACGACCCGATCAGCGCAGCCGCGGTGGCGACGATGCCGGCGCCCGCGACCTTGCCGCCGAGCCCGAGCGACGCGGCCTCGACGTCGGTCGCGATCGCCTGGCGCTTCAGCGTGCCGTTCTGCGTGACGCGAAGGACGAGGTAGGTGGCGACGATGGCCAGCACCGAGGGCAGGCCGAAGGTCGCGAGCCATTCCCCCAGCGGCGGCATGTGGTCGGCGAACACGACGAGGTTGGCCGGGTTCGAGATCGGCAGCACGAAGCTCGCCGCGTTGGCGATGAAGGCGCAGATGAACAGGTAGGGCAGCGGGTTCTCGACCTTCGCCGCCTTGGTCGCGGCGTAGACGGCCGGCGTCAGCACCACGGCGCAGGCGTCGTTCGAGAGGAACACCGTCACCACCGTGCCGACGACGTAGACCAGCAGGAACAGCCGCGTGGCCGAGCCCTTGGCCATCCGCACCGCGATCGTCGCGAGCCAGTCGAACAGGCCCTCCTTCCGCGCGATCTCGGCGAGCAGCATCATGCCGATCAGGAACAGGTAGACGTCGGTCCCCTTGGCGACGCCGTCGAGCGCGTCGTGCCACGGCAGCAGCCCGAGGACGACGAGGAGGACGGCCCCGAGCGTCGCCCAGATCGCCTCCGGCCATCCGAACGGCCGCAGGATCACGCCGAGCGTCGCGGCGCCCGCGATCCCCCAGGTCGCGAGGTTGGGTGTCATGGCCAGTCCAGCGATCACGTCTTGCATCCCCCGGCGCCCCGCGGGGCGCGTGTCGTCCTGAAATCCTGGGTCAGGCGCTCACCACTTGCGCCCGGCCCGGTTGGGCCCGAGCTGGTCGCCGCGCACGCCCTTCTGGAGCCAGCGGCCGACATTCGGCACGTCGCTGCCGGGCTTGCCCGGGATCGCGGGCACGAAGCCGGGCTCGTCGAAGGCGACGACCGGCTCGATCACGTCGGTGTCGACGAAGTCGGGCCCGTGGCCGGACCAGTCCTCGTGCACCGCCTCGACCTGGATGCTGCGCGCGTCCCGCGGCCAGGCCAGCCACGCCGCGTAGGTGCGCCCGCCCGCGTGCGCCATGCGGACCCATGGCCCTGTCCCGACGCGGGCATGCACGTAGCGCGGCGGCGCGTCGGAGAGCACCACGGCGCGGACCGCGATCCGCCCGCGCGCGTCGGCGACCATGCCGGAGGTCTCGGGCGTCGCCGGCCGCGCGGCGACGCGCCGGTCGGCCGGGCTGGTGATCAGCACGAACGGCCACGGGCGGTCGAGCGCCTTGAAGCGCCAGCTCGTGACCGGGCCGTCGATCGCCGCGACCGCGTAGCCGACCGAGCCGTCCTCGTTCTGCCCGACCGAGCGCGCCGCGGCGTAGAGGGTTCGCCCGTCATGGGCGAGCTCGTTGTAGTGGGTGTGGCCCATCTCCACGAGGCGCACGCCCGTGGCCCGGAACAGGCCGGCGACGTCGAGGCGGTCGTCGGGCTCGCGCAGGTCGTCGGGGTAGGCGTGCATGAACACCGCGACAGGAACGCCGTCCTCGGCCGCCTTGGTCAGCGCCGCGCTCAGCCACTGCGTCTGGTCGGGACCCAGGCGGAAATCGAGGCCGATGCCCTTCCGGCCGTAGCCCGGGCTGACGATGTCGACGAACAGGCAGCGGACGCCCTGAAAATCCTCGCACGCGCAGAAATGCGGGATCTCGGCCGGCGGCCAGGTCTCCTCGGGCGACCCAACGGGCGGCTGGTCCAGCGTCCACACCGTCGGCGCCGGCAGGCCCCGCGACGCGACCAGGCCGGCGTGGAACGCCTGGAAGTCGGCCATCGCCCCCTGCTGCCGGTCGTGGTCGCCGGGAATCAGGCGCACCGGCAGGTGCGGATGCCGGGCGAGGGCGTCGGCGAGGATCGCGTACTCGCAGGCCCAGCCGTTCTCGGCGAGGTCGCCGGGCAGGTAGACGAAGTCGAGCAGGTGCTGCGGCGCGATGATTGCGATCTGGTCGAGGATCGCGCGGAAGTCGGCGGCGTTGCGCGCGTCGGGCTTCGTCAGGTGCAGGTCGCCGACGTGCAGGAACACCAGCGGTTCGGCGGTCGGCGTCCCGCGCTCGGCGGCGGTCGGCATGGAGGCGTCGGACATTGCGGGTGGGTCCGTCCGATCAAGCGGTCGCGGGCATCGCGGCCGGCAGGCCGCCGTCCGGGCGGCCTCCGATCGCGGTCGCGTCGCGAGTCTCGGGCATCAGCGCGAGGTAGAGGACGAAGCCGAGCCCGGCGGTCGCCGCGAGCGCCAGGAACGCGGCCGAGTAGCCCGCCGAGACGATGATCAACCCGGCGAAGGTGGCGCTGAACGCGGCACCGAGCCCCTGCGCCGTCGCCACCGCCCCCTGCGCGGCGTTGAAGCGGCCGCCGCCGCGGGTGAGGTCGGCCACCACCACCGGGAACAGCGCGCCGTAGACGCCGGCACCGACGCCGTCGAGCAGCTGGACGCCGACGAGCCAGAACGGGTTGTCCGACAGCGTGTAGAGCACGCCGCGCAGGGCCAGAACGCCGAAGGCCGCGAGGAAGATCGGCTTGCGCCCGATCGCGTCGGCCTTGGCGCCGACGAACATCGCCACCGGCACCATCACGCATTGCGCGGCGACGATGCAGACCGCGATCAGCGAGGTCGCGTGGTCCTTGCCCGACAGGTGCGTCAGCAGCTGCCCGACCGAAGTCAGCATCGCCGCGTTCGAGAGGTGGAACAGGGCGCACAGGCCGGCGAACAGCACCAGCGGCTTGTTCTTCAGCAGGGTGGCGAAGCCCGACGGCGCGTCCTCCTCGGCGACGTCCTGTTCCTTGGTCATGCCGCGCGCGAGGTCGTCGTCGATGGCTCGCGCCGGCACCAAAAGCATCGCGCCGATGGAGCAGACGGCGAGCGCCCCCATCAGCCAGAACACCACGACGGGCCCGAAGAAGTAGGCGAGCCCGCCGGCGAGCGCGGCGGAGACGGCGTTGCCGGCGTGGTTGAAGCCCTCGTTGCGGCCGATCCGCCGCGAGAACATCTTGGGGCCGACGATCCCGAGGGTGATGGCGGCGAGCGCCGGCGGGAAGATCGCCCCGGCGACGCCGGCGACCGACTGCGTCGCGGCGACGAGGTAGAAGTTGCCGATGAACGGCAGGGCGAGGCAGCTCGCCGTCACCGCCAGGGCGGCGGCGATCACCACGGCGCGCTTGGCGTTGGTGCCGTCGATCAGCATCCCGGCCGGCGTCTGCGCGATCAGCCCGGCGATGCCCGCGATCGTCATGATCAGGCCCGTCGTCGCCTCGTTCCAGCCCTGGTCGGGCCCGCGCACGGCGATCAGGTAGATCGCGAGATAGGGCCCGAGGCCGTCGCGCACGTCGGCGAGGAAGAAGTTGAGGGCGTCGAGCCCGCGCAGGGTCTTCGCCGACGGCATCGAACCGGCCGTGCCGTCCCTCGCCCCCGCCTGTGTCGTGCTCACGTCGTCGCCCTCGCTGGTCGGGTGGCCGGGCGGATCGCCTCCGCTCGGCCGGGTGCTCAAGTCGTTGATCGCGCCTGTGTTCCGCCGCCCGGCTGCGATCAGGCCGCCTCGGCCGCCGCCGGCTTCGGCTTGCGGACGGTGCCGTCGTGGTCGACGTGCAGCCGGACGGCCTGCCCGTCCTTCTCGGCCGGCACGTCGAAGTGCTTCGGCCGCCGCTCCGGCTCGCCGGTCACGCGGTAGCCGGCGGCCTCCGCGGCGGCGATCGCCGCGGCCGGATCCGCATCCGAACCCGCAGCCTTCGCCGGCCACGTCACCGCGTGCACCGTGCCGTCGGCGGCGGTGAGGCGCGCGACCTTGATCTCCGACGGCTTGCGCTCGCCCTCCACCGTCACGGCATCGCCGACGCGGAGCGCGATGCCCTCGGCCCCCTTCGGCCCGAGGTCGGCGAGGTGTCGCCCGTCGGCGCCTTCGATGGCGAAGCGGTGCCCGAAGATGGCCCAGACGGTTCCGGTGGCGTTCGTCGTCGTCATGATCGTCTCTCTGAGGGGTGGTGGGTCGGTCAGCGCGGCGGCGCGGCGTCCGGTGGCGGCGGAGGGGCGTCCGGCGGCGGGGGCCGCCCCGGATCGATCTCGGTCATCGCGCCGGTGGCGGCGGCGATGGCGTGCGCCTCGATCACGGTGCCCAGCGCGCTGCGGGCGAGAACCCCGCGGACGGTCAGCGCGCGCCCGGCCCGGAGCTCGGCGTTCCAGCGTTCGGCCTCGCGCGGCGGCATCCGCACCTGCGTGCCGTCCGCGAGCAGCACCCCGTTGATCTCGCCGCGCTTGCCGTGCAGCGGCATGGCCACGCGCCCGGTCACCGTCGTCTCGCTGCGGTCGCGCCCGGGCGGCCCGAGGTCGATCACCGTCGCCCCGGTCGCATCGTTGCGGATCATCGTGCCGTCGACCAGCGGCAGCGCGCGGGCCTTCAGTCCGTGGATGGTGACGGCATCCCCGGGGCGCACCGCGAAGGCCAGCTGCACGCTGAGATGGGGCGGCGCCTTCACCTCGGTGCCGTCGGTGAGGATCAGGCCGTCGATGTCGCCGCGTGGCGTCAGCGTGTACTGCCGCACCGTTCCGCGTGTCTCGGGCAGGCCGGCGGGATCGAACGCCGTCTGCGCCGCGGCGCTCGCTGCCGAGAGGGCGAGCGCCGCGATGGCCGGGAGGAGAGCCGTCTTCCGATGCCGCACGACGCCTCCCTGTCCCGATCGGATCACGGGAAGGCCATGGCACCGTCCGTGCCATCGACAAAACGCTTACGGATCAGATGGTTGCCTCGGCAACGGTCAAGCTTGATCGTCCGGATTCGCGACAGCGACCGTCGTGAGATCGGACAGGCGCGCGCCGTCGGCCGGCGCGCCGAGGCCGTAGCGCTCGATCTTGGCGTAGAGCAGCTGGCGCTGGATGCCGAGGCGCCGGGCGGCCGCGGTGCGGTTGCCGCCGGACGCCTCCAGGGCCGCCGCGATCATCGCCGCCTCGAGCCGCGCCACGGCGCCGGGCAGGTCGCCGGCGAGCCAGTCGACCGGCTCGGCCTTGCGGGCGGCGGCGGGCAGGTCGAGGTCGGGCGCGTCGATCGCGTCGCCCCGCACCAGCACGCCGGCGCGCTCGATCACGTTGCGCAGCTCGCGGACGTTGCCCGGCCAGGCATGCCCGAGCAGCCGCGCGGCGGCCGCCGCCGTCAGCCGCTTACCCCCGAGCCCGGCGCCGGCCAGGAAATGCTCGGCGAGCGGCAGGATGTCGGCGAGGCGCTCGCGCAGGGGCGGCAGCGCGATCGGGACGACGTTGAGGCGGTAGTACAGATCCTCGCGGAACGTGCCGGCGGCGACCATCCCCGGCAGGTCGCGGTGCGTCGCGGCGACCACCCGCACCGCGACGGCGACCGGGCGCCCGCCGACCGGCGCCACGACCTTGTCCTGGATCACCCGCAGGATCTTGGCCTGCATCTCGGGCGGCATGTCGCCGATCTCGTCGAGGAACAGGGTTCCCCCGTTCGCCTCGCGGAACGCACCGGTTCGGTCCGTCACCGCGCCGCTGAACGCCCCGCGGACATAGCCGAACAGCTCGCTCTCGAGGAGGTCGCGGGGGATCGCGGCGCAGTTGACCGGGACGAAGGCGCCGGAGCGGCGCTTCGCGTAGGTGTGGAGCGCGCGCGCCACCAGCTCCTTGCCGGTGCCGGTCTCGCCCTGGATCAGGATCGTCGCATCGCTGTCGGCGGCGAGCCCGATGGTCTTCTGCACCCGCCGCATCCCGGCGCTCGACCCGACGAGGCCGTCGCCGGCGCCCGGCTCGCCGGCCGCGGCCGAGGGGATCGCCGGCCGGTCGAGCATCGCGGACAGCACCGCCGCGAGGTCGGCGCGGCCGACGGGCTTCGTCAGGTGGTCGTGCGCGCCCAGCCGCATCGCCTCGATGGTGTTGCCGGCATTGGCGTAGGCCGTCAGCACGGTCACCGGCGGCGGGCTGTCCTGCGCGCGGATGCGGGCGAGCACCGCCATGCCGTCGAGGTCGCCCGGCATGCGCAGGTCGAGCAGGATCGCGGCGACCCCCGGCTCGGCCGCCAGCCGCGACAGGGCCTCGCGGCCCGAGGCCGCCACCACGGGCCGGTGGCCGAGATCGGCGATGGTCTCGGCGAGGCTCTCGGCCAGGGCCGCGTCGTCGTCGACGATGAGGATCAGAGCCATATCGCCATCAGAGCCAGGGCAGGTCGATCTCGAAGGTGGCGCCCACGGTCGATTCGACGAGCCGCACCTCGCCGTCATGCGCGCGGGCGATCTCGCGCACGATCGCGAGGCCGAGGCCGGTGCCGTCGGGACGTCCGGTGGCGAAGGGCTCGAACGGCTCGGCCCGGATCGCGCCGGGGACGCCCGGCCCGGTATCGGAGACGGTGAGGAGCAGGCGCGCGCCGCGAGCGTCGCCGATGCGCGCGGCGGCGAGCCGGACGAGGCCGCCCTCGGGCACGTGCTGGAGCGCATTGAGCACGAGGTTGTCCAGCGCCCGGGCGATCTGGCCGGCATCGATCGAGACCCGGGCGCCGGCCGGCAGCCCGTCGGTCTCGACCGCGAGCCGCACGCTCTGCTCGCGGGCCAGATCCTCGTGCAGGCGGGCGCTGGCCTCGAGCAGGGCGGCGACGTCGGCGGCCGCACGCACGGGCGGCCGCGCCTGCGTCAGGCCGAGGAGGTCCGAGAGCAGCCCGTCGATGCGGGCGACCTGCTCCAGCACGGTCTCGATCGCGCCGCGGGCGCGGGCCGGATCGCCGCTCGCCAGGGCGTTCTCGGCCTTGAGGCGCATCGCCGAGAGCGGGTTGCGGATCTCGTGGGCGACGCTCGCCGAGAGCCGCCCGACCGCGGCGAGCTTCTCGGCCGCCACCGCCCGTCCCTGCGCCTCGCGCAGGCGCGCGCTCGCCGCGTTCAGCGCGTCGACGAGGCGGTCGAGCTCCGGCTCGCCGGTCGGCGCGAGGTCGGGCAGGTCGCCGCGCTCGGAGCGCGGCGCGGCGAGCTGCGCCTTGAGCCGGGCGATGTGGCCGGAGAAGCCGTAGAGGAAGCGCCCGAGGAACAGCGCCGAGCCGAGCACGGTCGCCGCGAGGAAGGCGAAGCCGGCAAGCAGCTGGCGGTAGGCCGGGCCGTGATCGGTCTGGATCCGCGCCATGGTCCAGGCGGTCGCGCCGACGATCGGGCCGCGCAGGGGGCAGGCCTGGAGCAGCAGGGCCTGCGTCCGGCTCGGGCGGCGGAGCGCCACGGGCCGCTCGGTGCGCAGCGCGTCGGCATTGATCTGCGCGATGCTGTCGCGCTCGGCCGCCGGCAGGTCGGTCTTCGGCCCGGTGCCCTCGTAGGTCGGGAAGGCGTAGGCGACCGAGCCTTCGGACGCGGTCCAGATCCCGCCCTCGACGCCGGGCGAGCGGGCGAGCGCCACGCTCACCGCATCGGCGAGGTCGGCGCGCAGGGCGGCGTCGACCGCGCGCGTGGACGGCATCGCGCCGGCGACGAAGGCGGTGCGGTCGACGATCTCGCGGCAGGCGCGGGCGACCGCGACCTCGGCCTGGCCGACCTGCACGTCGGCCGACTGGCTGTAGAACGCGAACAGCAGGTAGCCGGTGGCCGCGGCGGAGGCGAGCAGCAGCAGCCAGAGCGCGAGCAGCCGCGCCCGCAGCGAGCGCGGCATCACCGGCCGCGCCATCGCCGGGCTCGGTCGAAACCTGGGTCGAAGCGGATCTCGCGCACCGGGCGTCTCGGCCCCTTCATCGGCAAGGCGCCACCGCCTCGGATGCTGCCGGTGGTCGCATGTTCCGGCCGGGCGACCAAGCGGGCTGAGCGGATGTCGGGTCGGGCGGGCTCGACGGTCCTGCGGAGGCCCCCCCTCGCTTGACCGCCCCGGCGGTTTTCGACAGGGTCCGCGGCGCTGCAATCCGCGGTTCCAGCGAGGGCCGCCGCACTGGACGATCCGCAAAAGCTCCCGATGGCGTCAGGCGACGAGACGGCTCCCGAGGCGGCTCCCGGGCCCTTCACGATCTGCCGCGAGGACGAGCCGGTGCCGGCAGCGCTTCGCGGCGCCGTCGCCGGGATCGGCAATTTCGACGGGGTCCATCGCGGGCATCGCGCGCTGGTCGCGGCAGTGCGCGCCGCCGCCGACGAGACCGGGGTCCCGGCGGCGATCCTCACCTTCGAGCCGCATCCGCGGGCCTACTTCGCCCCCGACAAGCCGATGTTCCGCCTCACCGGCGTCGCCGCCCGCGAGATCGTCTTCCGGCGGCTCGGGCTCGACGGGGTGATCGTGCGCCGGTTCGACTCGGGCCTCGCCGGCACCGGCGCGCGCGACTTCGTCGATCGGCTGCTGCGCGACGACCTCGGCCTGTCGGGCGTCGTCGTCGGGCACGACTTCCATTTCGGGCGCGGGCGCGAGGGCACGCCGGCGATGCTGGCGGCCCTGTGCGCCGAGGTCGGCCTGTCGTGCCGCATCGTCGCGCCGGTGGCGCTCGGCACCGAGGCCGACCCGGTCTCGTCGAGCGCGATCCGGCGGGCGCTCGCCGAGGGCGAGGTGGCCCGCGCCAACGCGCTGCTCGGCTACCGCTGGTTCGTGATCGCCGCCGTGCGGCACGGCGACAAGCGCGGGCGCACGCTGGGCTACCCGACCGCCAACCTCGCGCTCTCGGACTGCGCCCTCGCCCACGGCATCTACGCGGTGCGCGTGCGCCTGCCCGACGGCACGATGCGGGACGGGGTGGCGAGCTACGGCCGCCGCCCGACCTTCGACGAGGGCGCGCCGCTGCTCGAGGTCAACCTGTTCGGGTTCGCGGGCGACCTCTACGGGCAGGAGATCGCGGTCGAGCTCGTCGGCTTCATCCGCGGCGAGGAGCGGTTCTCGAGCGCCGAGGCGCTGATCGCCCGCATGGACGTCGATTCGGCCGAGGCGCGGGCGATGCTCGCCGCCGACCGGACGCCGTCGATGCTGGACTGAACGGCGTCAGGGCGCCGAAGCGAGCGCGAGCGCGGCGTGGCGCAGGTCCTTCGCGTCGTGGCCGCCGCTGACGGCGTAGGCCGAGTCGCCGGTGGTCCAGGCCAGCGTCGCGCCGTCGCCGGCATCGGCCACCTCGGTGGCGAGCCCGGCCGCGTGCACGAGCCCGGTCGCGCGGCGCCGGGTTGCGAACAGGGAAACCTCGCCGAGCTCGCCGGCCGCGAACGCCACCTCGATCCCGGTGCCGCTGCGGGCGGGAAACACCTGCACGTCGCGCACCGTCCAGCCCTTGGGGACCGCGGGCAGCGCGATGCCGGTCGCCGCCGAGAGCCGCGCCCGGTCGTAGGCCGGCACGCCCTGCGCGCCGATGCGGACGCGGAGCTGCGCCACCTGTCGGGCCTGTTGCGCGTCGGCGACGAGCGCCGGGTCGACCGGCGAGGCGAAGGTGTCGGGCACCCCGAACTGGCCGACCTCGCTGTGCGCGAGCCAGCCCGCGCCGACGAGCACGGCGATCGCCGCCGCCCGCTTGAAGCGCGACGCGACGCGGTTCCAGCGCAGCGACCGGTCGAGGCGGCGGGCGGCGATGCGCAGGCGGTCCGGCCCGGGGCCGGGCGACGGCGCGAAGGATTCGCGCAGAGCGTCGCGGTCGTGCATCTCGGCCATCACGCGGGCCGCCACGTCGGGGTTGCCCGCCAGGTACGCCTCCACGTCGAGGCGGCGCATCACGTCGAGCTGCCCGTCGACGAAGGCGATGAGGTCGGTGTCTGCAATCGGGTCGGTCATCGCGGGTTCGTCCTGTCGTCTCGTTCGCCGTCGTCTCGCTCCGCGCCGTCAGAAATCGCCGACGGCGCGGCGGGCAAAGGGCGCATCGCCCGGCCCCTCGGTGCGGCCGTCCCGGGTCACGAGGCGCAGGCCCGGCCGCTCGGGCGCGCGCGGTCGAGGCTCGTCGGCGCCCTTCCGCGCGGCGTTCTCCCGCGCGGCGCCCTCGCCCTCCTCGAAAGCGCGCAACGCCGCCCGGCCGCGGCCGAGGCGCGACATCAGCGTGCCGATCGGGATGCCGAGCACCGCCGCGGCGTCGGCGTAGGCCATGCCTTCGAGGGTGACGAGATGGAGGGCGGCGCGCTGCTCCTCGGGGAGCGTCAGGAAGGCGCGCCGGATCTGGGCGAGGCGCACCTGCCCCTCCTGGGCCGGCAGCGCCACCTCCTCGTGCATCTGCACCAGCACGTCGGCGTGGCGCGTCTCGACGCGCTTGCGGCGCTGGTCGTCGATGAAGACGTTGTGCAGCACCGTCATCATCCAGGTGCGCAGGTTGGTGTTCGGCCGGAGGCTGCCTTCCGCCTCCAGCGCCCGCACGAGCGTGTCGTGCACGAGGTCGTCCGCCCGCAGGGTGTCGCGGGTGAGCGAGCGCGCATAGCGCCGCAACGGCACCAGGAGGTCGACGATGTCGGGGCGCTTGGTCTTGTCGGCGATCATGGAACGCTAACGGAGCGGCGCGCGGATTTAATCCGTCCGCGCGCCGGCGTGCCCGAAGGGTCGGGTGCGCCGGCGCACGCGGCCCGCCGCGCTCGGCTTACTGGTACGCCTGCTGCAGGTCGAGCGAGCAGTCGCGGCCGATCTTCTCGTAGTTCTCGGCGAGCCAGGCCTGCGCCGCGTGGCGGCCCTTGTCGCGCAGGCGCTGGAACACGCGCCAGCGCGCGTCGAGCTTGGAGCCGGCATTGTAGGCGTCGAGCGCGTCGGTGCCGTCGATGCGGTGGACCAGCACCCGCTGGTACTGGCCCTGGCCGAGCACGCCCTCCTCGATCAGCCCGTCGACGAAGTCGATCGCGCGCAGCTCGCGCATCAGGTTGGCGTTGAAGGTGATCTCGTTCAGCCGGTCCTGGATCTCCCGCTCGGTCCGCGGGGTCTCGCGGCGCTCGACCGGGTTGATCTGCACCAGGAGGATGTCGCGGGTCACGGCGCCGCGATGCAGGGGATAGAGCGGCGGGTTGCCGAGGTAGCCGCCGTCCCAGTAGGGCACGCCGTCGATCTCGACGGCCTGGAACACGGTCGGCAGGCAGGCCGAGGCCATCAGGTGGTCGACGGTGAGGCGCTCGCGCTCGAACACCGCGAGCTTGCCGGTCCAGACGTTGGTGGCCGAGACGAAGACGCCGGCCGTGCTCGCCTCGCGCAGGCGCTCGAAATCGACCTGGGCGGCGAGCGCCTTGCGCAGCGGGTTGATGTTGAGCGGGTTCGAGACGTAGGGGCTCGGCGTCAGCACCTTCGACCAGAACTCGATCACCGGGTTGCCCTTCAGCGCGCCGAACATCCCGTGGAACAGGCTGCGCTGGCCCGGCGAGAAGTCGCCGTCGAGGCTGACCTCGCGCCAGAACCGCTCGAGCCCGGCGCGGGCGCCCTCGGGGCCGTCCTTCAGCCAGCCGTCGATCATCACCACGGCGTTCATCGCGCCGGCGCTCGCCCCGGTGACCGCCTCGAAGCCGAGGCGCCCGTCCTCGATCAGCGCGTCGAGGACGCCCCAGGTGAAGGCGCCGTGCGCGCCGCCGCCCTGCAGCGCCAGGGCGACGTTCTTCTCCGCCCGCGGCCCCGCGAGCACGTGATGCGAGGGGTGGGCGGAGGGACGGTCGGCGATGCCGTCGGAGACCGGCCCGGGCACGGCGGTGACCGGGTTGCCGGGCTCGGGACGATCGGTGCAGGGCTGCGAAGTCGGCGTCATCATCGCCTCAACATGGATTGTTGCACTGCGGTATCAAAGGCCGCATCGCAGCATTTTTCTACGGACGCGGCGGCGGCGCAAGCGCGCCCGGTGCGTCGCGGTTCCGCGAATCGGCGCGGTGGACGGCGGCGGCCCGGCAAGCGCGACGCGACCGGAGCGCGCGCGAGGTCCGGGGCGGGCGAGCACGATCCCGTTGGCGGACAACGCTTATCCGAGGCGGGGTCGGCACGATCGCGCCGGGCCGTGGCCTGCGCGAACTCGACATCGCGGGGCGGATGCGACATGACACGCGCGGTGCAGACATGCATCGCCGCAGGATTGACGCGGTCCCGCGTCAATCGCAGCTAAACGATCGACCGTGCAAGCTGATGGCGTGCTGCGCGCAGCCGCCGGCCGATCGCGACGTCGCGAAACACAAGGCCTTGAACGAAGGTCCACGATGGAAGCCATGCAAGCCGCCAGCCTCGACCAGAACCCGCTCGCCGCGCAGGCCGCGGGCCTGACCGGACCGGAGATCGCCGGGCCGGCCCCGCGGCATCGCACCGTCGGGGTGCGCGTCGGCCAGGGCGAGGGCGCGGTGACCGTCGGCGGCGGAGCACCGGTCGTCGTCCAGTCGATGACCAACACCGACACCGCCGACATCGACGCCACGGTGGCGCAGGTCGCGCAGCTGGCGCGGGCCGGCTCGGAGCTGGTGCGCATCACCGTCGACCGCGACGAGGCCGCCGCCGCCGTCCCGAAGGTGCGCGAGCGCCTGGACCGCATCGGCTGCCACGTGCCGCTGGTCGGCGACTTCCACTACATCGGCCACAAGCTGCTCTCCGATCACCCTGCCTGCGCCGAGGCGCTGGCGAAGTACCGGATCAACCCGGGCAACGTCGGCTTCAAGGAGAAGAAGGACGTCCAGTTCTCGACCATCATCGAGCAGGCGATCCGCTACGGCAAGACGGTGCGCATCGGCGCGAACTGGGGCTCGCTCGACGAGGCGCTGCTCACCCACCTGATGGACGAGAACGCCCGGCTGCCCCGGCCGATCGACGCCCGCGCGGTGATGCGCGAGGCGATGGTGCAGTCTGCGCTGTCCTCGGCCGAGCGCGCCGTGGAGCTCGGCCTGCCGAAGGACCGCATCATCCTCTCCGCCAAGGTCTCGGCGGTGCAGGACCTGATCGCGGTCTACCGAGAGGTCGCGCGCCGCTCGGACTACGCGATCCACCTCGGGCTGACCGAGGCCGGCATGGGCTCGAAGGGCCTGGTCGCCGCCTCGGCCGCCATCGGCGTGCTGCTGCAGGAAGGCATCGGCGACACGATCCGCTACTCGCTGACGCCGGAGCCCGGCGGCGACCGCACCGTCGAGGTGAAGGCCAGCCAGGAACTGCTGCAGACCATGGGCTTCCGCACCTTCGTGCCGATGGTGGCGGCCTGCCCCGGCTGCGGCCGCACCACCTCGACCACGTTCCAGGAGCTCGCCCGCGACATCCAGAACTGGATCGTCACCTCGATGCCGGAGTGGAAGAAGACCTATCCGGGCGTCGAAGGCCTGAACGTCGCGGTGATGGGCTGCATCGTCAACGGCCCCGGCGAATCGAAGCATGCCGACATCGGCATCTCGCTCCCCGGCACCGGCGAGACCCCGACCGCGCCGGTCTTCATCGACGGCAAGAAGGCGATGACCTTGCGCGGCGCGACGCTGGCCAAGGACTTCGAGACGGTGGTGATCGACTACATCGAGCGCCGCTTCGGCCAGGGCGCCCGCAACGCCGCGGAGTAGCACCGCCGCGCCTCCCCCTCCCCCGCACCCCAG
>NZ_VRUU01000083.1 GCF_008039875.1 Methylobacterium sp. WL119 | reverse complement strand
GCGCCGAGGGCCGCGGCCGGGACGGCGGCGAGGCCACGCTGTCCGAGTCCCCCCTGTCCGAAGGCGCCGCGTTCGAAGCCGACGCGTCGCCCGACGAGGCCGGCGATCCGATCGCCGAGCTGCAGCCGGAGCAGCCGGTGAGCGCCGAGGCCGTCGCCGAGGCGATCGCCGCGGCCGTGCCGCCTGTCGAGACCGCGGTCGAGCTGCCGGTCTCGAGCCCGGTGGAGGCGGCGCCCGCCGAAGCCCCGGCGCAGCCTTCCGCCGAGCCTTCCGCCGAGCCGGCCGCCGCCGAGGAGCCCGCGCCCGCAGCCCCCGCACGGGCTCCGGAGCCGGTGGCGGTGGTGCTCAGCGAGCCGTCCGATCCCGACCGGCCGAAGCGGGCCGGCTGGTGGTCGCGCACCAAGGCGGCGCTCACCGGCGAATGAGCCTGCGCGAGACGGGCTGAACCGGATCCGGCTCACGACACCCCGTGTCGTGAGCCGAATTTTTAGGGGCATGGACATGTATCGGCCGCTGGCGGCCGGGTGGAGCGCCGTTCCTGCGTCCGCCACCGCCGGTCGCGCCGGGCAAGCCCCACGGCCCACGGCAACGGGTCGAGGTCCCGGGAACAGCCGAATGTCGGCCGCTCTTCGAGCAAACGCGCCCGGTCTAAACCCCTTATTGACCTATTCCATCTTAGGTTGAAGCTTTACGGCAGGGGACACAATCGATGTTGAGCTACTTCCGCAAAGCCAGGACTGAAAGGCCGGCCCTTTCGGTAGTCGCTCCCGCCAGCGTTGCCCCCGCCGTCCTCGACCGCGTTGCCGACGAGGCCCCCGCGCCGGTCGCGCCGCCGGCCGACCCCGAGACGTTGCGGCTGCCCGGGCGCCTGTCGGCCGCGGCCTCCTCGGCCGGGACCTCGATCGGCTGGCTCACCCACGATTCCGCCCAGGTCGCCGACCAGGCCCGGCTGATCGCGGCGGCGAGCGAGGAACTGGCCGCCTCGACCAGCGAGATCGCCGCCCGCTCGCAGACCTCGGCCGAGACGGCCGAGCGTGCGCGCGAGGGCATCGTGGTCTGCGCGGCCGACATGCGCCAGGCCGGCGAGCGGATGCAGGAGATCCAGGTCGGCACGTCCGAGATCGGCGGGCGCCTCGAAGGCTTCGCGGCGGCCGCGCGGCGGATCGAGGAGATGGCGACCGCGATCGCCTCGATCTCGGCCCAGACCAACCTGCTGGCGCTCAACGCCACCATCGAGGCGGCGCGCGCCGGCGAGGCGGGGCGGGGCTTCGCCGTCGTCGCCGGCGAGGTGAAGGCGCTGTCGGGCCAGACCGCCCGCGCCACCGACGAGATCCGCGCGCGGCTCTCCGCGCTCCAGACGGAGCTGTCGGCGATGCACGCCGCGGTCGGCCACAGCCGCGCCGCGGTCGCGGCGGGCTCCGAGGTGATGGACCGCGCCAACGCCCGCGTCGAGGCGGAGAGCGCGGCGGTCGCCGAGGCCGCCTCGGAGATGCGGGCGATGGCCGAGGTGATGGAGCAGCAGATCCTCGCCACCGGCGAGATCGCGACCAATGTCGGCCGGATCGCCGCCGGCACCGAGAAGTCCCGCGGCGAGATCCAGGACGCGATCGGCCAGCTCGAGGCGCTCGAAGCGATGAGCCGCACCCTGCTCGACCGCATGGACGGCGACCCGCTCACCCTCGCCCTCGCCCGCCTGCCGGCCGACTGCGCCGCCTGGAAGCGCCGCCTCGCCTCGGTGCTGATCGGCGCGGTGCCGCATACCGGCATGATGATGATCACCGTCGATCCGATCCTGCCCGCCGGCGTCCGCGCCGGCGTCGCCGATGCCGCCGCCCGCGCGGCTGCCCTCTGCGCCGGGGTGAAGGCGCAGGACTGGACCGCTGCGACCGCCGCCTTCCAGGCCTTCGAGGCGGCGACCGCGACGGCGCTGGCCGCCGCCTCGGTCGCGGACGCCGCCGTCCTGGCGGCCTGACCGGGGCGTCCGCGCCGCGCTCACGCCAGCCAGATTCGCAGGCGCCGCACCGCTTCCCGGCACTCGGCCTCCGAGCCGGCGAAGGAGAACCGGACGTGGTGGTGGCCGGCCTCCCGGTCGAAGTCGAGGCCGGGGGTGGCCGCCACGCCGGCCTCGTCGAGCATCCGCCGGCAGAAGGCGGAGGCGTCGTTGGTGAGGCGGGCCACGTCCGCGTAGAGGTAGAACGCGCCGTCGACCGGATGCGTCCGCCCGAGGCCGAGGCCCGGGAACGCGTCGAGCAGGATCGCGCGGTTGCGGGCGTAGCCGTCGCGCACCGCGTCGAGTTCCTCGGTGGCGTCGAAGGCGGCGAGCGCGCCGACCTGCGAGAGGGTGGGCGCCGAGATGTAGAGGTGCTGCGCCAGCCGCTCGATCGGGCGCACGAGGGCGTCGGGCACCACCATCCAGCCGACGCGCCAGCCGGTCATGCAGTGGTACTTCGAGAACGAGTTGATCACGATCGCGTCCGGGTCGAACCGCAGGGCGGTCGTCGTCGGCACGCCGTAGCCGAGCCCGTGGTAGATCTCGTCGGAAACGAAGGGCAGGCCGAGCGCCCGCGCCGCCGCGCACAACTCCGCCAGCGCCGCCTCGCCGATCACCGTGCCCGAGGGGTTGGCCGGGCTCATCACCAGAACGCCCGAGAGGGCGTGCGCGGCATGAATCTCCCGCAGCAGCGCGGCGGTGGGGGCGTAGCGGTCGGCCGCGCGGAGCCGCATCGGCACCGGCACCAGGTCGAGGGCCGCGAGGATGTTGTGATAGGCCGGGTAGCCCGGCTGGGGCACGCCGACGCGGGCGCCGGCGTCGAACAGGCTCAGGAACGCCAGGATGAAGCCGGCCGACGAGCCGGTGGTGACCACGACCCGCTCCGGCGCCACCGCGACGCCGTAACGCTCGCGGTAGTCCCGCGCGATGCGCTCGCGCAGCTCCGGCATCCCCAGGGCCTCGGTGTAGGGCACCCGGCCGCCCTCGAGCGCGCGCTGCGCGGCGGCGATCACCGCCCGCGGCGCCGGCGCCGAGGGCTGCCCGACCTCCATCCGCACCACGTCCTCGCCGGCGCGCGCCTTCCCGGCGGCGGCGGCCATCACGTCCATGGCGAGGAAGGGCGCGACGGCGGCGGCACGGCGGGAGATGGGGATCATCGGATGCTTGTACCCGGGCGGCGGCCGCGGGTCAGCCCTCGGACGGGTCGGCGATGCTGCGCAACCCCCCTCAATGCCCGACGAACCCCGCCGCCATGTTGACGGCGAGCGCCAGCACGCCGGTGTTGAACAGGTAGGCGTAGACCGTCTGCACGGTGGCGATCCGGCGCATGCGCTTGCTGGTGATGTTGGTGTCCGAGGTGGCCGCCGCCGCGCCGATGGTGACGGTGAAGTACAGGAAGTCCCAGAAGTCGGGGGCGTCGTCGCCGTGGAAGTCGAGGCCGCCGCGGCTCTCGCCGGGCGCGTCGTCGCCGTAGTAGACGTGGGCGTAGTGGATCGTGAAGACGAGCTGCACGAAGGCCCAGGTGCACAGCACGGTCGCCCCGGCGAGCGTCAGGTCGAAGACCTTGCCGGCGCCGCTCGCCTTGCCGCCGAGCACCAGCACGCCGACGGCGGCGAAGCTCGCCGCGGCCGCGAGCAGCGTGAACACCGTCACCAGGGCCGCGCTGTCGTCGAGGCGCGACGCCTGCAGGCGCAGGGCGTCGCGCGACTGCCCGGTGGATTGGTGGACGATCAGCACCGCGTAGGCCACGATCCCGGCGCACCAGCCGGCGAGCAGGCGGGTGACGAGGTCGTCGCCCGGCATCAGCAGCGCGCCCGCGGCCATGATGCCGAACGCCGCGAGCAGGCGCGGGCGGAGCCGGAAGGCCCGGATGGGATTGATCATCGGCGTGACGCCTCGCGGGAGAAACTTCGATCGGGCACGACGGGATTTGACCCGCCGCCGTGAAAACGCCTAACCCGGCCGATAGCGGACCGGCCAGACCCCGGTCCGGCCCGCCCGCCGCGCCCGCCCAGCGAGGACGTATGCCTCTCTCCCGTTTCCTCTCGGCCTCCCGCCGCGCGCTGCTGCTCGCCGTCCCCTTGGCCGTTCCCTTGGCCATGCCCCTCGGCCTCCCGGCCCGGGCGCAGACCGCGCCGGCCGCGCCCTTCACCGATGCGCAGCGCGCCGGGATCGAGGCGATCGTCAAGGACTACCTGATCAAGAACCCCGACGTGCTGCAGGAGGCGATCGCCGAGGGCGAGAAGCGCCAGGCCGAGACCCAGCGCCTGGCCCAGGCCGCCGCGCTCAAGGAATCGCAGAAGGCGCTGCTCGACAGCCCGCACGACGTCGTCGCCGGCAACCCGGCGGGCGACGTCACGATGATCGAGTTCTTCGACTACAATTGCGGCTATTGCCGCAAGGCGCTCGGCGACGTGCAGGCGCTGATCAAGGCCGATCCGAAGCTGCGCGTGGTGATCAAGGATTTCCCGGTGCTCGGCCCGGAATCGCTCGAGGCCAGCCAGATCGCGCTCGCCGCCAAGCAGCAGCTCAAGGGCGACAAGCTGTTCGAGTTCCACCAGAAGCTGCTCGAATCCAAGGGCCGGGCGAACGGCGCCAAGGCCCTCGACGTCGCCAAGGCGATGGGGCTCGACGTGGCCCGGCTGCAGAAGGACGCCCAGGGCCCCGAGGTGAAGGCGGCGCTCACCGAGAACCGCGGCCTCGGCGACAAGCTCGGCCTGTCCGGCACGCCCGCCTTCATCATCGGCGACGAGATCATCCCCGGCGCCGTCGGCGTCGACCCGATCCGCAAGACCATCGCCGACGTCCGCCAGTGCGGCCACGCCTCCTGCTGAGGCGAGAAAGGGTGTCGCGAACGCGCCCGGTCGTCTAAGACCGGCGCCTTCGCGGGATCCGGGCCCCGGTCGCGCGGCCGCGCCGGCGGATCGGCGCCGCCGCGGCGGTCACCCCAATCCCAGGTCAAGCCCCCAGAAGACAGGCCCGATGTCCAAGCACGACCCCATCGATGCCGATCTCGTGCGCGAGCTCGCCAACCTCGTCACCGAGACCGGCCTGTCCGAGATCGAGGTCGAGAAGGGGGATCTCCGCATCCGCGTCGTCCGCCGGATCGAGCCCGTGAGCGTCCAGATGGCCGCGCCCGCCGCGATGGCGGCCCCGGCGGCGCTCGCGCCCGTGCCGAGCCCCGGCCCCGGCGCCGCCCCCGAGCGCGGCAAGACCCATCCCGGCGCCGTGCCGTCGCCGATGGTCGGCACCGCCTACCTGCGCCCCTCGCCCGAGGCGAAGGCCTTCGTCGAGGTCGGCTCCCGGGTCGAGGTCGGCGACAAGCTGCTGCTGATCGAGGCGATGAAGACCTTCAACGAGATCGTCGCGCCCCGCGCCGGCACGGTGGCCGCGATCTTCGTCGAGGACGGGCAGCCGGTCGAGTACGGCGAAGCCCTGATCGTCATCGAGTAGTCGGGCGCGCCTGTCCCCACCCGAACCGCGCACCCTCCGCTCGAAAGCGCCCCTGCCATGTTCGACAAGATCCTGATCGCCAACCGCGGCGAGATCGCGCTTCGCATCCTCCGGGCGTCGAAGGAGCTCGGCATCAAGACCGTGGCGGTGCACTCGACGGCCGACGCCGACGCGATGCACGTGCGGCTCGCCGACGAGAGCGTCTGCATCGGCCCGCCGGCCGCCCGCGACAGCTACCTCAACATCCCCTCGATCATCGCCGCCTGCGAGATCACCGGCGCCGACGCGGTCCATCCCGGCTACGGCTTCCTCTCGGAGAACGCACGCTTCGCCGAGGTGCTGGCCCACCACGAGATCGGCTTCATCGGCCCCAAGGCCGAGCACATCCGGATCATGGGCGACAAGATCGAGGCCAAGCGCACCGCGCTCAAGCTCGGCATCCCGTGCGTGCCCGGCTCCGACGGCGGCATCGAGGACCCGGAGGAGGCCAAGCGCGTCGCCGCCGAGATCGGCTACCCGGTGCTGGTCAAGGCGGCGGCCGGCGGCGGCGGGCGCGGCATGAAGGTGGCGCGCTCGGAAGCCGAGCTGAGCCAAGCGCTCGGCATGGCCCGCTCCGAGGCCAAGGCGGCGTTCGGCGACGACGCGGTCTACCTGGAGAAGTACCTCACCAACCCGCGCCACATCGAGGTGCAGGTGCTGGGCGACGGCCGCGGCGGCGCGGTGCACCTGGCCGAGCGCGACTGCTCGCTCCAGCGCCGGCACCAGAAGGTCTGGGAGGAGGGCGGCTCGCCCGCGCTCAACGAGGCGATGCGGGCCGAGATCGGCGAGATCTGCGCCGACGCGATGCGCAAGCTCGGCTACCTCGGCGCCGGCACCGTCGAGTTCCTGTACGAGGACGGGCGGTTCTACTTCATCGAGATGAACACGCGGATCCAGGTGGAGCATCCCGTCACCGAGATGATCACCGGCATCGACCTCGTGATCGAGCAGATCCGGGTCGCGGCCGGCGGCGCCCTGTCGGTGGCGCAGGGCGACATCAAGGTCGAGGGGCACGCCATCGAGTGTCGCATCAACGCCGAGCACCCGGCGACCTTCCGGCCCTCGCCCGGCCTCATCACCTACTACCACCCGCCCGGCGGCCTCGGCGTGCGCGTCGACTCGGCCGCCTTCCAGGGCTACCGCGTGCCGCCGCACTACGATTCGCTGATCGGCAAGCTCATCGTCCACGGCCGCACCCGCAACGAGTGCCTGATGCGCCTGCGCCGGGCGCTCGACGAGTTCGTCATCGACGGCGTCGACACCACGCTGCCGCTGTTCCGCACCCTGGTGCGCAACCCCGACGTCCAGAACGGCGCCTACGACATCCACTGGCTCGAGCATTTCCTGGAGGGGGGCGGCCTCGACGCCTGATCTCGTCGCGGCGGATCGGCGCGAAACCGGTCTTCGGCACGCCCGCGCGGGGCTCGAGCCGGGCCCGTATCCAGGATCCCGCGGGGATGATCCGGATTCGATGCGGGGCGTCGGCCGGTGGAACCGGAACGGAAGCGCCCGCCGCCCGTTGCTCGGTCCCATCGCACGCCATCGAAACGGATCTCCATGCGCCTCGCATCCCTCGCCCTCGTCGGCGCCCTGATCTCCGGCCCCGCCCTCGCCCAGGATGCCGGCAACGTCGGCCAGCCCTCGCGCGCCGTGCCCCAGGCCGGCCAGACCACCGGCGGCCCGCGCGACACGGCACCCGGCGCCGGCGGCGCGATGACCACCGGCAGCACCGCCACCCGCCCGGCCGGCGAGATGGGCGCGACCCCCGGCGCCGGTGCCGTCGACTCCGCCAAGGGCGGCAACGCCGACCAGACCAACAAGATGGCCCCCAACGCCGGCGCCACCTCGGGCGGCCCCGCCCGCTGATTCGCTCCGCCCGTCGCGAATCGCGAGGCCGGTTCCCGGAAGGGAGCCGGCCTTTTCGTTTTCCCGTCCTTCGCTGCGGCGACCCGGACAGATCGTTCGAGGCGCCGACCGGCCCCCTCTCCCGCACGGGAGAGGGGACCTGCGTTGTTTCCGGCCGCGACGCGGACGCATGACGGCCGGCGCGGTGGGCAGCGCAAGCCCGCCGCACCACCCAGGCTGGACATCCCACCGCCGCCGGACTGGAATGGCCGCATCAGGCGAAGGCCGGCACGGGAGGCGACGATGTCCGATCCGATCGTGATCGCGGGGGCGGCGCGCACGCCGATGGGCGCGTTCCAGGGGGAGCTGGCGCGGGTGGCGGCCCCGGAGCTCGGCGCCGCGGCGATCCGCGCGGCGGTGGCGCGGGCCGGGCTTCCCGCCGACGGCGTGTCCGAGGTGGTGATGGGCTGCGTCCTGCCGGCGGGCCTCGGCCAGGCGCCGGCGCGCCAGGCGGCGCTCGGGGCCGGCCTGTCCGAGGCGACCCCGTGCGCAACCCTGAACAAGGTCTGCGGCTCGGGCATGAAGGCGCTGATGCTCGGCCACGACATGATCGCGGCGGGCTCGGCCGGGACCGTGGTGGCGGGCGGCATGGAATCGATGTCGAACGCGCCCTACCTCCTCGACAAGGCGCGGGGCGGCCAGCGCCTCGGCCACGGGCGCATGCTCGACCACATGTTCCTGGACGGGCTGGAGGACGCCTACGATCGCGGCCGCCTGATGGGCACCTTCGCCGAGGACACCGCGCAAGCCTACCAGTTCACGCGGGAGGCGCAGGACGCCTACGCCCTCGAATCGCTGGCCCGCGCCACCCGCGCGACGGCGGAGGGCGCCTTCGCCGACGAGATCGTCCCCGTCGGCGGGGCCGCGACCGACGAGGGTCCACGCCGGGCCCGGCCCGAGAAGATCCCGACCCTCAAGCCCGCCTTCCGGCCCGACGGCACGGTGACGGCGGCCAACGCCTCGTCGATCTCGGACGGGGCAGCGGCCCTGGTGCTGATGCGCCGGTCGCAGGCCGAGCGCGGCGGCGTCGCGCCGCTGGGCATCGTCCGCGGGCACGCGAGCCACGCCGCGGCGCCGGCCTGGTTCTCGACCGCGCCGATCGGCGCGATCGGCAGGCTCCTCGACAAGGTCGGCTGGCGGGCCGGCGACGTCGACCTCTACGAGATCAACGAGGCCTTCGCGGTGGTGGCGATGGCCGCGATGCGCGACCTCGACCTGCAGCCCGACCGCGTCAACGTCCACGGCGGCGCCTGCGCCCTCGGCCACCCGATCGGCGCCTCGGGCGCCCGCATCGTGGTGACGCTGCTGGCCGCGCTCGCCCGCACCGGAGGCCGCCGCGGCATCGCGGCGCTCTGCATCGGCGGCGGCGAGGCGACGGCGATCGCGGTGGAGCGGACGTCCTGAAGCAGGGTCGAGCGTGGCGGATACCGCCTCGCGTGAAGACAATGCGACCACGCCATGAGCCGGTGCTCGTTCCGTGATACGAGGATCGCAAAAAGGGTGCTAGCCGGCGAGCCGACGGTTCGGGGCGGCCGCAACGGCGACCGCCGATTCCCCGAGGCGGGGTCGGTCGCCGAACCGGTGCACGACGTGGCGGCCCAGCGCGATCGCCGGCCTCTCGATCCATCGATACATCAGCGTCGCGACGCCGACGGTCACGAGCGCGGTCGCCGCGGCGAAAACGTGGACCGGAACGACCGGCTCGTATCCCGCCAGCGCGTGCTCGAGCACGACCTGGACCACGGGCCCGAACAGGTAGATCGAATAGCTGATCGCACCGAGGCCGACGAAGACCCGTCCTTCGATCCTGACCTTCACGGCGAGGAGCGCGAAGAGCGCCATCGCCAGCCAGTAGGTGATGACGTACTTCACCCAGCTCTCGTGAAAACCCATGTCGCGATTGTAGGCGAGCACGGACACCAGTGGCACGGCGAGGATCAGCGCCGCCGTCACCAGGGCCGATGCGGAGCCCCAGCCCGCCCGCTGCTCGAAGACATGGTAGCGCAGGCACAGGCCCCAGAACATCACGGCGAGCGAGAGCGGCACCGCCACGGGGAACTTGCGTTCCAGATGGAAGCGCAGGCCGGCCAGGACGACGGCGGCCGCGATGAGCGAGAGCGCGCAGACCACGGCACCCGTGCGGTCGTCGAGGCGACCGATGACGAACAGGCCCACGCAGATGGCGTAGAAGATCAGCTCGATCTGGAGCGTCCAATACAGGCCGATGATGTTCTCCACGCCGAGGAACTGCTGCAGCATGGTCATGTTGGCCGGCACGAGCAGGTTCGGCACGTCGCGGCCGGCCCACACGAACAGGACGAGCAGGCCGCACGGGATCGAGAGCCAGTAGGCGGGATAGAGGCGGAAGAACCGCGAGACGGCGAAGGCCAGGACCGGTCGGCGGCTCGGCTTGAAGAGCGAGAACGGGACGACGAAGCCGGAGACGGCGAAGAACAGCGTGACCGCGATCTTGCCGACGTCGAGATACGCGGTCAGGTGCCCGAGCAGGTCTCGCTCCAGCGGAGACGGCCCGAGCTGAGCCCTGAGACCGAATTCGACGGTATGGGCGTAGATCACCGCCAAGGCGGCTAAGCCGCGGATCGAATCGATGCAGTGGAGGCGGCGCATGACGGCATCGATCACGTTCGCCCTCGGATGCAGGGCGCGGCGACGATTGCAGGCGGTCCGAGTCTCGACAAGCCGCTTCGAAGGGCTTGGTTAAAGGCCGGCCGGCGACGCGACGGGTGCCCCGCGGAGGCTCGACGATCGGCAGGATTCGCCGTGGATCGGCGCAAAACACCTGAGGCGGGATCGTCGAGGCAGGCAGGAAGGCGAACCGGATCCGACCAGAGACGCACATCGAGCCCGATAGGTCCGATCGAACGCCGGAGCGGTCGTCCTCGATCGGGGAGCCCGGCCGTCGGGCGAAGGTCCGCGCGGCATCGTCAACGCAAGGCTTCGTCGCCCGAGGACGCCGGCTTGGCGGAGCGCCCGCCTCGCGGCCGCGGCCCTGCGAGGCGGGGTCGGCGGCGACCGAAGCCGAACGCGATGCGCGGTCCGCGTTCGGCCGCTAGCGTTTGCGGGAGGCTAGGCCGCCACGCCGGTCCCGATCGGGCAGGCGACGCCCGTGCCGCCGAGGCCGCAATAGCCGGCCGGGTTCTTGGCCAGGTACTGCTGGTGGTAGGCCTCGGCGAAATAGAAGGTCTGGCCGGAGACGATCTCGGTGGTGACGTCCGGGAAGCCGCGGGCCTTCAGCGCGGCGGCGTAGGCCGAGCGCACGGCCTTGGCCGTCGCCTCCTGCGCGGGATCGGTGAGGTAGATGCCGGACCGGTACTGCGTGCCGACGTCGTTGCCCTGGCGGTACCCTTGCGTCGGGTCGTGGCTCTCGAAGAAGGTCTTGAGCACGGATTCGAGCGGCAGCACCGCCGGATCGAAGGCGACCAGCACGACCTCGTTGTGCCCGGTGCGGCCGGAGCAGACCTCCTCGTAGGTCGGGTTGGGGGTGTACCCGCCCTGGTAGCCCACCGCCGTGACGAACACGCCCGCGGGCAGCTGCCAGAACTTGCGCTCCGCGCCCCAGAAGCAGCCGAAGCCGAGGCCGATCGTCTCGGTGCCCGGCGGGTACGGGCCCTTGAGCGGGTTGCCGTTGACGAAGTGGGTCTCGGCGGTCGGCAGCGGATCGGGGCGGCCGGGCAGCGCGTCGGCCGGGCTCGGCATCTCGGCCTTCTTGCGGAACATCTGCAGCATCGGGCATCCTTCGGGCGGCGGGTTCGCGTCAAACCCGTATATGGGGTCGCCCGCCCGGTTGATGAAGCGGCCGGTCGCCTCAGGAGCGCGTGAGGAACCCGATCGGCTCGCGCGCCGGCTGCCCGAGCCAGAGCAGCACCGCGCCGAGGCCGAGGCCGAGCAGCGAGGCCGGCGCCAGGGTGAGCGGCAGCACCGCGAGGTTCCACAGCCACGGCGCCACGCCCTCGACCGTGGCCTGGAGCGCGCTCGCCTTGTCCTTGAACAGCGTGAACAGCAATTCGCTCAGCGGCGTGATCCGCAGGCCGTTGTTGGCGACCGAGCGGGCGCCGTCGTAGACCAGGGCCACGAAGCCGCCGGCCAGCAGCATGAAGCCGAGGAGGCGCAGGAGGAAACGGAACATCGTCGGGTCTCGGGAGCACGCGCGTCGGCCGGTCCGGAGGGCGTACGAGCCCCGCCCCCGCCGCGCAAGCGGTTGCCGCGCCCGCGCCCGCCGTGCCACAGGGGCGGCCCCGGCGACAGGAACCGACCACCCGTGACCATCCGCGTACAGGCCCCGGTGCCGCCGGCCCTCGTCATCTTCGATTGCGACGGCGTTCTGGTGGACAGCGAGCCCCTGAGCCTCGCCTGCCTCACCGCCGGGCTCAACCGCATCGGCGTCGCGATCGACGTCGAGACCGTGCGGGCGCGCTTCGCCGGCACCTCCATGGCCTCGATCATGGGCCACGTCGCGCGCGACTACGGCGTCACGGCGCCCGAGGGGTTCGTCGCGGCGGTGAAGGCCGAGACCCTGGCGATCTTCGACGCGGAGCTGCGCGCCATGGCCGGGATCGCCGAGGCGGTGGCCGCCCTCTCGCTGCCGACCTGCGTCGCCTCGAGCAGCGATCCCGTGCGGCTGCGCCACTCGCTCGGCCTCACCGGCCTGCTGCCGCTGTTCGACGGGCGGATCTACTCGGCGGTCGAGGTCGCCCGCGGCAAGCCGTTTCCCGACCTGTTCCTGCACGCCGCCGCCCGGATGGGGGCCTCGCCCGACGCCTGCCTGGTGATCGAGGACAGCGTGCCCGGCGTCACCGCCGCGCGGGCGGCCGGGATGCGGGTGCTCGGCTTCACCGGCGGCGGCCATTGGGGCCACGACCGCGACGGGGCCGACCTGCTCGCGGCCGGGGCCGCGCGGGTCTATCGCGACCACCGCGACCTCGCCGCGAGCCTGGCGGCGATCGGCGCGCAGGGCTGAGGCAGGATCGGGCTGCCGCCCGGGACGGCGGCGCGGGTTTGTGCCCGAAAACTGCAAAAAAACGGAAACGGCTTCCTTTGACGCCGCGCCGGCAGATCTCCATTTTAGCGAGGTCGGCGATGTCAAGCATCGCCGACCGCGGTGATTTGAGGAGCATCGCTTGCGCCGCGTCATCAAACGCTAAAGCACTGCCGGACGACGCCGTCCTGCGGTCCTTCAACGTCAGGAGGACTCCTACCGTGATCCGATCCCCCTCGACCCCCGCTCTCCCCGTGCACGGCGCGCGTATGCGCCGGCCTCGTGGTCGCTGTCGCGGCTGACGTTCGCGCGCCGACAGACGATCCGACCGCCCAGCACCGCCGGCATCGCGACCGGCCCCGGGAGACATTCGTCATGCCACAGCTTCATCCGGCCGCGCAGGCCGCCCCGACGCACGACCTGTTCGCCGACCACCTGACCCAGCGCGCCCGCAACCGCCTGCACGCGGAGCCGCCGCCGACCCGGATCATCGAGGTGGGCGAGATCGCCGCCGGCATCGCCGTGCCCGAGCCCGGCGGGGTGCGCTTCTTCTCCTCGGCCCGTGCCTTCGACGAAATCGACGGCACGGTGTTCCGCAGCACCGAGCAGGCCGCCCGCGCCGCCCGCGAGCGGTTCCGGGCCCGCACCCGGGTGTCGGGCGCCCGACCGGGCGGGGGCAGGCCGGCCGCGGTCTGAGGGGGGCTACCCTTCTCTCCCTCCCCGCTTCAGGGGGGGAGGGAGGATCCCCCCTTACTTGCACTCCTCGCGGGTGCGCTTCATCGCCTCGCCGAAGCCGGCCAGCGCGTACTCGTCGCTGGTCGGCCGGCCGCGCATCGAGATGGTCTTGACCAGGAGCTTGGGCACCCGGCCGCTCATCTCGGAGACGACGCGGGCCTCCTCCGAGGGGTTCTGGAGCCAGGCGTTGCCGTCCTTCACCACGAGGCCGTAGCGGGCGCTGCCCAGGGTGATCGCCGGGTCGCTCGGGGCGGCGGCGGCGCCGGGCCTGGCCTGGGCGGCCGCGGGCTTGGACGGGAAGCCGAGCATCACCGCGATCTCGTTCTGGACGTTCTCGCCCTTGCGCACCGTGACGAACAGGTAGGCGGTGTCGCGCTTGAGCGTCGCCGGCGAGCGGGTCTGCGGCTGGGCGATGGCGTAGCACAGGCGGGTCTTGCCCTGGCCGCTGGCGAACACGTTCCAGTCGCCGAAGATCGCCACCGGCGTCGCCTGCTGCATGCCGGGCGGGGTCGGCGCTTCCTTCGGCGTCCGCTCGCGGCCGCCCCTGCGGCGGCGGTGGGAGGCGGCGGCCGGCGCCTCCGCCTCCTGCGCCGAGGCCGCCGAGATCCCGAGCAGCCGCGCAACCGTCGGTGCGCTGCCGGCGGGCAGCAGGCACGTCAGCGCGAGCGCGCCGAGCGGGAGCAGGCAGAGGGCTGAACGCATCGTCACTTCCCGGTCGGCTGGCCGGCGCGCCGGGCGCGCCGAGGGCTCGGTCGGCGCGACACCGGCACCGGACGCGGGAGTCATGAAGCCTGCGCGCCGCTTCGGCAAGATGGGGTCTCGGGCCGCCCGGATCGGCGCCGCCCGGCGCCGTCAGCCGGCGTGGATCTCGGCGGCGGCGTTCTGGGCCGCCATCGCCGCGACCGGCAGAGCCGGCGCCTCGCCGAGGTCGATCCGCACCGGGGGTTGCGGCGCGGTCGGCGCGGGGGCCGGCTTGGGCTGGGGATCGTTGTAGGGCGTGTTGTAGCCCTTGCGCACGGCGGCCCAGTAGGCGTCGCGCGCGAGGCCGGAGCCGACGAGGGCCGCGTCGATCATCGCGGTGGCGGTGGCGGCGAGTGCCGGGGTCTCTTCCGGCTTCGTCCAACTCTCGACGGGCATGCTCGCGGTCTCCGATGCGCTTGCGCCGCTGTAGCAGGGCTTACCTAGCTAGACCGTGAACGCGCCAGGCGGCTTTCGGTTGCTGTGCACCATTTTCAGGCAGCCGGCTCCGCGAGCCGCGCGAGCCAGCCCTCGGCCTGCGCGCGGACGTTGGCCGGGGCGGTGCCGCCGAAGCTGACCCGGCTCGCCACCGAGTTCGCGACGCCCAGCACCGCGTAGACCGCCTGCGTGATCTGCGGCTCCGCCTCCTGCATCTCGGGCAGCGACAGCGCCTCCAGCCCGACGCCCTTGGCCGAGGCCATGCCGACGAGGCGGCCGGTGACGTGGTGCGCCTGGCGGAACGGCAGCCCGAGCTCGCGCACCAGCCAGTCGGCGAGATCGGTCGCGGTGCTGTAGCCGGAGCCCGCGGCCCGCGCGAGAACCTCCGCGTTCGGCTCGAGGTCGCGGACCATGCCGGTCATCGCGGCCAGGCACAGCGACAGCGCCTGCAGCGCGTCGAAGGTGCCCTCCTTGTCCTCCTGCATGTCCTTCGAATAGGCCAGCGGCAGGCCCTTCATCACCGTGAGCAGGCCCATCAGCGCGCCGACGATGCGCCCGCTCTTGGCCCGCACCAGCTCCGCCGCGTCGGGGTTGCGCTTCTGCGGCATGATCGACGAGCCGGTGGTGTACCCGTCCGACAGCTTGACGAAGTCGAACTGCGCCGAGGTCCACACCACGAGCTCCTCGGCGAAGCGCGAGAGGTGGATCGCGCAGATCGAGGCGGCCGAGAGCGATTCGAGGGCGAAGTCGCGGTCGGCGACGGAGTCGAGGGAGTTCGCCGTCGGGCGGTCGAAGCCCAGCGCCGCGGCCGTGGCGTGCCGGTCGATCGGGAACGAGGTGCCGGCGAGCGCGGCCGCGCCCAGCGGGCACTCGTTGAGCCGGGCGCGCGCATCGCGGAAACGGCCGCGGTCGCGCGCCAGCATCTCGACATAGGCGAGGCAATGGTGCCCGAAGGTGACCGGCTGGGCCGATTGCAGGTGGGTGAAGCCCGGCATCACCGTGCCGGCATGGGCCAGCGCCTTCTCCGCCAGCGCCCGCTGTAGCCCGGCGGCCTGCGCGTCGAGGTTGTCGAGGGTGTCGCGCACCCACAGCTTCATGTCGGTGGCGACCTGGTCGTTGCGCGAGCGCGCGGTGTGCAGGCGCCCGGCGGCCGGGCCGACGATCTCGGTCAGCCGGCTCTCGACCGACATGTGGATGTCTTCGAGCTCGCGCTTGAACACGAAGCCGCCGGACTCGATCTCCGCCTGCACGGCCTTGAGGCCGCCCTCGATGGCTGCCACATCGTCGGTCGGCAGGATGCCCTGGGCGCCCAGCATCGCGACATGCGCCAGCGAGCCGCGGATGTCCTGGGGGGCGAGGCGCTTGTCGAATCCGATGGAGGCGTTGATCTCCTCCATGATCTCGGCGGGGCCGCTCGCGAAGCGTCCGCCCCACATCCGGTTGCTCATGGTCTTCCCGATCCTTCCGCTCGCGCTCGAGCATTCCCCGTGATCCCGCGATCACGGGGAATGCGCCCGCCTCTCGTGTGGTCGCATTCTCTTCACGCGCGCCGGCATCCGCCGCGCTCGAAAATGCTCTGGGGTACGCAACGATGATGCCTGGACGATTGATGGGCGCCGCGATCGGCGCCGGCCTCGTCACCGCCTTGGCCGCCGGCCTCGCCCTATACGGGACCGGTGCGGGGCCCGGCAACGCCCCCGCGCCCTGTGCCGCCTCGGCCGCGGCGGTGGCCCGGGTCGACGCCGCCGCCCGCGGGGACGTCGCGGCGATGCAGGCGCCCGAGAAGGCCCGGCCGGCACCCGACATCGCGTTCAAGGGGCCGGGCAACGGAGGGAAGGACGGGGGAGGGGAGGCCAACCTGCGGCTCTCGGATTTCCGCGGCCGCCTCGTCCTCCTGAACCTGTGGGCGACGTGGTGCGCGCCGTGCAAGGCCGAGATGCCGGCCCTCGACCGGCTCGAGGCCGCGCTCGGCGGCAAGGATTTCGCGGTGGTCGCGATCAACCTCGACACGCGCAACCTCGACAGGCCGCCGGTCTGGATGCGGGACAACGGCATCGCGCGGCTGGCCTACTACGCCGATCCCGGCGGGCGCGTGCTGCCGGCGGTGCAGCGCGACACCGGCTCGCCCGGCCTGCCGACGACCCTGCTGGTCGACCCCGCCGGCTGCACCATCGGCGTGATGAAGGGGCCGGCCGAATGGTCGAGCCCGGACGGGCTCGCGCTGATCCGGGCAGCCCTCGGGCGCACGTCCTGAGCCCGCTTCGGAGCGCGGGCGCGCTGTCCATTGGACTTTAAGGCAAGGCGCGAAGCCGGGGGCCGACGGATGATTTGCCGCGATGCCCGATTGCCTGAGGCCGGACCCTGCGCCATAGCTCGGCTATAGCCGAGGTTGGGCCATGATCTTCGTAACGGATGCAGCCGGAAAGGTGGTCTATCTCAGTGATGAATGGACTGTTCTGACCGGTCAGCAGATCGAAGACGTATCGCAACAGGGATGGAGCAAGGTCATCCATCCGGACGACCTCGCCGTCGTGCGGACCGTGGTCGCCGAGGCGAGCGTCGCCCGCAGCGAGTTCACCGTGCGCTATCGCCTGCTGTCGCCGGACGGGCGGGCGACCTGGGTCGTGGCCGGTGCGGTGCCGTCCTTCGGGCCGCCCGAGCGGACCTTCCTCGGCTTCTTCGGCGCCATCAGCCGGCTCGCGTCGCCGCCGCCCAAGAGCACGGCGACCGGGTCGCTCGGCCGCTTCACCCTGCCGTCGCCGGTGGCGGATTCCGAGCCGCGCTCGGTCTTGGAGCTGGTCGCCGACCACCTGATCACCGCGCATGCGCTGATCATGCAGGGCGGCGGCACCTGCGCGCTGGCCGCGGTCGAGGTCGCCCTGCACGAGGTCGGCCGCGAGCTCGTCCGGGCCTCCGCCACCGCGCAGGACGGCTCGAACCTGCATTAGAGCCTCGTCGCGCGCGGCGGATTCCGGCTCGCGTGCGGACGATGCGATCTCACGACAGGCCCTGACGGCGCGGCGTCGGTTCGGCGCGCCTCACGCCTCGGTGTCGGCGTCGAGGTCGCGCCCGCGGGTCTCGTGCATCATCCAGGCGGCGATCGTGCCGAGCACGCTGAACGCGACGAGGTAGTAGGCCGGCGCCAGCCGGTCGCCGGTGATCGCGATCAGCTTGTTGACGACGTAGTTCGTGCTGCCGCCGAAGATCGAGACCGAGAAGGCGTAGACGATCGAGAGCCCGGCGCTGCGCACCGCCCGCGGCAGTGATTCGGGGATCGCGACGATGATCGCCGCCGCGTTGATCGAGGACAGCGCCGACATCAGGAACGTCACCGCGTAGACCGAGGCCGCGGTCGGCGCCTGCGCCAGCCACCAGAAGGCCGGCACCGCCAGCACCACGATCGCGGCCCGCGGCCACACCAGCACCGGGCGCCGCCCGAACCGGTCGGCGAGCCAGCCGCCCAGCAGCGGGAACACCACCGAGGCGAGGCCGAGGGCGATCGGCACCGCCGTCGACACCGTCTCGGTGAGCCCCAGGGTGGCGTGCGCGTAGACCGGCATGTTGGTGCCGATGGCGTTCGAGACGGTCGAGGCGGCGATGACGACGAAGGTCAGGAGCAGCAGGCGCCCGTGCTCGCGCAGCAGCCGCACCACCACCGCGCCGGTGGAGGCCGCCGCCGCCGGATCCTCGCCCTCGCCCGCGGTCTCGGGCAGGTGGCTGCGGATGACGAGGCCGACCGGCACGACGCCGATGCCGAGCAGGAACATGACGCGCCAGCCCCAATCCGCCATCGCCGCCTCGCCGAGGACGATGGTGAGCCCCGTCGCGACGATGCCGGCGAACAGGGCGGCGCAGCCCTGGCTCGCGATCTGCCAGCTCGCCACGAAGCCGCGGTGCCTCGGGGGCGCCGCCTCCAGCAGGTAGGCGGTGGAGGGGCCGACCTCGCCGCCGAGCGCCAGCCCCTGGATCAGCCGCCCGACGATGACGATCACCTGCGCCCAGCCGCCGAGCGTCGCGTAGGACGGCGCCAGCGCCAGCATCAGCATGCCGACCGCCATCAGCGCGATGGTGATCAGCATGGCGGGCTTGCGCCCGGCCCGGTCGGCGAAGGCGCCGATCACGATGCCGCCGATCGGCCGCATCACGTAGCCGATGCCGAACAGGGCGAGCGAGGCGAGCAGGCTGTCGGTGGCGTTGTCGGACGGGAAGAACGCCGCGCCGATCGGCACGGCGAAGAAGGCGTAGAGCGTGAAGTCGTAGAACTCGAGCGCGTTGCCGAGGACCACGGCGCCGACAGCCTTGCGGTTCAGGGCCGGGTGGTCCGGTGTCGTCGTGGCGGTCATCGCGCGTCCTTGCGTCATCGGTGCCCGCATAGACGTCCCGAGCCCGGACCGCCACCGGCAGGGCTTGCCCGTGGGCGCAAACCCGGGCACCCCCGGCGCCATGACGAAGCCGCGCCCCCGTTCCGCGATCCGCACCGCGCTCGCGAGCGAGGCGGTCGGCGGCCTCGTGCTGATGGCGGCCGCCGCCTGCGCCCTCGTCGTCGCCAATACCGGGCTCGCCGGGACCTACGCCCAGGCGCTGCACGCGCCGCTCGGCCCGTTGAGCATCCAGCACTGGATCAACGACGGCCTGATGGCGGTGTTCTTCCTGCTCGTCGGCCTCGAGATCAAGCGCGAGGCGCTGGACGGCGCGTTGCGGACCTGGCCCGATCGGGCGCTACCCGGCATCGCGGCGCTCGGCGGGATGGTGGTGCCGGCCCTGGTCTACCTCGCCTTCAATGCCGGCGCCGGGACCGCGCGGGGCTGGGCGATCCCGGCGGCGACCGACATCGCCTTCGCGCTCGGCGTGCTGGCGCTGCTCGGCCGGCGGGCGCCGGTCTCGCTCAAGATCCTGCTCGGCGCGGTGGCGATCGTCGACGATCTCGGCGCCGTGCTGATCATCGCGCTGGCCTATACCGGCGGCCTCGACCCGACGATGCTCGGGCTCGCGGCCGTGGTGCTGGCGCTCCTCGTCGGCCTGAACCGCTTCGGCGTCGTCGCGCTCGCGCCCTACCTGCTGCTCGGCCTCGTGCTCTGGGTGCTGGTGCTGCGCTCGGGCGTCCACGCCACGGTGGCGGGCGTGCTGCTGGCGCTGACCATCCCGATCCGCGTGAGCCCGGGCCGGCCGGAGGACGCGACCTCGCCGCTGCACCGGCTGGAGCACGCGATCACGCCTTTCGTCGCCTTCGGGATCGTGCCGCTGTTCGGCTTCGCCAATGCCGGGGTGCCGCTGCGCGGCCTGTCGCCCACCGCCTTCCTCGACCCGGTGACGCTGGGCGTCGCGTTCGGGCTGTTCCTCGGCAAGCAGGCCGGCGTGTTCGCCGCCCTGCGCCTCGCGGTGGCGCTCGGCCTCGCGCGCCGGCCCGGCGGGGCGAGCTGGGTCCAGGTCTACGGCGTCGCCGTGCTGTGCGGTATCGGCTTCACCATGAGCCTGTTCATCGGCGCGCTCGCCTTCTCCGATGCCGCCCACGAGACGGAGGTGAAGCTCGGGGTGCTCGCCGGCTCCCTGCTCTCCGGCCTGGTCGGCGCCGCGATCCTCGGGCTCCCGTCCGCGCGGAGCCCCGCCCGGGCCTGAGCCCCGCCCGGGCCTGAGCCGGGCCCGGCGAGCCGGCTGGCGAATCCTCGAAAACGCCCCTTGCCAGCGTGGGCCGGGCGGGTCTAGCCTCTCCTCATGGCGACGCGGCCCGCCGATGCGAGGCTCCGTCGCCGGAGCGAGACGAAGAGGAGGTCTGCCATGCATGCAAGCCCCACCCACGTCCATTCCGCCGACACCGGTGCCGGTGACCAGGACGATCCGCCGAGCGCCCATCGACAGGGATAGAGGTTTTCGGGAGGGTTTTATGCGCCCGACCCCGCGGCCCCGAGCGCCGCGGGACGCACGCCGGACAGCACCCTCGAACCCGGGAACGTGGCCCCTGCCACCGGCCCGTCGGCGAAAGCCGGCGGGCTTTTCATTCGTGCCTCCCGCGTGCCGCCACGGTGCGAAGCGCGCCGCCCGCGCGTCGTCCCGTGCTCCATGCCGATCGAATGCAAAATTACTTACGTATCCGCGCCGCGCCGCCCTTGCGCGCGGAAGCCGAAGCGGTAACGTCGGGCATCATTACAGGATCGGAGAATCACCGCGGAAGAAGAGCGACGGCTAACGATTCGGTCAACGCAGCACAGGATGGTCCCCATGTCCGAGACGATTCGCGTCAAGCCTACCCAGGACGGCACCTATACGGTCTATCGTGGGTCCACCGCCTTGATCTCCGGCCTCACGCGCCTCCAGGCCGAACGCTACGAGGCCAGCATCGGCGACCGGCGGCGTTCCGGGCTTCTCGCCGCCACCGCCTGAGCCGAACGTCAGCCCAGCGCGAGCGGGCCGAGATCCATCACGGTTCCGCCCGCTCCGATCCCGCGCTGCACCGCTGAGACGACGTGGCGCCCCCCGCTCTCCGAGAACGCGTACAGGATGTAGGCTGCCCGCCGGGCGGCCTCCGACCCGTGCCCTCCGGCCTGCGCGCCGGGCCGCGCCGAGGCGGATGCGCCGCCGACCACCGGGATCGCCC
>NZ_VRUU01000082.1 GCF_008039875.1 Methylobacterium sp. WL119 | reverse complement strand
CTTGACGTTGCCCGCGTTGATCTGGTCGAGCTTCGAATAGCGCGTGTTGGCGTAGTCGACCGTCTGCAGCACCTGCTCGGCCGGGTTCGCCAGATGCTTCATCAGATCGTCGTTCGCGATCGCCGGGCTGGTCGATGCGAGAGCGACGAGGAGCAGGTGCGGTCCAAGATCGAGATTCATCGCTCGGCAGCCTGATCTGCAAAATGAAAAGGCGCCGCCCGACCAGCGGGACGGCGCCTTGATCAATCATGGATCCCGATCGTCGGACGACGTTCAGGCCGCCTTCCTGTCCCGCCCGATCAGCTTGCGGTTGATCAGGAGCTCGGCGATCTGGACCGTGTTCAGGGCGGCGCCCTTGCGCAGATTGTCCGAGACGCACCAGAAGTTCAGGCCGTTCTCCACCGTCGCGTCCTCGCGGATGCGGGAGATGTAGGTGGCGTCCTCGCCCGCCGCCTCGTGCGGGGTCATGTAGCCGCCGTTCTCGCGCTTATCGATCACCAGGATGCCGGGCGCCGAGCGCAGGATCGCGGTCGCCTCCTCGGCGGAGATCGGTCGCTCGAACTCGACGTTGACGGCCTCCGCGTGGCCGATGAACACCGGCACGCGCACGGCGGTGGCCGTGAGCTTGATCTTGGGGTCGAGCATCTTCTTGGTCTCGGCGACCAGCTTCCACTCTTCCTTGGTGTAGCCGTCCTCCATGAACACGTCGATGTGCGGGATGACGTTGAAGGCGATGCGCTTGGTGAACTTCTCCTGCTTCACCTCGCCGGCCGTGAACACGGCGCGGGTCTGATTGAACAGCTCGTCCATCGCGTCCTTGCCGGCGCCGGAGACCGACTGGTAGGTCGAGATCACCACGCGCTTGATCGTCGCCGCCTCGTGCAGCGGCTTCAGGGCGACCACGAGCTGCGCCGTCGAGCAGTTCGGGTTGGCGATGATGTTGCGCTTGGAGAAGCCGACCACCGCGTCGGCGTTCACCTCGGGCACGATCAGCGGCACGTCCGACTCGTAGCGGAACGCCGACGAGTTATCGATCACCACGCAGCCCTGCGCGCCGATGCGGGGCGACCACTCCTTCGAGGTCTCGCCGCCGGCCGACATCAGGCAGATGTCGGTGTCGGAGAAGTCGTAGGTGTCGAGGGCTTTGACCTTGAGGATCTTGTCGCCGAAGGAGACTTCCTGGCCCTGGCTGCGGCGCGAAGCCAGAGCCACGACCTCGTCGGCGGGGAAGGCCCGCTCGGCGAGGATGTCCAGCATCTCGCGGCCCACGTTCCCCGTGGCGCCGACGATGGCGACCTTGTAACCCATCTCGATCAGACTCCGCTTGCCGCGCGCGATCCCGGCATCCGCCGCCCGCGTCGGGCCATGACCCGCCGGCCCCGCGACGTCGCAAGGTGGGACCTGCGGAAGGCGGGAGCAAGGCGCCGGGGTCGCTCGCCTGTCAAGGGAGGCGGCATCATGCCTCCCGCGCTTCGTCATGCATCCCCGCGGCAAGGTTCGATTCACCGCGTGCCGAGAAAGCCGGCCTCGGGCGGCGGATCGAAACCACCGGGGAGGGGATCCGGGCGGAGGATGCAGGTGCTTTCCCGAGGCGCGACCGCATCCGATGGCCACAGACGAGACGTTCCCCGGCCTCGCGCCCGCGGCGGCCGCGCCGCGGCGGTGGCGGCTCGTTGCCTTCGCCGGCCGCGCGGTCGGCGCCGTGCTGACGATCGGCGCGCTGAGCGTGCTGTCCCGCGAGACGGCCCGGACGCGTCCGCCCGAGCCGGCGCCGGCCTCCGTCACGACCACCGATCTCGGGATCGCCTTCGTGCCGGCCATGACGCTCGCGCCACGGCCCGCCGTCCCGGCCGAGACGGCCGGGCGCCTGCGCCTCGACCTGGCGGGCGAGGCCGCCCGGATCGAACCGCGGCACGGCCCACAGGAGCAGACGCTGGGCCGCGGCGACTTCGCGGCGATCGAGGAGACGCATCTGCGCCTCACCCTGACGCGGGACGCCCCCGAGCCGCAGCCCGGCCTGTTCGTGACCCTGGCCCGGCGGGCGGCGGAGGGCCCGAACCTCTCGGTGATCCGGACCGGCCAGCGCGGGCGGATCGCCACGAAATTCGGTGCGGTCGAGACGCTGGAGGCGACGCTGTCGGGCGCGGGGCGCCGGATCTGCACCGGCTTCGTCACCCTGGAGGCCCAGCCGGCGCGGATCGACGGCTGGCTCTGTGCGCCCCTCGGGCAGCCGCCCGAGCCGCGCACGCTCGCCTGCACCCTCGACGCGCTCACCCTCGACGCGCGCGCCGACCCGGCCACGAGCGCGGTCTTCGCCGACGCGGAGGGCCGCCGCGACGCCGCCTGCGACCCGATCCGGGCTCTGTCGTCCGGGGAGCCGGAAGGCCGCACCGGCTCGATCGTGCCGCGCCGCACGCCGCCCGCGCGGAAACCGCAGCATCCTTGAGCGAGCCCTTCGCGTGATCGGGGCGGTTAGCCCCTTTGCGCGATTGGGGCGACAATGCGGCAAAACACGCAAGCTGAGCCGTTTTTCCGGAACCGCGGCCGCGCTCGGGCGTCTACCCCGCAACAGGCACCGGATTCTTAATCTCTCGGCGCCATACCCGACCCCGCATTCAAACAAGGTGCGTCATGCGCTCGATCAAGATCGCCCTGCTGGGCGCCCTCGCCGTCACCGGCCTCGGCTTCACCGCGCCGGTCCAGGCCCAGGACGGTTACGCCCCGGGCTACCGCGTCAGCCGTCCGCTGCCGATCCGCATCCGCCCGCGCAGCTGGCTCGATGCCGGCAACGTCGTCGAGCCGGGCAACGGCTCGGTGAGCAACCCGGCCACCAACCCGGTCCTGATCGCGCAGTCGAACCAGCTCAACCCCGTCTACGGCCGCAACGACGGCTACGGCGGCGGCATCCTGCCCGACCCGATCACCAACGGCCCGTTCATCGGCGCCCGCTCGAGCGCGATCCGCAACGTCGACTTCTCGGCGATCGACGCGATCGATCCGACCTCCTACGTCGCGCGCTACGGCAACCCGTACTAAGCCGACACGGGACCTGGTCGATCGGGGCGCGCAGCACGAGCTGCGCGCCCTTTTTCATGCGTGGCGTCCCGCCGCTCAGGCCGCGCGGACGCGCAACTCGGACGCGATCAGCTCGGCCATCGCGCGGGTGCCGAGCACCGGGGCGCCGTCGCCCGCGATGTCGGCCGTGCGCGCGCCGCCGGCCAGCGCCGCGGTGATCGCGCGGTCGACGAGGTCGGCCGCCTCGCCGAGGCCGAACGAGTAGCGCAGGCACATGGCGAGCGAGCCGATCATCGCGATCGGGTTGGCCTTGTCCTGGCCGGCGATGTCGGGCGCCGAGCCGTGCACCGGCTCGTAGAGCGCCTTCCGGGTTCCGCGCGCGTCGACCGCGCCGAGGGAGGCCGAGGGCAGCATCCCGAGCGAGCCGGTGAGCATGGCGGCGACGTCGGAGAGCACGTCGCCGAACAGGTTGTCCGTCACCAGCACGTCGAACTGCTTCGGGCGCCGCACCAGCTGCATCGCGCAGTTGTCGGCGAGCACGTGCTCCAGCGCGATCCCCGCGTAGTGGCGGGCGTGCACCTCGGTGACGACCTCCTTCCACAGCACGCCGGACTTCATCACGTTGTGCTTCTCGGCGGAGGCGACCCGGCCGGAGCGCTTGCCCGCGAGATCGAAGGCGATGTGCGCGATCCGCTCGATCTCGGCGGTGGTGTAGACCTGCGTGTCCACGGCCCGCTTCGAGCCGTCGGGCAGGGTGGTGATCTCCTTCGGCTCGCCGAAATAGACGCCGCCGGTGAGCTCGCGCACGATCATGATGTCGAGGCCCTCGACCAGCTCGCGCTTGAGCGCCGAGGCGTCGGCCAGCGCCGGGTAGCAGATCGCCGGGCGCAGGTTCGCGAACAGGCCGAGGTCCTTGCGCAGCCGCAGCAGGCCGGCCTCGGGGCGGATCTCGTAGGCCACGCCGTTCCACTTCGGCCCGCCGACGGCCCCGAGCAGGATCGCGTCCGCCGCGTCGGCCTTGGCCAGCGTCGCATCCGAGAGCGGCTTGCCGTGGGCGTCGATGGCCGAGCCGCCGACGAGGTCGGTCTCGGCCTCGAAGGTGGCGAGCCCGGTCTCGGCCAGCGCCGTCAGCACCGTCTCGACGCCGGCCATCACCTCGGGGCCGATCCCGTCGCCGGGCAGGAGCAGGAGCTTGTAGGTGGTCATGGCGCGTCGCTTTTGCCCGGGGCCGATCGATCGGGCGGATGTATCGAGGGCTTCGATCCGTTGGCAAGGGGTTTGAAATGCCCGCCGGCATCGGCGGGCGACGCCGTCCGAACTCGGCGCAAGCCGAACAACGGCCGCAACCATCGGCTGCGGCGCACAATCTCGAAGGTGGCGAGGCAGGACACCACCGTGATCGATACGATGGCCGCCGCGCCCGCCGCGGCCGACCATCCGGCGTCGCGCAGAGCGTAGGCCGCGAGCACGATCGCGGTCTGGTGCACGAGATAGAACGGAAACACCGCCGCGGTGAGATAGCGTCGCCAGGGACCATCCGTCCGCGGCAGCAGGCGCCGTCCGAACGCGAGCATCGCGATGATCACGCTCCATTGATAGACGGGCATGGCGATCGTCTCGTGGCGGTGCAGAAGCGCGGTCCAGCCGAACGAGGGATCGGCCGGATGGCCCGGCCACGCGACGGCCGAGACCGCCGCCGCGAGGATCGATGCCGGCCACCGGCACCGGTCGAGGCTCTTCCAGGCAACGTCGCAGCCGGCCATGAGAAACCCGAGCAGGAAGGCCGCCAGGTAGATGCTGTGGGCGTACCAATCGCCGACGAAGGCGTCGTTGGGAGGGAACGAGGGGAGGAGGGCGGCTCGGGCGAGAATCAGCAGGAGAACGGGCGCGACGACGAAGGCGCCGTTCGCCGCGGCCCTGTCCACGAAGGCGCCGACGCTCGCCCGGACGGGGCGAAGCAGGATCGTCAGCGCGATCAGCACCAGGGTGTAGGCGTAGAGATACAGGACGAACCAGAGGTGGTTCCAGGTCGGCAGCGCGAGGCATGTCGCCCGGCAGAGGCGCCGCGTCCCGCCGAGGTATTCGGCGACATAGAAGTGCAGGAAGCCAGCGCGGTAGGCGAACTGCTCGACTGCCTGCACGTAGGATTGCGGCGGCACGATCACCAGCATCCCGAACACCAGCGGGACCAGCAGCCGGACGGAGCGGCCGGCGAGAAGCGCTCCCGGCGGCATCCGCCGAGCCAGGAAACGCGTTGCGCATCCGGAGATCAGAAAGAGCAGCAGGAGCCGCCACGGGTTGACGAGCCGCATCAGCGGCTCGATCGCGGGGACGCGATGCGAACTCTTCGCGTGATAGGGCCACGGCAGGTAGAGCAGCCCAACATGGTAGAAGATCAGGATCGCGAAGGCGATGATCCTGAGCCAGTCGAGGTCGACGCGGCGCTCACGGTCGGTCCCGTCCCCGGCCGCGATGGTGGACATCGCGTCCGGCCGGGGCGATCACACCTTCCGCGCCACCGTGAAGCGGGCCGCCTCGCACAAGGTCCGCGCCCGGTCGCCCCAGCGGGCCACCGCCTCCTCGCAGACGCCGACCAGCCGGTCGCACTCGGCCCGGGCGCCGTCGAGGCCGAGGCGGTCGACGAGGGTCGCCTTGCCGGCGTCCTTGTCCTTGCCGGTGGCCTTGCCCATCGCCTCCGGCGAGGCCTCGCGGTCGAGGATGTCGTCGGCGATCTGGAAGGCCTGGCCCAGCGCGAGGCCGTAGCGCAGCAGCGCGGCGCGCTCGTCCCGGGTGGCGCCGCCGACCATCGCGCCGGCCTCGACCGAGAAGGCGAGGATGGCGCCGGTCTTCATCGCCTGCATCCGCAGCGTGTCGTCCACGTCGAGGGAGACCGGGCCGAAGCGGCCTTCCGCCGTCAGGTCGAGCAGCTGGCCGCCGACCATGCCGCCCAAGCCCGAGGCGCGGGCGAGGCCGAGCACGAGGTCGGCACGGATCGACGGGTCGGGCTGCCAGGTCGGGTCGGCCACGATCTCGAAGGCCAGGGTCTGCAGCGCGTCGCCGACGAGGATCGCGGTGGCCTCGTCGTAGGCCTTGTGCACGGTCGGCTTGCCGCGGCGCATGTCGTCGTCGTCCATCGCCGGCATGTCGTCGTGGACGAGCGAGTAGCAGTGCACCAGCTCGACGCCGGCGCCGGCCGCGAGCGCGCCGGCCTCGGAGCCGCCGAGCATGCGCGCGGTCTCGACCGCGAGGAACGGGCGCAGGCGCTTGCCGCCGCCGAGCACCGCATGGCGCATCGCCTCCATCAGGCGGGGCGGGCGCGCGATCTCGCCGGGGCCGACCTCGGGGCCGAGGCGCTCGACCAGGAAGGTCTCCACCGTGTCGGCCACGCGGGCGAGCTTGTGGGAAAACCCGTCGCCGGCGGCTTGCGACTTGACCGGAGCGGGGTGAGCCTGCGTTGAGGTCATCGGGAACGGGCCTTGGCGGGAGTGGGACGCGACACGGTGCGGGTGGACGATAGCAAAGCGGCGCCGGGTCGCGACGCGCAGAGTACCGAGGCGCGGGACCTGAGGTCGCTGGGGCGCCCGCAGCTGCCGCCACCGTCGCGGCGGGTCCGGAAGCTCGTCGGGCGCATCCTGCTCGTCCCGGCGGTCGGGATCGTCCTCATGCTCGCGCTGGCGCTGCTCTATAGCGCGGTGACGCCGCCCTCAACCCTGATGCTCGGGCGATGGTTGACGCTGCAGCCGGTGGCTCGCGAGGCGGTGCCGCTGTCGGCGATCGCGCCGGCGCTGGTCCAGGCGGTGGTCGCCTCCGAGGACCAGCGCTTCTGCCTCGACAACGGGGTCGACGTCGGGGCCCTGCGCGACGTGGTCGACGACGAGGACGGCCCGAGCCGCGGCGCCTCGACGATCGCGATGCAGACGGTGAAGAACGTCTTCCTCTGGCCCGGCCGGTCCTACCTCCGCAAGGCGCTGGAGATCCCGCTCGCGTTTCTCCTCGACGCGCTCTGGGGCAAGCGGCGGATGATGGAGATCTACCTCAACGTCGCCGAGTGGGGCGACGGCGTCTACGGCGCGCAGGCCGCCGCCCGGCACTGGTTCGGCAAGAACGCCCGCGACCTCACCCGCGGCGAGGCGGCCCTGCTCGCCGCGACCCTGCCGAACCCGATCCGGCGCAGCGCCGGGCGGCCCTCGCGCGGGGTGCGGGCGCAGGCCGAGCGCATCCAGGGCCGGATGGGGCAGGTCGAGGGCCTGATGGGCTGCCTGAGGGGGTGAGTTTTTTCAGATCCCCGGTTCGCAGGCCGGCCCGATGCGGTTAGGGAGCGTGATCCGAACGAGAACGAGCGCCATGGCCGAGACCGGCACCACAGAGATCACCCTGGAGCGGATCGCCCTGATCCGCCGCCTCGTCGTCGGCTGGAACGCCGACGGGGCGGGCGCGCCGATGATCCACCCGGACGCGCCCTACGGCTCGACCGCGCGGGACGACGACATCGCCAACGTCACCGGCGACGACGAGGGGGCGGACGCGGAGCACCGGGCGGTCGGCGCGGCGTTCGCCGCCTTCGTCCGCCACGCGGTGCTCAAGCCCGGGCGCTACCAGTACCACAACCCCCTGGCCAAGCTCGATCCGGGCCGGGCCGGCGACGTGTTCCGCGACGCGGACGGCGCCACGCCGGAGCACATCACCTTCGACGTCACCGCCGAGCACCTCGCGCTGATCCCGCACCTCGCCGTGCGCTGGAGCGATGCGCTGGACGTGCCCTGCGTCGACGCGGAGGCGCCCTACGGCGCGACGCCGGTGCCGGATTCCGCCCTGCACCACGAGATCCAGCCGGCGCTGCAGATCTTCCTGCGCTACGCCGACATCGCGCCGGGCGACTACGCCTAGGCCGCGGTCGCCCGGCGGCTTCCCTCCCCCTTCGCGGGGGAGGGTGCAGGCCCTCAAGCGTCCCGCTTCTTGCGCTGCGCCAGGGTCCGCAGCCGCAGCGCGTTGAGCTTGATGAAGCCCGCCGCGTCGCGGTGGTCGTAGGCGACGGCGCCTTCCTCGAAGGTGACGAGGTCCTGGTCGTAGAGCGAGTGCGGGCTCGTCCGGCCGATGACGTGGACGCCGCCCTTGTAGAGCTTCAGCCGGACCTCGCCGGTGACCTTCTCCTGGCTCTTGTCGATCAGCGCCTGCAGCATCTCGCGCTCGGGCGAGAACCAGAAGCCGTTGTAGATCAGCTCCGCGTATTGCGGCATGATCTGGTCCTTCAGGTGCGCCGCGCCCCGGTCCAGCGTGATCGACTCGATCGCGCGGTGGGCCGGCAGCAGGATGGTGCCGCCGGGCGTCTCGTACATGCCGCGGCTCTTCATGCCGACGAAGCGGTTCTCGACGAGGTCGAGCCGGCCGATGCCGTTGTCGTGGCCGAGCTGGTTGAGCCTGGCCAGGAGCGAGGCCGGGGACAGCGCCTCGCCGTCGATGGAGACCGCGTCGCCCTTCTCGAAGCCGACGGTGATGATCGTCGGCGTGTCGGGCGCCTCCTCGGGCGAGAGCGTGCGCGAGAAGACGTAGTCCGGCACCTCGTCGGCCGGGTCCTCCAGCACCTTGCCCTCGGAGGAGGCGTGCAGGAGGTTGGCGTCCACCGAGAACGGGCTCTCGCCGCGCTTGTCCTTGGCGATCGGGATCTGATGCGCTTCCGCGAAGGCGATCAGCTGCTCGCGGCTCTTCAGGTCCCATTCGCGCCAGGGGGCGATGACCGTCACGTCGGGCTTCAGGGCGTAGTAGCCGAGCTCGAACCGAACCTGGTCGTTGCCCTTGCCGGTGGCGCCGTGGCAGACCGCGTCGGCGCCGAGGCGCTCGGCGATCTCGATCTGCTTCTTGGCGATCAGCGGCCGGGCGATCGAGGTGCCGAGCAGGTAGACGCCCTCGTAGACCGCGTTGGCGCGGAACATCGGGAACACGTAGTCCCGCACGAATTCCTCGCGCAGGTCCTCGATGAAGATGTTCTCCGGCTTGATCCCGAGCAGCTCCGCCTTGCGGCGGGCCGGCTCCAGCTCCTCGCCCTGCCCGAGATCGGCGGTGAAGGTGATCACCTCGCAGCCGTAGGTCGTCTGCAGCCATTTCAGGATGATCGAGGTGTCGAGGCCGCCGGAATAGGCCAGCACCACCTTGTTCACGGGCTTCTTGTCGGGCTCGGACATGCGGACCTTCGGGTGTTCGCGGCGATGGGCAGGGGCGAGGGACTTGGGGCGATGGACTTGGGGCGAGGGCCTCGGGCGACGGACCGAAGGCGAGGGGCCAAGGGCGGCGGGCCGGGGGTTGCGGCGGCTTATCGCGCCGTCCCGAAGCCTGCAACCGGCATGCCGGGACGGACGTTCGATCAGGCGTGCGGGGCGTCGCGGACCCTCGTCCACGCGCCCGATGCCGCCTCGCTCCCGACACCGACGGGTGCGAGATTTGCGTGCCGACATCCAGACCCGGAGAAGCGATCACCATGGCGCGCCAGCCGACCCTCGAGTTCTGGTACGAGTTCGCTTCGACCTATTCCTACCTCGCCGCCGCCCGGATCGAGGGACTGGCCGCGGCGGCCGGCGTCGCCGTGCGCTGGCGCCCGTTCCTGGTCGGGCCGATCTTCGCCTCGCAGGGCTGGACCAGCTCCCCCTTCAACCTCTACCCGGCCAAGGGCCGGAACATGTGGCGCGACCTGGAGCGCGAAGCCGCGCGCTGCGGCCTGCCGCCGGTGAGGCGTCCCGATCCGTTCCCGCAGAACAGCCTCAGCGCGACCCGCGCCGCGATCCTCGGGCAGGACCAGGACTGGCTGGTGCCGTTCTCGAAGGCGGTGTTCGAATCCTGCTTCGCGCACGGCCGCTCGATCGCGGAGCCCGCGGCAGTGGTCGAGATCCTCAACGGCCTCGGCCTCGACGGGACGCAGCAGCTCAAGGCGGCGGCGAGCGAGGCCAACAAGACCAAGCTCCGCGTCGTCGGCGAGGAGGCACGCTCGCGCGGCATCTTCGGCGCCCCGACCTTCCTGACCGACGACGGCGAGCTCTTCTGGGGCAACGACCGGCTCGAGCAGGCGCTGGCCTGGGCCGCCGGCGAGCGGCCGGGCGACATGCGCTGACGAGAATTCGCGCCGAACGGATCCCGCGGCGAAACAATCCGGCCGAAGGCCCCGACATCGCCTGAATCGCCGGGCTGATGCGCGGGCTCGACACCGCCGCCCGGACGCCGCCATGCCCATCACCCGCCGCCACCTCCTCGCGACCTCGGCCGCCGCCGGCGTCGCCCTCGCCGGGGCCGCCCGCGCCCAATCCTACGGGCAGCGGGTCGCGGTGACGAGCGACGAGGGCAGGGCGGTCGCCAACTCGGTGCTGCCCGGCGAGATCACCGGGCAGATCGCGTCCCTGCGCGGCGTCACCTATGTCGGCCCGCGCGAGGCCGAGACGACGCTGTACGAGTTCTTCGACTTCAACTGCCCCTACTGCCGCAAGGCCGCCGCCGACGTGATCGCACTGCACGCCGCCGACCCGGCGCTTCGGATCGGCCTGGTACAGAACCCGATCCTATCGCCGCAATCGGCGCAGGCCGCCAAGGTCGCGCTGGCCGTCCAGCGCAAGCTCGGCTCCGAGGCCGCCTGGGCCTTCTACGGCCAGCTGCTCGGCAAGCCCGGCAAGATCGACGGCCCCGGCGCGCTCGCCGCCGGCACCGCGCTCGGCATCGCCGGCCCGGATCTGGAAACGATCGCCGACAGCGACGAGGTCCGCGAAGCGCTCAGGAGCCAGATGCGGATCGCGGCCGATCTCGGCCTCTACGCGACCCCGTCCTACGTGCTCGGCAATGCCGGCATCCTCGGCCATCCGGGCGCGCGCGCGATGGCGAAGATGATCGCCGCCACGCGCCGGTGCGATCGCCTCGCCTGCTGATCGACGCCTGCGGATCGCGGCTTTCGCGCAAGCTCGGCCGGGGCGCCGCGGCCGGCCGATCGCCTTGCGCGGCTCCGGTTGCCATGCTAGGCGGTCGCCGCGCCGGCCGAGGGATCTTCATGGTCCCCGACCGCCCGGCACAATCCCATTTCCCGACGGTCTCCGGCCCGGCGCCCTCAGTACGGCGCGGCCCGGTCGGAACCGAAGGGCCAAGGAACAAGAGAGAGCGACGGGTGGCGCAGAACGGTTCCGAGGGTTCCCTGGTCGGCGGCGTGTCGGGTCGATACGCCTCCGCCCTGTTCGATCTCGCCCGTGACGAGCGTCAGGTCGATGCGACGGCCGAGGGTCTGGAGCGCTTCGACGCCCTGCTTAAGGAGAGCGCCGATCTCCGCCGCCTCGTGCGCAGCCCGGTCTTCTCCGGCGAGGAGCAGGCCGCCGCGATCGGCGCGATCCTCGAGAAGGCCGGCATCACCGGCCTGGCCGCCAACTTCATCCGCCTCTCGGCCGCCAACCGCCGCCTGTTCGCGCTGCCCGGCATGATCTCCGCGTTCCGCAGCCTGGTGCGCGAGTCGAAGGGCATCGTCCGCGCCGAGGTCCGGGTGGCGGAGCGTCCCTCCGACGCGGTGCTGGAAGAGATCAAGGCGAGCTTGCGCGACGTCGCCAAGTCCGAGATCGACCTCGACCTGCACGTCGACCCGAGCCTGATCGGCGGCCTCATCGTCAAGATGGGCTCGCGCATGGTCGACGCCTCGCTCCGGACCAAGCTCAACGGCATCCGTCTCGCGATGCGGGAAGCGCGCTAGGCCGTCCGACAGGACGCTCCGGCTCCCGCCATCACACGTAAACACCTGATTCGAACGAACTGAAGGGCCCGACGATGGACATCCGCGCCGCCGAGATCTCCGCGATCCTGAAAGACCAGATCAAGAACTTCGGCGAGGAAGCCGAAGTCTCCGAGGTCGGCCAGGTCCTGTCCGTCGGCGACGGCATCGCCCGCGCCTACGGCCTCGACAACGTCCAGGCCGGCGAGATGGTCGAGTTCGAGTCGGGCGTGCGCGGCATGGCGCTCAACCTCGAGCAGGACAACGTCGGCATCGTGATCTTCGGCTCGGATCGCGACATCAAAGAAGGCCAGACCGTCAAGCGCACCGGCGCGATCGTGGACGTGCCGGTCGGCAAGGCCCTGCTCGGCCGCGTCGTGGACGGCCTCGGCAACCCGATCGACGGCAAGGGCCCGATCCAGTCCACCGAGCGTCGCCGCGTCGACGTGAAGGCGCCGGGCATCATCCCGCGCAAGTCGGTGCACGAGCCGATGGCGACCGGCCTCAAGGCCGTCGACGCCCTGATCCCGGTCGGCCGCGGCCAGCGCGAGCTGATCATCGGTGATCGCCAGACCGGCAAGACCGCGATCGTGCTCGACACGATCCTGAACCAGAAGCCCGGCCACGCCGCGGGCGGCGACGAGACCTCGAAGCTCTACTGCATCTACGTCGCGATCGGCCAGAAGCGCTCGACGGTGGCCCAGTTCGTGAAGGTCCTCGAGGACCAGGGCGCGATGGAGTACTCGATCGTCATCGCCGCCACCGCCTCGGACGCCGCGCCGATGCAGTTCATCGCGCCGTTCGCCGGCTGCGCCATGGGCGAGTACTTCCGTGACAACGGCATGCACGCCGTGATCTCGTACGACGATCTCTCCAAGCAGGCCGTGGCCTACCGCCAGATGTCGCTGCTGCTGCGCCGCCCGCCGGGCCGCGAGGCCTATCCCGGCGACGTGTTCTACCTGCACTCGCGCCTGCTCGAGCGCGCCGCCAAGATGGGCGATGCCGCCGGCAACGGCTCGCTGACCGCCCTTCCGGTCATCGAGACCCAGGCCAACGACGTCTCGGCCTACATCCCGACCAACGTGATCTCGATCACCGACGGCCAGATCTTCCTGGAGACCGACCTGTTCTACCAGGGCATCCGCCCGGCGGTGAACGTCGGCCTCTCGGTCTCGCGCGTCGGCTCCTCGGCCCAGACCAAGGCGATGAAGAAGGTCGCCGGCAAGATCAAGGGCGAGCTGGCGCAGTACCGCGAGATGGCGGCCTTCGCCCAGTTCGGCTCGGATCTCGACGCCTCGACCCAGCAGCTGCTCAACCGCGGCTCGCGCCTCACCGAGCTCCTGAAGCAGCCGCAATTCTCGCCGCTGAAGATGGAAGAGCAGGTCGCGGTGATCTACGCCGGCGTCAACGGCTACCTCGACAAGATGCCGGTGGCGAAGGTCCGCCCGTTCGAGGACGCGCTGCTCTCCGCGCTGCGCTCCAAGCACGCCGACCTGCTCTCCACCATCCGCGACTCGAAGGACCTGTCGGACGACAGCGCCGCCAAGCTGAAGAGCGTGGTCGAGGGCGTGGCCAAGTCGCTCGCGAACTGAGAACCCACCGCATCGGGCGCCCGGCGACGGGCGCCCGGTCGTGAACAGGCCCTGAGAGACCGGACCACCCGATGGCGAGTTTGAAGGATCTGCGCAACCGCATCACTTCGGTGAAGGCGACGCAGAAGATCACCAAGGCGATGCAGATGGTCGCCGCCGCGAAGCTGCGGCGCGCCCAGACGGCCGCCGAGAGCGGGCGGCCCTACGCCGAGAAGATGGCGGCCGTGCTCGGCAACCTCGCCGGGAACCTCGTCGGCGGCGTCGGCGCCCCGAAGCTGCTGGCCGGCACCGGCAAGGACCAGACGCACCTGCTGATCGTCTGCACCGGCGACCGCGGCCTGTGCGGCGCCTTCAACTCGTCGATCGCGCGCCTGGCGCGGGCCCATGCCGACAAGCTCACGGCCGAGGGCAAGACCGTCAAGATGATGACGGTCGGCAAGAAGGGCCTCGACCAGCTGCGCCGCCAGTTCCGCGAGCAGATCGTCGAGAGCCAGGACATCCGCGGCAACCGCCCGGTGGACTACCCCTTCGCCGCCGAGATCGCCGACAAGATCCTGACCCGGTACGAGGCCGGCGAGTTCGACGTCGCGACGCTGTTCTTCTCCGAGTTCCGTTCGGTGATCTCGCAGATCCCGACGGCGCAGCGGCTGATCCCGGCGGAGCTGCCCGAGGGCGTCGCCAGCACCACCGGCGCGCCGGCCGACTCGGCCCTGGAGTTCGAGCCGTCCGAGGAAGCGATCCTCGAGACGCTGCTGCCGAAGAACCTCACGGTTCAGGTCTACCGGGCGCTCCTGGAGAACGCGGCCTCCGAGCAGGGCGCCCGCATGAGCGCCATGGATTCCGCGACCCGCAACGCGGGCGAGATGATCAAGAAGCAGACGCTGATCTACAACCGCACGCGTCAGGCGATGATCACCAAGGAACTCATCGAGATCATCTCGGGCGCCGAAGCCCTCTAAGCGCCCTTCCCGGCGCACCGACCGCATACCTTTCAAGGGCACGCAATCATGGCAAACACCGCTCTCCCCGGCGCCGGCTCCAACAAGGTCGGCAAGATCACCCAGGTCATCGGCCCCGTCGTCGACGTCCAGTTCGACGGCCACCTGCCGGAGATCCTGAACGCGCTCGAGACCAAGAACAACGGCGCCCGCCTCGTTCTCGAAGTCGCCGCCCAGCTCGGCGAGAGCACCGTGCGCTGCATCGCGATGGACACTTCCGAGGGCCTGACCCGCGGGCAGGAATGCACCGACACGGGTTCGCCGATCATGGTGCCGGTCGGCCACAACACGCTCGGCCGCATCATGAACGTCATCGGCGAGCCGATCGACGAGGCCGGCCCGATCCAGTCCGACAGCCTGCGCGCCATCCACCAGCCGGCGCCGGACTACACCGACCAGTCGACCGAGTCGCAGATCCTCGTCACCGGCATCAAGGTGGTCGACCTGCTCGCCCCCTACGCCAAGGGCGGCAAGATCGGCCTGTTCGGCGGCGCCGGCGTCGGCAAGACCGTGCTGATCATGGAGCTGATCAACAACATCGCCAAGGTGCACTCGGGCTACTCGGTCTTCGCCGGCGTCGGCGAGCGCACCCGCGAGGGCAACGATCTCTACCACGAGATGATCGAGTCCAAGGTCAACATGGACCCGAAGGAGCATAACGGCTCGGCCGAGGGCTCCAAGTGCGCGCTGGTCTACGGCCAGATGAACGAGTCGCCCGGCGCCCGCTCGCGCGTCGCGCTCACCGGCCTCACCATCGCCGAGGACTTCCGCGACCAGGGCCAGGACGTGCTGTTCTTCGTGGACAACATCTTCCGCTTCACCCAGGCCGGCTCGGAAGTGTCGGCGCTGCTCGGCCGCATCCCGTCCGCGGTGGGCTACCAGCCGACGCTGGCCACCGACATGGGCGCCCTGCAGGAGCGCATCACCACCACTAACAAGGGCTCGATCACCTCGGTGCAGGCGATCTACGTGCCGGCCGACGATCTGACCGATCCGGCGCCTGCCGCCTCCTTCGCCCACTTGGACGCGACCACGACGCTGTCGCGCTCGATCGCCGAGAAGGGCATCTACCCGGCGGTGGACCCGCTCGACTCGACCTCGCGCATGCTCTCGCCGGCGATCCTCGGCGAGGAGCACTACGAGGTGGCCCGCAAGGTCCAGCAGACGCTGCAGCGCTACAAGTCGCTCCAGGACATCATCGCCATCCTCGGGATGGACGAGTTGTCGGAAGAGGACAAGCTGACCGTGGCCCGCGCCCGCAAGATCGAGCGCTTCTTCTCGCAGCCGTTCTCGGTGGCCGAGATCTTCACCGGCTCGCCGGGCATCCAGGTGCCGCTGGAAGACACCATCAAGGGCTTCAAGGGCCTCGTCGAGGGCAAGTACGACGACCTGCCGGAGGCGGCCTTCTACATGGTCGGCACCATCGAGGACGCCCAGGCCAAGGCCAAGAAGCTGAAGGCCGCCTGAGGTCTTGAACGGCAAGATCATCCTTCTGGTCGTCGGCCTCCTGGCCGGCGGCCTCGTCGGCTACGTCACGCGGCCCGAGGCGGCCGAGCTCAAGATCGGGCCGCTCTCGGTCGAGGTGCAGGGCGACCGCCCGGCCGGCACCCGGGGCGGCGAGCTGACCACCGGTCAGATGCAGCATATCGGCCTGTTCGCCAGCATCGGCGCTCTGGTCGGCTTCGGCCTCGGCTTCGCCACGGACCGGCGCAGGGCCTAACCTCTCAGGTCGGCACGCAGCCTTCAGCAGGCCGCGTGCCGGGAATGACAAACGTCGGGATTCCGAGCGCATGGCCACCTTCCACTTCGATTTCGTCGGCCCCGAGCGGTCGCTGTATTCCGGCGAGGTCGAGTCGGTGCAGCTTCCCGGCACCGAGGGCGAGATGACCGTCCTCGCCGGCCACGCTCCGGTGCTGACCTCACTCCGCGTCGGTGTGATCGTGGTCACCGAGCGCGCCAACAGCGGCAAGCGCATCTACGTCCGCGGCGGCTTCGCCGACATCGGCCCGACCGGGGTGACGGTGCTGGCCGAGCGCGCGGCGCCGATCGAGGAGCTGACCCCGGAATCCCTCGACCGCGACATCGAGGCGGCCGAGCTGCAGCGCGACGCCACCGAGGACCTGCAGAAGCGCGAGGAGCTGAACGGCCAGATCGTCCAGCTCCAGGAGACCAAGAACCTCCTCAAGCTCTGAGCCGTTCGCCGCTCTCGGCCGAGGCTACCGAAGCCCGCTCGAACCGCCGTCACCGGTGCGGTTCGGCGGGCTTTTCCATGTCGAGGACGTGCGCGATCAGCGCCTCGGCCGCTTCTGGGCCAACGGGACAGCCCTGGTCGAGCCAGCGCCGGCGCGCCGCCGCCAGGGCGAGCCCGATCCGCGGCCCGGCCGGGATGCCGCGGGCGACGAGGATCGCGCCGGTCACCGGCAGGACCGGGGCCGGGCCGTCCTTCATGTTCCGCCAAGCGGCCGCGGCGTCGGCCCCGATCACCGGCCGCGGCTCGCCGGCGACGACGGCCAGCGCCGCCCCCAGGGCCGCCGTTCCGTGCTCGGCCGCGAGCGCCCGCAGCGCCGGAATGTCGATCACGGCCCGGGTCTTCAGCGCGGCGAGGGCGCGGGCATAAGCCTCGAGGGCGACGTGCTCGGCCTTGGACAGGCGCAGGCTCTCGGCGAGGCGCTCGGCATCGGCCCGCGTCGTCACGGAAAGGGCGGCGAGCCGGTGGATCGTCGGAGCGCCGGCCGCGATCGCGCGCGACAGACGCCCCCTCTCGGCGACGCCCCCGGTGATGCGGGCCAGGAGGCCGGTCTCGGCGAGGACATCGACCGCCTCGAGCGCACGCGCCGCGGCCAGAAGCTTCAGGAATTCCGATCGCACGCGCTCCCGCGACAGGCCGTCGAGGGCCGCCCGCGCGGCAATGCAGGCGGCGAGCGCGTCCGCGTCCGGTCGGCCCTCGCCGAAGCGGGCATGGAAGCGGAAGAAACGGAGGATGCGCAGGGCGTCCTCGCGGATCCGGGTCGCGGGGTCCCCGATGAAGCGGACGCGGGCGGCCGCGAGGTCGGCGCGGCCGCTGGTGGTGTCGTGCAGCGTGCCGTCGGCCCCGAGCGAGAGCGCGTTGACCGTGAAGTCCCGCCGCTCGGCGTCGCGCACGAAGTCGCGGCCGAAGCGGACGACCGCGTGCCGCCCGTCGGTCTCGACGTCCTCGCGCAGGGTCGTGACCTCGACCGGTCGGCCGGCGACGACCAGCGTGACGGTGCCGTGCTCGATCCCGGTCGGAACCGCCTTGAGGCCCGCCGCCTGCGCGCGGGCGATCACGGCGTCGGGCAGCAGCGTCGTCGCCAGGTCGATGTCGGCGGCGTCGATCCCGAGGAGCGCGTCGCGGACGCAGCCGCCGACGAGGCGGGTCTCCTCGCTGGCCTGGTCCAGGGCGCCGAGCGCCGCCCGCACCTCCGGCCTGGCGAGCAGCCGTGCCGGGCCCTCGGGGTCGAGGCTGCGCATCAGCGGAACTCGCCCGGCACCAGGCGGCCGTTCTCCATGTGGGTCGGCACGAAGCCGGCGGCATGGCGCTCGGAGAACAGGCCCGAGGCGACCATCGAGGCGATCACCACGGCCAAGCCGGCCAGGACGAGGCGGAAGGCCTGGGCGTCCCAGTGCGCCCGCTGCAGCGGGTTGCGGCCGACGAGCAGCAGGTAGACGAAGAACAGCCCGAAGGGCAGCAGGAAGAGCCCGAACTCCTCCACGAAGCGACGCAGCATGGCACCCGATCGTTGGGCGCGGGCGATCCCCGCGCGGCTTAAGATTGGGCCTTCGGCCGCCCGAAATCGAGCCGTTCGGCGAGGTTGTGCAGGATGCCCGCTGTCACACCCCAGATCAGCCGCTCGCCGTAGGGGAGGGCGTAGAATCGCCGCTCGCGCCCCTGCCACACCCGTATCCGCAGCTCGTAGCGCGCGCGGTCGGCGAGCACCGCCAGGGGCACCTCGAAGATCGCGTCGACCTCGGCCGGGTTCGGCGCGAGGCGCGCCTCCGGGTCGATCAGACCGATCACCGGCGCCACCAGGAACCCGGTGCCGGACAGGTAGGGATCGAGGTAGCCCAGCATCCGCACGCGCTCCGGCGACAGGCCGATCTCCTCCTCGGCCTCGCGCAAGGCCGCCGCGTGCGGGCTCGCATCGGTCGGGTCGATCTTGCCGCCGGGCAGCGCGACCTGGCCGGAATGGTCGCGCAGGTGGGCGGCGCGCTGCGTCAGCACGATCGCGAGGCCGGCGTCGCGCGCGACGACCGGCACCAGCACGGCCGCCCGGCGATGGGGCGGCGGCGGGATCACGGCGCTGCCGTCGGGCTCCAGGCTGTGGTCGCCGCGCGGGTTCGAGGTCGGGTCGTCCGGCCCGAGCGGGTCGCGCGCGAGACGCGCTTCGGCGCGCGCCAGGAAGTCGGCGAGGTCCGCGTCGCGGGTCGGGCTGCCCACGATGCTCACGCCGCATCGGCCGGGGCGATGCGGTGGAAGCGGCCGCCGGCGGCGATCCCGAGCCAGGGGGCGCCGTCGAGGTCGCGTTCCTCGGCCAGGGCGACGAGGTCGTAGGTGAGCGCCCGCGTCACCAGCGCCCAGAGGCCGCGGCGGACGTGGAGATAGGGCTTGAGCGCGCCGGCCTCGCCTTGCGCGAAGCGGAGCTCGTGCTCGGCGTCGACGGGCACGAGGTCGTCGACGTTGGTGCGGAAGCTGATGCGGCGCGCCTCGCCCGCGCCGTCGACCGCCATCTCGACGGCGACGAAGGCCGCATCCTCCACCACGATCGAGACCTTCTCCACCGGCGTGACCAGGACGGTGGTGCCGTCGGGCTCGCGCCGCAGGATCGAGGCGAAGAGCTTGACCATCTTCGGGCGGCGGATCGGCGTGCCGGCGTGGAACCACGTGCCGTCGGCGGCGATGCGCATGTCGATCGCGCCGCAATCGGGCGGGTTCCAGGTCTCGACCGGCGGCAGGCCGCGCCTGGGCAGGTCGGCCAGGGCCGCGCCGAGGCGGCTCAGGGTCGGATCGTCGGAGGTGGTCATGGCGCTCTCAGATAGCGTCGCCGGTCGGTCCGGGAACGGGGGGCGCCTCCGGGCGCCGGCGCAGGATCTTCCAGACGCCGGAGGCGACGCCGACGACGCGCGCCGCGTGCCGAAGCTCGCAGCGCAGGAAGACGAGCGAGCCGGTGCGCTTGATCACCTCCGGCGCCACGGTGATCCAGTCGCCCAGCCGCGCGGTGTCGACGAACTGCATCTCCATCTGGATCGTCACGCAGTTCGCCCCGTCGGCCGCCCGCATCGCGGTCTCGCCCAGCGCCCGGTCGGCGAAGCTCATCAGCATCCCGCCGTGGACGACGCCGATCAGGTTGGCGTGCTTGTCGGCGGCCCGGAACGCGTAGGCGCCGTCGCGGACGTAGACCGGGCCGACATGGGCGATGAAGCCGGTGTCGTGGATCGGCGTCCAGCCGTCGCCCTCGGGCTGCCCGGCTTCGGGATTCTTCGGTTCTTCGGTCGGCATGCGGGCGGAGTCTCGATCTCGCGGGGGGCGGTCGCGCCCGGCTTCGTGTCACGGTCGCATCGCGCCCGCCGCCTGTCACCTGTTACCTGCCGTTCGCGCTCACGTGCCGCGCGGCTTGGCGCGGCGGGTCGGCGGCGCCTCCAGCGGGTTCTCCGGCCAGGGGTGGCGCGGATAGCGGCCGCGCATCTCGGTGCGCACGGCGCTCCAGGAGCCGCGCCAGAAGCCCGGGAGGTCGCGGGTGATCTGCACCGGACGGTGGCCGGGCGAGAGCAGGTGGAGCACGAGCGGCACCCGGCCGATGGTCGGATGCGTCGCCAGCCCGAACAGCTCCTGCACCCGCACGGCGAGGACGGGGCCGCCCTCGGCCTCGTAGTCGATCGGGATCCGCGAGCCGGTCGGCACCTCGACATGGGTCGGCGCCTCGGCGTCGAGGCGAGCCCGGAGGGGCCAGGGCAGCAGCCCCTGCAGCGCCTCGCCGAGGTCGCTGGCGGTGACGGCGTCGAGGCCGAGGCGGCCGACGAGGGCGGGTGCGAGCCAGTCCTCGACCGTCCCGGCGAGGGCGCCGTCCGCCAGATCGGGCCAGTCGCCACCTTCCGCCGCGCGCAGGAACGCGATGCGGGCGCGCCACTGCGTCAGCGCCGGGGTCCAGGGCAGGCGCTCGAGGCCGAGCCCGGCGATGCCGCGGGCGAGGACCTTGGCCGAGTCGAGATCCGGCGGAACCGGGCGCGTGCGCTCGCCGAGCGTGACGGCGCCGAGACGGCGCAGGCTGCGGGCCCGCAGCGCCCGTGCCGCCGCGTCGAAGGTCACCTGCGTGACGCCCTCGATCCGGTCGGCGAAGCCGGCCTCGATCGCGTCGAGGTCGATCGCGGCGGCGGCGAGGATGCGGGCGTTGCCGGCGGCGCCGACGATGTCGGCGACGACGAGGAACGGCTCGCGGGCGAGCGGGGAGGCGGAGTCGAGGCGCCCGGCCCGGCCGTTGGCCATCACGAACTCGCCCTCGCGCCCGCGCGCCTTCGCGACCCGGTCGGGATAGGCCAGCGCCAGCAACGATCCGGCGCTCGGCTCGGGAGCCTCGCGCTCGCCGGATGCGGCGGCCGACCGTGCCCAGCCCTGCGCCATCCGGCGCATGTCGGCGGCGCGCTGGCCGCGGTCGCGGCGGAAGCGCTCGACCCGGTCGGCGAGGTCGACCGCGTCGCCGCCGAGGCCGCGCTCGACCAGGACGGCGGCGAGGTCGGCGGC
>NZ_VRUU01000081.1 GCF_008039875.1 Methylobacterium sp. WL119 | reverse complement strand
CCCCCCCCCGCCCATTCTTTTTTTTATTGATTGGGCTAGCACCGAGAGCTACACATGGTGTATCGTCGGCTGCGTCTGATGTGTATAAGTGACAGGGCCGACGCGAGCGCGCCGGTGACGGCCGTCATCGCGCGCTCGCCGCCGGCCGGGCGCAAAGCCGTCGGCTCGTCCGCGCCCGCGACCACGAGGCCGACGCGGCCGCCGTCGCCGACGACGCGCCAGCCGAGCAGCGCCAGCGCCTCGGCCGCCGCCACCGAGCGCAGCGCCCGGCGGGTGCCGAACAGCATCGAGGGGCGGAAATCGGCGAGCAGCACCACGGCGCGGTCGCGCTCGTCGTGGTGGGTGCGCACGTGCAGGATGCCGGTGCGCGCGGTGGCGTTGCGGTCGATGTGGCGGCGGTCGTCGCCCTCCGACCACAGCCGCACGTCGTCGGGCTCCGAGCCGCGCCCGCGGCGCTTGGTGACGATGCCGCCGGGCAGGCCCGCCAGCGTCCGCGTCGCCGGCGTGACGCCGCGGCGCGCGAGGTGGCGCAGGCCCATCAGCGCCTCGCCGGAAAGGTGGAAGGCCGGGTTCGTCTCGGGGGCGGCGGTGGCGGTCATGCCGGAATCCGGCCAGCGCGACGCGGCCGCCTCTCCCCATGGGAGAGGGGGCCCGCGCAGGGCGTGGTCGCGCGGGGCCTTCTCGCGGTTGCCGAGACCACCCTCAGAGCGCCCGCACCCGCTGGACCAATCCGCCGACGATGCCGCGGGTGGTGAGCCCTTCCGCGGCCGCGCGCCAGGTCAGGCCGATGCGGTGGGAGAGCGCGTCGGCGGCGAGGTCCGCCACGTCCTCGGGGACGACGTGGTCGCGGCCGTGGAGGTAGGCCCGCGCCTTGCCGGCGACCATCAGCGCCAGCGTGCCGCGCGGCGAGGCCGGATGCTCGATCGCGGCGCGCAGGTCCGGCGCCGAGGAATCGGTGCGGGTCGCGGCGACGATGCGCACGAGATAATCCTTCAGCGCCGGCGAGACGTAGGTCTTCAGGGCGGCCTCGCGCGCGGCCAGCACCTCGGCGACCGAGAGCTTCACCGGCATCGCCTCGCCGTGATGGTTGAGCTCGCCCTCGACGAGGTCGAGGATCTTCCGCTCGGAGGCCTCGTCCGGCATCCCGACCACGACGTGGAGCAGGAAGCGGTCGAGCTGCGCCTCGGGCAGCGGGAAGGTGCCGGCATGCTCGATCGGGTTCTGGGTCGCCACCACCATGAACGGGTCGGCGAGCGGATGGGTCGCGCCGGAGACGGTGATCTGGCCTTCCGCCATCGCCTCGAGCAGGGCCGACTGCACCTTCGGCGGCGCGCGGTTGACCTCGTCGACGAGGATCAGCGAGTGGAACAGCGGGCCGGGCAGGAACTCGAAGGTGCCGGCATCCTGGCGCCACACGGTGGTGCCGGTGAGGTCGGCGGGCATCAGGTCGGGCGTGCACTGGATGCGGGCGAAGGAGCCGTCGAGCCCGTCGGCGAGGCGCTTGACGGCGCGGGTCTTGGCCAGCCCCGGCGCGCCCTCGATCAGCAGGTGGCCGCCGGTGAGCAGCCCGATCATCAGGCGCTCGACCAGGCCCTCGCAGCCGATCAGCCCGTGCTCCAGGCCGGCGCGGAGCTCGAGGATGCGGGCCCGCAACGGATCGGCGGCGGCAGCCGGACGCTCGGCAAGCGCAGCGCCGCTCATGCGCGCGCGGACCCTGCGCGACACGGCCGGGCCGGCTGGAAGGAAGCCTTCATCCTGCACGTCTCCTCGTCGAAACCGGCGGGCTGAACCCGCCGCACTTGGATTCTTGATCGATCCATAGTCGAGCCGGTGTGCCCGCTGCCCGGGGCACCCGTCAATCCCGCTGCGACCTCGGGCGGGACCGGCTCCCGTCACGGAACCGTCATGCGCGCCCGTCTAGGAGACCGGATGGTCCTTCTGCCCACGCCCCTCCCCGAGCCGGTCAATTCGGCGATCAGCCTGATCGTGGCCTTCGTGCTCGGCACCCTGATCGGCGCCGAGCGGCAGTACCGCCAGCGCACCGCCGGCCTGCGCACGGCGGTGCTGGTGGCGGTGGGGGCGGCCGCCTTCGTCGATCTCGGCATGCGGCTGACCGGGGCCGAGGGCGCGACCCGCACCGTCGCCTACGTGATCTCGGGCATCGGCTTCCTCGGCGCCGGCGTGATCATGAAGGAGGGCATGAACGTGCGCGGCCTCAACACGGCCGCGACCCTGTGGTGCTCGGCCGCAGTCGGCGCCTTCGCCGGCGCCGACCTGCCGCTGGAGGCTTTGTTCGTCGCGGTCGCGGTCCTGGCCTGCAACACCCTGCTGCGCCCGCTCGTCAACGCGATCAACCGCGCGCCGATCGACGAGAGCGCGACGGAGGCGACCTACGAGGTCCAGGTCACCACCGCCCCCGGCACCGCGGGCCCCGCCCAGGACATGCTCGTCGAGCGGCTGGAGGCGGCGGGCTACCCGGTCGGCGGCGTCGAGGTCGAGGAGCGCGGCGACGCGGCGGTGGACGTGGTCGCGACCCTCATCGCCAGCGCGGTGGCGGCCAAGGAGCTCGACGCGGTGGTCGCCGCCCTGCAGGCGCAACCGGGCATCCGCCACGCCACCTGGGCGGTGCAGACGGGGGATTGAGGGAACGGGGCAAGGCGCCGAACCCGTACGTTTCGCGCGCAAGGCGCCCACGTCGCCTTCCCCTCCCCCGCACCCAAGTCGGGCCTGCCCGACTCGGGCACACAGGGTGCGGATCGCGGGCGAGCCCGAGATCGTCGGGGGAGGGAAGGGGGGCGTGTCGAAGCTGCGTCCGAGGGTGGAGGTACCGAACGTGCGGCGGCACACCGGGCGATCCCCAACGGCGCTTTCCGCATCGCGCGATGAAGCCACCTTCCTCCCAAGAAATCCCGAACCCGGCCTCGCAGGAGACATCCCATGGCAGAACTCGAACATTCGTCGGCCAGGAACGCGCTGATCGTCGGGGCCTCGCGCGGCCTCGGGCTCGGGCTCGTCGAGACCTTCCTGGGGCGCGGCTGGCGCGTCACCGCGACCCAGCGCAAGGCCTCGCCGGGCCTGGCCGCCCTCGAATCCGAGGCGCTGACGATCGAGACCGCCGACATCGACGACGACCAAGCGGTCTCGGCCCTGCACGACCGGCTGGCGTCCCGAACATTCGACCTGGTGTTCGTGGTGGCCGGCGTGGCGACGCAGGCGCACGATCCGCTGCACGCGGTGCCGCGGCCGGTCGCGGCGCAGGTCTACCTCACCAACGCGATCAGCCCGGTCCGCTTCGCCGAAGCCTTCCGCGATCGGCTCGCGCCCGGCGGCAGCCTGGTGTTCATGAGCTCGATCCTCGGCAGCGTCGGGCTCAACACCTCCGGCGGCTGGGAAAACTACCGCGCCAGCAAGGCGGCGCTAAACACCCTGGTCCGCAGCTTCGCGATCCGCCACGCGGCGGAGAACCTGAGCGTGGTGCTGATGCATCCGGGCTGGGTGCGGACCGAGATGGGCGGCGACGGGGCCGACATCGACGTAGCGACCAGCGTCACCGGCATGGCCGACGTGATCGAGGCCCGGCTCGGCCGGCCCGGCACGGCCTATCTTGACTACCGCGGCGAGACGCTCGCCTGGTAGCGCGGGACTCGAAGGCGGTCCGCGGGCGCCGTCAGCGCCGCGGATCGAGCGGGCGGCCGCGGCGCTCGACGATCACCGGCGGGCGGGTGCGGCGCTCGACGATGACGGTGCGCGGCGCCCGGCTCGGGCCGGCCTGGGCGATGATCCGCTCCGGCACGCGCTCGGGCTTGGCCCGCAGCGCCGCGACGACGTGCGGGCGGACCTCCTCGGCGGGCAGGCCGATCAGCCCGGCGGCGATCTCGATCTGCTGCTCGAGGTCGTCGGACAGGTCCTGCGCGGCGGTCACCGCCTCGACGATCGTCGGCGGCTCGCGGCGGACCCGGATCGGCGGCAGGTCGGCAAAGCTCTTCTTCGACTTCTTCACGGCAGGGCTCGCGCTCGTCATGGCCCACCGTACCCGATTCGCGCCGATTGTGCACCGCATCAAAACGAGGCCGTCGCCGTGCTGCCATGCATGCCCCGGCGTGCCGAAGAGGCAGGCAGAGGTGCGCCGCGATCCTGCGGGCGCGCTGGCGCATTCATGATGCAGTTGCCGTCTCAAGCAGCACGACGATGCGTCGAAATGGCGCGGGAGGAGATGCGCCCCGGGGCGTGGTTCGGTCACCGCGGCCCGCGATCATCACTTCGAGACGCCCGCAGATTCCGAGACAGCCGCAGCCCCGAGCCGTGATGACGAGCCCGCCGACCGCCAACCACGATCCGCGCACCACGCCGGCCCGGCCGGACCTCGCCGACATCCGCCTGCGCGGCACGGTCGAGGCGGCGCGCTTCGTCGCCGGCGAGCCGCGCCGGGTCGTGGTCCCGGCCGCCCCCTTACGCCGGACGCCGCGACCGGAGGCCGGGCTCGAGACCGAGGCGGTGATGGGCGACGCGGTCGCCGTGTACGAGGTCGGCGACGGGTTCGCTTGGGTCCAGCTCATGCGCGACGGCTATGTCGGCTACCTGCCGGCGGCGAGCCTCGGCCCGGCCGACCCAGCCCCGACCCACCGGGTGACGGCCCTGCGCAGCTTCCTCTACCCCGCCCCCGACATGAAGCGCCCGGCGCTCGGCCATCTCGGGCTCGGGGCGCGGATAACGGTCGCCGACACGGCCGGCGACTTCGTCCGGGTCGGCGACGCCTTCGTCTTCGCGGCCCACTGCGCCCCCCTCGACCGCACGGTGCCGGACTACGCGGCCACCGCCGAGCGGCTGGTCGGGACGCCCTACCTGTGGGGCGGGCGCACCAGCCTCGGGCTCGACTGCTCGGGCCTGGTCCAGCTCTGCCTCGATCTCGCCGGCCTGCCCTGCCCGCGCGACGCCGACCAGCAGGCCGGCGCCGTCGGCCGCGCCCTGCCGATCGGCTTCGACGGCCTGCGCCGCGGCGACTTCGTCGACTGGCGCGGCCATACCGGCCTGATGCTCGACGCCGACACCCTGATCCACGCCAACGGCCATCACATGGCGGTGGCGGTCGAGCCCCTGCGTCGGGCGGCGGAGCGGATCGCCGCCAACAGCTACGGCGCGATCACCGGGATGCGCCGGCTGGAGGCGTGAGGGCGCGACTTCCCCGCCGCACACCGATCGTGTCGACCACCTCGCGCCGAACGGGTCCCCTCTCCCAAACGGGAGAGGGGACCCGCGCTTTGCCGGCAAAACAGGTGAGCGCGGCAGACCTTCGCGCGGGATGCGCCGCGATCGGTTCGCGCGGCGGGGAAGCGCCAGATCGACCGCGGAGCCTGCCGCGCCGCGTCCCCTACCCCTTCAGCCGCATCTTGATCCGGTAGGTCAGCCCGTCGCGGACGTCGCGGTAGGCGTCCATGCGCTGCTCGCGGGAGGCGTCCTGGAGGATGGTCGGGTCCGCCGTCTGCCAGTACTCGACGTCGGCCGCCAGGGTGTGGGTCATCGCCAGCGCCTTGTGGTGCGCCTCGGGGGCCAGCGTCACGATCAGGTCGAAGTTCAGCCCCTCCCACTCGTCGAGCTCCTCGATGGTGCGGGGCCGGTGCTTCCTGGCGTCGATGCCGATCTCGTCCAGCGCCGCGACCATGAACGGGTCGACCGGCTCGCCCGAGCGCACCCCGGCCGACTGCACGTAGACCGACTTGCCGAAGTAGTGGCGCGCGATCACCTCCGCCGCGGGCGAGCGCACGGCGTTGAAGTTGCACATGAACAGCACCGACTGGACCCGGCGCTTGCGCGGCACGACGAGGTCGCCGGGCGGAGGCGGGACGAGGACGTCCATCGCGCGGGGGCTCTCAGCGTCTGTGCCGGTGCGGGCGTCGGCGGCGCAGGCCCACCTCAGCCCTTCCAGTGCAAGGCGAAGACCAGGGTGAACAGCCGCCGGGCGGTGTCGTGGTCGAGGTCGACCTTGCCGGCCAGGCGCTCCCTCAGGGTCTCGGACGCCTCGTTGTGCAGGCCGCGCCGGCCCATGTCGATCGCCTCGATCTGCGTCGGGGAGGCGGTGCGGATGGCGTTGTAGTAGCTCTCGCAGATCATCTCGTAGTCGCGGATCACCCGGCGGAACGGGGTCAGCGACAGCAGGTGGGTCATCACCGGGTCGCCCGTCGGGGACAGGATCGCGAAGGAAAGCTTGTTCTCGACGAGCCCGAGGTTGAGCGCGTAGGGCCCGGTGCGGCCCGGGATCGCGAAGTGGTTGTCCTCGAGGATGTCGAAGATCGCGATCGCGCGCTCGTGCTCCTGGTCGGGGTTGCCGCGGCCGATCGAGTCCTCGTCGAGCGTGACCCCGATCAGGCGATCGGTGCCCTTCCCGGCCGGCTCGACACGCTTCTCGACCCCCGTCCCACCCCCCTTGACCTCCGACATCGTGCGCGTGCCTTCAAAGGTTCAGCCGGATCGCGACGGAGCGGGCGTGCCCCTCGAGGCCCTCCGACCGGCCCAGCGTTATCGCCGCGGGGCCGAGCGCCCGCAAGCTCTCCGGCGTGCAGGCCAGGATCGTGGTGCGCTTCATGAAGTCGAGCACCCCGAGGCCGGACGAGAACCGCGCCGAGCGCGCGGTCGGCAGGACGTGGTTGGGGCCGCCGACGTAGTCGCCGATCGCCTCGGGCGTGTGCGAGCCGAGGAAGATCGCCCCGGCGTTGCGGATTTTTCGCGAGAGCGCCTCGGCGTCCTGCGTCTCGATCTCCAGGTGCTCCGGCGCGAGCCGGTCGACCAGCGGCACCGCCTCGTCGAAGCTGCGGACCCGGACGATCGCGCCGTAGTCGCGCCAGCTCGCCCGCGCGATCTCCTGGCGCGGCAGGGTGGCGAGCGCGCGCTCGACGGCGGATTCCGCGGCCTCGGCCAGCGCGGCGCTGTCGGTGATCAGGATCGACTGGGCGGCGACGTCGTGCTCGGCCTGGGCCAGCAGGTCGGCGGCGATCCAGTCCGGGTTGGCGTGGCCGTCGGCCAGGATCAGCACCTCGGAGGGGCCGGCGATCATGTCGATGCCGACCTGGCCGAACACCCGGCGCTTGGCCGCCGCGACGTAGGCGTTGCCGGGCCCGACGATCTTGGCCACCGGCGCGATCGTCTCGGTGCCGTAGGCCAGCGCCGCCACCGCCTGCGCCCCGCCGACGCGATAGACCTCGTGAACGCCCGACAGATGCGCGGCGGCGAGCACCAGCGGGTTCGACTGCCCGTCGGGCATCGGCACCACCATGACGATCCGCGGCACCCCGGCGACGCGGGCGGGAATCGCGTTCATCAGCACCGAGGACGGGTAGCTCGCCGTGCCGCCGGGCACGTAGAGCCCGACCGATTCGAGCGCGGTCCAGCGCCAGCCCGAGGTGACGCCGAGGGCGTCGGTGGTCCGGCGGTCGCCCGGGACCTGCTCGGCGTGGAACGCCTCGATCCGGGCGGCGGCGAAGCGCAGCGCCTCCAGCGCCTCGGCCGGGCAGGCTTCGAGCGCCGCCGCGATCTCGTCCGCGGTGACGCGCAGGGCGGACGCGCCGAAGCCGTCGCCGAGCCGGTCGAATGTTCGGGTGTAGTCGACCAGCGCCGCGTCGCCGCCCTTCACCACGCCGGCGATGATGGCGCGCACGGTCTCGTCGACGTCCTCCGAGATCTCGCGCTTGACCGTGAGCAGCCGGGCGAAGTCGTCCGCGAAGGTCGGGTCGCTGCTATCGAGGCGGATCATCGGGCACTTCTTCTGGTGAGGGCGTGGGACGCGACGGCTCAGGCCGACGGGCCGGAGGCGGGCGCCGCGTGGCCCGGGCGGCTGTCGGCCTCCCAGACCGGCCCGAGATCCTTCATCCGCGCCTCGATGCACTCGACGTCGAGGCGGATCGCGGCCTGGCCGGAGAACAGCAGCGTGACGATGCCGGACGGCGCCTCGGTCTCCTCGAAGGTGATCGCGAGCAGGCTCAAGCTGGCATCCCCCAGCGTCAGGCCGCGGGTGCGGACCCCGAGCACGCGCTCGAAATGCAGGCCGGCGAGCCGCCGCCGCGGCGTCTCCGGCGCCTGCCAGTCGAACCGGCGCAGCGCCAGCACGAAGCGGTGCTCGGCGGCGAGGAAGGTGAGGTCGGCCACGTTCAGCACCGCATCCTGAAGGTGGGCGGAGATGACGGTGAGGTCCTCGGCGTCGAGGGCCGCGAGCTTGAGGAGCTCCATGTCGGGGGGCCGCTCCGGAGGAGGTTTCACGGGAAACATTTTCGCCCGCGTCAGTAGCGAGGCCGGCCGGTTCCGGCAACCGCAGGCCGTCGTCGCAGGCCGAGGGCGGACGGGGCGGCGGCCGTGCACCATGCCGGACGATTGTGGCGGCCGATGCGCAGTCTGCCGCGTTGAGCGTCGGGGCCGCCAGGCGGACAGCCGTTGCGCCGGCCTCAGCCGACGTTCAGGCAGCCCCGCGTAGACACCCGGTCGACCCCACGTCGACCTCGGACCGGAGACGGACACACCTTATGACCATGAAGCGCCTCACCCTCGCGGCCATCGCCGCCCTGACCCTCGGGACGACCCTCGGCGCGACCGTGGCGAGCGCCCAGTACTACGATTACGGCGGCCCGCGCCGGTTCGACCGCGGCTACGACGACGATCGCCCGCGCCGCCGCGACTACGACGAGGATCGCTACGACCGTCGCCGCGACGACTTCCGCGGCGGCCGCGGCGGCAGCATCTGCGTCACCGCCCGCGGCAACTGCGTCACCCGCCCGGCGCCGTTCAACTCGTCCTGCGGCTGCGAAGTCCCGGGCTTCGGGTTCAAGCGCGGAGCCATCGGCCGCTGATCGGAAGGCTTCCCATCGGCGAGGGGCCGTCCAGCCATCCGGGCCGGGCGGCCCTTCTCGTTTCGGACGCCCGTCGATCGGGATTCCACCCGCGACTTCGTCCCGAGGCGCGCCCACCAGGCTGACGCCGCGACGGATGCGGGTGCGGGCGGGCGACGGAGCGTCCCCTCCCCCGGCCGCCGATCGGCGCGCCCCGGCGAGGGGGAGCCGGCCCGAGTCCTGAAAGGCGGCCCGCTTCGCTCAGGCGGCGCGGACGCCCGCCAGGAAGGTGCCGATCTCGGCGCGCAGCCGTGCCGACTGGTCGGCGAGCTCGTCGGAGGCCAGCAGCACCGCCGCGACCTCGGTGCCGGCGGCGTCCGCCGCGCGGGCGACGGCGGCGATGTCCGCCGTCATGGCGCCGGTGCCGGCCGAGGCCTGGCCCATGTTGCGCACGATCTCCTGGGTCGTCACGCCCTGCTCCTCCACCGCGGCGGCGATGCTGGTCGCCACCTGGTTCATCGCGTCGATTCGCCCGGTGATCGCGTGGATCGCCCCCGAGGCCTCCCCCGCGGCGGCCTGGATCGAGGCGATCTGCTGGCCGATCTCCTCCGTCGCCCGCGCGGTCTGCGCGGCGAGGTCCTTAACCTCGGCCGCCACCACCGCGAAGCCGCGGCCGGCCTCGCCCGCCCGCGCCGCCTCGATCGTGGCGTTCAGGGCCAGCAGGTTGGTCTGCCCGGCGATGGTCGAGACCAGGCCGACGACGTCGCCGATCCGGGTCGCGGCCGCGGCCAGCGCATCCATGGCGGCCTGCGTGCGGGCCGCCTCGCGCACCGCGCCGTCCGACATCTCCGCCGCCTGCTCGACCTGCCGCCCGATCTCCTGGACCGTGGCCCCGAGCTCCTCGGCCGCCGCGGCGACGGTGTTGACGTTGCGGGCGGTCTCGTGGGCGGTGCTCGCGACGCTGCTCGACCGCTGCGAGGTGCCCGCGACCGCGTCGCGCATGCCGCCCGAGGCGACCTGCAGGCCGGCCACCGAGCCGGCGACCCGCGCGACGATGCCGCCGACCGACCGCTCGAAGCGCTCGGCGAGGTCGCCGAGGAGGGCGCGGCGCGCCTGCGCCTCGCGCAGCCGCGCCGCCTCGGTGGTCTTCAATTGCTGCGCGGCTTCCTCGAGGGAGACGTCACGGATCGTCACCACCGCCCGGGCGATGTCGCCGATCTCGTCGCGCCGGCCGCTGCCGGGCACCTGCTCCAGCGCCTGCCGGGCGGCCAGGGCCTTGAGCGCGGCGGTGAGCGCGCCGAGGGGCCGCGCGATCGACCGGGCCAGCAGCAGGCCGAGGATGGCGGTGCCGGCCAGCACCCCGAGCCCGACCAGCGCCAGCGTCCGCGACAGGGTCGAGACGGCGCCGATCGCCTCGTCGAGGCTCTGCTCGGCGATCACCGTCCAGGGCGCGCCGAGCACCGACACGACCGAGGACGCCGCCAGGTGCCGGCCGTCCGCGCCCGAAAAGTCGAACGGCCGCCCCTCCGCGAGGCGGGCCGGGGCGATCCCGAGCGCATCGAGGGGGCTGCCGGCCTTGGCGTCCGGGTTCAGCGGCGGCCGGGTGCGCAGCAGGCCGTCGGCGCCGGTCGAGAGCGTCTGCCCGGTCTCGCCGAGGCCGGTGCGCTTCGACAGGGTGGGATCGAACAGGGCCGGCCCGACCCGCATCACGACGTAGCCGATGCGCTCGGCCGCCTGCGCCGTGCCCATGGCGACGTTGGCGCGCTTCGTCACCGCGCGGCCGATGAAGGCGGAGGGCCCGGCATCGACCGGATAGGCCGCGAAATCCTCGAACAGGGCGGCCTCGGGGTCGGCGGCCTTCAGGCGCTCGAACAGCCGCGCCAGCCCGGTTCCCCGCAGCGCCGGATCGGAGACCGGCCGCGCGAAATCCTCGCCCTTGGTGGTGGTGTAGACGATGCGCCCGCCCTCATCGAGCACCATCAGGTCGGCGTAGCCCGCCTGCGCCAGCAGCTTGCGGGCGACCTCCTGCACCTTCGCGTGCCGGCGCCCGTACATCGTGTTGGTCGCCGTGCCGTCGAGCGCGATGCGCGCCGCCGCCGTCTCCGGCGCCCGGAAGGCGGCCAGGAGGCCGGCATAGTCGGGCTTGGACGGGTCGAGGGTCTCGATCAGGTCGGCGACGTTCGACACCACCTGCGGGTGCGCCGCCACCGTGAGGAAGTCGGCCTGCATCCGGTCGGCGACCAGCTCGACCCCGTCGCGCCGCGCGTCGGCGGCAAGCTGCAGCCGCTCGCGCGCCGCCTCCATCAGCCCGGCGCGGGCCTGGTGCCAGCTGAAGCCGCCCATCGCCGTGGCGCTGAGGAGCGCGAGCCCGATGGTCATGGCGGGCAGGCGCGCCTCGAGACGTGAGAATGCCGACATCGATCCGTCTCGAAAATGCTCGGAGAGCTTGAGCCGGTCCTTAGGCAGGCGCGCGTTAAGATTCCCTGCTCGTGCGAGCCGCACGAGACAAGACGACGATCCTATAAAACCGTATCGATTGGGATTATCGGCGGTCTTCGCAGCCGCATCCGCCCGCGCTCGACTGCCCGGGCCCGGCCCGCGCCGCGCGAATGCAGGCGGGCGGGCGCTCGATACGGCGGGCGATTCAGGCCCGCACGCGCTCGATCCGCGCGCCGCAGCGGGCGAGCTTGGCCTCCAGCGCCTCGAAGCCGCGGTCGAGGTGGTAGACCCGGTTGATCTGGGTCTCGCCCTCGGCCGCCAGCCCCGCGATCACCAGCGACACCGAGGCGCGCAGGTCGGTCGCCATCACGGGCGCGCCCTTGAGGCGGTCGACGCCCTCGACGATGGCGAGGTCGCCCTCGAGGCGGATCCGGGCGCCCAGGCGCGCCAGCTCCTGCACGTGCATGAAGCGGTTCTCGAAGATGGTCTCGCGGATCTGCGACTGGCCGTTGGCCAGGGTCATCAGCGCCATGAACTGCGCCTGCAGGTCGGTGGGGAAGCCCGGGAACGGGTCGGTGGTCACGTCGACCGCCGCGATTCCCGCCCCGTTGCGCCGCACCCGGATGCCGCCGGGAACCTGGGTGATCTCGGCGCCGGTGGTGGAGAGGATGTCGAGGGCCGAATGCAGCAGGTCGGCGCGGGTGTTCTCCAAGACCACGTCGCCGCCGGTCATCGCCACCGCCATGGCGTAGGTGCCGGTCTCGATCCGGTCGGGCAGCACCTCGTGGCGGGCGCCGTTCATGCGGGCGACGCCCTCGATCACGATGCGCGGGGTGCCGGCGCCCTGGATGCGGGCGCCCATCTTGGTGAGGCACTCGGCGAGATCCACCACCTCCGGCTCGCGGGCGGCGTTGGAGATCACCGTGGTGCCGTAGGCGAGGGAGGCCGCCATCAGCGCCACGTGGGTGCCGCCGACGGTTACCTTCGGGAAGTCGATCTCGGCGCCGCGCAGGCCGTTCTTGGTCTTGGCGACGACGTAGCCGGCATCGATCTCGATCTGCGCGCCGAGCCTCTCCAGCGCCATGATCAGGAGGTCGACCGGCCGGGTGCCGATGGCGCAGCCGCCGGGGAGCGAGACCTTGGCCTCGCCGAAGCGCGCCAGCAGCGGCGCGACCACCCAGAAGCTCGCCCGCATGGTCGAAACCAGCTCGTAGGGCGCCGTGGTGTCGATGACGTTGGAGGCGGTGAGCCGGATGGTCTGGCCGGTCTCGGTGGTCTGCCCCGGGCGCTTGCCGACCACCATGTGGTCGACGCCGTGGTTGCCGAGGATCCGCGTCAGCGCGGCGATGTCGGCGAGCCGCGGCACGTTGGCGAGCTCCAGCGTGTCGCCGGTGAGAAGGCTCGCGATCATCAGCGGCAGGGCGGCGTTCTTCGCCCCCGAGATCGGGATCGTGCCGTTGAGCGGCACGCCGCCGGTGATGTGGATGCGGTCCATGGTCTCGTGATCCTCACGCGCCGCGCTTCGTCCCGCGCGCCGCCGGCCCTGCCCCTCGGGCGCTCGCCGCCCATGCTCGAGCGCAGCCTATAGGCGAGTTTTGTCCGAAAGGGGACCGCGCCGGCGCGCCGGGTCTTTGCTCGGTTCGCAGGCCGGCCTCGGAGGCGGGAGCATCGCGGCGCCGATCCGCGCCGCCCCTTCCGCTTCGCCCCGGACGATCCGGGAAGGACCCGGCCCGGCGACGGGACGCAGGCCCCTGCCGAGCCCGGCGAAACGCGTCCCGCCTCATCCAAGTGACGTCGCGGAGGAGCCGGCTCGACGGGCTCGGGCTGCGGACGCAGCGCCGATGCCTCGCGTGCCGCCTATGACGACGGCGCGTCCGACGGGGCCGGGTCGCGGTCGTCCGGCGGCTCGGCGGCGTCCTCCGCCGCGACCTGCCCCTCCTCCTGCGCCGCCTCTTGCCCCGCCGCCGGCTCGCCCCGGCCGCGGACCTGGCGCTTGCGCCGCCGCAGGTTCTCGCGCAGGGCCGCCTTGAGGCGGGCGGCCCGGGCCTCGTCGTTCTTCGTCGTCATGCGTCACGCGACCCATCGTCGCCTTCGACTCCTAGATCGTCCGCCGGCACCTCACAATCCATCCGTCGGGGCGATGGCCCCGGCGGCGTTCAAAGGGTCGCTCGAATGCCGGCGGCGGCCCCCCGTCGGCCTGCAAGGCAGGGATGACGCCCCGTCACCTTGAACCGATTCCAGATCCGGCTGTATCTTCCGGTCCGACGGCGCCACGCGACGCCGCCGGATTCCTCTCCACCCGATGCGCGATCGGGCGCGCCGGACCGTACCGGTCCTCGGCCGCGCCTTCCCGCATCCCGAACAGGCCCGGCCGACGACGATCCCGCGCCTCGGCGCATCCGACGCCCGGCCAGCCCCCAAGGACATCCATGCCCGAGACCCGGCCCGCCTCCACACCGGCCCCCACGCACGCGCACGGTTCCGAACGCGGCCCGGGCTCCGTGCAGGGCCAGATCGCGGCGCGGCGGGTGGACTACGAGGCGCATTTCCGCGGCGCGCTGGAGCGCCTGCACGGCGAGCGCCGCTACCGGGTGTTCGCCGACATCGAGCGCATCGCGGGCCGCTTCCCGATCGCGAACTGGCGCCGGCCGGACGGGGCGACCTCGGAGATCACCGTGTGGTGCTCGAACGACTACCTCGGCATGGGCCAGCACCCGGAGGTGGTCTCCGCGCTCACCGACACGGCCAAGCGCTGCGGCGTCGGCGCCGGCGGCACCCGCAACATCGCCGGCAACAACTCGCCGCTGGTCGACCTCGAGCGCGAGCTCGCCGACCTGCACGGCAAGGAGGCGGGTCTGGTCTTCACCTCGGGCTACGTCTCGAACCAGGCCGGCATCTCCACCATCGCCAAGCTGATCCCGGACTGCCTGATCCTGTCGGACGCGTTCAACCACAACTCGATGATCGAAGGCGTGCGCCACGCGGGCTGCGAGAAGCGGATCTTCCGCCACAACGACCTCGCGCACCTGGAAGCGCTGCTGGTCGAGGCGGCCGGCCGCAACGTGCTGATCGCCTTCGAGAGCGTCTACTCGATGGACGGCGACGTGGCGCCGATCGGCGCGATCTGCGACCTCGCCGAGCGGTACGGCGCGATGACCTACCTCGACGAGGTCCACGCGGTCGGCCTCTACGGGCCGCGCGGCGGCGGCATGGCCGAGCGCGAGGGCGTGATGCACCGGGTCGACGTGATCGAGGGCACGCTGGCCAAGGGGTTCGGCTGCGTCGGCGGCTACATCACCGGCTCGGCCGCGCTCTGCGACGCGGTGCGGAGCTTCGCCCCCGGCTTCATCTTCACCACGGCGATCCCGCCGGCGATCGCCGCCGCCGCGCGCGCCTCGGTGCGCTACCTCAAGCGCTCGACGGCCGAGCGCGAGGCGCACCAGCGCCAGGCCGCCGCGACCAAGCGCGCGCTGGAGGAGGCCGGCCTGCCGGTGCTCGCCACCGAGACGCACATCGTGCCGGTGATGGTGGGCGACGCCGAGCTGTGCAAGGCGGCCGCCGACCACCTGCTCGAGCGCCACGCGATCTACATCCAGCCGATCAACTACCCGACGGTGCCGCGCGGCACCGAGCGCCTGCGCATCACCCCCTCGCCGTTCCACGACGCCGCCCGCATCGCCACCCTGACGGCGGCGCTGGTCGAGACCTGGGACACCCTCGACCTGCCGCGCGCCGGCACGGTGTTCGCGCAGGCGGCGGAGTAGGCGGGCGCCGCCGGAAGAGCCGGAGGCTCAGTTCGGCTTCGGCTTGTTCCCGCCCGGCACCCAGCCGTGCGCCTCGGCGGTCGCGGCGAGCTTCGCCTGCATCTCGCCGGCCAGGCTGCCGATCCAGTGCTGCATGCCCGTCAGCTGCGCCTGAGCCAGCTGCGGCTGCGCCTTGGCCATGTTGCGGCCGGCCGGCGTGTCGTAGAACGCGGCGATGGCCTCCAGGTCCGCCTTCGACAGCACGGCCGCGAACGAGATCGCCTGCAGGTTGAGCAGCTCGTCGTAATGCTCGGAGAGGATCGGCATGATCACCTCCTGCACCATGACCTTGGCCCGATCGGGCTGCTTGAGCCCCATCTGCTGGACCATCGCCGTCATCGGCGCGGTCATCGCCTGGAGCGTGGTGTCGCGATCGCCCTGGGCGCGGGCGACCACCGCCTTCGCCGCCGCCAGGCGGGCCGGATCGAGGGTGACTTGAGGCGTGACCTGGGAAGGGACTTGGGGAACCGCCTTCTGCGGCGCCTCGGCGCGGGCGGGTCCCGCCAGCCCGAGGGCGAGGGCCATGAAGGTGAGGCTGGCGATGCGCATCACGCGTCCTCCGGAGACGAAAACCGCCGGCCGCGAATCGGGCCGGGCCGAAGCATAGGCGGTGCCGGCGGATCGGCCTAAAAGCTCGGCCGCGTTGCATCCGCGCGCCGGATGCGCTGTGACTGCGCCCGCACGAATCGAACGGGGAGCGTTGAGCGGATGTCGGGTGGTCACGGAGCGGGCGGGACGTCGAACAAGCGCGTCGCGCTGCTGATCTCGGTGCTGGCGCTGTTCCTCGCCTTCAGCGAGACGCTGGGCAAGGCGGCGCAGACCGACGCGATCGGCGCCAACGTCGAGGCGGCCAACCAGTGGGCGTTCTTCCAGGCGCGCACCATCCGCGCCACGGTGCTCAAGACCGCCGACGAGGCGGTGGCCCTGGTGCCGCCGGGGCCGAACCAGGACGCGATCGCGGCCAAGCGCGCCGAGTGGGCGAAGACGATGGCACGCTGGGATTCCGAGCCCGCCACCGGCGAGGGGCGCAAGGAACTCGCCGAGAAGGCGAAGACCGCGCAGAACAACCGCGACCTCTCGCTGCTGCGCTACCACCATTACGAGCTGGCCTCGGCCGCCTTCCAGATCGGCATCGTGCTGGCCTCGGCCGAGGTGATCACCGGCATCGTCGCCCTGGTCTTCGCCGGCGGCCTGCTCGGCGCGGCCGGCGCGGTGCTGCTCGGCTTCGGCTACCTCGCGCCGCACGCCCTGCCGTTCCTCCACTGAGGGGACGGCCTCACCGGTCGCCGAACCAGTCGTCGAACCCCGGCTCGATGCACCGGTAGCCGACGAAGCAGCTCGGGTCGGTGCGCGTCGGCGCGTAGGCGGATCGCGTCACCTCCGTCGCCGCGCAGAAGCTGCGGTCGCGGACGAAGCGGTCGTAGGTCGGGCCGCCGGTGCCGAGCACGATGCCGCCGGCGCGGGCGACGGCGCCGCGGGCCTGCGCGCAGGTGAGCGTCGTGGTGTCGACGCGCTGCGCCTGGGCCGAGCCGGCGGCGGCCAGCAGGCCTGCGGCGAGCAGCAGGGGGACGGCGAGAAGCAGGGGAGCGGCGATCGGCGGGCGGGCTGCGATCGGGCGGCGCACGGGCGGTCTCCTTCGGTGTGCCGGAGGAACGCCGCGTGCCGCCGCGCGGTTCAGGCCGCCCGGCGCGCGGGGTCGGCGAGGCTCGGCTCCGGCGGCCGGCCGGACGGGGCGAGCAGGCGCCGGCGCAGCCGGGCGCAGGGGCGCTCCACCGCGACCTGCATCAGCGCGCAGAGGGCGAGCGTCGGCACCAGGCCGGCGGCGATCAGCACGAGCGGGCCCGAGCCCGGCCGCAGGTGCAGCAGCAGCGCGATCACCGTCGGGTGCACCAGGTAGAAGCCGTAGGAGTACAGCCCGAGCCGGCGCATCGGCGCGGAGCCCAGGGCCCGCACGACCCATCCGCGGCCCTGAAGCGCCGCCGAGAACGGCACGAGCAACGCCGCGCTCTGCAGGGTGTAGCGCAGGGTCTCGCGGAAGGCGGGGTCGCGCACCGCGAGGGTGGCGAGGATCACGGCGCCCGCCGCCGCCACGTGCCAGGGTTTCGGCCGCCAGGCGCGGTCGGCCGGGATCACCGGGTTGTTCCACAGGCCGAGGCAGCAGCCGAACAGGATCGCGTCGATGCGGGTGTGGGTCCAGGAGTAGTTCAGGCTGTAGTCGGCGAGCCGCCACACGTTGAGGCCGCGGATCGCCAGCACCGCGCCGCACAGCGCCAGGCACGCCACGGCCGCCCGCCGCGGCGACAGGCGCCCGAGCCACGCGAGGTAGGCCAGCGGGAACAGCAGGTAGAAGTGCTCCTCGATGGCGAGGCTCCACAGCGGCACCGGCAGCACCCGCTCGGTGCCGAGAAGGTCGGGATAGTTCGTCAGGAACGTCGCCTGCCCGAGCACCGCCGCCGCGTCGACCGGCATCCAGTCGAGCAGACCGAGCCCGTGGAGCAGGCCGGACAGCGCCAGCGCCAGGTACATCGGCGGCAGGATGCGCAAGCTTCGGCGCAGGTAGAACGCCGGCAGCGAGACCGTCCCGGTCCGCCCCCGCTCGATCCGCAGCAGCGTGGTGATCAGGTAGCCCGACAGGAAGAAGAACACCGTGACGCCGAAGCCGCCGGGCACGACGTGGCTCAGCCCGCAATGGGCGACGTAGACGATGGCGATCGCCAGCGCCCGCACCCCGTCGAGCTGCGGCAGGTAGGGCATCGCGGGCGGGACCGGGGCGGTGGGGCTCGGGATGGCAGGCTCCTCGCGGATCTTTCGACGATCGCCGGACAGGACAAGCAGGAAACCGGAAATTTTCCGTCCGCGCCATCCGCGCCGGCGCCGGAGGCGGGCGCCGCATCGTCCCTCCCCTTTCGTGGGGGAAGGGTGGGCCTCGGCTCACGCCAGGGTCGGGAAAGGAGGGACGAGGCGCGCGAATCTCCGCGAGGCTATCGCACCGTCCGCACGGGGATCGGGCCAATACATCGGCCGGTTCGTGCGCCGCCGCCGCATGCGACACTCGCGCGGTTGCCGTCCCGGTCGGGATGTATACGATTCTGCCATCGCGGCCCCAGTATTCGGCGCTCCGCGCCTGAGAGACGGATGCGCTCCCGCCTTCCACGCGTGGACAGCCTGTGCCCCGCTACTTCTTCGACATCCACGACGGCTTCCACCAGCGCGACGACGTGGGCACCTTGTGCGAGGACGTGCAGGCCGCCGCGCTCCAGGCCAAGCGCCTGCTGCCCGCCATCGCCGTCGACGAGAGCCCGGCCGAGGGCGAGCGCCAGACCATCACCGTGGTGGTGACGGACGAGGACGGATACGCCGTCTACTCGGCCGCCCTCGCCTTCGTCGGCACCTGGCTCCTGCGCTGACCTCGGCGCCTGCGCCGACCAAAGGCCTGCGCGCGCAGCTTGACCCTGTGAAAGGCCGCGAAGGGTGGTGAACGGAAGCCGGCTTGGCGCTTGAAAGCCGACGTTCGATTTCGTGCCCTGGTCGCTCGGCTCGCGCCGGCGGGCGCGGGGCAGGTCGCTCACGGCCCGAACCCTCTCGGATGCCCTGCGCCTCGGCCTCGACGAGGGGCATTCGCCCACTTTAAATTTAGAATATTTTCAGATTTGAACCGTTTTAAGTGTGTGATCTATAACACGTTTTTGGCTTGCTCGCGGATCCGTGAAGGACGATCACACGGGTACTGCGCTCGTCCGAGCGCGCGCCAGCGTGATCCATGTCCCACCGCTCCTCGCTCCTCCCCGTCCTTCTCACCACCACAATCCTCGCCGGTCCCGTGGTGGCACAAGATGGCACCGTTCAGCTCAACGAGATCTCGGTCGAGGCGGTGGGACCCGGCAACGCCGCGCCGGCATCGGCCGGCTCCGGCGGCCTCAACGTCAGCGCCGGCGACGGCGGCACGGCCGCCACCAGCGGCGGCGGTGGCGGCCCCTCCGGGATCACCGGCTACACCGCGCGCGTCGCCACGGCCGCCACCAAAACCAACACCCCGCTGATCGAGGCCCCGCAATCGGTCTCGGTGGTCACCCGAGAGCAGCTGAACGACCGCAACGTCCAGACGTTCACCGACGCGGTCAACTACGTCCCGGGCGCCATTTCCGCCCGGTCGGGCTTCGACCCGCGCTTCGATCAGATCTTCATCCGCGGCTTCGACGTGCTCACCAACCAGGGCATCTATCGTGACGGCCTGCGCGTGATCGGCAGCGGCTTCGCCTTTCCCAAAAGCGAGCCCTACGGCGCCGAGGCGCTGACCATCCTCCGCGGCCCGGCCTCCGGCCTCTACGGCCTCGGATCGCCCGGCGGCATCCTCGATATCACGAGCAAGCGCCCCGTCTTCGTGCCGTTCGGCGAGGTGCAGTTCCAAGCCGGCAGCTTCGGACGCTTCCAGGGCAATTTCGACGTCGGCGGCCCGGTCGAGGGTTCGGACGGCACCATGGCCTACCGCCTCACCGGCGTACGCCGCGAGGCCGGCACCTTCATCGGCCTCGGCACGAACGACGACCAGTTCAACATCGCGCCCGCCTTCACCTGGAAGCCATCGGCCGACACGACGTTCACGTTCCTGAGCGAGTTCCAGGTCACCAACACGCCGGCGGCGACGTTCTTCTACAACGACCCGGGCTTCCGGGTGTCCAACTTCTACCAGGGCGATCCGCGCTTCATCGGCCTCGACCAGACTCAGTATCGGGTCGGCTACGCCTTCGAGCATTTCTTCACGCCGGACCTGGTTTTCCGCCAGAACTTCCGGCATTACGGGCTGTTCCTGAGCGCGAAGTACGTCGACATCAACAACGTCAACGACGCGCGCACGATCGGCACCCGCGACACCGGCTATATCCGCGAGGGCCTGGTGCAGCAGACGCTGGACAACCAGCTGGAGGCGCGCTTCGCCACCGGCCCGGTCGCCCACACCGTGGTCGGCGGCGTCGACTACGCCCGATACAGCCTGAGCGCGCGCTTCGGCTTCGGCCTCGCCCCGGACCTGAACCTCACCACCCGGAACTACGGCCAGCAGTTCATCGCGACGCCGCCTCTTGGGTCCGCCTCGCGCCAGACCCAGGATCAGGTCGGCGTCTACCTGCAGGATCAGGCCAAGTTCGGCGACTTCATCCTGACCGTGAACGGGCGCCACGATTGGGTCTTCCAGGACAACCACGCCACGCCCGACAGCGCGGTCTCGCGCCAGGACAACAGCGCCTTCACCGGCCGGGTCGGCCTGGGCTACGTTCTGGCGCCAGGGCTGGTTCCATACGCGAGCTATGCCACGACCTTCACCCCGCAGGTCGGCCAGGACCGAAACGGACAGGCGTTCAAGCCGGCCACGGGCGACCAGATCGAGGCGGGGGTGAAGTACCTGATTCCCGGGACCAACATCCAGACGGCGTTCGCCGGCTTCGACATCAACCAGTCGAGCATCCTGATCCCCGACGCGAGCAACATCGCGTTCCAGACCGCTGGCGGTGCCGTACGCTCGAAGGGCTTCGAGGCCGAGGCGACCGCCAACCTCGCGCCGGGCACGAACCTGACCATCGCCTACACGCATGTCGACATCCGGTTCGTGAACTCGACCTCGTTTGCCGGCGAGTCCCTCAACGGGAACCGCGTCTCCGGCATCCCCAGCGACACCTACGCGTCGTTCCTGACTTATGCCTTCCCGCCCGCCTCGGCCTTGCGCGGGCTGCAGATCGGCGGCGGCATCCGCTACATCGGCTCAAGCTACGCGGATGATCAGAACACCGTGCGCAATACCGCCGTGACGCTCTACGACGCCCTCGTTGCCTACGACTTCGCCGCGCTCGACCCGAAGTACAAAGGCTTCCGCGCGCAGATCAACGGCTACAACATCTTCAACCGAAACTACACGACCTGTTCGTTCGGTTTCTGCAACTTCAACCAGCCGGCAACGGTCATCGGCAGCCTGATCTATCGGTGGTGAGAAGGCTCGCCTCCAGCGGTCGGGGATCGAGACGTCGCGCGCAGCGCCGACACGACGACCGAAGTCCGCATGGTGGCCTGCACTCGAAACGACGTGTGGGCGAGGCCGTGACGCGCCCGAGATCGGCCTGACCCCGAGCCACCACGCCCCCTTTGCCTCGCTCGACTCCCGAAGCGCGCGCAGCGTCTCGGCCTGTCCGCAACCGTGGCGGCCTCATCCTTCCCGGTCGCCAGAACCTCGGTCGCCAGGACCTCGGTCGCCAGGACGAAGTGCTCGCTTGGGACGGCGACAGCCTCGATCTCGCGTCTGTCGAGAGACTTCCATCCGTCATGGCCGATCGGCAAGCTTCGATGCCGCGAACGATGGAACGTATGAGCGGTGGAGAGAGGGTCGCATCGGGCGCCGACCATACGGGCGGTCGGCAGATCTTCCGCGGATCTGAAACGCATCGAACGTGACCCTCGCGCGGCCAAGCCGATGGGGGCCGAACCCTCGGGCGGCCACAAGGGATCGGTAACCATCGGGCCGGCATGATCCGGCTCGGAACCGCCCGGTCGCGGGGCCGAGATCGGGGTTGCGTGATGTTCTCTGCCGCCTTCCTGCGCGCGGGCCTGTCGCCGCTGGCGCTCGCCGCCGCGCTGAGCGCCGCGGCCGCGGCGCTC